>NZ_BCVX01000011.1 GCF_001591965.1 Lysinibacillus odysseyi 34hs-1 = NBRC 100172
ACATCGCTTCGCAATCAGACTCAGCCTGTAGAGGTTGAGTTTTTTTATTGCCAAAAAAGCTCCCAACAACCAAACACCGAAGGTGAGCGCGGCGCATAAAACGAAGATTTCATTTTATCTAAGGGACTCAAAAACATAGGATACGAAATCCCCGAGCTGTGGGAGGACCAAGAAGGGCAAGGAACCAAGGAAGCGAAAGAAGGAACGTACTTTGTACGTGACGGAAAGAGCGAACGCAGATCACGCGGTCATTCGCCGGTCATCGTGCTGCGAAAGTGGCGCCGATGGTAGTTGGGGGCGCCCCCTTTGAGAGTAGGACATTGCTTCGCAAGTATACCCCAATCTAAACAGATTGGTTTTTTTATATAGAAAAAGCCCTCTAGCTAATCAGTAAACACCACTGAAAAACTCAATATATACATAAAAATCTAATTTCCTAACAGGAAAGCAGGAAATCCTTAACGAAGTACCTCATTACTAGACAACCAACATCTCTCCATCATTCATTTTCCTTTATCCTTTCTTTTAACAAAACTCTCTTTCTCGCTAAAAGGCAAAATATATGCATTTTATTACACTCCAGCGATCCATCTAAAATGATACCCCCCTTTTTCAATGTTCCTCTTTTCCCCTTCTTCCCCAATTTTCCAATATGCCGTATCCTTAAAAATAAAGAATTTATAAAGTTCAGAAGGGCACTGGTAATCATTGCTATAGTTATTGATAGGGGGCGACAATATGGAAGGCAGTATTCTACTCGTTGAGGATGATCGTGAAATCGCACGCATAATCAAGGATACACTTACGAAGGCAAACTATAACGTCACATGGGCAACGACGGGAATAGAAGGGCTCGAAGACTTTCAGGCTGGGAAGTTTGATTTAGTACTGGTAGATTGGATGTTACCAGAAATGAACGGACTCAAGCTGACGGAGCATATTCGGCTTCAAAGTGATATTCCCATCATCATGATTAGTGCGAAAAATAGGGAGATGGATAAAGTGGAAGGGCTGCAGGGAGCCGATGACTACTTAACAAAGCCGTTTTCCCTAGAAGAGTTAAAGGCACGGATTGCATCCCAACTCCGGCGCTGGGGGCGTTATAACAAAGTAAAGACTACAGAAGAAGTTGTCCAGTTCTCTCATGGGCTGCGTATCAATTATAAGAGGGAACAAGTTTTCCATAAGAATATAGAAATTAACCTAACCCAGAAGGAATATGCCTTGCTAAAGGTCTTTACCCAACATCCATATAGATTGTTTACGAAGGAGGAGCTGTATACGCATGTTTGGCAACAGCCTGAGCTTGATGAACAGCATACGGTAACGGTCCATATAAAAGGCTTGCGGGAAAAGTTAAAGGACCCTGTGAAGCAGCCTTATTTTATCCAAACAATATGGGGAAAGGGATATCGATTTATAGGTGAGGAACTTTGAAGATCAAGACTTGGCTGTTGCTTACTTATTTATTAGTCATGCTTTTGCCCCTGGCAGGCGGATATGGCCTTTACGTATCCATCAATGCCTATTATCAGGACAAAATGGTAGAAGAGTATTTCGAAAATCGCGTTGAATTAAACGAACTAAAAAAAATATTGCAGAATCCTAAACTGTATGGGGCAGGCGCTTCATTTGAGCCATTAGAAGAAGCTGCGTCTGAACAGCTGGAAATTACTTTATATTCGGCCAAGGGAGAAATCTATTACTCCTCTAACCCTTTCAATAAAAAGGGGAATTTAGAAGTAAAAGAACGTCTATTAAAAGACCTGTATGAATTCCAGCAGAGCTACCAGTCTTTTGTTTATAAGGAGCCGGTATATAGCAAGAATGAAATGGTCGGTATTTATAAAGTGAAATTCCTGCGTACGGAATGGATAGAGATGGTAAATAATCGTTCTTATTTAGTAGGTGCAGGACTGTTGGGCCTATTGGCTATCATTTATGGAGCGGTGATTTATTTCCTGAATAAACGATTAAATAAACCTGTCAAAGAGCTGATGTACCAAATGCGCGCCTATGCGAAGGGAAAAATGGTGAAGTCGGATCTATACCATCAAAAGGATGAACTTGGAGAACTTGCTTGGAGCTTTAAAACAATGCAGCTCGAAATTGAACATGCCAGAAGACAGCTGGAGGAAGAACAGCGGCAGAAGGAGTTCATGATCGCAAGCTTATCCCATGATTTAAAAACCCCGTTGACATCGATTCAGGCCTACGCAGAAGGATTAGGCAACAGCCATTTAAGCGATACAGAGCGCCGGGAGTATTTGCAGGTTATCTTTTCAAAGGCTGACTATATGAAACGTATGCTGGATGATTTAATGATGTATACCTTATTGCAGTCCCCTACGTATGAAATAAAGCGTGTAACAGTAGATGGTGCAGAATTTTTTGAGATGCTGCTTTCTGATTATGAACAGGTATGCAAGGAGAAGGGGTTACTGGCAGACACATTTCTTCATGTGGAGAAAATGTATGACGTTCATCCGGAACAGCTAGTACGTGTAGTGGATAATCTTGTGTCGAATGCCTGGACCTATACAGAGGCAGGGGGATCTATCGGAATAGGCGCCTTTGAATTGCCTCATGTTCCACCTTGGTGCTATTCATTTGTCCAATCCTCCTTAACCGAGAAGGAAGGGATCTATCTAGTTGTCCAAAACAGCGGGGACGGTATTCCTTTGGAGGAGTGCAGCAGGCTTTTTGAACCGCTTTATCAAGTGGATCAGTCCAGAAATAAAAATGCACAAAAAGGTGCTGGACTCGGTTTAAGTATAGCAAAACAAATTATTGAGAAACATCATGGAAAAATTACGGTTATTTCAGAATTAAAAAAGGGCACAGCAATTATTTGCTGGCTGCCGGCGAGGAGAGAGTAAATGAAAAAAGTGATTTATTCAGCCGCATTGGCTTTAACATTGGCGTTAACGGCATGCAACATGGAAGAGACTTATACGCCGCAGGAAATTGTCGACCAGGCTTTGCAGGATACAACAGAAGTAAAGAGCTACTATGGTGAATATAAGATGGATATGGGAGAGGAAGGCGTATCTTATATAAAGGAATGGGTCAAGGATGGAAAGCGCCGGATAGAGCTGACAGGATCAAATGGTGAAGAATATATTACGATAAATGACGGAGAAAAAATAGTGATGCTGGATGTACCGGCAAACAGTATCCAAATCTTCGAATATGAGGGGGATACTGCGGAATATCTTGCGCAGCAGACGCCAAAACAGCAGGCAGATACGTTGCTGGAGCTAATAGGAGACACTCATAAAATTGAAATGAAAGGTGAGGAGACGGTCGCTGGGCGTAAGACCTATCATATTGCTGCGAAAGCTGACAAGGAAAATCAAATGATGGGTGACATGGAAGTATGGATTGATAAGGAAAACTGGATGACTTTAAAAACTATCTCCACAGGTGGAGGTCTAACAGTAACGACTGAATATACAAAAGTAAACATGGAGCCCGAGATAGAAGATTCTTTATTTGTACTGGATGTTCCGGAGGGGGCAGTGGTTGAAAAGATGGATGCAGATAGCTACGGGCCAAAGGAATCCTCAACAGAAGAAGCGAAAGCGGCATTAGGTTCTTTCCTAGTATTTAAAGAAGAAGAGGGAGTAACATTAAGATCCGTGGAGGATATGAAGGTAGAAAGCCGTCCGGAGTTCGCTTTTAATTATAATGTGAATGATGAGCCCGCCTTTACCTTGTCTGTACTTACATCATCAGAAGAGGCCGGAGATCTTGGGGCAGATATAGGAGCGGAAAAAATAAAAATTCGCGGCGTAGACGGCGAGCAGATAGATATGAAAAATTTCCGCTATATTCAATGGACAGAAGGCAACCTCCAATATGGTGTAATTGTAGAAGATCAAGAAATGTCGTTTGAAGAAGTTTATCGGTACATTGAAAATATGGAGATTGTCCAATAATGAGCGGGCGGTGCTATAAGTTAACTTGTAGCACCGCTTTTTTGCATGGTGCATTTTACCAGATGCAATTTGTCGAATCGTTCACAATTTTTATATGGTGCATTTTAAATAAACAATCGATCCATGCTATAGTAATAGAAACCTTTTAAAGAGGAGGAACAAAATTTTTGGCTAAGAAACAAGTATGGTATGAAGTGCAAGAAGAGGAAACAATCGAGCAGTGTTTAGAAAGAATGAAAAAGGATGGTTATATGCCGTTTGGACGGAAAGAGGAACCTGTCTTCGAGATGGTTGACGGGGAACCCTCATATTTGCGCCAAAAAATACAATTTAAAGGTATTCCTATCGAATAAATGAAGGAAAATACCTAAAAACCGAACAATATCATTTTCTGAAAATTTAACGTTCGCATTTTACCGTTGATTTTCTCTCGAACCCTTGTTAAAATGTGAACAGGTAAAGAAATTCGATCCCTACATATATGCTGGAGAATATGGCTCCAGTGTTTCTACCCGGTACCGTAAACACCGGACTATGCAGGGAAAGCAACTTTTGGAATGATTGAGAAAAGGATGTGACCTTAGATGCTTTCATCTGCATATTCCTTTAAATTGAGTCCTCAAGTAGATTGCTTTCTCATGCTTAGAAAGTAGTTTATTTGGGGACTTTTATAGTTGTTTTGAAAATAAGGAATAGTTGTTGAAAAGGAGAGCGAATTCATGGATCCAAAAATTGGTGTTATTATGGGTAGTTCCAGTGACTGGGAAACAATGAAGCATGCATGTGATATTTTAGATGAACTAGAAGTGGCATATGAGAAAAAAGTAGTTTCCGCACATCGTACACCAGATTTAATGTTTGAATATGCAGAACAAGCTCGAAGCCGTGGTTTGCACGTCATCATTGCCGGCGCGGGGGGAGCAGCCCATCTGCCTGGAATGGTAGCAGCAAAAACAACATTGCCGGTAATTGGTGTACCTGTACAATCGCGTGCGTTAAATGGACTGGATTCCCTTCTTTCCATCGTACAAATGCCAGGAGGCGTACCTGTAGCTACTGTAGCTATTGGCAAGGCAGGGGCAACAAATGCAGGCCTGCTGGCAGCACAAATATTATCAACGACCGATACACAATTGGCAGAAAAGCTTACGGCTCGTCGTGAAGCGACAAAGCAGCAGGTTTTGGAAAGTTCGGGTGACTTGTTGTGATGAAAATGATTTATCCGGGTCAAACTATTGGCATCATCGGCGGCGGTCAGCTTGGAAGGATGATGGCGGTCGCTGCAAAGGAAGCAGGCTTTAAAATTGCCGTATTGGAACCGACAATGGATTCGCCGTGCGGTCAAGTGGCAGATATTCGTATTGTGGCTCCGTATGATGATGAGGCAGCTCTGGAAGAATTAGCAGAAGTAAGTGATGTAATTACGTATGAATTTGAAAATATTGATTACGAAGGGCTGAAGCGTTTAACGGAAATTGCTTATGTACCTCAAGGAGCCGAGCTTGTCCGTATCACACAAAATCGTGTAACGGAGAAAGCAGCCATTGTGGAAGCAGGATGTCCAGTTGCCCCTTATATCGTAGCGCATACATACGAGGAACTTGCTGAAAAGATTGAGGAAGTCGGTTTTCCTTGTATCGTGAAAACGGCACGTGGCGGCTATGACGGAAAAGGACAGCAGCTATTGAAAAGTAAAGAGGATCTTTCGATGGCAAAGGAGCTATTGGAGCATTCTGTTTGTATTGCTGAGGGTTTTGTCCCATTTACAAAAGAAATTTCTGTTATTGTCCAGCGTAATGGCAACGGAGATACTTGCTGTCTGCCGGTAGGTGAAAATATTCATGTTAACCATATACTGCATGAAACGATCGTGCCGGCCCGCATAGAAGGGAAAACAGCAGCACTCGCAGAAAAAGAAGCAGCGAAAATTGCGGATTATCTTAATTTGGTAGGCACATTGGCTGTAGAGATGTTTGTACTGGAGGACGGGGAAATCGTCATTAACGAACTTGCTCCGAGACCTCATAACTCTGGACATTATTCCATAGAAGCATGCAATATTTCTCAATTTACACAGCATATCCGGGCTGTATGCGGCTGGCCGCTGCGCAAGCCAAAGCTTTGGGCATCTACAATCATGGTAAATGTACTCGGACAACATGTCATGCCACTAACAAATTCTATTTCTAAATATCCTGATTGGTCTATTCACTTGTATGGGAAAGCAGAGGCGAAAGTGAATCGTAAAATGGGTCATGTTACAATAATGACGGAAGATGTGAATACAACTTTACAACAAATCGAGGATTCTGGCATTTGGTCAGAGCAGAAGGAGAAATAATAAATGATTGAACGTTATACAAGACCTGAAATGGGTGCTATTTGGACGGAGCAGAATAAATACCAAGCATGGCTGGAAGTGGAAATCCTTGCGTGTGAGGCTTGGGCAGAAATTGGGGACATTCCAAAAGAAGATGTAAAGAAAATCCGCGAGAATGCGTCTTTTGATGTTAACCGCATTTATGAAATTGAGCAGGAGACGCGTCATGATGTAGTAGCATTCACACGTGCTGTATCTGAAACACTTGGTGAGGAGCGCAAATGGGTGCACTACGGTTTAACTTCTACGGATGTGGTAGATACAGCCCTGTCTTATTTGATTAAACAAGCAAATAATATTTTGCGTAAAGATCTGCACAATTTTATCGACATCATCCGTGAGAAGGCGCTGGAGCATAAATACACAGTGATGATGGGACGGACGCACGGTGTACATGCAGAGCCAACGACATTTGGCTTGAAGCTTGCTCTTTGGTACCAGGAAATGCAACGCAACTTGGAACGTTTTGAAGCGGCTGCAAAGACGATTGAAACAGGAAAAATGAGCGGAGCTGTTGGTACGTATGCCAATATTGATCCAAAGGTTGAGGCATATGTATGTGAAAAGCTTGGGTTAGCTGCTGCTCCAATTTCAACACAGACATTGCAGCGTGATCGCCATGCTCAATATATGAGTACATTGGCATTAATCGCGACATCCATCGAGAAATTCGCAACAGAAATCCGTGGTCTTCAAAAATCAGAAACACGTGAAGTAGAAGAAGCATTTGGTAAAGGACAAAAAGGTTCTTCTGCCATGCCGCATAAACGTAATCCGATCGGTTCTGAAAATATGACAGGTATGGCCCGCCTGATGCGTGGTTATATGATGACAGCTTTTGAAAATGTAGCATTATGGCATGAGCGTGATATCTCTCATTCCTCTGCAGAGCGCGTCATCCTTCCAGATGCAACGATCACACTGAACTATATGCTTAACCGCTTCGGTAACATTGTGAAAAACTTAACGGTATTCCCAGAGAATATGAAGCGCAATATGGATCGTACTTTCGGATTAATTTATTCACAGCGTATCCTGCTAGCGTTAATTGATAAAGGGCTTGTGCGTGAAGAAGCGTATGATACTGTACAGCCATTGACAGCACGTGCATGGGACGAGCAAACACAGTTCCGCCCGTTAGTGGAAGCGGATGAAAAAATCACTTCTTACTTAACAAAAGAAGAGCTGGATGATTGCTTTGACTATAACTATCACATCCAAAACGTCGACCTTATTTTCGAACGTTGCGGTCTACAATAATCTAGGGGGAACAGGTCATGAAGAAAGGTCAGCTTTTGTATGAGGGTAAGGCAAAACGGTTATATGCGACGGAGGACCCGAGCATTCTCTTTGTGGAGTATAAAGACAGTGCTACTGCATTCAATGGGGAGAAGAAGGAAGAAATCGCCGGAAAAGGCGTTCTGAATAATCGTATCACTACATTACTATTTGAAAAACTACAGGAGAACGGAATCGCTTCACATTTTGTGAAGCGCCTTTCCGACCATGAGCAGCTTGTACGTAAAGTCGACATTATTCCGATTGAACTTGTTGTCAGAAACACCGCAGCCGGTTCGCTTGCGCAGCGTTTGGGGCTTGAAGAGGGAACACCTCTCAAGCGTCCAATCGTGGAATTCTATTATAAAAATGATGACTTGGGAGATCCGCATATTTCAACAGAGCATATTGATGTCCTGGGTATCGCAACAGCCGAGGAAGTACAGGCGTTATATGAAGGCGGCCTGAAGGTAAATGATGTATTACGTCCTATTTTTGAAGAGGTTGGTGTAGAGCTGATTGACTTTAAATTAGAGTTCGGGCGGGATCAGGATGGCAATGTCCTGCTTGCGGACGAAATTTCACCAGATACTTGCCGGCTTTGGGATGCCAAAACAAAACAAAAGCTTGATAAAGATGTGTTCCGCCGCAATCTTGGCAGTTTAACGGAAAGTTACGAAATCATACTTACTAGACTTGGAGGACAATAGAGAATGAAAAAGGTTAAAATTTACGTTACATTACGCGAAAGTATCCTAGATCCACAAGGTTCGGCAGTAAAGGGTTCATTAGTAAAAATGGGCTACGATGAAGTAGAAGACCTGCGGATTGGCAAATATTTAGAGCTGACAATCGGCGATACGGAAAAAGACATTGATACGATAGTAAAAGAAATGTGTGAGAAAGTATTAACGAATGTGGTCATCGAGGACTACCGCTATGAAGTCGAGGAGGCAAACTAATCATGAAATTCGCAGTACTCGTTTTCCCTGGGTCAAACTGTGACATCGATATGTACCATGCAATCAAGGATGAACTAGGTGAAGAAGTAGAATTCGTTTGGCATTCAGAAACAGATCTCAGCAATTTTGATGGTATTTTGGTACCAGGGGGCTTCTCCTACGGGGACTACTTACGTTGCGGGGCGATGGCCAATCAATCTAATATTATGTCAGAAGTAAAAAAAGCTGCCGAAGCAGGCAAACCGGTATTAGGCGTATGTAATGGTTTTCAAATTTTAACCGAAGCAGGGCTGCTGCCGGGCGCACTCCTCCGAAATAAGAATTTAAAATTCATGTGCCGCCCAGTACAGCTGAAAGTGGAAAACAACAGCACTCTCTTTACAAGTCAGTATGAACAAGGAGAAGTCATTACAGTTCCGATCGCTCATGGCGAGGGTAACTATTATTGTGATGAAGAGACATTAGAAAGATTAAAAGAAAACAATCAAATCGTATTCACATATTCAGGGGAAAATCCGAATGGCTCTCTTGAAGATATTGCTGGCATTATCAATGAACGTGGAAATGTTCTTGGCATGATGCCTCACCCCGAACGTGCAGTTGATGCATTGGTAGGCGGAGCAGATGGTCTAAAGTTATTTAAATCAATTGTAAAGCAGTGGAGGGAAAATCATGTCAACAACTAAGTTTGAGCCAACAGCGGAGCAAATTAAAGAAGAAAAGCTATATGCTCAGATGGGTATGTCAGATGAAGAATACACAATGGTGGAAGGGATTTTAGGTCGCCTCCCAAACTGGACAGAGACAGGCCTTTTCTCCGTAATGTGGTCTGAACACTGCTCTTACAAAAACTCAAAACCTGTGCTGCGCAAGTTCCCGACAAAGGGGCCTCAAGTACTTCAGGGTCCTGGAGAAGGAGCCGGGATTGTAGATATTGGGGACGAGCAGGCGGTTGTATTCAAAATGGAATCACATAACCATCCATCTGCGATTGAACCTTACCAGGGAGCGGCAACAGGTGTCGGTGGTATTATCCGTGACGTTTTCTCGATGGGAGCACGTCCTATCGCGATGCTGAATTCATTGCGTTTTGGTGAGCTGAAGTCAGCGCGTGGAAAATACTTGTTCGAGGAAGTAGTCGCAGGAATCGCAGGATATGGCAACTGTATTGGTATTCCGACAGTGGGAGGAGAAATCCAATTTGATCCTTGCTATGAAGGAAACCCGCTAGTTAATGCTATGTGCGTGGGATTGATTGATCATAAGGATATTCAGCGTGGTATTGCAGCCGGTGTGGGTAACACGGTTATGTATGTCGGAGCAAAAACAGGACGTGATGGTATTCATGGTGCAACATTTGCATCCGAAGAATTAACGGAAGATTCGGAAGACAAAAGACCGGCAGTACAAGTAGGAGATCCATTTATGGAGAAGCTTTTACTTGAAGCTTGTTTAGAAGTAGTGAAATCAGACGCATTAGTAGGGATTCAGGATATGGGTGCCGCAGGTCTTACGTCTTCTTCAGCAGAGATGGCTTCTAAAGCAGGCTCTGGGGTAGAAATGAACTTGAATCTTGTACCGCAGCGTGAAACAGGAATGACAGCTTACGAGATGATGCTATCTGAATCACAGGAGCGTATGCTGCTTGTTGTGAAAAAGGGCCGGGAAGATGAAATCAAGGCTATCTTTGAGAAATACGATTTGGATGCTGTAGCAATAGGCCGTGTGACAGATGACAAAATGCTTCGTCTGCTTCATAAAGGAGAAGTCGTAGCAGAAGTGCCGGCAGATGCTCTTGCTGAAGATGCGCCTGTTTACCATAAGCCATCTGCAGAGCCTGCTTATTATGCTGAGTTCCAGTCAAAGGAAAACACTGAGCCGCAAGTAGCTGATTACAAGGAAACATTGACAGCTCTTTTAAAAGCACCGACAGTGGCTTCCAAAGAGTGGGTATACGGTCAATATGACTACCAAGTACGGACAAATACAGTAGTAGCACCTGGTTCTGATGCGGCTGTATTGCGTGTGCGAGGTACAAATAAAGGGCTGGCTATGACAACTGATTGTAATTCCCGTTATATTTACCTTGACCCAGAAACAGGTGGAAAAATTGCGGTGGCAGAAGCAGCACGAAATATTGTTTGCTCTGGGGGCGAACCGCTTGCCATTACGGACTGCTTGAACTTTGGCAATCCGGAGAAGCCGGAAATCTTTTGGCAGATTGAAAAGTCGGCTGATGGAATCGCTGCAGCATGTACAGCGCTAAATGCGCCAGTCATCGGCGGAAATGTATCCCTTTATAATGAACGTTCAGGTGTAGCAGTTTATCCAACACCGACAATCGGGATGGTTGGTTTAGTAAAAGAATTAGAGCATGTTACGACTCAACATGTAAAACAAGCAGGAGACATCGTGTACTTGATTGGTGAAACAAGAACGGAATTCGGTGGTTCGGAGCTTCAGAAATTAGTAGAGGGTGAAATTTCAGGTAAAGCCCCATCAATCGATTTAGATGTTGAAGCAGCACGACAAGCAGCTATTCTAGCAGCAATCCGTGCAGGTTTAGTAGAGTCAGCACATGATGTTTCTGAAGGTGGTGTAGCAGTAGCACTAGCTGAGAAAACATTTGCTTCAGATTCATTAGGTGTCAATGTTACATTAGCAGGTTCTGCCGTTACAGTGTTATTCTCTGAATCTCAATCACGTTTTGTGTTAACAGTTAAAGAGGAAAATGCAAAAGCATTTGAAGAAATCGTAAAGGATGCACAAAAGATCGGTGTCGTAACAGAAGAGGCGAAACTAACAATCAACGGTGACAACGGTGTGCTTATTGAAGGTACAGTGGAGGAATTCCGTTCGGCTTGGAAAGGAGCAATCCCATGCTTGCTGAAATCAGAGGCTTAAATGAGGAATGTGGTGTTTTCGGAATATGGGGTCATAAAGAGGCAGCGCAGTTAAGCTATTACGGTTTGCATGCCCTGCAGCACCGCGGACAGGAAGGAGCTGGCATCGTCACAACAGACGGCCAGCAGCTTCGTGCGGTCAAGGGCGAAGGACTCGTAAATGATGTATTCAATGAAGAAAAATTGCATACGGCCATTGGACATGCAGCCATTGCCCATGCCAGATATGCAACAGCGGGTGGCAATGGTATTGAAAATGTGCAGCCGCTGCTTTTCCGTTCATCAACAGGCTCACTGGCAATCGCGCATAATGGTAATCTAGTAAACGCTACGCATCTAAAGCAATATTTAGAGCGCTCAGGCAGTATATTTAACTCAACTTCCGATACGGAAGTAGTCGTCCATTTAATCAAAAAGAGCTCACATTCGCCGTTCCGGGCAAAGGTGAAAAATGCTCTTTCCTTATTGAAAGGCGCCTTCTCTATTCTACTATTAACAACTGATTCAATGATTGTAGCACGTGACCGTAATGGGCTGCGTCCTTTAGCGCTTGGCAAGCTGGGTGATGCATGGGTTGTCGCTTCTGAAACATGTGCCTTTGACCTCATTGGTGCTGAATATGTCCGGGAGGTAGAACCGGGAGAATTATTGATTATTTCAAACAATGGGCTGGAAGTGGACAGTTATGTTGAAAAGGAACAGCGGACGATGTGCGCAATGGAATATGTCTACCTTGCCCGTCCAGACTCTAATATCGACGGCATTAATGTCCATATGGCACGTAAACGTATGGGCAAAGAACTTGCACGGGAATGTATGCACATTGAGGCTGATGTAGTAACAGGCGTGCCGGATTCCAGTATTTCCGCGGCTATTGGTTTTGCAGAGGAAAGCGGTATTCCTTATGAGCTTGGCCTGATTAAAAACCGTTATGTAGGTCGTACGTTTATTCAGCCTACACAGGAGCTACGTGAGCGCGGAGTGAAAATGAAGCTTTCTCCAGTTGTACAGGTCGTAAAAGGAAAGCGTGTGATTATGGTAGATGATTCGATTGTACGTGGCACAACATCCCGCCGTATCGTGCGTATGCTCAAGGAAGCCGGAGCAAAAGAGGTACATGTTGTGATTTCGTCGCCGCCAATGACAGATCCATGTTTCTACGGCATTGATACTTCAACACATGAAGAGCTTATTGCCTCAAGTCAGAATGTGGAAGAAATCCGTCAGACTATTGGTGCAGACTCCCTGACATTCCTCTCGGCTGAAGGGTTGATAAAAGCGATTGAACGACCATTTGAAGATGAAAACGGCGGGCTTTGTATGGCATGCTTTACAGGAAAATATCCTACTGAAATTTTCCCAGACACGATTTTGCCACATGAAAAAGAATTGTTACGTTAATGGAGGAGAATGAAGATGTCTAAAGCCTATGAACAAGCAGGCGTAAATATTGAAGCAGGATATGAAGCAGTAAAACGCATGAAATCCCATGTAGAACGTACAAATCGTCTCGGTGTGATGGGCACGTTTGGCGGATTCGGCGGCATGTTTGATCTGTCTGCATTGAACTTGAAAGAGCCGGTTCTGATTTCGGGTACAGATGGGGTAGGGACAAAGCTGAAATTGGCATTCATGGTAGATAAGCACGATACAATCGGCATCGATTGTGTAGCAATGTGCGTCAACGACATTGTAGCGCAAGGCGCAGAGCCGCTGTATTTCCTCGACTATGTAGCTGTAGGAAAAGCAGACCCTGCAAAAATCGAGCAGATTGTAAAAGGTGTAGCAGACGGCTGTGTGCAATCGGGTGCTGCCCTGATTGGCGGCGAGACAGCTGAAATGCCTGGTCTTTATGAGGAAGACGAATATGACTTGGCGGGCTTTGCGGTTGGTGCTTGTGAGAAATCGGCTGTCATTACAGGTGAAAGAATTTCAGAGGACGATGTGCTGATTGGTCTGGCTTCAAGCGGAGTGCATTCAAACGGCTATTCTTTAGTACGAAAGATCGTCTTTGCGGACAATGATTTTGCAGTAGATACAATCGTAGAAGGCTACGAGGATTTAGGACCAATCGGAGAAGCGCTACTTGTGCCGACAAAGCTGTATGCAAAGCCTGTCCTTTCTATGCAAAAGGCCGGAGATGTGCATGGTTGTGCCCATGTGACGGGCGGCGGCTTTTATGAAAATCTGCCTCGTATGCTCCCACAAGGACTAGCGGCAGAGATTGAACTGGGTTCTTGGCCGGTGCTTCGCATCTTTGAATTTTTAAAGGAGAAGGGGCAGCTTGCAGATAAGGACCTATACAACGTATTTAATATGGGGATTGGCTTTGTTGTTGCTGTTCCGGAAGCAGAAGCGGAAAAAGTGATGGCTGCTGCAGAAACAAATGGTGAAAAAGCTTACCGAATCGGCCGCGTTGTAAAAGGCGAGGGTGTCCTTTTTAATGGTTTGCATGACGGGAGCTTGGAACAATGACGACGAAGATAGCTGTATTCGCTTCAGGAAGCGGCAGTAACTTCCAGGCAATCCAGGAATCCGTTATAAGCGGCGACTTGCATGCTCAAGTGGCACTTGTTGTAACAGATAAGCCGGGGGCATTTGTTGTAACACGTGCTAAGCAGTTTGATATTCCAGTGCTTGAGCTTTCGCCGAAACAGTTTAATTCAAAGGCGGATTATGAAGAAGCATTGGTTGAGGAACTTCGGGCGCTTAATGTGGAGTGGATTGTCCTTGCAGGGTATATGCGTCTCGTAGGAGATGTACTGCTTTCTGCTTATCCTAATCGTATCGTCAATATTCATCCCTCTTTGTTACCTTCCTTCCCAGGCAAGGATGCTATTGGGCAGGCAATGGAGCACGGAGTGAAGGTGACAGGTGTAACAGTGCATTTTGTAGATGCGGGGATGGATACAGGACCAATCATTTCACAGCAAGCAGTTGAAGTTGTACTAAATGACCGTGAAGCGACGGAAGAGCGCATTCATGCAGTTGAACATGACCTTTACTCAAAGACGCTGCAATCATTATTCAACTAAAATTTTCGCACTAGTCTGGATTCCAGAGGCAAATGCGTACATAAATTGGAGGACTTTATTGTGACTAAACGTGCACTAATCAGTGTTTCGAATAAAGATGGTATTTTAGAGTTTGCAAAAGAGCTTGTGGCACTAGGCTATGAGGTACTTTCCACAGGCGGGACGAAAAAACTGCTTCAGGATAATGACGTAGCTGTTACAGCTGTTGATGAAGTAACAAAGTTTCCGGAAATCCTGGATGGCCGTGTGAAAACATTGAATCCAATGATTCATGGCGGCTTACTTGGCAAATTCGATGAACCGAGCCATGTTGCCCAAATGGAAGAGCACGGAATCGAGCCGATTGAAATCGTCTGTGTAAACCTTTACCCATTTATTGAGACCATCTCTAAGCCCGATGTGACATGGGAAGATGCTATTGAAAATATTGATATCGGCGGGCCGACAATGCTTCGTTCAGCAGCAAAAAACCATGACTATGTGACGGTAATCGTAGATGCAAACGACTATCCACAGGTGCTGGAAGAATTAAAGGCAGATGGGAAAACAACAATCGAAACACGCCGTCGTTTAGCGGCAAAAGTATTCCGCCATACGGCAGCTTATGATTCCTATATCTCTAACCATTTAACAGAAGCAATTGGAGAAGAGTTCCCTGAGAATTTAACATTGACGTATGAATTGAAACAAAACTTGCGTTATGGTGAAAATCCACACCAAAAAGCGGCATTTTATCAAAAACGTCTTGGCTCGGATTTCTCGATTGCCTATGCAAAGCAGCTGCACGGGAAAGAGCTTTCCTATAACAATATTCAGGATGCCAATGCAGCGCTGCAGATCGTGAAGGAATTTGAAATGCCTGCAGCCGTAGCTGTAAAGCATATGAATCCTTGTGGTGTTGGGACAGGTACTACAATTGAAGAAGCGTTTAATAAAGCATATGAAGCAGATCCAACATCTATTTTTGGCGGGATCATCGCCCTTAACAAAGGAGTTGATCAAGCTACTGCCGAAAAGCTTTCCGGCATCTTCCTGGAGATTATTATTGCCCCTTCATTTACGGATGAAGCACTGAACATCCTGACACAAAAGAAAAATATCCGCCTTATGACGATTGATTTCTCACAGGCAAAGCAGGACAAATTTAATGTTGTATCAGTAGAAGGCGGCCTATTAGTCCAAGAGCCGGATCGCTTTGGCTTTAACGAGGCGGATATCAAAGTTGTGACAGACCGCGAGCCGACTGAAGAAGAATGGAAAGCAATGAAGCTGGGCTGGGCAGTAGTGAAGCATGTGAAATCAAATGCCATTGTTGTAACGGACAGTCAAATGACAGTTGGAGTCGGTGCCGGTCAGATGAATCGCGTCGGTGCGGCAAAAATTGCCTTTGAACAAGCTGGAGATAAAGCAAAAGGGGCAGCGCTTGCATCGGATGCATTTTTCCCGATGAATGATACAGTGGAAGCAGCAGCAGCGGCTGGTATTACGGCGATCATTCAACCGGGTGGATCGATCAAGGACCAAGATTCAATCGACATGGCGAATAAGCATGGAATTGCGATGGTGTTTACAGGGGTACGTCACTTCAAACATTAAAATTCGCGGGTAAATCCTTTGGAAAAGCCGGTATTTGAACGAAATTCACGGGTAAAGCGAGGATTTCCGCGGATAAGCTTTCTAAAATCGCGGGTATTTTAAAAAACACGGGTAAACTATCCATTCCTGCAGGCAATTTATTCAATTGATTGTCTTGTTCGATATTTTGATAAAAAAGGCTAGTCTGTTTATCTTTTGCAAGCTATAATAGAATAATGTTTCGCCATTGTTCTGGCCGGATAATGGCAGAAGCGTTTGAAAAAAGCTGTATTCTTCTTTCTGGCCGGAAGAGGAAAATAGCTGGGCACATGGCTTTGGCCGGACATGTCGCCGATAAAAAATGTACAGCCCAGTATGTCTTCACTTTGGCCGGAGGAGACAGAAAGGCAACATCTGTACAATAGCGCATTGAATATGACTATTCTGGTCGGGTACGATTATCAGATGGTTATTGTAGGATGCAGAACGCTCGCTTAATTCTAGATAAGGCGGGCGTTTTTTTTATATAAAAAAACAGGATTTCGGGAGGATAATTGCATGAAGGTTCTAGTAATCGGAAGTGGCGGCCGTGAGCATGCCATCGCAAAGCAGTTCAACGATGCGCCATCAGTGGAGAAGGTATTTGTAGCACCAGGCAATGACGGCATGAAAAACCATGCAGAAGTTATCAGCATTGATGCAATGGATTTTGAAAAATTAGCGGCATTTGCAAAGGAACAAGCAATTGATCTGACGTTTGTAGGGCCAGAACAGCCGCTTGCTGCAGGAATTGTTGATTATTTTCAGGCTGAAGGATTATTAGTTTTCGGGCCGACAAAAACAGCTGCACAAATTGAAGGCTCAAAATCCTACGCAAAGGAAATCATGAAAAAATATAGTATCCCTACAGCAGCATATCAAACATTTACAGAAGCAGAGCCTGCCATTACTTATATTAAGGAGCAGGGAGCACCAATTGTCGTCAAAGCAGACGGGTTAGCGGCAGGAAAGGGTGTTATCGTCGCGATGACAGAAGAAGAAGCGATTGAAGCTATAAATGATATGATCGGCAATCAGCGCTTCGGTGATTCTTCATCACGTGTAGTGATCGAGGAGTTCCTGGAAGGGGAAGAATTTTCGTTTATGTCATTTGTACATAAAGGGCAAATTTACCCGATGGTGATCGCACAGGATCACAAACGCGCCTATGACGGAGATGAAGGACCAAATACAGGAGGGATGGGAGCTTATTCACCAGTACCGCAAATCCCGCAGGAAATGGTATCCCGTGCCTACATTGAAATCGTTGAGCCGACAGTAAAGGCGATGGAGGAGGAAGGAGCATCCTTTACAGGTATCCTTTACGCAGGGCTTATCTTAACGGCAGCAGGGCCGAAAGTGATTGAATTCAATGCTCGTTTTGGTGATCCTGAAACACAGGTAGTACTACCGCGTATGGCTTCAGATTTTGGTTTGTTTATGAAAGCCCTAATGGAAGAAAAATACTTTGATTTACAATGGCATAATGAAGCAGTTTTAGGAGTCGTAGTAGCTGCTGAGGGCTATCCGGGAGATGTGGAAAAAGGAAATCCATTACCGGATCTTGCTAATGTGGAGCTGCCTGTCTATCATGCAGGAACGAAGCAGGTAGACGATCAATTTGTAGGAAATGGCGGACGAGTACTGCTCATAGCAGCTAAAGCTGATTCACTGAAGGAAGCACAAGAAAAAGTATACACAGAGCTTGGCAAGAAGGAATGGGATAAGTTCTTCTACCGCAAAGATATCGGCTGGCGTACTTTTCAGTGAGACAATATCTTAAGCTAGAAATATAGTATTAAATAAAGCAGCACGGGTAAACTACCCATGCTGCTTTCAATAGAATATGTCATAACAGAAGGCTGATTCCCTGCTAATCCTCTTTTTATGACGGTTTCCTAATTCATCATATCGTCCTCGTAGCCATAGTCCTCATCATTGACTACCATTGCTGTTACTGGGCAGTATTGATAATAGCCTTCCGCAACTTTCATCGCACCGCCAATAACCATTAATTTTCCGATGAGACAGTCAGGTTTACGGGAGATACGTGCTGTACCAAACGATACAAGAGCTATACCGCAGATCATACGAATAAAACCGTTTTGTTCAGAAATATTTTCCGATAGCATACAATCACCTCCCTTCAAAAAAGTAAAATAATCCCTCCGAAGTACTTTGCTTTATGAAAGTGCTATGTTACGATAAAATCGTCTACCGAATGAAGGTGCATTTGTAGTATGTGCTGACGGGAAGACACTATACGGGAAGAGATTTTGAAAGGGGTGTAAGATATGCCTGAAATTAAGTGGAAGATAAAAGACATTCGCGAACAGGTAGCAACAATCGATGGAAAATCAGCGCCTTGCATGGTTTTAAAAAATGCGCGCTATTTGCATAGTATGTTTAAGCAGTGGATGACCGGAAATATATGGATTGTAAAAGACCGCATTGTCTATGTGGGAGAGGAAATGCCGGCAAATATAGAAGGATCTCAAATCTTGGATATGGCAGGTAAAACGATTGTGCCTGGCTATATTGAACCGCATGTACATCCTTATCAGCTGTACAATCCTAGTTCTTTTGCTGAATATGCAGCACAAAGAGGCACCACTACATTTTTATCAGACAATATGACCCTTGTTTTATTAACCAACAATAAGAAAGCGTTTTCACTTATAGATCAATTAAACTCACTGCCGTTTTCATTTTACTGGTGGGCCCGGTTTGATTCCCAGACGGAGATTGAACAGGAAGGGGATTTCTTCTCCAATGAATCTGTCCTCGAATGGCTGGATCGGCAGGATGTTCTGCTTGGAGGAGAGTTGACTGGATGGCCGCGCCTTTTACGCGGAGATGACCAAATGCTGTATTGGATTCAATCCGCCAAACATAAAGGAAAGAAAATAGAAGGACATTTCCCAGGTGCTTCAGAAAGAACATTAGTAAAAATGCGCTTGCTCGGAGCTGACGGCGATCATGAGGCGATGACGGCTGATGAAGTAGTAAGACGTGTGCAGCACGGTATTAAAGTAACACTTCGGCATTCTTCTATTCGTCCCGATTTGCCGGATCTCTTGAAAGGGATTCTGGAAAAGAAATTAAATATCTTTGACCACCTTATGATGACAACTGATGGGGCAACACCTGCCTTTTATCAAGATGGCGTGATGGACAAGTGTATTCAGGTCGCGCTTGATGCAGGGGTAAATCCAATTGATGCCTACCAGATGGCAAGCTATAATATAGCGCGCTATTATAATATGGCCAGCCTTCATGGTATGGTGGCAACCGGCAGATATGCGACATTGAATATCTTAAAAGACGAGTTTTCACCACAGCCAGAATCTGTTCTGTCAAAAGGAGTCTGGCTGAAAAAAGATGGGGAGCAGGTTTATGATTTTCATGCAATCGATTGGTCGGGATTGGGAGAGTTCGATCTTCGTTTTGAACTGCGAGAAGATGATTTCCAATTCTCGATGCCTATTGGAATGGAGCTTGTCAATGATGTTATCACAAAGCCATTTAGTGCTAAAATACCAGCACATAAAAGAGAGCTGCCGGTAGGTAAGGAAGAGAGTTATTTAATGCTCGTCGACCGTAATGGAAAGTGGCGCGTTAATACAATGATTAAAGGCTTCGATACCCATGTAAAAGGCTTTGCCTCTTCTTATTCTAATACAGGAGATATTATTTTAATCGGTAAGAGCATTCGTGACATGAAACATGCTTTCCAAGAATTAAAAAATATGCGTGGCGGGATTGTACTGGTGGAAGATGGAGAGGTTGCGGCAAGTTTGCCTCTTCCAATCGCAGGGGGAATGTACGATGGAAAAGTTGAGCATTTAATAGAAAAAGAGCTTGCTTTAAAAGAGGCACTGCGCGAACGGGGCTACCATCATACAGATGCTATTTATACACTATTATTTTTACAATCTACACATCTACCATATATTCGGCTTACACCGCGGGGAATTTTTGATGTCATGAAAAATAATGTGATGCTGCCTTCTGTTATGCGTTAGAAAAGGAGACAAGGGAAATGGTCAAAAAGAGAGTGTTGTTTGTTATGTGTTCAGCTTTACTGTTGGCAGCCTGCAATAAGGATACATCCGAAGAAGTAAAGCCTGTATCAGCCGAACCTGAAGAAGTAGAGGAAGCGGTAGAGGAACTGCCTTATACAACACCTTTTACAGGTGAGAAGGTCGCAGAAGAATCGTTGCTCCGGCCGATTTTAGTGACGATTAATAACCATCCGGATGCAAGGCCGCAATCAGGTATCGCTTCTGCGGATGTTGTATACGAGATGCTTGCAGAGGGAGATGTAACACGCTTTTTAGCATTGTATCAGTCGGAGATTCCTACGAATATCGGACCAATTCGGAGTGCGCGTTCCTATTTTGTGGACATAGCAAAAGGGCTTGATGCATTTTATATTGCCCACGGATACAGCCCGGAAGCAAAAAGTATGCTGACAAGCGGAGTTATCGATAATATTAACGGAATGAATTATGATGGCACACTGTTTCAACGTTCCAACGAAAGAAGAGCACCGCATAATTCCTATATGCCGGGAGAAAATGTAACGGCTGCTGCTGAAAAGGTAGGCGCTTCGTTACTTTACCAGAAAAAAGTGTTATATTCATTTTATGAGGAACAAGATAATGTTAAAATAGGAACAAAGGCAAATGAAGTATCTATTAGCTATAGTAATAGTGCCTTTAATAGTACCTACACATATAACGCTGAAGAAAACCTTTATACAAGAGCCTCAGCTGGCGAACAGACAGTAGATGATCTGACAGGCGAGCCGGTACAGTTATCGAATGTGCTCTTTTTCGAAATGAGCCATCGTATTATCGATAATGAAGGCAGAAGAGATATTGATATTACATCAGGCGGTACTGCCTATGTTGCACAGCAAGGCATGCTCCGTGAAGTAAGATGGGAAAACAGGGACGGCTTACTTGTAGCAATTGAGAATGACGGCAGTGAGATGCTGCTTGTCCCAGGACAGACATGGATTCACTTTGTGCCGACATCTCCGGGAATTGCTGCAAGTGTATCGTATTCCGAATGATTTAAGGAAGGGTGAGAGTATGCAAATCGAAAAAATTCGTGGGCATCAAACAGACCAATTATTTAAAGCAGTGTTGGAACTGAAAAACATAGAGGAGTGCTATAAGTTTTTTGATGACTTATGTACGATCAGTGAAATCCAATCATTGGCACAGCGTTTTGAAGTGGCCCATCTACTGCGCCTAAAGAAAACATATGAAACAATAAAAAAAGAAACAGGTGCATCAACCGCTACTATTTCACGCGTTCGTCGTTGCTTTGACTACGGAAATGATACGTACGATGAAATGCTGGGACGCTTATATCCAGATGAAAAGCCGTTTCAAGATCGCACGAAGTAAGGAAAATTTGCTGAGCAATTAACATAATAGATAAGCAGCCGGGGCAGAATGTACGCTTCGGCTCCATTATAAAGCTGGGCGGCTTGCTGCTCAGTTTTTTATTGTTAAGGAAAGAGAGAGATTTGGGGCAGCAGGTAATGGGGGGCAAAGGCGCCGACGTTTATTTTAGAGTGAAAGTGTCAGGATTGGCCAAGCTCTATTTTCTACTGCGCTTATCAGGGCTAATCGGGCGCTTTAGGGCTGTTGTTTGTTATACTAGAGACAAAAATATGTTGAAACAGGTGGGAAATGAATGGACTACTTACAATGGAGGCATGTATTCAAAATCGACCCGGCCAAGGAGATTTCGGATGAAGATCTGGAGCGGGTATGTGAATCGGGAACCGATGTTATTTTAGTGGGGGGAACGGACGGTGTAACGCTTGATAATGTGCTTGATATTCTCGTGCGCGTACGGCGCTTTTCTGTGCCGATTGCCTTGGAGATTTCCAATTTGGAATCAGTGACACCAGGCTATGATTACTACTTTATTCCTTCTGTACTGAATAGCCGTGATACAAAATGGGTGAAGGATCTGCATCATCAGGCAATCAAAGAGTTCGGCGATATTATGGTATGGGAAGAGCTGGTGGCAGAAGGGTATTGTGTGCTGAATCCAGACTGCAAGGTCGCACAAGTGACGGGAGCGGAGACGGATTTATCGGAAGATGATGTAATTGCCTATGCTCGCATGGCGGAGAAATATTTTAAACTTCCAATTTTTTATATGGAATATAGCGGCACGTACGGGGAAGCAGCACTCGTTGCTTCTGTGAAAGACGTACTTGAAGAGACAAAGCTATTCTACGGAGGGGGTATTACCTCTGCAGAGCAGGCAGCTGAAATGGCAAAGGCAGCAGATACAGTGGTAGTTGGAAATATTATTTATGAAGATTTACAGGCAGCCCTGAAAACAGTTGAAGCTGTAAAGTCGGTTATGTTATAAAATGAATAGGAACAAATGTTTGTGAAAGGCGGTGCAATATGGAACAACTATCAAAGAATTTACTGAATGGGATGAATCCACAGCAGAAAGAAGCAGTGCAGACGACAGAGGGGCCATTATTAATCATGGCCGGAGCGGGTTCAGGAAAGACTCGTGTATTGACGCACCGTATTGCTTATCTAGTAGTAGAAAAGGAAGTATATCCTTCAAAAATTCTAGCGATTACATTTACAAATAAAGCGGCACGCGAAATGCGGGAGCGTATTGACGGTATTCTTGGTAACGGAACTTGCGAAAGCATGTGGGTGTCTACCTTCCACTCGATGTGCGTCCGTATCCTACGCCGCAATATCGACCGTCTTGGCTATTCGAAGAGCTTTTCCATCTTGGATTCAAGCGATCAGCTGACAGTCGTAAAAAACCTGATGAAGGAATATAATATTGACCCGAAACATTATGAGCCAAGGGCAATTTTAAATACAATCAGCTCAGCAAAGAATGAAGGAATAACAGTCGAGGGCTTCAAGATGAACATGAATGAGCGCAATCCATTCGAAAAAATCGTAGCCCAAGTATATGAGGGCTATACGAAGCGCCTGAAGCTGAATTCATCACTGGACTTTGATGATTTGATTATGATGACGATCCGCCTGTTTGAAGAGGCACCGGATGTATTAGAATACTATCAGCATAAATTCCAGTACATTCATGTAGATGAGTATCAGGACACGAACAAAACTCAATATTTATTAGTAAAATTATTGGCACGTAAATTCCGTAATATTTGTGTGGTAGGGGATTCGGATCAGTCCATTTACCGTTGGCGCGGGGCAGATATTACGAATATTTTATCTTTCGAAAAAGACTACCGGGATGCAAAGGTTATTATGCTGGAGCAAAATTACCGCTCCACAAAACGCATTCTTCAGGCTGCTAACAGCATTATCGAAAATAATGAAAGCCGCTATCCAAAGGTTCTGCGTACGGACAACCCGGACGGAGAAAAAATTGTTTATTATAAAGCATATAACGAACAGGAGGAAGCGCAGTTCGTTGCTCAGTCAATCCAGAAGCTAATGCAAAAAGAAGGGCGCAAGCCGGGGGATTTCGCCATACTCTACCGCACAAATGCCCAGTCCCGTGTGATGGAGGAAGTCCTTGTTAAAGCGAACATGAACTATCAAATCGTCGGAGGCACGAAGTTCTATGATCGAAAAGAAATCAAGGATCTCCTCGCTTATTTGCGTCTTATTGCCAATAATGATGATGACCTGTCTTTAGCACGTATTATTAATGAGCCGAAACGAAGCATTGGGGCGACCTCATTTGAAAAAATAGCACGTTACGCTATTGAGCGCGACCGTTCTATTTTCGATGCTATGCAGGAGTTGTTATTCATCGGGCTATCAGGGAAAGCCGCGGCTTCTGCGGAGCAATTTTATGCAATGATTTCTGATTTAACGGCCCGTCAAGAAGAATTGACCGTGACGGAGCTTGTAGAGGAAGTAATCGAACGATCCGGCTACCGGGCAATGCTGCAAAATGAGAAGTCTATTGAAGCAGAGAGTCGGCTAGAAAATATTGAAGAGTTTCTAACAGTTACACAGGCATTTGAAGAGCGCAGCGAGGACCAATCTCTGATTGCCTTCCTGACGGACTTGGCGCTGATTGCCGATATTGACTCGATGAATGATGATTCTTCAGAAGAAGAGGGATCTATCGTACTGATGACGATGCACTCCGCAAAAGGACTTGAGTTTCCAATCGTATTTATCATCGGTATGGAGGAAAATATTTTCCCTCATTCACGGTCTTTAGAAAGCCCGGAGGAAATGGAAGAAGAGCGCAGATTGGCTTACGTGGGGACAACAAGAGCGGAAGAACGCCTGTATTTAACGTGTGCACAATCACGGACAATATTTGGCCGTTCGAGCTACAATACACCTTCCCGCTTTATTCAGGAAATCTCTCCAGAAATTGTAGAGCATGTTTCAAAGGCAGGAAGCGTTTCACAATCTTTACCATTTGGAGCAAGCCGCAATAGCTATGATAGAGCTCCATATGCACGTACACAAGGCAACGTACAAAAAACGCCGCCAGTAACACGTCCGAAACCGACAGGAGCTGCTGCTCTTGATTGGAAAATCGGTGATAAGGTTGAACATAAGGCATTTGGGACAGGAATGGTTGTGAACGTGAGTGGAGAAGGAAACGAGCTTGAATTGAAGGTTGCGTTTCCGAATGCAGGTATTAAAAAGCTGCTTGCAAATTTAGCACCGATTACAAAGGTATGATGGAGGTATTGTATGAACGAAATTGAACAACGCATTGCTGAATTGAATGAACTGTTACACGAATACGGCTATGCTTATTATGTTTTGGATAAACCCATTGTACCGGACTCAACCTATGACCGGCTGATGGAAGAGCTAATTGCGCTTGAGGAAGCAAATCCTTCTCTCATCTACCCTGATTCGCCCACACAGCGCGTGGGTGGTATGGCGCTTGAAGGTTTTCAGAAAGTGACACATGAGTTCCCGATGCTTAGCCTCTCCAATGCTTTTGATGAGGAAGGGTTACGGGATTTTGACCGGAAAATCCGCCAATCGATTGGCGATAACTTCAATTATGTATGCGAGTTGAAGATTGATGGATTAGCTATTTCTCTCCGCTATGAGGAAGGTCGCTTTATCCAGGGAGCTACACGCGGAGACGGAACTGTAGGAGAAGATATTACGGCAAACTTAAGAACGATCCGTTCTATCCCGCTCCGCCTGAAAGAGCCAGTAACAATCGAGGTGCGGGGCGAAGCGTATATGCCAAAAAAATCATTTGCCGGCCTAAATGCTAAGCGGGCAGAAGAGGGCAAGGAGCTGTTTGCCAACCCCCGTAATGCAGCGGCAGGTTCTCTGCGGCAGTTAGATCCCCGTATTGCGGCCAGCCGGAATTTATCCGTATTCATCTACGGTATCGGCGGTGATGGTGAAATGTACGGCGTTGACTCACATGGAGAAATGCTGGATTATTTGGAAAGCCTCGGTTTTGTGTCAAACCGCGAGCGCCAGACATGTGGAACAATTGAAGAAGTGCTGGCGTTTATTACTAAGTGGACGGAAGCAAGACCAAATTTATCATATGAAATTGATGGTATTGTCATCAAGGTAAACCGCTATGCACAGCAGGATGAGCTGGGCTACACTGCAAAAAGTCCCCGCTGGGCGATCGCCTATAAGTTTCCTGCCGAAGAGGTAACAACGAAGCTTCTTGATATTGAACTGACGGTAGGCCGCACAGGGGTTATTACTCCGACCGCTATTTTAGCACCTGTTCAAGTGGCAGGGACAACGGTAGGCCGTGCGTCTCTTCATAATGAAGATTTAATCCGGGAAAAGGATATCCGCATTCATGATACAGTCATTATCCGAAAGGCGGGAGATATTATCCCTGAGGTAGTAGGCGTCATTGCAGCAGAACGTCCGGAAGAAGCGGTGCCGTTTGAGATGCCGAAGCATTGTATCGCCTGTGGCAGTGAACTAATCCGGATTGAGGGCGAGGTAGCGCTCCGGTGTGTTAATCCGGCCTGTCCTGCTCAGATTGCAGAGGGAATCAAGCATTTTGTTTCCCGTAATGCGATGAACGTAGATGGTCTGGGGGAAAAGGTCGTAGAGCAGCTATTGCGTGAAGGGTATATTGCGAATGTAGCAGATCTTTATCTTCTCCAGGTGGAGCAGCTTATACAGCTGGAACGTATGGGGCTGAAGTCAGCTACCAATCTGGTCGAGGCGCTCGAAAAATCGAAGAGCAATTCTCTGGAGCGTCTATTATTCGGGCTGGGTATCCGACATGTAGGAGAAAAGGCAGCTAAAATTTTAGCTGCAGAATACGAAACGATGGATGCTCTGATGGAAGCAAAAGCAGAAGAACTCACAAGCATCTTTGAGATTGGTGAAAAAATGGCCGACTCTATTGTTTCTTATTTTGCCACGGAAGAGGTACAGACGCTGATTTCCCGTCTCAAGGATGTCGGCGTAAATATGACGTATAAAGGCAAGAAGGTTGCTGTTGAAGCTGGAGCTAATCCATTTGCCGGCAAGACAATCGTTCTGACAGGAAAACTTGCACAATTGACACGCAATGAAGCTAAGGCGAAAATAGAAGAGTTGGGCGGCTCTATAGCAGGTTCTGTCAGTAAAAAGACAGATCTTGTGATCGCAGGTGAGGATGCCGGCTCAAAACTTGAAAAAGCACAAAGCCTTGGCATAGAAATTTGGGATGAAAACCGTCTAATCGAAAATTTACCACAGTAAAGGGGTTTTACCTATCATGAAGCGATTTCGCTGGCTTTCAGCAATCGTAGCGGCTGCAGTCCTGGCAGGCTGTACACCTTCCATCAGCCCTGAGGAAGAGGTCATACAGGAGTCTGATAAAGAGAAAGCTGAAATGACGATTATTCCAAATCTTGCATTAAGCGATAATTATTATAAAACGTTAATCCCATATAAACAAAGTGCGAGCCGGGGCCTTGTCGTTTCCAATATTCATACGAAATACGATATGAAGGAAGTGGAAACAGGTTTGATGAGACTTTCCCAGCATGAATTCAATACAGAGGATTACTATTTCCAAGAAGGACAGTACCTTTCGGAAGACACAGTGCGTTATTGGCTGGCAAGGGAAAATCAAACAACTGATAAAGGACCGGAATATAAAGGGCTGAATCCGTCTAGTCTGGATGCAAACGGCAAGGAGCTGGACCCGACAACAAAGGCAAAAGAAGCACCTGTCTATCTTGCTCATTTAGTAGAACAAAACTATTTAACAAAGTCAGGAGAAGATAAGGTCAAACTTGGCGGTATTTCTATCGGATTAGCGTTAAATTCAATTTACTATTATCAAAAAGAGCAATATGGTGAATACTATGAAGAAAAGATAGACGATGCTAAGCTTGAAAAGATCGGCAAGGAGATGGCACAGGAGGTAGTAAACCGGCTGCGTCAACGACCGGAGCTGGCGAATGTCCCAATTGTCATTGGGTTATTTAAACAAAAAGCACGGAATGCTATCGTACCAGGCACTTATTTTGCTTATAGTGTTACGGAGGCAAATTCCTCAAAATTAGGAGAATGGACAAAAATCAATGAAGAGTATGTTACATTGCCGATGTCCTCACCGGAGGAAGTTTACCGTGAATTAAACGATAAATTCCAAAACTTCAAACAGGATATCGATGAATATTTCTCAAACTTCACGAGTGTAATCGGGCAAGGCTTCTATCAGGATAATAAATTATCAAGTCTTAAAATCGAAGTGCCGATTCAATTTTATGGAACTGCTGAAATCATCGGTTTCACACAGTATCTGACAGGTGTGATGTTGAAGGAACTGCCAAACGATATCCAAATTACAGTGAGTGTGACGTCCTCTAACGGAGCGGAAGCACTCATTAAAAAAGAGGCGAATAAGGACGAACCGTTTGTACACATTTATAATTGACGATAAATGGTGATTATGAGAAGGAGGCTGCCTGGAAAGTGTAAACTTTCTGGACAGCCCTTTCTTGATAAATACCTGTTCAAAAAACGGTTCCTACAGCGGTTATATCAATATAGCGGATGCCTTTTTCGTAATAAGAGCCCTGCAAAAAGATTTCCGGGATGCTGCTTTTTCTGCTAGACTGCAGCGAAATAGTGGCTCTGCAGCCGACTACTGGGGCAGTTTCGGTAATTTTGTACAAAGTTGTGATTTTTAAAATCAAAAATGGTATCATTATGGGCATGGTTACCTTTATTAAGCCCGACATACTTGAAAAAAAGGTAGAAAATTTTCTTTATCCGGAGGTGTAAAAATGGCGAAATTAACAAAAGAGGAAGTAAAGCATGTTGCACACTTAGCCCGCCTTGCCATTACAGAGGAAGAAGCGGAAAAATTCGCTGAACAATTAGGGAAGATTACGGATTTTGCTGAGCAGCTAAATGAGCTTGATACAACAAATGTGGAACCGACATCCCACGTATTGCCGCTAGTGAATGTTATGCGCGAAGACATCGCAGGGCAAGGATTACCACGTGAAAAAATGATGTTAAACGTAAAAGAACAAGAAGATGGACAAGTGAAAGTACCATCTATTTTAGACTAATTATAAAAAGGAGGCGCAATGCATGACATTGTTTGAGCGTTCAGCGAAAGAATTGCAAGAAAGCCTACATAACGGCGAATTGACAATCGCTGATTTGACAAAGGAAGCATTTGACCGTGTAGAAAAACTGGACGGTGATGTACAAGCGTTTTTAGCACTAAATAAAGAGCAAGCAACGGCAAAGGCCGCTGAATTGGATCAAGTACCATTCGAGGAGCGCGGACCATTATTCGGTCTTCCTATTGGCGTAAAGGATAATATCGTAACGGAGGGTCTTGAAACAACATGCGCTTCTAAAATTCTAGAAGGGTTCATGCCGATCTATGATGCTACGGTTGTAAAAAAACTGCGAGAAGCAGGTATGGTAACAATCGGGAAATTAAATATGGACGAGTTTGCAATGGGTTCTTCAAATGAAAACTCGGCGTATAAAACAACAAAAAACCCATGGAAGCTTGAACATGTACCAGGTGGTTCCTCAGGTGCATCTGCTGCCGCAGTAGCAGCAGGGGAAGTACCGTTCTCGCTGGGTTCAGATACAGGCGGTTCGATCCGTCAGCCGGCCGCATACTGCGGGGTTGTAGGAATGAAGCCGACATATGGCCGTGTATCACGTTTCGGTCTTGTAGCATTCGCATCTTCTCTAGATCAAATCGGTCCGATTACACGCAATGTACGCGATAACGCATTATTATTGGAAGCAATCGCGGGTGTGGACCCTAACGACTCTACGTCGGCAGATATTCCTGTACCGAATTATGCAGCGGCATTAGACGGCAACATTAAGGGCCTGAAAATTGCTGTACCGAAGGAATTCATTGGTGAAGGTGTACAAGAAGCTGCACGTCAATCGGTTCTTGATGCACTGGAAGTATTAAAAGGATTAGGTGCCACTGTAGAAGAAGTATCGCTACCTCATTCAAAATACGCACTTGCTGCTTATTACATTCTTTCATCTTCAGAAGCTTCTTCCAACCTTTCCCGCTTTGACGGTATCCGTTACGGCTTCCGTGCAGAAGGTGTGAAAAACCTAATGGAGTTGTACAAGGAAACACGTGCACAAGGCTTCGGTGATGAAGTAAAACGCCGTATTATGCTTGGTACTTACTCATTAAGTGCTGGTACATACGATGCTTACTATAAAAAAGCACAACAAGCACGTACATTGATTAAACAAGACTACGATAAAATTTTCGAAGAATATGATGTGATTGTTGGCCCGACTGCACCTACAGCTGCTTTTGAAATCGGTAAAAACATCGATGATCCAATGACAATGTACGCAAATGATATTTTAACGATTCCGATCAACTTAGCGGGCGTCCCAGCTATTTCGATCCCTTGTGGATTTGACGGAGACCTGCCGCTTGGTTTACAAATTATCGGTAAACACTTTGATGAGGAAACAATTTACCGTACTGCCTATGCATATGAAAAGGCAACGGATTTCCATACAAAAACTCCTCAAATTTGGGAGGGTAAATAATTATGAACTTTGAAACGGTTATTGGTTTAGAAGTCCACGTAGAGCTGAAAACAGACTCTAAAATTTTCTCAAGCTCACCTAACCACTTTGGTGCAGAGCCAAACACAAATACTTCTGTTATTGATCTAGGCTATCCAGGTGTCCTGCCTGTTCTTAATAAAAACGTCGTTGATTTTGCGATGAAGGCAGCACTTGCCCTGAACATGGAAATCGAACAGGAAACAAAGTTTGACCGTAAAAACTACTTCTATCCGGACAATCCGAAAGCTTATCAAATTTCGCAATTCGATAAACCAATCGGTAAAAACGGCTGGATTGAAATCGAAGTAGACGGCTATAAAAAACGCATCGGTATTACACGTCTTCATATGGAAGAGGATGCAGGGAAATTAACACACGCTGACGGTTATTCATTAGTAGACTTCAACCGTCAAGGGACTCCTCTAGTGGAAATCGTATCGGAGCCGGATATCCGTACACCGAACGAAGCATATGCATACCTTGAAAAATTGAAATCCATTATCCAATATACAGGTGTTTCCGACTGTAAAATGGAGGAGGGCTCTCTTCGCTGTGATGCGAACATCTCCATCCGTCCATACGGTCGGGAAGAGTTCGGCACAAAAACAGAGCTAAAAAACCTTAACTCCTTTAACTATGTACGTAAAGGGCTTGAGCATGAAGAAGTGCGCCAAGCAGAGGTATTACGTGCAGGTGGTGTAATCGAGCAGGAAACTCGTCGCTTTGACGAGAAGACAGGCAAAACAATCCTAATGCGTGTAAAAGAAGGAACAGATGACTACCGCTACTTCCCAGAGCCGGATTTAGTCCGCTTGTCTATTAGCGATGAGTGGGTGGAAGGCATTCGTCAATCGATTCCAGAGCTGCCAGACGCACGAAAAGTACGCTATGAAACAGAGCTAGGTTTAACACCTTACGATGCTGCAGTACTTGTTATAAACAAAGAAATTTCAGATTTCTTTGATGCGATGGTAAAAGAAGGGGCAGACGCGAAGCTGTCAGCAAACTGGCTGATGGGGGATGTTTCTGCTTACTTGAATGCAGAGCAAAAGGATCTTGCTGACACAGCATTGACGCCTGAAAACCTTGCAGGTATGGTGAAATTGATTTCCGACGGCACAATCTCTTCTAAAATTGCAAAGAAAGTATTCACTGAGCTTGTAACAAACGGTGGAGACGCTGCGAAAATCGTGAAAGAAAAAGGATTGGTTCAAATTTCTGATCCTGAAGTGATCCGTGGATTTGTAACAACTGTATTGGATAACGATCCGAAATCGGTAGAGGACTTCAAAGGAGGAAAAGATCGTGCGCTTAAAGCACTTCTTGGACAAATTATGAAGGCTTCCAAAGGACAGGCTAATCCACAGCTGACAAACGAAATTCTTTTAGAAGAAATCAACAAACGATAATAAAAAAGAAGACAGCAGCGAAAAGATTCGCTGCTGTCTTTTTTGCATTCTTTTAGTATAAAATAAGGTTATATAAATTTAATTAAAAGAAGGGACGGGTAATAATGAAAACAGAACAACAATATTTTGAAGAGGCTATCTCAATCGAACAGTATATGAACGATATGTCACAGCTGAAAGATGAAAGCTTTGCCATTTATAATGCTTTTGAAGTACCAGAGGATGAGTTCATCCCGAAATTAAAAGAAAGCGGTTTTCATCTTCTTGTGATTACAGAAGATTGGTGCGGAGATGCGATGCTCAATAATCCGATTATCCGTAAAACAGCAGAGGCAGCCGGACTGGACATGCGAGCGGTTTTCCGTGATGAGGATACAGATTTAATTGACCGTCATTTAACAAATGGCGGACGGGGAATTCCGATCTATCTCGTATTAAACGAGTCAGGCGATCTTGTCGCAAAATGGGGGCCTCGTGCACCAGAGCTTCAGGAATTCGTCATGAAGAGCCGTGCACAATTGCCGGATAAAGAGTCCGCAGAGTTTGAAGAGGCACAGCGCGATATGTATACAAATATGCGCAAGCAATATATCGAAGATCCAACATTCTGGACATATGTATACAACAGCTTTAAACAGGCGGTAGAAAAAGCATTCTAAAAAATATAGGTGCATGGCTGTACACTTTTATCAATTCAGCAGACAGCATCGCTTACGAGTAAAAAGGGACAGACCCATTATCTAATGAGTCTGTCCTTTTTCATTTATGAAGATACCCAGCGTCCTACTTGCTCGTCTGTACCGTATACAAAATGACCAGGCTTTGCCTCAATCACTTTTCCATCCTCTTTTACTTCTTCATGTTTGTAAGGAATCCGCACACGCTTGCGTTCATATACAGGGTTTGGCTGCGGAACGGCGGAAAGGAGCGACTTTGTGTATGGATGGATTGGATTATTGTAGATTTCATCTGCCTCTCCTAGCTCCACGATTTTCCCTCGGTACATAACAGCGATACGGTCACTAATGTATTTAACCATCGATAAATCATGGGCAATGAATAAATATGTCAGCTTGCGTTCTTTTTGCAGTTCCTTCAGTAGATTAACTACCTGTGCCTGAATCGATACGTCAAGCGCTGAAATTGGCTCATCGGCAATAATGAAGCTTGGATCAAGGCTAAGGGCACGCGCAATACCGATCCGCTGGCGCTGACCCCCTGAAAACTCATGGGCATAACGGTTTGCATGCTCCCGATTTAAGCCGACAGATTCCAATAAAGAACCAATCTTATCCTGACGCTCTTTTTTGTTTTTATAAAGGCCATGAATGTCGTAGGCTTCCGCAATGACTTCACCCGCCGTCATACGCGGATTCAAGGAAGCGTATGGATCTTGGAAAATCATCTGCATTTCCCGGTTAAATTGAAGAAGGTCTTTACGTGACTTGTATTCCGTAACATTTTTCCCTTTGAAGAAAATTTGCCCCTCTGTAATATCATAAAGACGGATAATTGAGCGTCCCGTCGTGGATTTACCGCAGCCTGATTCTCCTACAAGCCCTAACGTTTCACCCTCGTATACATCAAAGCTGATACCATCGATAGCTTTAATCGGTGCTTTCTTCGTCCCGAAATACTGTTTGAGTCCTTTTACCTCTAAAATTTTATTTGCCATTCTTATTCGCCTCCTTGTTCAAAGCCTTCGATGCGGCGGGCAACCGCTACAGGAAGCGGAATTTCAGGCGCATCGGGATGCAGCAGCCAAGTTTTTGCATAATGTGTATCGGAAATCTGGAACATTGGCGGCTCCTTCTCGTAATCGATGGCCAGGGCATATTCATTACGAGGAGCAAAAGCATCTCCGATAGGGGGATCGATTAAGTTAGGCGGTGATCCTGGAATAGCCCGCAATAGTTCATTGGATTTGTTATTTAAGTCAGGCATGGAACCAAGCAGTCCCCATGTATAAGGGTGCTTTGGATTATAGAAAATATCATTAACCGTGCCATATTCAACAATTTGGCCGGCGTACATTACGGCTACACGATCTGCTACATTGGCTACTACCCCCAAATCATGGGTAATAAAAATAATCGATGTATTAGATTTCTTTTGGATTTCCTTCATCAGCTCTAAAATCTGTGCTTGGATTGTTACATCAAGCGCTGTCGTCGGTTCATCGGCTATTAACAGCTTTGGATCTGCTGCCAGTGCAATAGCGATAACGACACGCTGACGCATTCCTCCTGATAGTTCGTGCGGATAGGAGCGGAAGCGTTTTTCCGGGAATGGTATCCCTACTTGATCCAGCAGCTGGATGGCACGTTCCTTTGCTTCAGCACGGGAGCCGATTTTTTTATGTTTTAATAGTACTTCGGTAATTTGATAGCCAATTCGCATAGTTGGGTTAAGCGCTGTCATCGGATCCTGAAAAATCATCGCGATATCATTTCCGCGAATCTTCATCATTTCCTTTTCCGTCAATGGAACAAGATCACGTCCACCAAATCGGATTTCACCGCCTGCGTAAATGCCTGGCGGCTGTGGAATTAATTTCATCAGGGCATTACTAGTTACAGACTTACCTGAACCGGATTCTCCTACGATGGCCAATGTTTCACCTTCAAAAAGCTCAAAGCTTACACCGCGCACGGCTTTTACTTCACCGGCGTACGTTTTGAAATTGATACGCAGGTCTTTTACTTCTAAAATCTTCTTTTTCATATCGTACACCCTCTTTTATTTACGTAGTTTCGGATCCAGTGCATCTCGCAGTCCATCCCCAACAGCATTGAACGCAAAAATTGTTAGTGAGATGAACATGGCAGGGAAGAAGAGGCGCCAAGGAGATGAGGTCAGTGCCTTAAATCCTTCAGAAGCCATTGTTCCCCAGCTTGCCAGCGGGGCTTGTACCCCAAGACCTAAATAACTTAAAAAGGCTTCTGTAAAGATGGCTTGTGGAATTGTCAATGTCATTGTTACTAAAATTGCACCCATGGCATTTGGGATTAGATGGCGTTTGATTAAATGCCATGTACCTGCTCCAAGTGTTCGTGCCGCTAATACGTATTCTTGATTTTTAATCGACAATACTTCACTTCTGACGATACGTGACATGTTGACCCAACCGGTAATCGATAAGGCAATAATCAATGGGATTAAGCCGCGCTCCATAACGACAAGCAGGATAATAACTACTAAAAGATAGGGAATCGCCGTTAAAATATCTGCAATCCGCATCATGATGTTATCGACACGGCCGCCTGCAAGACCGGCAATGGAGCCCCATAATACACCAATAATGAGGTCGATGACTGCAGCAGTGAGTCCGATGAATAGGGAGATACGGGCACCTTCCCATACACGGACAAAGATATCGCGGGCGAGGTCATCTGTACCAAACCAGTGCTCAGCGGATGGGGGAGAATTGTATAATCCGACATTTTGCTCATAGCTGTATTTTGAAAGTTCAGGCGCGATAATGGCCATTCCGCCAATCAGGATAAGAATAACGAAACCAATCACTGCTAATTTATTGTGAGAGAAACGATAAAATACTTCCTTCCAGAAGGATACTTGCTTTTTAGCAAGTTTATCCGACTCATCAAAACGGCCGCCTACAACTTTAAACATGTCTGACGATAATTTTTCCGTCTTTTGCTCGGTTTGTATCATTATTTTTTCGCTCCTCTCAATTTAATACGTGGATCGATGACACCGTATAAAATATCAACGATTAATACTGCGAATAATAGAATAATAGAGTAGAACACCGTCGTCCCCATGATGACTGTATAATCACGATTCGTAATGGACGTGACAAAATGGCGCCCCAGGCCGGGAATAGCAAATATTTGCTCAACGATAAAACTGCCAGTGATGACCCCGGCTGATAAAGGTCCTAAATATGTGACAACCGGCAAGAGCGCATTACGTAGTGAATGTTTCACTACTACTGTCCATTTACCGATTCCTTTCGCACGTGCGAGCTTGACGTAATCACTGTTTGTTTGTTCCAACATGCTCGAACGAGTTAGCTTTGCGATAAATCCGGCATGTGTAAGGGCAATTGCAATTGTAGGAAGAACGGTATACGAGAACCCTTTCCATCCACTTACAGGGAACCAGCCGGCTTTATAGGATATATAGTATTGGAGCAGTCCGGCAAGAATGAATGATGGAACAGAGATACCCAATATTGCAACTACAGTCGACACATAGTCAGGAAATTTATTATGATAAAGTGCTGAAATGACACCTAACAGAATCCCTAAACCAATAGATAGAATCATAGCTTGGACTCCTAACGTAACGGAAACCGGGAAGCTTTCTGAAATAATATCATTTGTAGAACGGCCTTTATATTTCATCGATTCGCCAAAATCAAAGCTTAGCGTGGAAACTAAATAATCTTTGTACTGGATATACCATGGATTATCCAATCCGTATTTTGCATTTAACCGCTCCTCAATTGCCGGCGGAAATTCTCTTTCACTTGCAAAAGGGCTGCCGGGGGCTAACTGCATTAAGAAAAATGTAGCAGTAATGATTAAGTACATCGCAATGACAAGGTAAACAAGACGTTTTAAAATATAACCAAGCAATGAACAGGCCTCCTTTTCTAACTATTTTGAATATTCTATAATACTATGAAAGGCTGCTTGAAATCGAGAAACGATTTAAGCAGCCTTTGTGCAAGTTACACGTTATTCTTTGTTAACATCAACATATTTCAAGTTAATGTTGCCTAGAGCATCTGGCTCCATACCTGTTACGTAATCCTTCTGAATATAAAGATTTGTATAGAAGTAGATTGGTGCTACAGGCATTTCGTCCATAAAGATTTCCTCAGCTTGCAACATAAGGTCTAAACGAGCTGCTGGATCTGTTGCAGCAATTGATTGCGTTAACAGGTCTGTGTATTTCGGGTTTTCCCAGCCAGTATCGTTGTTACCGTTTTCTGCAGAGTCATATTGCTCTAAGAATGTATAGGCATCGTTGTAGTCAGCAATCCAGCCAAGACGGCCGATTTGGTAATCCAAGTTTGAAAGTTTGTCTAGGTAAACTTGCCATTCAGAGTTGTCTAGTTTTACGTTAATGCCTAGTTCACTCGTCCAGCCTTGTTGGATGAATTGAGCGATCGCAGCATGTGACTCACTTGTATTATAAGAAAGAGAAACAGTTAAATCAGATGGTTTTGATAAACCAAGCTCTTTTAGCCCTGCCGCTAAAAACTCCTTCGCTTTTTCAAAGTCCGCATCTTTGTAATAGCCTTCATCATCTCCGAAGCCTTCAACACCGTCTGGAACAAGTCCTAATGCAGGGATTTGTTCACCTTTTGTGATATTTTTGATTAAGCTTGCACGGTCGATACCGTAAGTAAGCGCTTTACGGATATTAGCATTAGACATGATTTCATCTGTTGTATTGAATTTGTATACATACACACCAGAGTAGTCCACGATATTTAATAAGCCTTCTGATTTTAAACGCTCGATGGAGTCAAGCGCGATTGAACCATAAGAAGTACCTAAATAGTCAACTTCATCATTATCAAACATCGTCAGTTGCGTTGATTCTGCCTCTGCCATTGCGATGTTTACTTTGTCGAGCTTTACAGAGTCCGCATCCCAATATGTGTCGCTTTTTTCTAAAACCATAGAACCGCTGTGCACCCATTCAGTTAACTTGAATGGACCGTTTGAAACGATTGATTCTGCTTCACTATACCAATTTTTGTTAGCTTCTTGTGTTGCCTTATGGAATGGGTACATTGTTTTGAATGCCGTTAATTCCAGGAAGTACGCTGTTGGCATTTCTAATGTAACCTCAAGTGTTTTATCATCTGGTGTATTGATTGCTACTTCTTCAGCAGTCCCTTTTCCTGAATTGTAAGCCTGTGCACCTTTGATCGGATAAAGGATTGAAGAATATTCAGAAGCATTTTCCGGGTTTAATACCCATAGCCATGAATATTTGAAGTCTTCAGATGTTACTGGGTCTCCATTTGACCACTTTGCATCACGTAGGTGGAACGTATAAGTCAAGAAGTCATCACTAATTTCATAACTCTCGGCAATAGCCTCAACCGGTTTCCCGTTTTCCATCCGCATTAAGCCTTCAAAAGTACTTTGGAGGATAGCGCTGGAAGTAGTATCCGTAGCCAAGCCCGGGTGTAGTGATGGTGGTTCAGAAGCAACTAAAAGGTTCAGTTCCTTTGTACCGCCCTCCGATGTCTCCCCAGCATCGGTTGAAGAATCAGAATCTTTGTCTGCGTTATCGTCACTGTTACAAGCTGCAAGTACAGCGGCTAACGCCAGGACCATGAACAACATAAGAAATTTATTCAATTTCATTCTAAAAACCCCCTTTTTCTGTTTTCAATGAATATTCTGATAAAACGTGGTGCATTACAAATATATCAGAAATTGCCTAATTAATAAATATTAAATTTTCGAAACAAATGCTAAAAATTACATTAATATTTCAATCTTATTACTAAATGTTCTGGTTCGTGTAGAAATAAATGGGGCGAAAACGTGACGAACTATGCCATTTGAAGAGGGAGTAAGTGAAAATTTTTAAGGGTTTGGGTTATAATTAGTGGATGTATGCGATAGGAAACTTTACAATGATTAGAAGCGTTTACTTTATTACAAAAAAATCATGTGGGATGAGTAAAAAATGAACAGAGCTAGAATTATATATAATCCGACGTCAGGTCGGGAATTATTTAAGAAACATTTACCGGAAGTGCTGGAGAAGCTTGAAATTGCGGGATATGAGGCTTCATGCCATGCGACTACCGGGGCAGGCGATGCTACACAGGCTGCGATTACTGCAGTTGAACGAGGCTATGATATTGTTATAGCAGTTGGCGGGGACGGCACACTAAATGAAGTAGTAGCCGGAATCAGCCAATGTGAAAACCGCCCGAAGCTTGGTTTAATACCGATGGGAACAACGAATGATTTTGCACGCGCTGTGCACATTCCCCGGAAGATTGATGAAGCGATTGATATTATTATCAAGGGAGATACGATTCCCGTCGATGTGGGGCTTATGAATAATGAAAAGTATTTCATTAATATTGCAGCTGGCGGTCGTCTGACAGAGCTGACATATGAAGTAACTAGTAAAATGAAAACAATTCTTGGACCGGTTGCCTATTATATTAAAGGAATTGAAATGATTCCTTCTATAAAGGCAACGCATATGCGTCTAGAAGTGGATGATGAAGTGTTTGATGGCAATAAGATGATGTTCCTTTGTGCGCTGACCAATTCTGTCGGCGGCTTTGAGCGCATTGCCCCGGACGCATCGATTAATGACGGCTATTTTACTGTCATGGCTTTGGAAGAATGCACATTACCGGAGTTCGCCCGTGTAATTACACTGGCAGCGCGGGGGGAGCATCTGAAGGACCCGCGTATTATCTACCGTAAGGCCAAGCGTGTGAAGGTATCGACGAGCGGAGAGATCCATTTGAACCTTGACGGGGAATACGGCGGGGATGCACCTGCTGAATTTGTAAACCTGATGCGCCATATAGAAGTATTTGTCCCAATCGATGAAATTCGGGATATTGATCGGGTATAATGAAGCGGCTTGTGGAGCCCATGAAGGCTCCGCAAGCTTTTTGTGTGCTTGAAAGTTGTTTTAAAAAGCAATTTGTCATGGGCATGCTACAATAGAAGAATTGAAATGAGGGGGCGAATATTTATGAGCGCACCGGTAAAAAAGAATGACCGTGTAACAGTGACAGTAGAGGATTTGACACATGACGGGAACGGCGTCGCAAAAGTAGACGGCTATCCGTTGTTCATCCAAGGGGCACTGCCTGAGGAGACGGTGGAGATCCATGTTTTAAAAACATTAAAGAATTACGGCTTTGCAAAAGTCGTTGATATTATACAGCCTTCTGCGGACCGGATAGAGGCACCATGTATTTATTTCGACCAGTGCGGCGGCTGCCAGCTGCAGCATCTATCCTACGAGGGGCAGCTGAAGTGGAAACGCAAGATGGTTGAAAATGTGATGAAGCGTCTCGGTAAAATTGACGCACCTGTCTATCCAGTAAAAGGAATGGAGAATCCTTGGACATACCGAAACAAGGCCCAAATTCCATTTGCGCAGGGAGAAGAAGCGGCAATTGCTGGTTTTTATAAAACAAAGTCGCACACAATCGTGGATATGGAGCGCTGTCTTATTCAGACAGGCGAGGCAGATGCTATATTAGGCGGATTAAAGCGTGAGCTTACAAAGCTTGGTATCGAGCCTTATCATGAAATGACACATAGCGGACAATTGCGCCATGTAGTTGTGCGTAAGGGACGGGCAACAAATGAAGTAATGGTTGTGCTTGTCACAAAATCACGTAAGCTTCCACAAAAAGAGGCAGCCATCGATGTAATTAAACGTCTTGTGCCAAACGTGGCATCGATCGTGCAAAACGTCAACGGTGAAAAGACGAATGTTATCTTCGGTGATATAACAATCACATTATGGGGCAAAGAGACGATTGAAGATAGAATAGGGGATGTCCGGTTTGAAATTTCCGCACGCTCCTTCTATCAGGTAAACCCGGAGCAGACAGAAGTACTGTACAAGCAGGCACTTGATTACGCACAGCTAGAAGGAAACGAACGCGTTATTGATGCCTACTGCGGTATTGGCTCTATTTCGTTGTTCCTCGCTCAAAAAGCAGGCTTTGTGATGGGCGTGGAAATTGTTCCGCAGGCGATCGAGGATGCGAAACGCAATGCCGAGCTGAACGGCTTTACCAATACGTATTTTGAAGCAGGAGCAGCCGAAGACGTCATTCCGCGCTGGTATAAAGAAGGCAAGGAGGCAGACGTGCTCGTTGTCGACCCGCCGCGAAAAGGCTGCGACGAGGCGCTGCTAAACACGATCATCGAGCAGAAACCAAAACGTGTTGTCTACGTTTCATGTAACCCGGCAACACTTGCCCGGGACCTCCGTATTTTAGAGGACGGCGGCTATAAAACACAGGAAATCCAGCCAGTGGACATGTTCCCGCATACGACGCATTGTGAAGCGGTGGCGTGGCTTGAACTAGCTGACTAATCCTAAGGTAAACGTGTTTTTCACGTATGCTTTATTAGAGGATGTCTTTGCTATATCTTAATATTTATTGAAACATAAAAAGCAGATGGTTTAGAAGTGCGATAATGCACTTCTAATTGGCCGTCTGCTTTTACTTTTATTACTTTGATGAAGCGGGCTAAAATTGATGGTGTAATTTTAGTAATAGGTTCGTTTATTTTAAGTTGCCTGAGTTCATATTCTTTTAATTCAGCAATACTACCGTTAGTAGTTGATGCTTCAAGTTCTAAATCGTTTAGCTGCTGTGTTCGGGCATAGAGGAATGGAGAAAGCCATACCCGCTTATACAAAAGTAAAGATAAAATTGTCGGACTTCTTCCGGCATTAGTAAATACACCAGGTGACTTTTTCTTATGATTTTTATTTTGGATTCCCCAGTTCTCCATGTAATTTTAGCGATTCGTGATAATAAGGCAGACAAAAGAATGAAACATCAGATTAAATTGATGAAGAGATAATAAGTAATATTAGCTAATGTTAATTTGAAGGTACTCGACGGAGTACCCTTTTTTTATTGAATTTCGGAGGTGGTGTTGATGCATGCAGCATGGTTAACTGGGGAGAAATGAAAAGGGAATATGAAACAACCAAAAGTACACTAGCAAAGTTTGCTAAAAAGCATGGCATCCCATCCGGGACGATACAGAGCCAGATTAATACATAGAGTTTCATTTAGACAAATGCTTAAGTTTGAAAAAATACGCCATGTTACAGTTCAATCTTAATAGGGTAGTGAATAATATGCTGCTGCCATGACAAGTGAAATCGGTTGATTCGGGTATTTCGAGGCATGTCGCTAATAACGAAGCGTATAGCGCTTCGATAAAGCCCCAAATTATATATAGAGCATTGCGTCAATACGGAGGTCAACTTCTAGTAAAAGCCCGATTGGTTGGGGTCTCCAGGAGACATGGAAATAAGGCATTGCAACAGGACGTAGCGAACTTTGCATTTTGTTCGGCTACTCAGCGGGAATAGCATCCCAGAGCCAAGTTAGAAATAGGAGTGTTTATGTTGGAAAAGGGTTATATTATATTAATAATTTCATTACTATTAAATGTACTGTTGTTAGGAACAGGCAGCTATGTGGTGAAAAATATAGGTGGATTTGAATTTGTTAAAACAAAAATGCAGTCAACACCTTCTCCCAAGAAGGATTCCGCCTATTACTTTACGAAAAAAAGCGTTTTTGAACATTCGTCAATTAGTAATATAGATAAAGTGTTCATTGGTGACAGTATTTCCGATTACGGAGAATTCCAAGAATACTTTCCCGGTGAAGTTGTGCTGAATCGAGGAATCCGGAATGATAGGACAGAAGGTGTATTGAATCGGATACAGGAAGTAGTGGACCGCAACCCGAAAGAGGCGTATTTGATGATTGGTGTCAATGATATCCGTTATGGAACAGAAGCCGAAGTATTTAAAAGTAATGTCGAAAAAATCGTGGATTCGTTTGAAGGAAAAGGTACAAGGCTCGCTATTCAATCAATCCTACCTGTGAATAACGAGCTATTCGGAAATGAAGTGACAAATGACAAAGTGAAGCGATTTAATATTATTTTGCAACAGATTGCGGATGAGAAGGGAATTAAGTATATCGATCTGCATTCGAGCTTTGTCGATAAAAACGGGCAACTGGATAAGCAGTTCACAGGTGATGGGCTTCATTTAAATGGGAAAGGGTATGAAGTTTGGGTCGATAGGCTTCGCTCTAAATAAAATAAATTATATAAAAAGCTGAACCTCAGAGATGAGGTCCAGCATTTTTTTACGTCGGAATAGGTGTCTTTTCTTTCTTGATTGAAAACCCGCCAAGTAGAGTTTTCCCGTTTGGTAGCAATTTTTTTATTAAAATTGAAACAATGATAGGAATGAATATCCCAAACGTTGTGTAACCAATAAGCCCGTATGTGAAATAATCATTTAAAATAATATCTGCAAATATATGCAAGTACATAATGGAAAGCGAGTGATTTTCTATTTTCTGCAGCCAGTTGAGCGACAGTTTTGCTGCGAGCAACTGGAAGCATCCTACTAATACGATTGTAAATGATAAGGGAATGACCAAATCCAATATAAAATGGTCATACCGTAAGAACTTCATACTCAGTCGATAATCGATGATATTGAAGCAATCAAGCAATACCGCTGTCGCACTCAGGAACACGGCCGTACTCATCCATCGTTTTGAAATATCCATCCACAGATCTTTGAAATAATACCCGATTGCAAAATAGACGATTGCCATCAGCGCAACATCGATGTTCCAAATCATGGGAATCGATTGCGCTGCTTCGGAGGGCTTGCCGCCGATGACTTTCATAGCGATGATGCTCTCAAAATGTGCAATAATATAAAAGAGCCCTAGAATCATAAACTGTTTCATCCGATTGAAGTAGGTCGTCAACCACATGAATAATAAGTATGTGAAGAATAATGTCGTCACAAACCAGAAAACACCATATGCTTCGCGAACAAAACGCCCCCCTATGGCAAGTGTCCATAAGTCATTAAGATACCATTCTAAATCTCGATTGCCTGAAAAAATCTCCATTCCATAACGGACTAGTGTAATACTAGCAAGGAAAAATAGGTAAGGGACGATTAATTGCATGAAACGCTTGTGAATCGTCGGCTTTATATCTTTTTTATCTAAAACCGGCTTAAAGAACAAACCGCTTAATATGAAAAATGCAGGCATATGAAACCAATAAATATATTTCGCGAGTGGAAAGTCGAGCTCTCCTGGATAATGCCCAATGACGACAAGGATCATTAAGAATCCTTTCGTAATATCCACCCACGTTATCCGTTTTTTCTTCATCAATGTACACCTCTAAAAAAGTATGCTGTTATTATATACCCTCTTTTCGTGTTAATAGGGCAATGTAACAGTATAGATATGTAATTGTTAAATAAACGGTAAAATACGGATATAGAGGATTCCTGTCGTGTCTATAAAAGAAATTCCTAACCACTGAACAGAAGTGATGGTTTCAGCTCAGATAATTCTTGCTGAAAGAATTGCGACAGGCAGTTCAACAGAAGTTAATATAGTCGCCAGCCCTCCTGAAACTAACGGGCGCCGACTGCAATGAAGACGATAAACCCCAAAATCATTGGTTATCATCACAGATGTACGTGTTAGCAGATCGACATTGACTGCGACCTATCCACTGAAAACTATAAAGGCTGCATAAGTAAAGGTGGATAATATTCCTGATAAAAACCCTATATTCGGAAGTCCTTGGATATCTATGTTTAAAATATTGGAAGAAAAATACCCTGATTAAGATGAGTACGATTGAAAATATGGTAGAAAGTAAAGAAAACCGTGGAATGCTTAAGTCATAGTAATGATAAAATAGGAAAACTGCTTAGTGCTGGAACACTAAACAGTCATTAGCAAATAAGGGGGGTAACAGGGCTAGTAAATCACCCCTAATACATCGACCTGCTGCATATGGTAATTTTACCGTTATTTCCATTAAATACGAAAGTTAACGCTAATTCTTTTGAGCTTTTATAAGGAAATTAGTGCTTTTTAATTTGTTACGATACATTCTGCAATCTCCGGAAAATCAATAAATGGGTTCCGATTGCCTTGAAGTTCTTGGATAGCTAGGTTGCGGTGCTTTTCATAGATGGATACTGGAAAAGATTGATGCCATTTTAACAATAAAGAGACGTTCTCCAGTTCTTTTTTTATTGTGTTTGGATAGCGAATTAGGAAATAGAGTGTTGCTCTAGCAACGATTCCTTTGCCGTATTCTGGTTCGAACTTGCTTTCTTCAGTTTTGCCGCAGCCATCTTTGATCCCTAGAATTAATCCTTCAGGGTTATAATTGTGGAAATCATAGTAGGGGTAGTTGCTGCGACTGCTATTGCAGGTGGGTTCACAGGCGAATAGATGATGCAAGTCTCCTCTCATCGGTCCTTTTTTATCAAACCATGATTGAGGCACTACATGTTCACAGTTAAATAGATGATCCGAGAAGACGCTGATTAACCCTTTTGCCTGCATTTCATGAAGCCGAATATCCTCCTCTATGACAGAAAGTGGATCCATCCTATTTCCAGAATAAAGGCTTTTTAATAAACCGTCTTCCTGCAAATCAACCCAAGGGTATACATAACGGTGGGGGCTGTAGCTTAACCGATTTGTATGTGTTTTTTCAAGCAATGTGTGAAGGCTATCTAAAAGATTGGCATCCGTGAATGAAATATCCTGATAGTATTGTTTTCTGACTTCCTTATCTTTCTTTTCGTCATAATAGGGTCGGTTTTCCTTATAATTTAAAAAGTATGACTTGGCCGTTTCCCATTCATCGTATAGCAAACTTAGTTTTTCCATTATATTTTCAACGCCTTTGCAGATACTTCTTGGTTGAACACCTCCGATAAGTACTTCTCCGTTATTAAGTACAGCAATCCGTTGCCTTCGAGTTTTGGCGAGTTTCCTAAAGGAATGGTTCTCTTTATCAATTGCGCATACAGCTCAGGCTCTGTCAGATTTCGCTCGAAGTTTCTGTTGGCATTCTGTTTTATGAGTGCAAGTGCACCGGATACATGCGGTGTTGCCATCGAAGTTCCGCTAAGTTTTGCATAAGTTCCATTTACATACGTTGAAAGGATTCCTTCACCAGGGGCTACTAAGTCGACTTCATTATTCGAATTTGAAAATTCGGAAGAACTGCGTTGCAGGTTAACAGATCCGACGCTGATGACTTCATTGTAGCAGGCAGGATAGGCAAATTCATTTGAAGAACTCTGTCCATCTCCCTCATTACCGGCGGCACAAACTACTAGAATTTGATTATTGATTGCGTTTTGAATAGCCTGGTGTAACTCAGGTACATCGACAGGACCACCGAGGCTCATGGAGATGATATCCACCTTTTGTTCAACTGCATAGTTAATACCATTTATGATCCAGTCGTATTGCCCTGATCCACTTTTATCAAGCACTTTTAAAATCAATAAACTTGCTTCAGGTGCAACACCAACTACTCCTGTACCGTTATCAATTGCAGCAATTGTGCCAGCCACATGGGTTCCATGGCCGTTGTAATCGATGTATACATCAGGTTGTCCATCATCATCACGAGTGAAATTCCGTCCGCCGATAATACGCTCACTCAAATCAGGGTGAGTGACGTCGCAGCCTGTGTCCAATATCGCAACAGTGATTCCCTCCCCTTTAGAATTCTCCCACATTTCCGGTGCTGCAATAAGTTCAATACCCTTTGGCACCACTTCGACCATTTCGACCACTTCATCCACTTGATATGGAATTAAATGTAACTTTTGTTCCATTTGTATCCCTCCTGAAAGAATTAAGTTTCAAGTGTATTCTTGGTAGTTGATAATAGTCTAACAATTCTGAATTATTATGGGAAGTTACAATTGATGTGTTTTTATCCAAATATCGGAGTTTTAAAAGTGAAAATAGTATTGGTATCTATTAGTCAATCATGCATGATAACAATCTTAAGGATTATGAATGTTTGTACTTGAACTAAGATGCGTTCGTATGAGCTACCGTATATACACCACGCACTGAGGTAGCTTGGTTGGCATCGGTTGAATAAATAACTCGAGCAGCACGTTTCTAATATTATAGATGGTGCGACTTTTTAATAATATTGGAAAAATATGTGTATTTTTACATCTGTCCATTTATTGTATTAATATAAAAGTAATGGGTATAAGGGGGATTTATGGTGTATTATTGCTCGGATTTTAGTGACGATGAAAAGGAGTTTTTACCTTTTGTTGAATATGTGGATTTTGGTTATGTGAAAACAGATAAAGAATATGAGGAGCCTATAAAGCAATCCTTAAAGGACGTAAAAGAACTGAAGAGGCAATGCGCTATTAGAAGCATAGACGATGCAAAGGAATTCGAATTGTTTGAACGGATAGAAAACGGTGACGATGAAGCGCGAAATATCATTTTTATTAATTTTCTATTATACATACCACGAATTGTAAAATATTATGTTGGTAATGGCGTGGCGATAGAAGACTTAATTCAAGAAGGCAATATAGCATTATTAGAGGCGATTGATACGTTTGAGTTTAGAATGGTTATTTTTAATGAGTAGGTTAAACGGCAATATATTTCTATGATTTATATAATCTACGCTCAGCACTCACCACATTGTGAAGCAGTCGCTTGGTTGGAGTTAGTTTGATTTATTAAATAATATGTTGCTGTGCTGAAAAATCCGATTCTTATTCGGTTTTTCAGCACAGCTTTTTGAATTGGAAGGATTTTTTGCTCCCTGTGCAAGTAATGATAAAAACCGTAAATGCGAATATCACATTTACGGTTTTTGAATAGGTTTATTTTTAGTTTTCGGATAACCGATGAGGATGGCAATGACTCCGCAGACACCTACTAAAATGGAGTAATACGAATATTGCATGATTAAAATAGGGGAAATGCCGGCGATACTGGCAGCTGCTAAAAATTGCGCGCCATACGGAATGACCCCTTGAACAACACATGAAAAAATGTCGATAATGCTTGCTGATTTACGTGGCTCAATATCGTATTGATCGGCAATTTTTTTTGCTATTGGCCCAGCAATCATAATTGCAATCGTATTATTGGCGGTTGAAAGGTCGGTTAAACCAACTAAACCCGCCATTGCAAATTGGGCATCCTTTTGCGACTTAATTTTATGCGTGGCGGTATATACGATAAAATCAATGCCGCCATTATGCTTAATGATCTCGACCATACCGGCAATTAACATCGCTAAAAACGCCATTTCAAACATATTGCTCATACCGTCACCAATTGCGCTGATAAATGTCATTACCTCATAACTACCATCAATTAAGCCAATAGTTCCAGCGAGGATGATTCCACTTGCTAATACCGTAAAGACATTTACTCCCATCAAAGCAAAAACTATGACGAATAAATAAGGAATCAATTTGTACCAATCAAAGCTGGCATGTGTCACTGCGGCTGTGGAATTCGGTGTCAAAAAAGCTAAAACAACACATGTGATAATTGCTGCTGGTAACACGATGAAAAAGTTAACTTTAAATTTGTCTTTCATTTCTGCGCCTTGAGAGCGGACCGATGCTATAGTTGTATCAGAAATAAATGATAAATTATCGCCAAACATAGCCCCGCCAATAACAGTTGCCATTAATAGCGGTATTGAAAGTCCAGTTTGATCCCCAATCGCTAAACCTATTGGGGCAAGGGCAACAATCGTTCCAACTGAAGTGCCCATTGCTAAAGATATAAAACAGGCAATTATGAATAAGCCAATAACTAATAAGTTTTGTGGCAAAATAGAGAGTGCAAAGTTTACCGTTGCTTCAATAGCGCCCATTCCTTTTGCGGTTTCCGAAAATGCACCGGCAAGTAAGAAAATGATTACCATTAACATGACATTCGAATTCCCGGCACCGGTCGTAAAGATTTCAATTTTTTTTGTGATTGTTTCTTTGCGGTTCATGAAAATAGCAACAATGCTTGCAATTGAAATGGCAACCATTACAGGAAATGCATAAAAATCGTTTAATACAATTCCTGAGCCGATAAACAAAATCAAAAATACAACAATTGGAATTAAAGCCCATGGATTTCCTTTTTGCATTTCTTCCTCCTTTAAGTAGTGCGTATCAGTTAATATACAAATAAGGGCCTCTTCTAAAATTAAGTAAGAAGAGGCACCACATATATTAGAGTGCATTTTATTTATCGAGAAAATTTTTGTAGGGTTGAGCATGACATCTACTACTTCATTACGAAGCGTTTATTATGGCCATCCCACAATAATCATGATGACAACAATTTCATACTATGAAATAAAGATTAGAATATAAGAAAATTTGTGTTAAGTCAATTTGTTTGTTATTTCAGAATAATGAAATTGCGGTTCCTTTGAGGCTGAAATAGAATTCGACAATTGTATGAGTTAAATTCACAATTCTAATCCCGTTGGTTTCAAGGACTTTAGAATAATTAAAAGGGCACCCGATATGGGAGCTAGCATAAACACTGCGTTTCAGAAAATGAGAGAAGGGTGATTAGAGTACCACGAATTATTGAAGAAAATATTGATGTAAAGGTAACAATTTCTCAAACACCTCTAGCTACCCTCTGAAGAGAATGCTTTATAGTTTCTAAAACCAATACCAGGATAAGCAATGCACAAGCGCGTGATCTAACTGGAGTCAGATCTGAATAGTAAACCCACCAGCACCATTGTGTTGCCAAATATACTCTGGACCTTGCGAAGCAGTTGCATGTTTGGACTTGGTATAATAATTTGTTTTTTCTTTTTGTATAAAAGAGGAGGCATTTTTAATGAAACTCTTGTACTAACAACGTCGGCTAGTTCAAGAATTTTTTATTATTTATAACCTGTTAATGTCCCGTTTTTTTAGATGAGGCATAATCAATGCAGCGTTCCACAAACTCCAGGACCTCTTTGGAAATTGGATAGAGTCCAGTATCTTCGTGAGGCAGATTTCTTACTTCCCAAAATCGATCTATTAAATCATCGTCTCCTTGAAATATCACTTCTGAGAGCTCCATTAACTTCCCGGCAATTTGAATACCTTGTACTGATTCTGCCTGTATATCTTGGCAGATATAAGATTCAATTTGTTTTAGTAACAAAATATATTGATGGGTTATTTCATCATTGTGACTAAGGCTGGGAATCACCTTTTGTAAAAAAGCTTTTTCGTCATCTTGAAAATAGTCAATCCAATTTTTTGCTTTACTTTGTGAAAGTTTAACAAGTTCAGAGACATGTTCCCAAGATAAATCTTCTTTTAAATCAACCATATTAATTAATGTAGTAGTATTAGCTATGCTTGTTTGGAGTTTTGAGAGCTGTTCTTGTAAGTAATTGTAGTGTGAAGTTAAAACTTGCTTATAAGATAGCTTATCCAATAGATTGTGGATATCCTCTAATGGCAGCGAAAGGGATTTTAGAATAATAATTTTCTCTAATTTAAATAAATCCTCTTCAGAGTAGAATCGTTTTCCAGACTCATCTTTAAAACTTGGTGTAAGGAGATTGATTTGATCATAATAGCGAAGTGTTCGAATGGATATATTTCGTTGTTTACTTACTTCTCCCGTAGTCCATCGTTTCATTGCATTCCCTCCTAAAAAAGGCTTGTAGGTTACGTAACGTCATCCAATATAGTTGAATTATAACGTATATGGGAAGAGGAATGACGGATGGAAATCAATCAAAATAGTTGGAAAGAGCAAGACCAATGGGGAATTAAAGAATTTATCTTATTAACGTCACTTGAGTTTATCGTTGTGATTGGATGCCTAAAGTTCTTTGTTTCCCCGATTTATTCACAATGGCTTAAGAATGATTTATATGCCGGTACATTAATGGGATTAACAATAGCGATAACGTTACTTTTAGGCATTTATTTTATTGCACTGCGCCCTAAAAGGCTTTCTTGGTGTGAAGTAGGTATAAAGAGATTTTTGATGAAAGATTGGAAGATTATCGTACTATATTCTGCCGTTTTACTCATTGGTTCAGTGATCATTGTTGTGCTTACCAGCTTTATAGGAAATTCGTGGGAGAATAGCAAAACAGAATCATTACAACAAAACGTAACTTTTCTTACGGTTTCTATTGCTTTTGTTTCTGCTGCAGTAATTTCTCCGATTTATGAAGAAATATTTTACCGTGGATTTTTATATCGTTGGTTACGTACTCGTATGGGACTGATTGGAGGGGTTCTAATCAGCGCAGCCATTTTTACAATTGTACATATCCCAACCTATAATGTAATGCCGGTTAACTTTTTCAGCGGTATCATTTTTGCGATGGCATATGAGCGAACGAATTCAATATGGCCATCAGTGATGATTCACGGGATTACGAATGGAATTATGGTTTTGCTGACAAGCTTGGGATAAAGAGAGTGCTTTTAGTATTCAATTACTAAAACCCTTGGACATTCATGTGTCTACATATACACTCCTTGAATTGTGAAACTTCGCTTGGCTTGAACAATCATAAAAGTAAGCCCCCTGAATGCTGATTGTACTTTCAGCATTCAGGGGGTATTTATATAGTCTGGTTAAATAGGAATTAGTTTAACTAATTAAAATCAGTCGTATTTCTGTGTCGTTGTTTTTGTCTTTATTCAAAGATATAGCTGATGACATCGATTGCCTGTTCAACTGTTTCAACGGTTACATTTGCTTTATTGGAAAGCTCTTTTAACGGGTGGATTAATGATTCAGGCCGGATAATTATGGTCGGCTTGTTCATGGCAATGGCTGTGCTTGCGTCCATTGCGGTATTCCACTGTTTATACTTTTCGCCAAATAAAGCGATAACGATATCTGCTTTCTGCATTAATACCTGTGTTCTGAAGTTATTTATATCAGAGGCTGCAGCGTCTTTATAAAGATTAGAAGGCTGCTTTCCTAAAATCTCCTCACCGATATTGTCTGAACGGTCATGATTTGTCTGAGGTGCTACGAAGTGCAGCGGAAGGTTTTTTTTCTTTGCTATTCGTGCCACTTCCTCTCGCCAATCATCATGAATCTGTCCTGCTAAATAAACCGTAAGTTCCATTTTTACTCCTCCTATACTATTTCGCTTTCATTAATAGTACCCAACTTACAAGAGTTTTCAAAGTAAACCTTCTAAACACTCAGATGAAAAATTCATTACCGGAATTATGGTATGGTTGTAAGTGAGAGAAATCAGCATGCTAAAAATATAAAAGTAACTAAACGAAATTTCATACTTATAAATAAGGAGGCCAAAGATGAACATCGGTTTAATCGGGGCGGGAGCAATAGCGCATTTTTTACTGGAAGAAATCAATCAAAAGCAGCAGGACAACTTACACATTACAAGTATTTTCGTAAGGGATAAGGAAAAGTATCAGCGGCTGGAAGAAGACTTTGGGATAAAGCTGTTTACAGACCTCGATGCCTTTCTTGATTTAGAAATTGATATTGTTGTGGAGGCAGCAGATATAAATGCGGTGAAAGTTTTGGTGCCATCTATTATAAAAAGAAAGAATGTTGTAGTAATCAGTGTCGGAGCTCTTGCAGATGAGGGGCTGCTGGCAGAAATAAATGATCTCACCGATAAGTACAAAAATGAAGTCTATCTGCCTTCAGGTGCTATAGGCGGTTTGGATTTAATACAAAATGCACACGCCCTCGGCACGGTTACAAGCGTCTCGCTGACAACCCGGAAGCCCGCCCGCTCTTTAATTGATAAGGACATCAATGAACCCAAAGTTGTGTTTGAAGGGAGTGCCGTCGATGCCATTGGGCAGTTTCCGAAAAATATGAATGTCTCAATCATCCTTTCACTCGCAGGAATAGGAATGGACAAAACGAATGTGCGCCTTATTGCTGACCCGCATATTGAAAAAAACATTCATCATATGGAAGTAGCTGGCGATTTCGGGGAAGCAGTATTTACGATTCAAAATAATCCACTGCCGGAAAACCCAAAGACGAGCTATTTAGCCGCTATGAGTATTCTGGGAACGTTGAAAAGAATAAACGGGAAGCTGAAAATCGGCGGGTAATTTAATAAAAGAGAGATCCCAAAGTCTAAAAAATAATAACGGTTCTGATGCAAAAGAAATCGGGGATATATAAACACGTGGACAGCTATGTATTGTCCACGTGTTTTGTTATAAAAATAAAGCCGATATGGTAGAAGGAAGCGTATGAAAAGTATAAAATGAAATAGTGATTTTTGAAGCATGCTGCGTTAGCTATGAAAGCTCGGTTATACTATAATAATGATTTGGTTTCTTTAAACTGCAAACCCTTCATGGATTACGATATAGATGCTCTATAGGAGAGCTTAATTTTAAAATTGGGGATCAGTAACATGCTGCCCCGCTTTGAGAGGATTTGAATACAAATGAAAGAAAATTTCTGGCAGGACTTACCGAAGCCATTTTTTGTACTTGCACCAATGGAAGATGTAACGGATACTGTATTTCGCCATGTTGTAGCGAAAGCAGGCAGACCGGACGTATTTTTTACGGAGTTTACAAATTCGGAGAGCTATTGCCATCCAGAGGGCGCAAAAAGTGTTCGTGGACGTTTACTATTCACAGAAGATGAACAGCCGATGGTAGCACATATTTGGGGAGATAGCCCGGAAAACTTCCGCAAAATGAGTATCGGCATGGCAGAGATGGGCTTTAAAGGAATTGATATTAATATGGGTTGTCCTGTGCCGAATGTCGCGCAAAGAGGAAAAGGCAGCGGACTTATCCTTCGTCCGGACGTCGCAGCAGAGCTGATCCAAGCAGCAAAAGCAGGGGGACTGCCTGTAAGTGTGAAAACCCGCCTTGGCTATAAGGAAGTGGATGAGTGGAAGGAATGGCTGACACATATTTTAAAACAGGGTATCGCGAACCTTTCCATTCATTTACGTACAAGAAAGGAAATGAGTGCTGTAGATGCCCATTGGGAACTCATTCCGGAAATCAAAGCATTGCGTGATGAAATCGCACCGGATACGTTGCTGACAATTAACGGTGACATTCTTGATCGTCAAATGGGGCTGGAGCTGGTCGAGAAATATGGTGTTGATGGGGTAATGATCGGACGGGGGATTTTTAAAAATCCGTTCGCCTTTGAAAAAGAGCCGAAAGAGCATAGCACTAAGGAGTACCTGGATCTTTTAAGATTGCAGCTTGACCTTCACGATCAATATATAGAAGAACTACCTCGTTCAGTTACAGGACTTCATCGTTTCTTCAAAATATATGTTAAAGGCTTCCGTGGCGCAGGGGAATTAAGAAACCAATTGATGAGTACAAGATCAACTGATGAAGTGCGGGCATTGCTTGATAACTTTGAAGCAAACAATGCTGAGTGATGCAGGACAGTAGAATAAGTTAAATAAGCAGACGGTTTAGAAGTGCGGTCACGCACTAATGGACTGTCTGCTTTTACTATATGTGAATGAAAAACCGCCTCGCGTAAGTAAATGAATTTGATTTGTCGTTGGTGCATTTATATATAAAACCCTTACAAACTGGTGTTACCGCTGTTTGTAAGGGTTTCATTTATAATTTGAATTTTGACAGGGAACCGGTTAATTTTTCGACCTGATCCTGTAAATGGTTTGCATGGATCGTTACTTCCGAAGTGGCTGATGTTTGTTCTTCAATAGAACTTGCAATTTCCTGTGTTTCGGCTGTGACCTCTGCTGTCATTTCGTTAACCATTGAGATGGATGATAACACAACATTTTTTTGCTGCTGCATTGTCGAAACGTCTTCCATTGTATTTGAAATGGAGACCTTCATGTTTTCCAACGTATCTGAAAGCTGTTTAATGGCGTGGTCTACCGTTTCAACTGCTAGTTTTTGATCTTCACTAATCTCGTTTGTCTGCTTCATTACTTGGACGAGCTGCTGTGTATCTGTCAAAATACTTACGATAATTTGCTGGATGTTTGTCGTCGCTGCTTTTGAGCTTTCCGCTAAACTTCTTACTTCATTGGCTACAACTGCAAAGCCTTTACCGTGTTCGCCGGCTCTAGCCGCTTCAATTGATGCATTAAGTGCCAGTAAGTTTGTTTGTTCCGTAATTTGGGCAATGGCATTTGTGACTTGCGAAATGGATTTCGTTTTTTCATCTAAATTGCTGGTTACGATTGTTACTTCATTGAACGCTCGTTCCAGGTTTGTGTAAGACTGTTCTAATTGTTGTACTTTATCAATACTCATATGCACTTCTGCCAGCGCTTCGTTCGCATCCTCTACCATTTGCTGCGACTTCGATTCAATCGATTCAATACCATCTGCCAATACATGAATGGCTGTAGAACCATCCTGCATTTTGTCTGCTTGGGTGCCAGTATTCATAGCGATTTCCTCAATACTATTGGACACATTATTTAATGCTTGTTCATTCTCTTTTGCGATAACCGCTAAACTATTAGAGGATTGCTGGATTTTATCTGTGTTTTCATTTACCTGAACGATCAAATCACGAACTTGAGCGAGCATATGGTTGTAGTGATTTGCCAAGTCAGCTATTTCGTCATTTGAATCAGTTTCAAAATGTGAAATAAAGTCGCCGCTTGCCGTTTTTTCGAACACCTTTTTAAAGTTACTTAAAATGCCTACCAGTTTACGGGCCATTATATAGGCAAATAGGCAGCCGATTAGCAGCCCGATAGCCAGTGAAATCCAGCCAGCCATGGTGAAGTCTTTTAATTTTTCCGCGTAGCTATTGGCATCTACTAAAGAGATGATTTGCCAATTGTTTTTTTCAATCGTTTGAATTTCCCCTGTATAGTTCACACCAGCCCATTCAAACTTTTTGATTTTATTGTTTCCGTTTCTTGCATCTGCAAGCCAGTTGAACTCTGCTGCTAGTTCACTCGCGTCTACTAAATCCGAGACCCCATTAATCTTACCGGAATTTTCAGCATTAATGTTTTTCCCGTCACCATCTTTAATAAAGGAAGAAATAATCAAACCGTTTGGATCCACTATCATTAATTTAGTGGATGATCCGGCCTCGATACCTTCCCGGATTGCGCCGATCGTTGAGAAGTCTATATCATAGCCGACTGCTCCTACAAGCTGTTTATCTTTAAATACCGGGGCAATAACAGAAGTCATTAGTTTGTTTACTCCCGTATCCAAATAGACATCTACCCATTGCAAAGCTGGATTTGCGGTTAACTTTGCGAATGTTTGGGAATCACGTACATTCCAGTCGTATTCAATTTTAGGCGTCATATGTATTTTGCTTGTTTCAAAATCCATGAAATACACTGATAAGTAGTCGCTGTTCTGCTCTTTTAACGTACTTGTTATTTTATCGATTTGCGAATAATCTACTTGGTCATTCTTTAAAATCGTTTCGACCACTTGTCCAAATTGTAAAACGCTTGTTTCATAGTTTAGTAAGCCTAACGATACTTGATCCACTGCATTTCTGGCATTGTCAGAAGAAGATTGAAGATTTTCTTCATTTAAAATGTTACGTACAGTCCACTGACTGAAACCGACCGTAATACCAACTGCTATTACGATAGCAAGGGAAATAACGATCATCCACTTTGCCTTTAAAGAAAAATTTTTTAAAAAGTTCATTTGCCCACATCTTCCTTTAACCTATGTATTTACCTCGATTCCTAAAAATGGGTATTTAAATATAGTTAAAAGTATATATGTGTGTAGGTCTATTGTCTATTCGCTTATTTTTATTTTAGGTAATATGTAATATTTAAAATATTAAGATTTGTACTTTTATTCTTTGCTTTCGGAATAGTTTATCTATTTAAATTTTGCCATTTATGAATGTAATTTTTTAGAGGGGCGGAGCAGTCTTTAAAAGGGGAGTTTGTAATTAGAGGAGAAGGAAAGTATCTATTGTAGTTAAACGCATAGATAAAGCTAGTAATTCCAGTGTGTTTTAAGTTTGATCTTTCCTCTCTGCTATGCTGTGAAGTTATCGTACAGCTGCAATTAGTATGAAAAAATAAAATGAAAATTGCCGTTTCAGGATGGTCTTCCGTTAAAATAAATAGTTCTTGTTTCAAATTCTTGATCAATAATAACCCGGATTCTCTCTTCATTGAATCCGAGTTTTTCGAGGTACTATTTCCTTTGTTTTTTGATGACATCTACAATCTATTTTCTGCATGATGCTTAAAAACAGCAGAAAGCATAAATAGCCAAGGCATACTTATTGATTTCTGCTTTTGCTATGTTAAAATAAATCATTTTTAGTCACATTTTCTCCAATATGACTAAAAAGTGATTCTGTCAATTCCCGTCTTATTTGTGTAATATGTTTTTCCATCAGTTGTTTGGCGTGTTCGGCATCACCAGCTGCGATAGCTAAATAAATTTCTTTATGCTCATCAATGGTTTCCTGTGTGCGTTCTGGATCTTTCAAGCGCTGTTTTCGGGTAGTACGAATCGTATCTTGCATATGTTCGCTAAGTGTTTGAAATAATTGCAGAAAAATTGAATTATGTGAAGCAAGAACAATATTAATATGGAAACTCAGATCAGCCTGAATGCCTAACTCTACATCATTTTTACTTCTATCCATCATTTTTAATGCATTGCCAATCCGCTCCAAGTCTTCGGAAGTGGCCCGTCGTGCAGCTAAAAAGGCACACTCTACTTCAAGTGCCTGGCGGAGTTCCAGCATTTCATATATTAGTTTTTTGTCTGTTTTTGTGACGGTAGTTGAAAGTTCTTCCCCTAATGTATAGCTTTCTGTTGCTTTGATAAAGCTGCCGCTGCCTTGCCTGATTTCAATAAATCCTTTTATTTCAAGCTTCCGGAGCGCCTCCCTAACAGATGTTCGACTTACATTAAAACGGCTCGCTAACTCCCTTTCTGTCGGAAGTTTTTCTCCAGGCTGTAATTCCCCATTTAAGAAACATTCCCTTATCTGATCAACAATTATTTGATATGCTTTTTTCTTTGGTTTTGGCATTCTCTATGTCAATCCTCTCAAATACTGGTAGTATAAACGCTTTAATCATACAGAAATAGCTCATGATTATCAATTTAAGAAAAATAATAATTATTGATATTTTCAGAATATTTAGTATAATAGTAAAAGGTTGGACCAATTGGGGAATAAGGTAAATTGGTATGACATATATATTCATCATTCATACAACTAAAATAAACAGTAATAAGTAATGAGCGCAAAAGGGGGAGGATAATATGATTATAACAAATGAAGAAGTGGTGAGTGCTCTAGGGGCTATTCTTACAGAAAGCCAAGTAACGGTCAATCAAACGGTTTTAGAACAACATAGCGGTGATGAATCATATCATAGTGCCAGTCTGCCGGATATTGTTGTATTTCCGGCAACAACAGAAGAAGTGAGTAAGATAGTAAAAATAGCAAATCAATATAAAATGCCGATAGTACCTTTTGGGAGAGGAACAAGCTTAGAAGGGCATGTTATTCCTTATGATCATGGCATAACAATTGATTTTTCCCTCATGGACAAAATAGTAGAAGTTCGGGAGAAGGATTTTCTTGTGAAGGTTCAACCAGGGGTGACGCGTTCCCAGCTAAATAAGGAGTTGAAAAAATACGGATTGTTTTTCTCAGTGGATCCCGGAGCAGACGCAACACTTGGTGGCATGGCAGCTACAAATGCTAGTGGAACAACATCAGTTAAATATGGGACTATGCGTGACCAAGTGCGGGATTTAGAGGTGGTTCTTTCAGATGGTACGGTAATTCATACGGGCAATTTAGCAGAAAAATCTTCATCAGGCTATCATTTGAACGGTCTATTCGTAGGATCTGAGGGAACACTTGGCTGCTTTACTGAACTGACGGTAAAAGTCTATGGAATTCCTGAATATATTATGGCTGCCCGAGCATCCTTTCAAACAGTCAATGATGCTGTTGAAGCAGTTGTTAGTATTTTGCAGGCGGGGATTCCGATTGCACGAGTTGAGCTTGTAGATGAAATTTCTATGAAACAAGTTAATCTGCATAGTAAAACAGCCTATCACGAACAGCCAACACTATTTTTAGAATTTCATGGGAATGAAGCCGGTTTAAAGCAGGATGTTGAATTTATGAAAGAAATTGTAGCAGGGCATAATTGTGAAAGTATTGAATTTGAGACTGATAATACAGCTCGAAATCAGCTGTGGGAAGCACGGCACAATTTGGCTTATGCCTATATCCATGGACACCCTGGAAAAAAGTTAATGGTAACCGATGTTTGCCTGCCTATTTCCGAGTTAGCAGGGGCTATTGCCCATGCAAGGGAAGCACTTAACCTATTATCGCTGCCAGGAGGGATTGTAGGCCATGTCGGTGATGGCAATTTCCATGTCCTTTTAATGATCGATATGGATGATGCGGATGAAATAAAAAAAGCCGATGAATTTAATGAGCTGATTGTCATGTATGCGCTTGAACGTGAAGGTACTTGTACAGGAGAGCATGGTGTCGGTATTGGTAAACAGAAGTACCAAGAGAAAGAACATGGAGAAGCGCTGCTTGTAATGGAGAAGATTAAACAAGCACTCGATCCCGGCTTACTTTTCAATCCAAATAAAATAATAAAAATAAAGAAATAGGGGTGGAAATATGAAAATTTTAGAAGCAATCAGCACGATAGCCGGAAAATACTTTGCCGTATGGGTCATCTGTATAGCTGTTATTGCCTTCCTAGCGCCGGATGTCTTCTTGCCATTCGGGGGATATATTACGATTTTGCTAGGTGTTGTGATGTTTGGTATGGGACTGACATTAAAAGCCGTAGATTTCAAACTTATTTTAACGAATCCGATGCCCGTTATTATTGGAGTATGTGCCCAGTACATTATCATGCCGCTATCTGCCTTTTTAATCGCTTTTGTATTGAACCTGCCAGCAGAATTAGCTGCCGGGCTAGTCCTTCTTGGTTCAGTCCCTGGGGGTACTGCTTCAAACGTTATGGTGTATCTGGCTAAGGGGAATGTACCGTTATCCATCACGATGACATCTTTTTCGACATTATTGGCTCCTATTGCAACGCCATTAATACTGCTGTTACTTGCCGGTAAATGGATGCCGGTAGATCCAGTGGCGATGTTTACTTCCATTATTCAAGTCATCATATTCCCGATCATTCTAGGTATTGTCATAAGGAAGTTTGCCCCTGAAATCGTAGAAAAAAGCATGAATGTCATCCCGCTTATCTCGGTAGTTGCTATTATGGTTATTGTATCAGCTGTTGTTGCGGGTAACGTCGACAGTATTACTTCAGCTGGAGCGATTGTTTTTATAGCTGTAGTACTCCATAATGCATTCGGATTGCTATTTGGCTATTTAACAGCTCTTGTGTTAGGGCTGAATGAAAGTAATCGGAGAGCTATTTCTATTGAAGTGGGTATGCAAAATTCAGGTCTGGGTGTAGCGCTGGCCACTGCCCATTTTGGTCCACTTGCTGCATTACCTAGTGTTCTTGGCGCTGTCTGGCATAATATTTCCGGTCCTATTCTTGCCACTTATTGGTCGAAAAAACCGGAACATGAAGAAAAACAGCTGAACGAACAGATACAAGAAAGCAGCAGCGGTACTCATATTTAAAAGGAAGAAAAGATGAAAGTGCCTGCTGACACCTACCCTTTACGCTATGTAAAAACTTGTGTGTTCAATCTTTGCAGAAATTTAAAGAAAGAGTTATAATTTTTATACCTCGTAAATGTTAGTTGAAAAACTGACGTTTATGAGGTGTTTTTTATGGAAATACTTACAATGGCAGGTAACTTTGTTAATTGCCTTTTCACGTGTTTAATAACTTGACAGAAAGCGTGATTAGGAATAGTATAACCTAGTTGCGTAAAAAGTTATCACGAAATAATACTTTTCTAACTTTACTATTTATAATCTCACTTCATATAAATCTAATTTTTATGCAAATAAAGGGTAGGTGCAAAAAATGAAAAGTGTAGTAAGTAAAAAAGATGGCTTATTCAAAAATTTCTTTTGGATATACGTATTAGCTGTTTTGATGTTATGGATGAAAACATACATTACTCAAACAACACAGTTTGAGCTTGGTGTAGAAGGATTTCTTCAGCAATTTCTTTTATTATTAAACCCATTAGGTTCAGCTATGCTGTTTCTAGGGCTTTCATTTTTATTTAAAGGAAAAAGAAAATATACATCGCTGGTGGTAGTTTACACCCTTATGTCTATTCTCTTGTATGCGAATGTTGTTTATTACCGATTCTTTAGTGATTTCATTACTTTGCCTACTATTTTCCAAACGCAGAACTTTGGAGATTTAGGTGGTAGTGTTCTTTCTTTATTGAAACCTTATGATATTTTGTTCTTTGTGGATGTATTTGTAGTCATTTACATGAGATTTTCCAAAAGGGTTCCAAAAGATACAAGAGGATTTGGGTACAAAAATGCAATGGCTGTCATTGCTTTTGCATTAGCATTATCGATTGTCAATTTAGGACTGGCTGAATCTAACCGTCCTCAATTATTAACACGTGGATTTGACCGTAACTATATCGTGAAGTATCTGGGAATGTATAACTATACGATTTACGACTCAGTTGAAACAATGAAAACGTCATCTCAAAGAGCTTTGGCAGATAGCAATGACATTACAGAAGTGATCAACTATACAAAGTCGAACTATGCTAAACCTAATCCAGAGTATTTTGGTGCAGCTAAAGGAATGAACGTCGTCTATTTACATTTAGAATCGTTCCAAAGCTTCCTGATTAACTATAAATTAAACGGCGAAGAAGTTACACCATTTTTAAACTCGTTGGCAAAAGATTCGAATACATTGTATTTTGATAATTTCTTCCATCAAACAGCCCAAGGGAAAACATCTGATGCAGAATTTATGCTTGAAAATTCTTTATTCGGTTTACCACAGGGCTCTGCCTATATTACAAAAGGGCAAAATAAATATCAGGCAGCTCCTGCTATCTTAAAAAATGAAGGATATACATCTGCTGTGTTCCACGGGAATGAAGGCAGCTTCTGGAACCGGAATGTGATTTATAAATCATTCGGCTATGATCATTTCTTTGATGCTGATTATTACGATACTACTTCTGAAGAAAACATGGCTGAATATGGTTTGCTGGATAAACCGTTCTTTGAACAATCAGCCGATCTTTTAAATTCTTTACCGCAGCCTTTCTATACGAAGCTGATTACGGTTGGGAACCACTATCCATATAAATTGGATCAGAATTTAGCAACGATCGGTAAATCAAGTACTGGTGATTCGAGTGTCGATAGTTATTTCCAAACGGCACGTTATGCAGATGAAGCGATTGAACAATTCTTTAACCAACTAAAAGAAGCAGGTCTATATGATAATACGATGATCGTCCTTTATGGAGACCACTATGGTATTTCAGAAAATCATAATAAAGCAATGGCACAGGTCATTGGAAAAGAAATCACGCCATATGAAAGTGCTAATTTGCAGCGTGTACCATTATTTATCCATGTACCAGGCATGAAAGGCGGAGCGAACCATACTTATGGCGGCCAAATAGACCTTCTGCCAACTGTACTACATTTGCTGGGCGTTGATTCGCAAAAATTTGTCCAATTCGGTTCAGATTTATTGTCAGAAGACCATAATGAAGTTGTTCCATTTAGAAACGGCGACTTTGTCGGCCCTTCAATCTATTCAATTAACGAAAAGTTTTATGATAATACAACAGGTTTACCGCTAGATGATAGTCAATTAGAGCTAGCGAAAGAAATGAAAGATGAAGTAGATTATAAATTACAATTATCTGATAAAGTCGTTCATGGTGACTTATTGAGATTCTATACGCCAGCAGGATTTACTCCTGTTGATCCGTCTCAGTACAATTATAAAAAAGAGACAGATACAGAATCTGATGAATAGTTAAGAGTTATTGAGCAGTTCAAGAAAATGAGTTTGATATCAAGGATTTTATGATATCTTACCTTATCTTGAACTGCTTTTTTATATGCCCTTTTGAAGAAGAGCATATAAAGCAATCTTGCCACTGTCTCTTATGCTGTTATAGATGGTCAGCTTATTTCAAAATGCTACATTGTTTAAACTGGAGAGGTAGATTGGGTTTAAAATATTCTAAATATTACATCTTATTGTTATACATATTTATTAATAAATAGTGTCTTTTTGGCAAAAATTGTTGAACTATGTAGAATTGTGTGAGACTATTATAGAAGTTAGGGATTTTTACTTATAATATTATAAATGGATAGGCAGTAAAGCCTTGTATTTAAGGTTTAAGAATTAATCGAAAGGTCCTGCAACCTAAACGATGATCATCTGATTATTAAATGTACAGATTAATACTTATTTAAAACCTCTGGCTATTCTATGGGAAATGGAATAGCCTTTTAGATTGGTTTTGCGATTACTGCAAATATCTTATTGAGAAGAATCATTAAGAAAGGAAGGGGAGAGGGCTGAAGTTAATGGAACAAAAGCTACACGGCAACAGCAGATGCACGAGTATTTTACTAAGAAAGCAGGAAGGTTTATCGATATGAATAAAAAAAGATTTTCATTTAAAATAAAGGTTTTAATTTATTCTTTATTGCTATCATTAGTACCGATCATGTTTATAGGATTTTTAGTAAATATAAAAGTCAGCGAAAAAACAGAGAAGGATTATCTTAATTTTAGTGAAAGAGAAATCAAACAGGTAGATAACGGCATTTCCATGTATTTTGACTCTATTAGGGAAAACGTGAGTTTATTAGCTACCAACCCTGCCATTTTGGATGCTGATTCTAGCATTACCTCTTATATGGAGGTAGAAGGGGAAGGTTCAATTGATATGACCCCTTCAAAGAATGGCGAGAAGGAAAGAGCAATATATGACGTATTCTCGCAATTTAGCAAGAGTCATCCGAACGCCGCTTATATTTATATGGGAACATCGGACGGAGGCTATGTTCAATATCCAGAAGGCCCGGTACCGGCTGGCTTCGATTCAAGGGATCGCCCTTGGTATACAACAGCTACTCAGGAGCCGGGGAAAGTACAATTGACAAGCGCCTATGCTGCAACAGGAATTGAAGGAATTATAGTAAGTAATGTAACTACGATTGACAAGGGCGGAAAACAAGTAGGTGTGTTAGGACTGGATATAAGTCTGGAAGGTTTAACGGATATTATCAAGGAAATCAGTATCGGGAAAAATGGTTACGTAATTTTAGCACAGGGCGATGGAACAATCCTTGCACATCCAAAGAACCCTGAATTGAATTTCGAATCTATTTCTGCTCTGAACATTCCACAACTAGAGGATTTAAGTAAAGATGGGTCATTTGAAGCTACAATCGATGGAAAAGAGTATGTGTTAAACACTGTCACATCGGAAAATGAAGGATGGAAGTATATTGCTGCCATCGAAAAGAGTGAGCTTTTAGCGACGGCAAATTCTATACGTACGAATATTTTTATCATAGGTGGAATTATTGCTGTAATAGCGATAATAGTTTCTATTTTCGTGAGTTTGGGGATAACACGGAGAATCAAAAGTATTAGTGATTTATCATTAGCTCTATCAAAAGGAGACTTAACTCAATTAGTTGAGATTAAATCGAATGATGAAATTGGTGATATGGGCAATAACTATAATATTATGGCTAATAGTTTAAAAGAAACAATCCAAAAAATCTCGTTTGAATCGCAGGCATTATCAGCTACATCAGAGGAGCTGGCAGCATCTTCTATCGAAAACCAGAAAGCTTCTAATCAAATATCCGGGTCGATTCAAAGTGTTGCAACAGGGACAGATGAACAGAATGCCGCCATGGAAAACGCAGTTGGCATCATAAATGAAGTGTTTAAGCATGTTGATGATGTGACAGTGAGCATGAACAATGTAAGTTCTTCTATTCACTATTCCGCTGAAGCTGCTAAACAAGGCAGTGATGTTGTAAGTCAAACTGTAAAACAAATGGGCGAAATAGATAGAAATGTAAGCTCTTCTGCTGAAAAAATTGGCGTATTAAATGAGAAGTCAAACGAGATTAGTCAAATCAGCTTAATGATACAGTCGATTTCAGAGCAAACAAACCTATTGGCTTTGAACGCTGCCATTGAAGCTGCAAGAGCTGGGGAACATGGAAAAGGGTTTGCGGTAGTGGCGGATGAAGTACGCAAACTTGCAGAGCAGTCCAGTCATTCGGCATTGCAGATTAATGAAATTACGAATGATATTAAAGAAGGAATTAAGGATTCAATGAGCCTTGTAAACCAAGGAGCAAACTCGGCTAAAGAAGGAATGAAGCTTGTTAATGAAAGTGGAAAAGCCTTCGGAGAGATTAAAAGTTCAGTTATTACTGTTACAGCAAAAATATCAGAAGTTAGTCTAGCAATGGAAAATATGAAAAATCATATAGCAGAAGTTGTAGAGCGTATAGAGGAAGTTTCACGAACAAGTTTAGAGGTAAACGAACATTCACAAAATGTTGCAGCATCTTCGCAACAGATGAGTGCCTCAATGGAAGAGGTTTCATTAGCTGCTCAAGAGCTGGCTAGAATGTCATTAGAATTAGAGGAAGTTATACAGCAATTTAAGTTGTAAGTTTACTGGATTCCTTGACTTTTAAGTCCTGCACAGCAGTTTGAAATAAAAGATTTATAGAGAAAAGACTAGGGAGGAAACAGCATGTTTAAAACCATCTATCAGTTTAAAACCCTGATTGCTTTTATGCTTGTAATGATAATGCTGCCATTGGTAAATGTTTCGGCAGAAGAAACAGAATTTAATCCATTTGAAAAAAGCATTAGTGAAATTTCTGCTGCTTTAAATAACAATGAAATTACTTCAGAGCAGTTGGTTAAGTATTATCTAGAGCGTATAGAAGCTTATGACAAGCAAGGCCCGGCGATTAACTCAATTATCACTGTTAATGAGCAAGCGTTGGAGACAGCAAAGCAATTAGATAAAGAAAGACAAAATACGGGGTCAAGAAGTATTCTTCATGGTGTTCCGATCGTTGTAAAAGATAACTTTGACGTAAAGGGAATGCCTACATCAGGAGGCTCTGTTGCACTAAAGGGTGCTTATCCTAATGAAGACGCTTTTACCGTTCAGAAACTTAAGGATGCTGGGGCTATTATCATAGCAAAAACAAACATGTCAGAGTTGGCAGCATCTTATGGAAGACTAGGGTACAGTTCTTTAGGTGGTTTAACTTTAAACCCATATAATCTTAATCGTGACGCCTCAGGATCAAGCAGCGGAACGGCTGCAGCAGTTACAGCGAATTTTGCTGTATTTGGATTAGGAACTGATACATCAGCATCAGTGAGAGGCCCGGCAAATGTTACAGGTCTTGTTGGTATAAGACCGACGACAGGTTTAACAAGCCGCAGCGGTGTAATTCCGTCCTCATTAACTTTTGATACAACTGGTCCATTAGCGAGATCTGTAGAGGATGCAGCGATTGCATTAAGCTTTATGGCTGGAGTCGATGAGGAAGACGATAAAACATTGTCTGCAAAGGGACATATTGTTGAGGATTATAGCAAAGACCTAGATAACACAGCATTGCAAACTGCAAGAATAGGAGTAGCTGTTGACTTCTTTGGGGACAATGAAGAAGTGGACAAAATCACAAACAAAGCTATAGAAAAAATGAAAGAAATGGGTACAGAGGCTATTCCGGTATCCTTCTCAGAACTAACACAATATTTATGGACGCCGATTATTGGGCCAATCAATGATGCAGATTTTAAAGTTCAATTTGAAGAATATCTTAAAAAGCTCCCAGAAGGTCAGCCAAAAACACTGGAGGAAGTAATCAAGATTAGTGAATCACCAGAAGTTCTAAATTCAGCAACACCGGTAAACCCTGGTCGTTTAGAAGGCTTAAAAACAGCTTTGAAACAAGCAGAATTTAAGGACAGCGCAGAATACAATGAGTTAATTAACGATATGTCTAAAGTGCGTGATGAAATCCAAACAATCATGGAAAAAGAAAGCTTGGATGCACTAGTATTCCCAACCATGTCGTGTCCGGCATCGTCAAGATTTGATAAGGAAGACCCAACATATGTATGTGAAGCCTATGATACGTATGCAGCGAGTTATGTAGCGTCAGCTACAGGATTCCCTGAGATTACTGTACCAGCTGGAGTTACGGAGCAGGAAGTGCCTGTTGGTATCTCATTCTTAGGAGTAGCATATAGTGAAAAATCTTTACTAGATTTAGCTTATTCGTTCGAACAGGCAACAGAAGCTAGAACGCTGCCTAAAACAACGCCTGATTTTACAGTTGAGACAGAAGAACAGCCTACATTTAAAGATGTAAATTCCTTTGTAGAGGAAATTGAATATTTGGCAGACAAAGGTATTATTCAAGGCTATAAAGATGGAACATTTAAACCAAACAATACTGTTACTCGTTTACAGGCTGTACAAATGATTTTAAGAGAAAAGGGAATTAAAGACTTTTCCAATGTTGCAAATCCCGGATTTATAGATGTGAAGTCGGGCGATAAAGGATATGGCGAGATTGCTAAAGCTGTTGAATTAGGGATTATCAGTGGAAAAGTAAACGCCCAAGGTCAAAAGTATTTTGACCCTAATGGAAACCTGACTCGCTCACAGGCGGCTAAGGTTCTAGTATCAGCTTATAGCTTAAAGGGAACTAGTCCAACTGAATTTAAGGACATCCCAAAAAATCACTGGGCCTATAATGTTACTTCCGTGCTGGCAGCTAATCATATTGCTACTGGTTATGCAGATGGAACATTTAAGCCATCTACTAATCTATCACGCCAACATTTTGCTGCATTTATGGCTCGATGTTTAGACGATCAGTTTAAGCCGGTAAAGTAAACCTTTGAGGAAGAAGCAAGGGTAATAGAAGAATAATAAATAACATGTAGGCATCTCATAAACAATACAAACTTATGAGATGCCTTTTGTATATAGAGAAATTTAGCAGATGTCCGCTCATTCATCTTGTAGGCCGGAAAGATATGCCTGTTTTTCTGCTGGTCTTATCAACTACTATGTAAAAACAAAAATATCCTCAACTATGCCTACTATCTTGTGGAGCAGCCGCGTAGCTAGCTTTACTCCTCAATCAATTTCTTCATATCCATAAATTTACACCATACCTTCTCATTTAATGTATACTGTGATTATCCTGTTAAACGAGTAGGAAAGTCTTTTTCTAGGAGATTTACAATGAAATTAGATTGCTTAATTGTTGATGACGAAATTGCTTTAGCGGAAACAACATGTGAATATTTTAATATGTTTGATGTCAACACAGCCTTTGTGACAAGTGCGGAGGATTGCGAACGTTTTTTGGAGAAGCATGAACCATCAGTGCTTCTTCTGGATATCAATCTTGGGAATGAATCGGGCTTCGATCTGTGTAAAAAATTGCGCAAAACAACGCAGATTCCGATTTTATTTATCAGTGCCCGTTCCAGCGATGATGATGTTCTCATCGCGCTTAACATAGGTGGTGACGATTACATCCAGAAGCCCTATACATTAAGTATCCTACTGGCAAAAGTAAAAGCAGTGCTCAAAAGATATGGCGGTAATCCCGGCAGCCAACAAGATTTCTTAGCGTTTGGGCAGATTCAACTTGATTCAAAGCTGCATCGTGTACGGGTAAACGGCGTTGATATTCAACTCAAGACGATGGAATATAAACTTCTGTCTTATTTAGTAAAGAACAAAAATCGGATCATTACAAAAGATGAATTGTTTCAAAAAGTTTGGGGAGATTCCTTTGTGGGAGATGGCACGCTTAACGTACATATAAGATATTTACGTGAGAAGATTGAAAGCAATCCAAGGGAACCGCAATATATAAAAACGGTTTGGGGAACAGGCTATGTTCTAGAGGATACGGACGAATGAGACTCAAACTGCTGATTATTACAATACTAACTGTTTTTGGTGTGGGGATTGTTCTCTCTGTAATCGTTATTAATACTAAAAATATCGCTGAGGTAGATCTCGTAGCTCTCAATGATGCAGTGAAAACGGCTGAAAAACATTGGGGGCAGATCAGTCGGGAGACCTTTCAACATAGTGATATTAAACAGCCGTTCACTATTTTAGATAATGCAGAAAATGTGATTTACGAAACACCGGACAATCACTTTAGCAATTTATATGGCGCGATAAAAAATAAAGATACAATAATGGATTTGAAGAATGATGACGAGATTGTAGGGAAATTAATTATCCGCAATAACGAAAAAGAAATTATACAGCAAATGAAAAGCGAACTGGCTATATCCATCAGTTTACTATTTGTATTCCTAATGAGTATCAGCATTTTTTATATCCTCTATATTTACAGAACGATTCTGAAGCCATTTCAGCAGCTTCGGACTTTCGCAGCGAATGTGGCGAGAGGAAATTTGGATATACCTTTAAATATGGATAGGAATAATTATTTTGGTGCGTTCACGGAAAGCTTTGATTTATTGCGTGAAGAGCTTGATACGGCACGCCAGAGAGAGTATGAATCCAACCGCAGCAAAAAAGAGCTGGTGGCTACATTAAGCCATGATATTAAGACACCTGTCTCTTCGATAAAGGCGGTTAGTGAATTGATGCTTATGCAGGCCAAGGATGAAAAGATTATGAAGCAGGCGAATACAATCTATTCAAAAGCCGAGCAAATTGATTTACTCGTGACAGATATGTTTCACGCCACTTTGGAAGAGCTGCAGCAGTTAAAATTAACAGTATCCGAAAAGTCGAGTGAAATACTTGTTGATATGATTGAAAATGTTAATTATGATCATCAAATCGAATATGAACCAATCCCCCAATGTATTATTTTAATGGATTCACTACGTACACAGCAGGTAATAGATAATATTATCAGCAATTCGTATAAATACGCAGGAACGAAAATCACTATAAAGTCTCAAATCAATCAGGGCTATCTTGAACTCCATATTCTAGACTTTGGACCCGGTGTAAGTGAAGAAGAATTGCCTTTGCTGCTCAATAAATATTACCGCGGAATGAATGTCGAAGGGAAGAGCGGTTCAGGACTTGGTCTTTATATATCGAAGTATTTTATGGAAAATATGTACGGCCAAATTAACTGCTATAATCGTTGTGATGGCTTTACCGTAGTATTAAAGATCAAGCTCGCATGATAATTAAGAATCAGTTAAGAATGGCACAAAGATTTAATAAGAATTCATCTTGTATGATAAGACTGTAATCTTCATTACGGTCTTTTTTCGTTTTGTTGAAAATACAAACACGAGCTTAATAAGGGGAGAGTGTGAATCAATAATGCCTAATATAATTATTAAGACAGAGAAGCTGTGTAAAACCTTCTCAAGCGGGGGAATTCAACAGCATGTCCTGAAAAATCTGGATATTAGTTTGATAGAAGGAGACTTTACAGTCATAATGGGCAGTTCGGGCTCCGGGAAGTCTACGCTGCTTTATGCCATCAGCGGAATGGATAAACCAACATTAGGTGAAATCAATTTTGCTGATAGAAATTTAGCGAAACTAAATAACGATCAATTGGCAGTATTCAGGAGAAATAACTGCGGCTTTGTCTTCCAGCAGATTTATTTATTGGACAATATGAGTGTACTCGATAATGTACTGGCAAGTGGCCTTTTAGTAAATAAAAACAAACGCGAACTCGTCCAAAAGGCGAAGAAATTACTCATGCAAGTAGGGATCAATGAAAATGCATGGTCTAAATTTCCGACACAGCTTTCTGGGGGGGAGGCTCAGCGGGTGGGAATTGTTAGAGCCTTAATCAATAATCCGAGGATACTATTTGCCGATGAACCAACCGGTGCATTAAACTCAGCAGCGAGCGATAGTGTACTCGATGTTTTAACTAACGAAAATCAAAACGGGCAAAGTATTGTCATGGTCACACATGATATGAAAACTGCATTACGGGGAAATCGAATCTTGTATTTGCGGGATGGCGTCATTTGTGGTGACTTGCAGTTAAGTGCATTCAGTGAAAAAGAGTACGCTGAGCGACATGAAAAACTCGGAACTTTCCTTGCTGAAATGGGGTGGTAAGGTGAAAGTTATGAATCTAGCCCTTGCCAATATTAGAAAAAGTAAATCTGCAACGGCTTCTTTATTTATTTTTATTTTAGTCGCTGCGCTGCTTCTCAATACAGGTCTTATGGTTATTACACAAATAAATGTGTTTTTTGACAGCAAAGCGGAACAATTAAAAGACCCCCATGTGGTAATCATGATGGATGATGCAAGCTATCATCATAATTATGGAGAATTTATAAGAAGCTATCCCGGGGTAACAGAGACAGAAACAGAAGAAGCGATCATCATGAACAGCGCTAAATTTAATTTTAACAATAGTGAATTAACGAGTAGTGCCGCTATTTTTAATGCAGATGATGATCGTAGCATCGGGGCATTGAAGCTGATTGAGAAGCTTGATACTTCACGGGCTGATGATATTTTTATTCCTTATGTTTTTAAAACAAATGGCGGCTATGAGTTGGGTGAAGATTTTACTATCACCTATCAAAACAAGGACTACGACTATCGAATTGCCGGCTTCTTTGAAACAACCATGCTGGGTACGACCAATATTGGGATTATGAAGTTTATGCTGCCCCAATCCCCATATCAAACATTAGCAGCTAAACTCGACACACTAACAGATGGGGTGGTCATCTCCGCGCTGATGGAGGACAAAACACAATCTGCAAAATTACTCAATGATTTCACGAAGGAATTCCCTCAATCAACGGTAGGTGAAACGACTTCGTATATTTGGGGATTGGATATCGAGATGGTGAAAAGCGTGAGCACATTAACGATTAACATCATTGCTGTGATACTAGTAGCTTTTGCCGCTATTATGGTGCTCGTGTCCCTCATTGTTATTAAGTATCGTGTATCAAACAGCATTGAAGACGGAATGACAAATATAGGAGTACTGAAAGCAATCGGCTACACAAGCAGGGAAATTCTTTCGTCTATTATTTTACAGTTTGTATTAATTGCTTGCAGTGCAAGTGTGGCAGGGGTAGCTTTGTCATATTCTCTTATGCCTTTCATTGGAAGCATTATTTCCTCCTTATCCGGTTTAATATGGCATCAAAAATTCGATATCGGTATTAATTTAGCCGCTATTTTCATTGTTGCTTTTTGCGTTGTTATTGTTACATTACTTTCTGCATTTCGAATTAGAAAAATCCAACCGATCATGGCGCTTCGTGGGGGGATTTCTACACACAGTTTTAGAAAAAATTACTTTCCGTTGGATAAGACAAGAGGGGGACTGCACTTCTTGCTTGCTGTTAAATCAGCGTTGGCCAACGCAAAACAAAATATCATGATTCTTTTAATCATTAGCGCATTAACTTTTGCATCGGTTTTTTCAGTGGTGCTTTATTACAACATTGCTTCAGACAAAACCGCATTCGTGAATTTATTTGGCACGGAACCGGCAAATGTAATGGTCACCGTTAAACCTGATGCTGATTCAAAAGAGCTTTTGAGTACCATTCAGCAAATGGATCGAGTAAGAGAGGTAAATATATTTGACCTTATTACGACAAAAGTTGATGGTCAAACTGTCTATACGAATGTTACGGATGATTATAGCCAGTTGGAAAATAATATTGTCTACGAAGGCCGCCAGCCGAAATATGATAATGAAATATCTATCTCCTGGGTCGTATCAAACCAAATTGGTAAAGGAATCGGGGATACGGTTGAAGTGGAATATGGGGCTGGAAAAGCACATTTTCTAGTAACCGGTCTCAGTCAATCCGTTGGCAATTTAGGACAAATAGCTGCATTAACAATGGATGGGATACAGCAATTACACCCTGATTATAAAGGAACAACTCTTTATGTCTATCTGGATGGCAGCTCAAATAAAAACTTTATCGAAAATATCCAGGAACAGTACGGAGATTATATAGTAGAATCATTAGATATCGATGAAAATATAGAGAGCCAAACAAGTATGTATACAGCTGCAGTATTTGCCGTGATGGTGATGGTTTTGACAATTACCATTCTCGTCGTTGTGATGATTCTCTACCTCGTCATTAAAACGATGATTATTAAGCGCAAGAAGGAATTTGGTGTAATGAAAGCTGTCGGCTATTCAACGGTTCAGCTGATGAATCAAATCTCTATCAGTTTTTTACCTGTCATCATTACCGGTGTTACTATTGGCGGTATGCTTGGATACTTTTTCACAAATCCGATGCTTTCCCTATTGCTTTCAAGTGCAGGGGTGAAACGTCTGGAGTTTATCGTTCATTTACCAATCATTTTCATGCTTTGTGCAGGAATTCTTATTGTCGCTTATAGTGTCTCCATGTTCGTATCCTTAAAAATCAAAAACATTTCGGCCTACAGTTTGCTTACAGAATAGAATGATTTGTTGAGTTCTAAAATGCAATACGGAAGAAGGAATGACCCCCAAAAAGCCACAACGGTAAATTGGGAATTTTTAGACTTCTAAGCTGAATATTGCTATACTAACGGAGCAGTTTAGCACTTAACATATAATTAATCAAACTAATAAGGGGGAAGTTAGCATGGCAAAGAAAAATAGGGAGTTGTCGCCCGAACAACGTGAAGAAATACTTGGAATATTAAAGACTCGCTTTGAAAAAAATATGAACCGTCATGAAGGAATGGAATGGTCCGAAGTTCAAGTAAGGCTAGAAACGAATATTGAAAAATTGTGGTCGCTTAATGAGATGGAAATAAGCGGGGGCGAACCGGACGTTGTAGGTCTTGATAAACAAACAGGTGAATACATTTTTACTGATTGTTCAGCGGAAAGTCCTAAAGGGCGCAGAAGTGTTTGTTATGACCAGGAGGCTCTGGAGTCCAGAAAACAGCATAAACCAAAAAATAATGCTGTAGATATGGCTGCCGACATGGGGATTGAAATCTTAACGGAAGAACAGTATCGGGAGTTGCAGAAACTGGGGAAATTCGATACTAAAACATCGAGCTGGGTGAGAACACCTGATCATATTAGAAAACTCGGTGGAGCTATATTCTGTGATTGCCGCTATGACACGGTCTTTATGTACCATAACGGAGCGGAGTCTTATTATGCTGCCAGAGGTTTCAGAGGTACGTTAAAGGTCTAAATTATCATGTGAAGCAGAGTTTATTAAGTATGCTGGGAAAAGCAGATGGTTAGAAGTGCAGGGATGCACCTTTAGTTGGCCGTCTGCTTTTACAATTTATAAATGCAGCGTTATGAATAGTTTACAAAGCTGCTGATTATAGTGCAGCAGCCTGCTGGATTATATGAGTTTAGTGTATATACATCAGAAGAAAACTTCCGGCATCCAAGAAACTACAGCTCTACTTATTTTGCTATAAAAATAGACACTAATCTTTTTTTTGCCTGTCTATCTTTGGCTGCTGCATATGCAAAATAGGCAAATTCATATAAGACATAAATAACGTAAAATAAGTGTCATCGAGAAAATGTTGGCGCTTATTTTTTATTTATGTTGTATGTCAAACTCAGCGAATAGCGGTCGTGCCTGTTATAAAATCTTTCAATAATAAATTGGCACCCTAAGCGATTATTGTTTGCTGAAAAGTACCTGTTTAGATGTGCTATGCTGTGCCGGAAGGTTAAAGCGGACTTATATAGAGGGTGAAAACGGTATAGTTGTAAAATGATAATAATAGGTTTTTTAAATAATAAAATCGAATAGAAAGGTAAGGGGTGTACGATTAATGATATCAACTATAAAATTTGACTCTTTTCATCAGAGAGAAGAAATAAAGAGAGAATTAAACTTCATCAAATTGGAGCATGAAATCATGAAAGACTTTGTGGATTTTGAAATCTTCTCTTTCGACGAACTTGATGAATATCAAATAGGGTACAGTATAGATCTTAATGGAAACTCTCTTGTAACCGATGAGGCAGATACTTGGGATGACAGTTGGGTTGTTATTGGATATGAAACCTTGTGTGGTGATCCGATTATTATCGAGTTAAACGAAGCTGGCTATCCTGTATCTAGATTGATGCATGGTATGGGGAGCTGGAATAACGGTACGTTCCTTGCAGATTCTATAAAATCGTTTTTAAGCATTTTGAAAGATATAAGGTGTTTCCTGACAGAAAAGCAAATGTTGCAGGGAAAGAAGATGATACAACATAAGGAATTAAAAGTATTGGTAAATAGCATGATAGAAAAAAACAAAACCGTAGATTTTGAAATATGGGAAGCTCTATTACAGCCATTATTTGATATGGCGGAAGAATACGAGGAAACATTAAAAGCAAAAATTGAGGAAATGAAAAGAGAAGGCAGAAAAATTACAGAGATTGCGGGCATGCTTAGCATACAGCCTAAAGATGTTTATGAGTATAGTAAGAAAAGTTAAAAGGAAAAATAGTGTTATAGTTCAATAACTAACTCTCGCTTTTATAGTTACATGATTCACTAAACAATAATAAGAGCTGTAAAAAAGTTAGACCCTACTGATATAGGTGCCTGCAGGATTAATAAAGTCTACGGATATAGTAATCGCAAAATTTTGCGGTCAGGGCTTGAATGTTTTCAGAGGATAGCCGTATGTAATAAAAGGACTTCCCCATCATTTAATTATAAAAGTCCGCAGCAAAACAGGTTGTTGCAGTTCTGTATATTTCATATATATAGAAGAAAAGCTAATGGGAGTAGAGATGACTGGACAAAAAAAGCAGCAAATACAGATGGATTGTCTTTTTTGCAGTATTATTTACTTATTTGTTAATGGCAAGTCAACGGACTGCACCGGGATTGATTACGGATCAATTAATGAGGGATTTTAGTGTAACAGCTTCTACGATTGGTTTATTGACGAGCATACAATTTTTTGTGTACACGGGTTTGCAAATACCGATGGGGATTTTAGCTGACCGGTACGGGCCGAACTTTTTTCTGATTATTGGTGCCGTACTTACGGGTTTGGGGACAATTATTTATAGCCTCGGCACCCATGAATTCGTGCTGTTTTTCGCCAGAATACTTACAGGGATAGGGGATGCGACCATATGGGTCAATATGGTTCTTATTTTAGCCCAATGGTTTCATACAAAGGAATTTGTTCGGTTAATTGGCCTCGCGGGTATGACAGGCAGTCTTGGTTTCTTATTAGCGACTGTTCCTTTCTCTGCGTGGATTCTATTACTTGGCTGGAGAACCGCGTTTTTCTCAGCAGGAGTACTATTATGCTTATGTGGGATTCTTCTTTATTTTGTTCTTATAAAAAGATCCAAGCAGATTTTTATGGATGAGCCGGCAATAAAAACAGCAGAAGTACGGCGTGAAAAACCGTCTGTCTTACTAAAGGGGATTTTTTCGAGCCGGCAAGCATGGGCGCTGTTCCTTTGTCATTTTGGTGTAGTCGGCGGTTATGTGGGGTTCATCAGTTCATGGGCAGTACCGTATGGGATGAATATGTATGGGATGACGCGCTCAGATGCAAGCGGAATGATTATGATTGGTCTTATCGGGGCACTGATTGGCGCCCCTCTGGCCAGCTGGATTTCAAGTCGGCTGGAAACAATAAAAAGGCCGTATATGATTGTTCATATGATTGTTTTATTGAGTTGGCTTTCCTTCCTTTTGTTTGATGGAGTGCCGTCATTTTCTTTGGTAATGATACTCTTCTTTCTTATTGGGTGTGGATACGGAGCAAGTGCATTGACCTTTGCAGCTGTACGTCAATCTTTCCCTATAACAGAATCGGGGATTGTTTCGGGGTTTGCCAATACAGGAGGATTTCTAAGTGCTGTACTGCTGCCAATCATATTTGGATTTATATTAGACTATTTTTCAGCTGCCTCAGGTAACCAGGAGGCGGGATATTATTATGGTTTTATTATTCCGGTCATCTTCTCCCTCCTTGGGTTGATAGGGGTAATGTTATTGAAAGAAAAGCGCAGGGAGTCAGAGGTGAATACGGAGTTCTTAAACGTTAGTAAGTAGAGATGAAAAGGAATATTTGTCCGGCTATATACTATTAAATAAAAAAGCAGGGGCCTATTATTGGATTGGAATAAAACTTGATTAAAATTTCTATTCAAATCTTACTTAACAATATATAAACTCCATTTTGAAGAAAAGAATGATAAAAATGAAGTTTGCTGTTTTAACTAATGATAAGAATGCTATAAAAAGGTTTGATCATGCCCTAAGAGTGTTGCTCACTAATGGCGCCTGATTGTTAAAGAATGCTATGAATGAAAAGTAATTAAAAGCCTGCTACAGTTGGATGCTAAATACTAACTGCAGCAGGCATATTATCATTTAGTATGTTTTACATTATCTATGCTTAAGCTGTTAGTCCAACATCACTAAATTCAAGTGAGGTGTTTTTATTTGACCCACGCTTAAGATTACAAGTCGATCGGCTCGCCACCTGTCACCCCATAGATCTGTCCTGTGATATAACTCCCTTCATCGGAGGCTAGAAGAACATACACCGGCGCAAGCTCTACCGGCTGTCCTGCACGGCCAAGAGGAGTGTTTTGGCCAAACTCAGGGATTTTTCCTTCCAATTGTCCATTATCCAACTGCAACGGTGTCCAAATAGGTCCTGGCGCAACCCCATTGACACGCACCCCCTTAGAAGCAAAGTACGAGGAAAGGTTTATCGTAAAGTTGCTTATCGCACCTTTTGTAGCGGCATAATCCATTAAAGATGCGGATGGATTGAAAGATTGAACCGATGTAGTAGTAACAATCGCACTTCCAGGTTCCAGATGCTCTTCGGCAGCTTTTACGGTCTCAAACATGCTCATGATATTTACTTTGAAGGTATCATGCACTTGTTTAATTGTGAAATCACTTAAGGTTGGCTGGGCGATTTGTTGCGCAGCATTCAGTACTAATGTGTCCAATCCACCAAAAGCTTCTACAGTTTTTGTCACAATTTCTGTCGGTGTGCCATCTTCCCGCAAGTCATATGGGAGCAGTAATGCTTTTCTGCCTGCTTTTTCAATTAATTCTTTAACTTCGTTCGCATCTTCTTCTTCACCAGGGAAGAATTGGATAGCTACATTTGCACCTTCACGCGCAAAGGCAATAGCAGCGGCACGGCCAATGCCGGAATCGCCGCCGGTAATTAGGGCATTACGTCCTTCCAGGCGATTATATCCTTTATATGATTCTTCTCCGCAGTCAGGTTTAGGACCCATTTTACTCTGTAATGCTGGGGTGTTCTGCTCTTGATCCGGGAATTTTTCTGTATAAAATTTCTTGCGTGGATCGGTTAGATGTGGGTTTTTCATCAAAATCATCTCCTATTTTGTTCGATATTTAAAGCTAAAGAATACAAATTACAGAAAGGCATTTAACACACTTTGCAAGCTTTCACAAATTAATCCCTGGTACATTTTTTCCCTCTGATCATCACTTTAAACAGCTTCAGCCCTTTTCCCCTTTTCGAATCCGCTAATTAATAAGAGCTACTGTAATTAACACCATTACCAAACTATACTGATACCTCTAAAAAGGAGTTGTTCAATTGTCTGGCCCGATTGCGAAATGGTAAAATATGTATATAATCACCGCAACTTAATTAGATTTTTTATAATCTTCGCATCTTTTTATAAACATCGGGGATTTCCTTGAAGCCTATAAAAGGAGAAATATAAATACTAACAAGCTGAAAAACTAAGAACAAAACCAGGTCCCCTCAGGCACCTGGTCTATCAGATCTTCTATCAAGCCTTCAATATTATAATCGTCTGGTCATCATGCACCTTACATGGCCGGAGTTGATTCACTTCCTCAAGCACATGTTGGGCGAGAGCTTCGCCAGTTTGAGAATGATCGGTCCTCAGCACTGCTTCGCGCAGGAGGGTTGTTCCATCTGGAGTATCCTCATTTTTACACTCAATCACACCGTCTGTATAGAGTATGATTAAATCGCCATCTCCCAGTACCACACTTTGAGTTATATAGGTACTGTCTGCTAAAATACCTAGTGCTGGGTTTTTCGTATGTAACTCAATAAACTTATTGCAATCAGCCTGATACCATAAAATCGGTTCATGTCCTCCTGTTGAATAGGAAAACAGCCGGGTAGCCTGGTTGTAGTTTACCATCGACAACGTAACAAATGAATAATCACTCGTGTAATCATGAACAAACGTATTCATACTAGTAAGCACATCATGTGGTTCTTCATAACGGCTGTTAAAGTCCTCTAATGCATAAACCATCATCGATTTCTGGATTGCAGCTGGGATACCCTTACCGGATATATCGGCAATCGCCATCATTAGCAGGTCCCCGCGTCTGACAATACTGTAAAAATCACCGTTCAAGATGCGAAAGGGGACACTCGCTATACTAACATTTTCAAAAGCTTTCCATTTATTTTGCTGAGAAGTGAGTGATTCCTGCAATTTCACAGCCAAGTTCAGCTCAAGGTCAAGTTCCTTCTTTGCCTGCTGCAGCTCACCAAACGCTAATTCCTGCGACAAGTCAGAAAAAGTAACAACCGTGCCAGCTTGCACCCCATTCTTTAGCATCGGTTCCGTTTTCATCAACACCGGAAAAACAGTGCCATCCTTGCGTCTGAAAAATTGATTCTTTGAGGAGCGCGGTTTTCCATCTAGAAATGTCTGCCAAGCCAGGCAATCCTCCTTGTCAAACTGATTGCCCTCGGAAGTACAGTGAATGATATTATGAAAATCATACTCGAAAATTTCCTTTTGCTGAACTCCAAGCATTCTTAAAGCTGATTCATTGATGAATGTTATCTTTCCTTCGTCATTAATGCCATACACTCCATCAGCGATTGAATTCAGTAAAAGTTCATGTCTTGCGCTTAAATCATATAACTCTGTATACGGCTTTTCGATTTTTGCCTGATACATATGCTTGAGCAAATAATAATAGCCGAGAACTTTAAATAAGTGACCAGCCATATTTCGGTATTCATTGACTTCCTCGTAAGAAATGAATAACCAGGAAGACAGAATCAGGTAAAACGAAGCAAGGGAGACTTCCTTAAAAATCATGCTCGACCCACCGTAAATTGCTTTATAGAGCACTGAAGCATGGATAAGAATCGTCATAAATTCGAAGCCGATTTTCAGCGGAGTCGGACTGCCGCCGATAATCAAAAGCGGCAGGTTCGGATAGAAACGAAAGATAATGAATGATATGAGCAGGGCATACAGCAGTGCCAGCAGATAGGCATACTTTCGAACGGACAGCTTTACCCTGGATTTTAATGGTAACAAAATGACAATCATAAAAATAACGCTTTCGGTCGAGCGGGCTGCAACCCAAAACCATGCAGCCGCTAGTGAGCTGCTATCGATAATGAAATAGGGCATTCCGCTAAAAGAATATGTATGCATCAAATCAAGCAGCCCCACCGCTACAAACATCGCTGAAAACAGCAGCCAGTTTGCTGACATCGTCTCTTTAAAAGAAATCCAGCCATGAAGAGCAATTGAAAAGGCTACGAAAATACTACACATTTCTAACATTCCATGGACAGCTATATGGTTGGCGCGAACTGGCTCATAAAGATTTGTGAAGAAACCGACTTGAAAGTTTAATAAAATAAAAAAGAGGATGGATCCTAGTGCAAGCAGCCTTGTAGGCAGGGCGATCCGTTGTATAAAAGCAATCATTGCTGTCCTCCATATCCTTCAATTTTTAGGCAAACCTTTTTATTTCCTTAATGTTATTTCCATATTAACCAACTATCAAAGTGGCTACTTTTTTAGTATGAATGTGTCTCATTTAAAGTTTGCAAGAGTCTCTATGTACTTCACAGTCACTATTACCGGATTTCATAATAATAGCCGATTGGATATCTTTTTCTAATCCTGTGCTTCGTTTAATGTTACTGTTATTGCATCTAATTAACAATAAAAAAAGAAAATAAAGCCATCCCCATGCGTTTCATTAAAATTTCTTGTCCTCTAAATGAATTAAACCCAAATATTAATAAGTTCCGTATTGTTTTTTCTTCATAAACATTAACATAAATAGCCAATTTGATTTGAACGTCTTTCTCTATTAAATAGCCCCCTCCATGAAGAAAGACACTCTCCTCATTTAAGGAAAGCGCCCGTTTGATACAGAGCATAACAACGGCTTGTCTTTGTTGCTTCGTTTGATTTTTGAAAATAGAAACGGAACAAACACAAGACTCAAATAACCTAATGTAAATAACCTTTGCGTTTTAATAGGTCTTACTGTTGACAGGAATTAGAGCAGTTTTTTCGCTCTTCAAAAATTCAAGAGCAATTATATCTTTAACTTTCCACTTGTAATTACAGTTAGTAAAATGTGGCATAATAACTCTTCCTATTCTTCCTTACCCCATATTTCACAAAATGGCTCGTTTATAGAATAAAAAAATCCTGTATATCAACACAGGATTATTAATCAAACTTTTTATAAAAATAAGGGTTTCCTTTCAAACCTATGCCTATCATATAGCTAGCCTCTTTATCGGGACTTCCTTATTTTTTTCTTAAAGCTGCCCAAAGTGAAGCACCTATCCCAGCTGCTATAGCACTAGTTAGAACGGGATGTTTCGTCGCTTTTACATAATAGCTTGTTTCCCGTATCCAGCCTTTATTTGTACCACGTTCATGCAAGCCATAACCGGCTTTGTATAAGGCACTGGCTTCCGGCGGATTGGAAGGCCGGTCATCATGCTGCGTCCGGTATAGTGTCTTTTCCATAAACTTATCAGTAAATCTAGGTGCGAGTCTACCGAGCAAGGCTAAAAACTTTGCTTGCCCGCCGACAAACATATCGCGTTTCGGATGCTCGGCTGTATAAAGAATAGCCTCGGCTACTGTTTCAGGTGCGTAAATCATTCCGATATGAGTTGGCTGTTTATCCAGGTAACTACGGGCATGTTCATTGTAAGGCGTATCAATTCTTCCTGGATGGATGAGTGTAACAGAGACAGGGGCATTTTCTTTTTCGAGTTCCATCCGCAGGCTTTCCGTCCAGCCATGTACAGCGAATTTTGCGGAAGAGTAAGTGGATTGGACCACTGCACCCCGGTCGCCGAAGAAGCTGCCGACATTAATAACTGCTCCCGGGACTCTACGATCCATATAATGATCCACAGCAGTCCTGGAACCATAAACGACACCCCAAAAAACAGTATCGAACATGCGGCGCATATCCTTAATGCTGACTTCCGTTGTTTTACCGAAAATTGAAATACCAGCATTGTTTACCCATGTATCAAAACCGCCGAATGCCTTGATTGCTGCATCCGCAATTTTCTGTACGTCTTCTTCCACCCCAACATCCGCTGCTACCCAAATGGCCTCATGCCCTTCGTTTTTTAATTCCTTGACCAGTTCTTGAAGGGCGTCCTCGTTTCTGGCGGCAGCCACGACTTTGGCTCCTTTTTTTGCCGCCATTCTAGCTGTGACAAGGCCAATTCCACTGGAAGCACCGGTAATGACGATCACCTGGTCTTCCAATTTTTTTAAAGAGAGCTCCTCCATTGACCTGTTCTTATCTCGAAGCATGTCCATTGCTGAATCGTATTCTACGTCTTTCATTTCCATTGTGAGACCCTCCTGCATGAGATTTATCCTTTGTTTACCCAGAGGCTCTTATACAAAACGCCGCCTTGTGTAGTATGAGCCTTTTCCATATAAAATAGAGCTGAATGAACGCGAAAATAATGTAAAAATTGTCCGATAGATAAAATGCTTACATTCTTTTTCGTCATGTCCGCCTGCATAAATCAAAGAAAGGAAAACAAACTAATACAGCAGTAAGAATAAAAAGGAGGCTTTAGGATGGCGATAAAGAAAAATAAGGGAAAATCAAATAATGCACTAAGTATAGACAGAATGATTGAGAATACAGAGGAGAATATCCGAGAAGCTGAAATCAGTATGGAATTTGCGGGTCCTGAAGAACGCGAAAACCTGGAAGAGAAAAATGAACGCCGTAAGCATTCCATTGATAAAATGAAAGAACAATTAAGTGATGAGGCAGCATTTATAGCCAGGAAAAAAAGATTTGAATAGGAAAATCAGGTAATTACCATAAATCATCGAAAAAAGGGTTCCCGAGAATGGGAATCCCTTTTTGATGGGGTTATTTTTTCAGTAAATCCAGTGCATTATCTGCCTTTTCCAAATCATGCTGCATCTGCTCGTCCAAATCATAAGCATGGTACATTTCATTTTTAATCATGTATTGAGCAATTTTATCATGCAGGTCGATTGCATGATCGAGCTCGCGGCGCAGTAGTTTCTTCACAGAAGGTGTAGCTGTTTCTGTAATCGCCACTGCCAGGTTTCGTACCCCTGCCTTTGCCGTAATAAGTAAATCAGAAGCAATTGCTAAATCATCGATTACAGTAACGCCCAATTGTTCATTGTTTGTTTCTTCGGATTTTTTTTCAGCCATTGTATCTTCCTCCTGTTCTTTTATTTACTTGCATCTGCAAGTACTTTTCTCAAATCTTTAATTGCCTTTGTAGAAAGCTCCAGATCTTCTTCGATAATTTCCTTTAGCTTTTTGTCCTGAACTAGATCGACAAATAATTTGCTTTTTGTGACACAAGTAGTTTTAAAGATAAGGACTTCATGTACTTCAAGTTGTTCATGCAATGCAAGCTCTTTAGTAGCCATTCCATTACCTCCTAGTTTGTTGTGCGTACTCCTCTTTCGTTTACCCTGTGCCGATATTTTTAATCTTAGAATGATCATTCTATAGATTTTTGTAATTCTTTGCTTAGGAAGAAACTTACAGGCATAAATAGAGAAGAGTCTCACATCTTCCTATAAGATTTCTTTTATGAGGGACCGGACTTTTATTGCTGGTTGCAGGCCTTGAGCGGATATTTCAATTTTAGGCTTTCTTTTATACTGAGGATGCAATCTATACATGGATTTCCAAGCTGCTAGTAAAAATGAACAGAAAGGTAAGAGGGTAATGAAGGTTAGGGAAAGTAGAGTAGTCACGGCAAATGGTTGAGTATAGGTCGACTGACCCGCAGGCAAAATGTTGGCTCGTAAAAGAGTGCTGGGTAGAAGCGGTTCAGGCAAGTTCCTATAAGATAAAAAGTGAAAAGCCACCTCTTTTTTCAGAGATGACTTTTATAGAGAGATTGAATTTGAAAGGGGGGAGTAATAACTTTTTACATTGTTATTTATATTTAGAGTGGACTTTTAATTAGTAGCCTCCGTATCCTCCACCGAAGAAAGCAGCTCCTACAATAATTAAAAGGATAAATAAAACAACTAAAAGAGCAAAGCCTGCTCCTGATCCGTAGCCACCATATCCACCAGTACCACAACCTACTGCACCCATTCTTAGCACCTCCTTTTCCTTTTACTCAGTTTAGTATATGTAAGGATAGAAAGCAGACATGGATATATGTAATAGTTTAAGAGCAATTTTTAGAAAAATAAATGATAGGTTAATGTCATTGAGAGACTAATCATGGGCCTGAATTTATGAAAAGCTAGGAAAAGGTCTCTAGTTTAGCGATGGAGGAAACAGCCGCCGCGTGTTCATAAACAAAAGGAGTTACGGCATTAAAAATTTGTGTGCATATAACAATTAAAAAAATCCAAACTAATCGAGACATCAACAAAAACTGAGGAGGTTACCATGTCTAATTCAAAACACCCGAAACCAGATGATCGATCAAATAATGTAGAAAGAATCCGTGATATTATTAGAAATACGGAAGAAAATCTTCAGGAAGCGGAAATCAGTATGGAATTTGCTGATCCAATGCAAAGTGAGCTAATTGAAGAAAAAAATGAACGACGCAGACATTCAATCGAAGGATTAAAGGAAGAAATGAAGGATGAAATTGCAGCCCGAAAAAAAGGGAAGGCATAAGAGGAAATATTTTATCCTCAATCTTTAATGTGATTTTTTATAAATAGGCGACAAATGAAGCACCTGTAGAATTTGTCGCCTTTTTCATTAGTCAGTTGTAGTTATTCCCTCTAGCCCGCAAATAAAGGGGCGGATTTTGTCGAGATGAAGCATACATAGATGGCCTATTTAAAAAGTAAAAAGTAATCAGCATTAGTAAAGGGCATGTATAAGTCTTACTATATATTCACAAATAGATGAGTCTTTTTCATTAACCGCCAACGCCTCATTATCTTCATTTTATTTTTAAATCCTAACTGCCCCTTCATTTTTATGATTCTTCTCTTAATCAGACCCAAAGACCTGTTGTTCCCCCTTTTTTCATCTTTCTTAATGTACTTTCTCTTTTTCATAGTCTAAATTAATTGTTTTTATAAGAGCCCTTCATCGCTTTTAGCTTTTCCCTTATTAAAAGACTATATAAACGAACCTTATCTTAAGTTATTTGTCTATTTAGCTTTACTATTTACCTATAAGAAATTAGGATATTGCTACTGAAAAGTAAGTAGTCTAAATATTATGACATATTATGACATAAATAATTTGCTTGGTCATTTAACATAGGACTTACAACTAGAAATTTCATAGTAATTAAACTAATTCTATTTACCTGAATAATAAAAGAAAGGGAGGGGAGGAAGCAAAGGTTAATCTCACCTAAAGATTGATAGTTTATGTGCAGGTAAATGGAAGAATAAAAAATGAAGGGGGAAGGAAATTGAAGAGGAAAAAGTCTTCTGGCAAAGCAGTTAGTGTGGTAGCCTCTGCATTTATGACATTATCTTTATTGACACCGGGAGTTACCAATGCAGAAACAACGGCCAATCGCCTCTATGAATCTTTTAGAGATTCGAACAGTCCGGCTAGTTCTGTTCGGGATAAGGTAAGCAGCCGTCTGCTTGAAAACTTTAAAAGCGATGACCAAGTGACGTTTTTAGTAAAATTCAAAGAGAAGGCAAATGCCGAGCATGTAGCAACGGCAGCACGTGAAAAAGCAGAAAAAGCTAACTTATCGGCACATAATACTAAGTTGATACAGCGTTCTGCGGTTGTTTCAGAATTAAAGGCAACTTCTCTGGAATCTCAACAATCAGTCCTTCAATTTCTAGAGCAGGAGGCGGCTGCCGGGAATGCCGGTGATATTACATCCTTCTATATTGTCAATGCGATTGCTGTAACAGCCACAAAAGAGGTAGCAGAAAAAGTGGCGACATTCGCGGAGGTAGAAAAAGTTCTACCAAATGAAACACGACAGCTGTTTACTACAAAAACAGAAGAGGCACCAGCAGCACCGAGCGCAGAAACAGCAAATGTAGAATGGAATATCGAGCGTGTCAAAGCACCGGAAGTATGGGACATGGGAATTGATGGCTCAGGAACGGTTGTGGCAAGCATCGATACAGGGGTTCAATGGGATCACCCGGCGTTAAAAGAAAAATATCGTGGCTATAATGCTGCCACAGGACAAGTATCGCATGATTATAACTGGTATGATGCTACGGCCTCAGGAAGGGCAACACCGTATGATGATTTAGATCACGGGACGCATGTCACAGGAACGATGGTCGGCAGTGAACCGGATGGCTCCAACCAAATCGGTGTCGCACCGGGGGCTAAATATATTGCTGTAAAAGCATTTACCTCAAACGGTGGGTCGGATGCTGATCTTTTGGAAGCAGCACAATGGATTTTAGCACCGACAGACGCGAATGGAAACCCACGTGTTGATATGGCTCCAGATATCGTAAACAACTCATGGGGTGGTGGTCCAGGTCTGGATGAATGGTACCGGGACGTCGTGAACAACTGGCGTGCAGCTGAGATTTTCCCGGAGTTTTCAGCCGGCAACACGACAGCTACAAATCCTGGTGGAGCAGGTTCAGTTGCTTCACCTGCCAATTATCCTGAGTCATTTGCAACAGGTGCAACAGACATTAATAACAAGGTAGGCAGCTTCTCACTACGTGGTCCCTCTCCATATGATGAGATTAAACCGGATATTTCTGCGCCGGGTGTAAACATCCGTTCTTCTGTCCCGGGTGGAGGCTATGAAGGAGGCTGGAACGGCACATCCATGGCAGGACCAGCTGTTTCAGGTGTAGCGGCCCTTCTTCGTCAAGTAGACGCAAACTTGACGGTTGATGAAATGGAAGAAATTTTGTTAGAGACTGCAAACCCATTGACAGACAGCCAGTATCCATCTGTTCCGAATCATGCTTACGGATACGGATTAGTTGATGCATATGAGGCCGTTTCTTCTATTATTACAGGCCTTGGAACGTTGGAAGGCCAAGTAACAAAACAAGGTTCGGATAATGAAGCACCTACATTTGAGCATACGGCACCGGCAGAAACATATGCGGGGATGTCATTGAACCTTTCTGTTTCCGTGAGCGATAATATCAGTGTTTCCTCTGTCGTACTCCATTATAAAGACGCAAACAATACATGGCAGCAGATTACAGCTGGCAAAAAGTCTGGTGATTACAAATCCGGCGAGTTTGCTGTTGTAGTACCGGGAGAAATGGTTAGCGGCAATTCATTCGTATACAAATGGACAGTAAATGATTTTGGGAACAATGAGGTCAGCAGTGAAGAGTATGTGGTCGATGTGAAACCAGGAATTACGGTTGGCTACTCCGAAGATTTTGAAGCACAACCAACAGGATGGTATTCCTTCGGCAATCAAGATAGCTGGGAATGGGGCGTACCGACATCTGGTCCTGGAAATGCAGCATCAGGCAAAAAGGTTTATGCTACAAATTTGGCCGGCCCTTATGCAAATAGCATGAATGCCACACTTGTTGCACCGCCAGTTGATTTACCGGAAGGAAACACATACCTTCAGTTCAAGCATTGGCATAATTTTGAGCAGTCTACTTCTGGCAGAGCATGGGATTATGGACATGTATTTGTTTCAACAGACCAAGAAAACTGGACTCAGTTATTAACAGTTCAAGGACAATCAAATGGCTGGGTGGATGCAGAGGTTGATTTATCAGATTATGCGGGTCAGCGTATTTACATCGGCTTTAATGCTTACTCGGATTCTAGTGTACAGCGGGACGGCTGGTATATTGATGATGTCGCGCTAACTAATGTATCTCAAACTGGAAAGGTATCAAAAGGAAAGAACAATAACAACGGAAACAACGGAAACAATGGCATTCAAGGAAGTAAAGGAAACAACGGAAATAACGGCATTCAGGGAGGTAAAGGCAATAACGGTAACAATGGAAACAATGGAAACAATGGAAACGCGAAGGATAAAGATAAAGAGGCGTTAAAAGAAGCCATTGATCCAAAGACAATTAAACCGGAAGCACGTCCAAAAGAAGGGGCGCCGGTTGTAGAAAAAGTTAACAATCCTACATTATTGCCATTAGGTGCCCAAGTAAGTGTATTGGAATCGGGGCGCTCCGTTTATACAAATCCTGCTGATGGCTCTTATGCGCTTACCCATGGAGCAGGAACATTTACAGTAAAAGCAGAAGCTTACGGCTACACATCGGAAGAACAGTCCGTCACAATCGAGGCGGATGGTACTTCTAGCGCGAATTTCACATTAGATGAAGTCGCACAAAACACAGTACAAGGAACGATCACGGACGAATCAACAGGGGAAGGTATTGAGGGAGCAACAGTTATTCTTGTTGAAGATGCGAATATTTCGCCTGTTGTAACAGATGCGAACGGTCACTTTACTGTAACTGCTTATGAGGGTGACTACACATTAAAAGTCGTTGCACGCGGCTATCACGGAAAAGAAGTACCCGTATCAATTGCTGGGCAGCCAGTAACACAAAACATTTCCCTGGAACCATTCTACACGTATCCGGGCGGAGAAATCGGCTATGATGATGGAACGGCTGAAAATGCACGCGCATTTAATGCTGCCGGCAATGCCTGGGCAGTAAAAATGTCCCTTCCAGAAGGAAAGAAAAACGGAATTGTGACAGATGGGGTCTTCCGATTCTGGACGACTGAATGGCCTGTTCCAGGTGGTACCGCATTTGCAGTAGAAGTGTGGGACAGCGGAGCGGATGGTGCGCCAGGTAAGAAGCTGGCAGGACCTATTGATGCGACTGCTTTGCGTAATGGAGAGTGGACAGTTGTAGACTTGTCGGCACATAATATTGTCGTAAATGGCGACTTCTATATGGTGTACCGTCAAACAATGGCAAATCCAAATACACCGGGTCTTGCTACGGATGAAAATGGTACAAATGCAGGCAGAAGTTATCAACATGTATCAGGCGCTTGGTCAACTTCACCAGCAAGTGAAGGAAATTACATGATCCGTGCACGTGTCAGCTATGAAGTAACTGGTCCGGTGATTACGTCCCCGACGACAGGCTCTATTACGAATAAAGCTGAGACAACGATTACAGGAACAGCCTCTCCAACAATGACGATTGAATTGAAACAAAATGGGGAGGTAGTAGCCGATACAATCGTTGGTGACGACGGCAAATTTGCTATTGATGCCAATCTTGTTGAAGGTTCAAATGAGTTCTCGGTTGTGTCGAAGCTAAACGATAAAGTAACAGGGGAGTCTACGCCAGTCTCTGTTATTTTAGATACAATGGCTCCGGAATTAACAATCGATAAACCGGCGAATGGTGAAAAAGTGAATCGCGAAACAGTAACGGTAGAAGGGGCAATCTCGGATGCCAATATTGATACAGTGATGGTTAACGGCTCACCAGCAGCGGTAAGTGATGGAAAATACTCAAAACGTATTATTTTAGATAACGGTACAAATGAAATCACGGTAGTAGCAACGGATAAGGCTGGTAACAGCGTGTCAAAGGCAGTTACGGTTACGACTGATTTCGATGCACCGCAAATTTCTAATTTAAAACCAGTAAGCGATATTTATGTGGCAACAGGTAGAACGGTCAAAATTGAGTTTGATAGCGAACCTGGATTAAAACCGACGTTTGTCATCCATATGCCGCTAACAAACGATGTGAACAATGCGACTGAATTACCGATGATGGAGCAAGGAAACGGCCATTATGTCGGCTATTGGACAGTACCTGCTGACACTGTCGCGAATGGAGCAGTTATTGAAGTGATTGCAATTGACGCCTTTAATAACGAGACACGTCAAAGAGCAGCTGGTAAATTATATGTAAACGTCCCGGCACCTGCTGGAGAGCCTTCTGTCGAGGGTGAGGACAAAGAAACTACTGAATCCCTAAACGATGAAATGAAAGAAACACCTTAAAAAAGTAAGAATGGCTCCTAAATCGTTCCTGACGATTTTAGGGGCTATTTCTGTTTTTTAATAGAAAAGCACTCATCTACAGGAATACTATTATATTCCTTTTTAGGTAATTTGCATTAGGGTTTTTAAGTAAAGTCTTTCCCAATTATGACGATATTTAAAGAGTAATTGTTATTTTTATCCTGGAGGTTAGCATATGAATATCGAAATGTTAGGAAAACAGTTTATAAATGGGGAATGGAGAGATGGACAAAGCGATACGCTTTTAAATAATATCAATCCCTATAACGATCAAGTAATTAATACATACAAATTAGCTGACATCCAAGATATAGATCTTGCATATCAGGCAGCAGAGAAAGCCAAGCAAGAGTGGGATAAAGTGAATCCGTATAAGAAGCGTGATATTCTGGAAAACGCGGTTAAATATATTGAGACGCATGAAGAAGAGATCACTTCTATTATTATGGATGAGCTTGGTGGTACAAGATTGAAGGCCGCATTCGAGATTGGTCTTGTAAAGAATATTATTAAAGAAGCAGCTACTTTCCCATTAAGAATGGAAGGGAAAATCCTTCCTTCGACAATAGATGATGTGGAAAATAGACTTTACCGCATTCCAGCAGGCGTTGTAGGTGTAATCAGCCCATTTAATTTCCCATTCTTTTTGTCAATGAAATCGGTAGCACCTGCACTAGGAGCGGGAAATGGTGTTGTGCTAAAGCCGCATGAAGATACGCCGATTATGGGCGGTACATTAATCGGGAAAATCTTTGAGGAGGCTGGTGTTCCTAAAGGTCTGATTAATGTAGTTGTAGCGGATATTAAAGAAATCGGGGATGCATTTGTAGAGCATCCAATCCCTAGAATCATTTCCTTCACGGGATCTACACAAGTAGGAAGCTATATAGGTCAGCTAGCTATTAAAAACTTTAAAAAACCGTTATTGGAATTAGGTGGAAACAGTGCCTTTATCGTATTGGAGGATGCAGATATCGATTATGCTGTAAATGCTGCGACATTTAGCCGATTTACTCATCAAGGACAAATTTGTATGTCTGCTAATAGAATTCTTGTCCAAAAATCAATTTACAATGAGTTCACCGAAAAATATGCTCAAAAGGTAGCTAGTCTTACAGTTGGCGATCCGAGAGATCCACAGACAATTATCGGTCCTGTCATTAATGACCGCCAGGCAAAAAATCTTGAAGCTTTGATCGAAAAGGGGATTTCAGAAGGTGCAACTCCGCTTCTTAAAGGAAATGTTCATGGCAGATTGCTTGAACCAACGATTTTAGCAGATGTAACAACTGACATGAGCGTTTCACAGGAAGAGCTATTCGGGCCGGTAGTATGCGTTATTCCATTCGAAACAGAGGAAGAGGCAATCGATATCGCCAATAATACCCGTTTCGGCTTAAGTGGAGCTGTTCATACATCTAATTTGGAACGCGGTGTAGAGCTGGCCAAAAAAGTGCACACAGGTATGATTCACGTAAATGATTTAACAATTAATGATGAACCGATTGTAGCATTTGGTGGTGAGAAACAATCTGGCATAGGCCGCTTGAACGGTGAGTGGAGCCTTGAAGAGTTTACAACACTAAAATGGATCTCCGTAAATTACGGACAAAGAAATTTACCTTATTAATGGGAAAGAGAGTAAAAAGCGATGTCACAACATGAAGTAATACATGCATTTGTAAAAATAGCTCCATTACTGAATGAACTAATCCATGATGATATTACCGTAGGAATTTATGATACAGAGAAGCTGATTATCAATATCCCGGGAAAAACCTTTTCTTTAAATGTAAGTCCGGGTGATCCACTAGTTGAAGGGGATATTGTCACGAATGCTATTAAAACAAACCGTCCTTTATCAGCAACACTTCCGAAAGAATTATTCGGGTTTCCGTTAATTGCACGTGCTCTTCCGCTGCATGATGACCAAGGCAGGGTAATCGGTGGAGTAGGAATCGGGACAAGCCTGGAGAAGGCAAATAAGTTATTTGAAATGGCTGAAAGCTTTTCTGCAATCGTGGAACAAACAGCGGCTTCAATCGAGGATATAAGTGAATCCGTTACCCGTCTTGCTGACCGTGTAACGGACGTTACAGGCCAAATGAAGGATGTCAGCGCAAGTGCGAATCAAATCGGCGAAATTTCTTCCGTAGTAAAGGGAATATCTGACCAAAGTAATCTCTTAGGGCTAAATGCTGCTATTGAAGCGGCACGTGCAGGAGAAGTGGGGAAAGGTTTTTCAGTAGTGGCAGATGAAATTCGCAAGCTTGCAACGAATTCGAAAGAAAACGTGAATCAGATTAACGATATCACAAAAAATATTCATGGACTTCTCATCACATTAAATGAAGCCTTTGGGGAAATCGATTCCTTGACTGAGACACAGTCAGGTTCCATCCAAGAATTCTCAGCTACTATTCAGGAAATTAGTACAAAGGCTCAAGAGTTAGCTCAACTGGCTGAAGAGACGCTTTATGGAGATAGTAAAAAGTAATGATATAATATGTTCATTCAAGCTGAAAGAACATACACTTTTACTTAATGGGAAGCTATGGATTTTCCGGTTACTATAAACAAAGTTTTAATAAGACTGTAGACATCTTGAACTGCTCAAGTTGTTTACGGTCTTTTTTACTCTACGGAGCGTTTGTTGCCGGAAAGGCAATTAGCAACTATGATGAAGGTAATTGGAGGTGAACAGATGAATTACAGCAAAATCGGTAGTTTGATTGCTGCTTTACGGAAGGAAAAAGGGCTGACACAAAAAGAATTAGCAGAGCAAATGCATCTTTCTGATCGAACTATTTCAAAATGGGAACGTGGTCAGGGATGTCCGGATGTGTCTTTGCTACCGGAGTTATCTGCTCTCCTTGGCATAAATATAGAGGATATATTAGTCGGTGAACTTATTACTAATGATTTTGTAGGAGGAAATATGAAAAAGTCGAACTATTTTGTTTGCCCGTCTTGTTATAATATTGTTTTATCTACAGGGAATGCAGCAATCTCTTGCTGTGGCAGAAAATTAGAGGCGTGTGTTCCAACAAAAGCGCCAGTGGAAGAAAAGCTTGATGTTTCACAAGTGGACGGCGAATGGTTTATTTCAAGCGATCATCCGATGAACAAGGATCATTATATTTCTTTTATCGCTTTTGCAACGGGAGACCAGGTACACATTATCAAGCAGTACCCGGAATGGGCATTACAAACACGCTTGCCTATGCGAAAACACGGCACGCTGCTTTGGTACTGTACACAACATGGTCTGTTTTACCAATTACTATAACAAAGAAAAGGGAGCGGTCCAGAAGAGTAATGATTTCTGTAACGCTTCCTTTTTAGTATTTTTATTTCTTTGAGTACTACAACATCCCTGCAATGATTACATAAAGAATGATCATTACGTTGCAAAGCAAAAAGCTCTCAAAGCCGACGCCGCCCTTTGCAGCAATGCGCTCTTTAACTACTTCCTTGCCTTCCCCGCTATTTTTATATTTGGCAATCGTTTTCAGTGCATGCTGATGATAAATGGAATTGCCATATATACCGAGCAAAATCATAACTGCTAACCTTAAAAGTCCATCTACTTTACTGAAATCAAGATGAAACAATGCTGTTATGATACGGAGAAATAAGAAAGCTCCTAAAATAGCGATAAACGGTATGTACATTTTCCGGTAGGCTAACCACCATAAAGATAAAAAGAATGCGGCCCAGTTCCAGGTAGGCCTTGCCTTTGCCCATTTTTTTAGATAGTATGCTTGTCCATCTTCATTCACAAATACCCCTAACAGATCTTCGGTATCATCTTTCCCAGAAGAGTTATTAAAGTTAGAAAAAAACGAATCACTAGGTTTTACTGTTTTTTCAGAGGAAGAAAAAGGGATAGAATTCTCCTCGGCGCTGTGTTGAATCCGGTCTTTTACAGGTTTATGGCTGCTGCTTGTCTGATCCATCGATTCCCTCCTAAAGCTTGATAGTATTGAAGAGTAGTAAAAAGGATAAACAGCTAAAATAATTGTATAACAATTAAATACAGAATATGAATATTTTGTATAATTAAGTACTTTCTATCTATTCTAGTGAAGCTACTCTAGGAAATTGAAGTTAAATCCTTTGAGAGGAATTTATTTTTGCTTCCCTTCAATAGCCCAGGAAGTGACTGTTTTATCCATAAAGAGTAGGAGGAAAAGAAAAAGAGAGAGTAGAACATAGGTCAATGTACGGACAAAGGATAACACAAGAACCCTTTGCTGTTTAGTGCCAACGCAGTGCGATTGTCAATCGGCAACAGTCTAGACCTCTTGCTTTTGAAATGAACTCGACATGCAGGCTATCAGGATTATACCGGATATCTACGTCTGACGTGATGCCGAGAGAACGGATTAAACGTTTAACTTCGCTTGTATCAGAGCGTTGAGCAGCCTCCATCAGCTTATGATCAAAGTCTTTTGAAGCAGCTAAATGATTGAGCAGTATACTTGCTTCAGACAGTAGTTGACGAGAGCTTTGAGCCGATTCATATAAATAATCCGGGTTAACAGCTGGATATACAGGAGACTGTCCCCCCGAAGGTAAAGAATTTGGCTTAGCAGTGCCGGTATTTCGCTGTGCTATAGGCTGGCTCAAAAATTCGAAATGTGTGGAAGGAGAAACAGGCAAGGAGTGATAGGCAGTCTGTCCATAAGGAAATGGGTAATGATGTGGCTGATAGAAGTAATACATAATTGGTCCCCTTTCTATAGAAAAATATACATAAAGCCATTTGTAGATTATATTATGAAGGTTATATACGTCAGATGGGAGGTATATGCCTATTGCAAGCTGTATTTTCCTTGAGGTAATGAAAAGGGTATGTGTATTTTACAAAAAACGGCAACCTGTTTACTTGTGACCGGAACAACAAGTAAATGGTGATAGCTTGTATAGTGTGCTTTACAGGAAATTACCCCTTGCATGTGAAAATTATTGCCTAATGAGAATAAGTACTTTTCTAATGTATTAGTAGTGTTTTAGTACCTTTCCACTTCATTCTTCCTATGGCAGTTTTAATAAATATTGATTGTCCTCTTCTTGATTTCCAACTCATTTTAACAAAATCCTTTTTTTGTCATAAATTGCGTACTCCTATCGACACATTGACTAAAGTTTCAACAATTTAATATATTGAAACCTGAATTGTATAACTAACCCAATGTTAGTGGGTGAGGAGGATTTAGCAAGATGAAGAAATTAGGATTTTTATCATTATTATTAATACTCATGATTGCTTTGGCAGGCTGCTCTTCTTCTACAGGAGCAGGAGGATCGAAAGTGGAAGTAGAGGTTGAGAAAGCGTCATTTGTTTTACTTGGAGATCAAGGACAATCGATTGATAGTGAAGCTGAGAAAAACCCGATTGCAGTGACACTGAATATTAAAAATAAATCAGATTCAACAATAACTGTTTCTTCCTATTCTGAAATTAAAGTATACGATGGCGACAAGCAGCTGACAATCGAACCTGTCTATGATACAGAATTAGGATTTGACTCTTCTCCGGGCGGTGACATCGGTGCCGGAAAGTCAAAGGAAGTTACAATCATTTTCCAGGCTGAAAAAGAGAAAGAATATGAAATAGGCGTCAAACCGTTTGTAATGGGAGAAACAAAAGAAGGAAAAGAGGTCAGTGTAGAATTTAATACATCCGAATATACGGAAAGCTTTGATCATCTCGATGACCCGGCAAAGGCATTAGCTGCCTATATTGAAACAATCTATTTGGATAAAGAAAATGTAGATTATGAGAAGCTGGTGGCTGCTGATAAGCAGGCGCTCCAGGATGCAGGACTCAATTCATTTAAAGAGGTAATCGATGATTCATTCTATGATTTAGAAGTCTCCAAAGAAGAGGCAGCAAAACAATATGCTATTTATAAAACAGCCATGGCACAAAAAGTAGAAGTAAAGGCTGCTACAATAGCAAATGCCAATGGAAAAGCGAAAGTGAAGCTGGAATATTCCTCTCTTCCATTAGGAGATTTATATGATAAGATTAGTGATTACCGCGAGGAGTATCTCGATAATACAGGTGAATATGATGGGAAAAAACGTGATGAATATGCATATTCAAAATTAGATTCCATCATCAATTCATTAGAGATAAAAAATGCTAAGCGACCATTGGAAATTCAAATGGTTGAAAAAGACGGCAAATGGACAGTTAATGGTGATCATTACAACAGTGAAGAAATAGTGGATGTTTTTGCAAAAGGCCGGAGCTATTAAGGAGCGATTACGTATGTCTAAAAAAGCAATCCTAATTATCGCTTTATCTGTTGTTTCGGTAATGATTCTCGGTGTAGGTATTATTTTCTTTGTAAGCCAGCTTAATAGCCCGGAGAAAATTGTTGCGCAATTTGAAACGGCGATTGAAGAAGAGAAGCCTAACCTGCTGAAAGATCTCATTGTTCCAGATAAATCAGAGACTGCTGTAGATAATCAGTCTACAGCAGCTCTTGTTGCTTATTTAAAAGAAAACAATCATAGTTACCAAACAATTAAAGAGAGTCTGCAAAAGCAGCTGGAAAAAAAAGATTACACAAAAACGAATCAGCCAATCAGTCTCATAGCGGGCAAAAAAAAGGGACTGAAAAAAGAGTATCAGCTGCTCGTGAAAACGACTTCTATCCAAGTGACAGGTCAGCATGAGGATGATACAGTCAATTTCAATATTGATAAGTCAAAAGTAAACTTTGAAGAAAATGCCGATGGTTTGTATGGCCCTTTCCTTCCGGGAACGTATTCCATTGTATTGTCTGTAAAAAATGACCTTGGGGATTTTACGGAAACGAAAAAAGTAGATGTGTGGGGCAACGATGTGGTTACGTATATCGTAGATACAAAAAGCCTCGTGAAGCAGGATGAAAAAGCAAAGAATGATATAGTAGCAGCTGTTGATACATTCAATTACGACATGTCTGTCTTTGAAACGACAGAGTTTAATCTCGAATCATTTACGAATTTGCATGCTACAGATGAGGAAATGGCCTATTCCCAGGATCTAGTTAACTCAGCTTACATGGAAACAGCGGATTATATCGAGGAATTTCATTCGAAATATAATGAAGCGGTTTTAAATTTAGATGATTTTACGATTAATTATTTTGATGGGAAATGGTCGGCCGAGGTAACAGCCTATGTTGCTTATTCACGTAAGCTAAAGCTTATCGACTACCCTGAATTTGAAGATATCTCCTATGAGCTCATTCGAGAGTTATACCTTGTTTACAGCAAGGATGAAAAGAAATGGATGATCGATGACTTTATTGAAACGGATAGAGATACGAATGAACGTGAAAATTGGAAAGAAACACTGAGGTTAGAAGGTCCTAAGGATGGATTGAAGTGGGTCCGTCCAGAAAACAGCAATCCTGCAACTAACATATAAACAACGCTTTCAAAAAAGGAACGTAAAAAATCATAACGGTAAAATTCCGGTTTTGACCCTGTATTGGGTCGAAGCCTTTGTTTTTATAACGATATATTTTTGGAATACCGTGCGGTCATTTATTGGCCGGGGAACGAAAAGAGGCTGTCATGAAGAAAACAATTATCAGTGAATCGATAGGTGTGTTTACTTATAAAGAAGAAAGAAAAGTGTATGAGCTGGAGAAAGAAGGGAAACGTTGGAGTCTACTTATATCTTTCGGACAGGAAGACGCCTACGGGTTACTAAAAAAAGCAGAAAATCTGTTTGTCTGCCTGGCACAATTTGATCAAAAGGCAAAGAGAGCCATAGCAGAAAAGTTAGTAGATTATAAAAATGAGTTTTGGCCTGAGTATGATGAAGATGATGAAGAGTTAGATTGGGATGCGGTAGATGCAGGGGAGTATGATATAACCGAGGAAGCATTTGGGGAAGCCATCTTCCTTTGTGATATTCAGGTCGGAACGGACATGATCTATTGTGAGTACAACGATGGGGACTTATTTGGAGGGCATCGCATTCATGCTTTTTTTGATAATGACTATAAGCTGATAAGCACGGATGTATAGCCATAGAAAGGCTTATTGAACATCATATAAAAAAGAGCATGCAGGAGTTGTCCTGCATGCTGCTTTCCCGGACCGCAGGGATTTATGCCTGCAGTTCTGTTTCCAATTGAGCGATCGCTGCTTGTACATGCTCAGCAGAAAGGCCATGCTTTACAATATAGCGGTTTCGCTCGTGTTTTGTACACTCAATTGTACAGCCTCCTAAATGCTTCGCTTCATTCTCCTCTGATGCAAGAATTTGCTTGTTGCACTCAGGATTAGCACAATTAATGTAGCGTTCACAAGGTGTACCGTCAAAGTGGTCTTTTCCGACAATAACATGCTCGACTTGATTGATTGGTACAGTTAAACGTTCGTCAAATACATACATTTGACCATCCCAAAGTTGTCCTTTTGCAACAGGGTCTTTACCATATGTTGCAATGCCGCCATGCAGCTGGGCAACATCCTCAAAGCCTTCGCGTTTCAGCCAGCCGGAGAATTTTTCACATCGTATACCACCTGTGCAGTAAGTTAACACGCGTTTGCCTTCAAATAAATGACGGTTTTCACGCACCCATTGTGGTGTATCACGGAATGTTTCCACTTCCGGACGAATTGCCCCGCGGAAGTGACCAACATCATATTCATATGTGTTACGCACATCCAGCACGACTGTATCTTCACGCTGCATCTGCTCAAAAAAATCAGCAGGTGATAAATGTTCACCTGTAATTTCATGTGGGTTGATGTCATCCTCTAAGCTTAGGTTAACAAGCTCTGGACGCGGACGTACATGCATTTTTTTGAACGTATGTCCCTCTGTCTCATCAATTTTAAAGACAATACCGTCAAATAAAGGATTGTTCTTCATCATTTCCATATAGGTATTTGTCTGTTCTACGGTTCCCGACACAGTACCGTTAATCCCTTCGCCTGCTACAAGGATCCGTCCTTTTAGCCCAAGATCTTTACAGTGCTGTAAATGTTCCTGTGCAAATGCAGCTGGATCTTCAATCGTTGTGTAATGGTAATATAATAAAACTCGATAATTCATATTCATTCACCTATCATTCATATTTGCAAGATATACCTGATAGTCAAAAAGGTATACCTATATAATAAACGAAAAACAGCATTTTACCTATCAGTAATAAGACTGAATTTATATTGAAGTGGACAGTTTGAGGATAGCCTTTGAATAAGAATTGTGTGAATCAGCAGTAACTGACTGGGGATATTTCGCTAAATAGGGGAAGTTAATAAGCATACTAAGGAAATGAAAGGAAGAAGGATATGAAAGAATATAAAGTCACCTATTTTTTCGATGAGCAGCATTATGTCAGAAGATTCATCCATACAGCTTCCCAGGAAGAGGCAGAGGAGCTGATCAGGAACGAACGTGACCAATATATTTCCTTTACGGATAGTAGAGGCATTTATCATGAACTGAATACGAAAAACGTTAGAGTGGTTCAGATTTCCGAGTACCATCGTGTAGATAAAAACAAAAAAGATCGTAATTAATTGCCGATTGTCATAACAATCATTTTCTGTGGCACCCTAACAAAAAAATAAGGAGGCTGACGGATGAACCATAATAAAGAGGAATTTGGCCGGACCGATGTAGAGGAAGTAAAAAGAAAAAATGCAGAATCGGGATTATCCTATAAAGAAATACTGGAAGTTCTGGCTCAAACAGGCGGTCATGGGACAGCAACTTACAGCAATACAGATGTTGAACAAGTAAAGAGAAGCATTCATTCAAACGAATAAAACATATCTTCACGCTGAGATGGCCGGAAATATAAAATTTTCCGGCCATCTTTTTTAGGGGACAAGAAAGGTAGCCAATGAGCCAGCCATCTTAAAAGCCTATGCTCCTTTTGCAAGGGGAGAAATTTTAAATAACTGGTTAGATACCTTTCTTTTCACTTTAATCCTTCTCTTCTTATGAATAAATTATCCATTGTCCTCTAAACGTTATTTCAAGTTGTCGCAATGTTTAGGTATCATACTTTGTCTCACTTCATAATATGGTAGAAACATGCTCCTGAATGGAGGGATGGCTATCAGCATTTTAAACAAGGCTAGAAGTTACCGTGAAGAAGAAAATCGCTTGAAATGGGAAGGAACGTTTGGGGAGTATTTGGAGATTGTGAAGGAGCGCCCTGAAGTTGCACAGACAGCTCACTCACGGGTGTACAGTATGATCAGGAGTGCAGGGATAGAAGAAAGAGACAGTCAGAAAATGTACCACTTTTTCGGCAAGGAAATTTTTGGACTTGAAACAGCATTGGAACGATTAGTGGAGGAGTATTTCCATCCTGCTGCGAGAAGACTTGATGTCCGGAAACGTATATTGTTATTGATGGGCCCTGTTAGTGGAGGGAAATCAACAATTGTCACACTGCTGAAAAGAGGTTTAGAGCAATATTCACGTACAGATGAGGGTGCTATTTATGCCATTAAAGGCTGCCCGATGCATGAAGATCCGCTTCATCTCATTCCTCATCATTTACGGGAAGACTTTTATGAAGAGTATGGGATCCGGATAGAAGGCAGCTTATCCCCGCTGAACACAATGCGCTTAGAGCAGGAATATGACGGCCGTATTGAAAACGTCATGGTCGAGCGTATTTTCTTCTCAGAAGACAAACGTGTCGGCATTGGTACATTTACACCATCAGATCCTAAATCACAGGATATTGCGGATTTAACGGGAAGTATTGATTTTTCAACGATTGCTGAATATGGTTCTGAATCAGATCCACGTGCCTATCGTTTTGACGGGGAACTAAACAAAGCGAATCGGGGCATGATGGAGTTTCAGGAAATTTTAAAGTTAGATGAAAAATTCCTTTGGCATTTATTGTCTCTAACGCAGGAAGGAAATTTTAAAGCCGGGCGCTTTGCATTGATTAGTGCAGATGAGCTGATTGTTGCCCATACGAATGAAACAGAGTACCGCTCTTTCATTTCTAACAAAAAGAATGAGGCTCTTCATTCCCGGATAATTGTCATGCCTATTCCTTATAATTTAAAGGTGAGCCAGGAGGAGCGCATCTATAAAAAGATGATCAGGGATAGTGATATGGCAGACGTGCATATTGCACCACATGCTTTGAAAACAGCGGCAATTTTTTCAGTACTGACAAGGCTGGAAGTTCCGAAAAAGCAGGGCATTGATTTAGTAAAGAAGATGCGTCTATACGATGGCGAGAGTGTAGAGGGCTATAATGCAGTTGATGTGGAGGAGTTAAAAAAGGAGTACCCGACAGAAGGTATGCATGGCATAGATCCACGCTATGTCATTAATCGGATTTCATCTGCTATTATCCGAAAGGAAGTGCCGTCCATCAATGCCTTGGACGTCCTTCGTTCACTGAAGGATGGGCTCGATCAGCACGCGTCCATTTCACAGGAAGACCGGGAAAAATATATGAATTACATTGCGGTTGCTAGAAGAGAATATGATGAAATCGCGAAAAATGAAGTCCAAAAGGCCTTTGTGTACTCCTATGAAGAATCAGCGAAAACATTAATGAACAATTACCTCGACAATGTAGAGGCTTACTGCAATAAAAATAGGATACGTGACCCCCTCACAGGCGAGGAAATGAATCCTGATGAAAAACTGATGAGGTCTATCGAAGAACAGATTGGTGTTTCAGAAAATGCAAAAAAAGCATTCCGTGAGGAGATTTTAATCCGGCTTTCGGCATTTGCCCGAAAAGGGAAACGATTCGAATATGATTCCCATGAAAGATTGAGAGAGGCCATTCAAAAGAAGATGTTTGCGGATTTGAAGGATGTCGTTAAAATTACGACTTCCACAAAAACGCCAGATGAATCGCAATTGAAAAAGATTAATGAGGTAATTGCCACATTAATTGATGAGCATGGCTATAATTCTACATCGGCAAATGAATTATTGCAGTATGTAGGCAGTCTGCTAAATCGCTAAATGATGTACTGGAGTGTCCCAATGTTTTTTTGGGCGCTCTTTTTTCTTACTTAAATTTGTCGCAAAAATCTGAAAAGTGTTCATAGAATATAAAAAGCGCCCCTCTGGCACAGGGCCTTTTTGGTTGGAAAGCTGGACAATAAAAGGATGGAGGAAGATAAAAATGAGTGAAAATCAATATAACCGTTTCGTCGTCTCTAAAGAAGATTGGTCACTCCATCGCAAAGGCCACCAGGATCAGCAGCGCCATATGGAAAAGGTAAGAGAAGCAATTAAAAACAATCTACCGGATTTGATAAGTGAGGAAAGCATTATTATGTCCAATGGGCGGGAAGTATTGAAGATTCCAATCCGGTCATTGGATGAATATAAAATTCGCTACAATCATGATAAGACAAAGCACGTCGGCCAAGGAAAAGGTGATAGTAAAGTTGGAGATGTACTGGGCCGAGATGGAGGCCAGCAAAAGCAGGGGGCGGGACGTGGCAAGGAGGCAGGAGAAGCCCCGGGGGAAGACTATTATGAAGCGGAAGTAAGCTTGGAGGAAGTAGAAAATATGCTGTTTAGCGAACTGGAGCTACCGAACCTGCAGCAAAAAGAAACAGCCGATATCCCTACTGAAAAAATCGAGTTTAACGATATCCGAAAAAAAGGGCTAATGGGCAATATCGATAAGAAACGGACCATTCTTTCAGCCATCAGGCGTAATGCGCTGAGCGGAAAAGCACAGATTGCCCCCATTCAAAATGACGATCTACGTTTTAAAACATGGGATGAGGAGGTAAAACCGGAGTCCAGAGCTGTAGTGCTGGCGATGATGGATACGAGCGGCTCGATGGGACAATTTGAAAAATATTGTGCAAGGAGCTTTTTCTTCTGGATGACTAGGTTCTTGCGCTCCAAGTATGAAACCGTGGAGATTGCTTTTATCGCCCATCATACGGAAGCAAAAGTCGTGACGGAGGAGGAATTTTTTACGAAAGGGGAAAGCGGGGGGACGATGTGCTCCTCAGCCTATGTAAAAGCTCTTGAGCTGATTAAAGAAAAATATAGTCCTAAAAAATATAATATTTATCCGGTTCACTTCTCGGATGGAGAGAATTTATCTTCAGACAATGAGAAATGTCTGCAATATGTTGAGGAGCTGATGAAAATATCAAGTATGTTCGGTTATGGAGAAGTCAATCCTCATGGCCGCTATTCTACAATGATGTCTAATTACCGTAAAATTGATAATCCGCATTTTCGTCATTACGTTTTAAAAAAGAAAAGCGATGTATACCCAGCGTTAAAGGCTTTTTTCAAAAATGAGGACCCTTCTATGTAGGGACAGGGAACCTCAATGATCGAGGGGGGATATAGTTGATGGAAAAGGAACTGCACCGGGCTATCGATGAAATTACTGAAATTGCGAAAGGCTTTGGGCTTGATTTTTATCCAATGCATTACGAAATTTGTCCTGCGGATATTATTTATACAATTGGGGCGTACGGGATGCCTACGCGTTATACGCATTGGAGCTTCGGCAAACAATTTCACCGGATGAAGCTGCAATATGACTTAGGCTTAAGCCAAATATACGAGCTTGTCATTAATTCCAACCCGTGTTATGCATTTTTGCTCGATACGAATACACTTATCCAAAATAAGCTGATTATCGCCCATGTCCTTGCACACTGTGATTTCTTTAAAAATAATATCCGGTTCTCTAATACAAGACGAGATATGGTAGAAAGCATGACTGCTACAGCAGAAAGGATTGCCCACTATGAACTGCTGTATGGAAAGGATGAGGTGGAACAGTTTATTGATGCTGTCCTCTCTATCCAGGAGCATATTGACCCATCTATTTTAAGACCAAAGCAGCTAATAGAAAATTATGACCTGGAAGCAGAAGAGGAGGAAATTTACACCTCAAAAACTGTATATGATGATCTTTGGAGCCTGGATGATAAGGAAAAGAAGGAGGAGCTGCCAAGAAGGAAAAAAAAGAAGTTCCCCCCAAAGCCAGAGAAGGATTTGCTGTTATTCATCGAACAATTCAGCAGGGAACTAGAAGACTGGCAGCGGGATATTTTAACAATGATGCGCGAGGAAATGCTATATTTTTGGCCGCAGCTTGAAACAAAAATTATGAACGAAGGATGGGCGTCCTTTTGGCACCAGCGCATTTTGCGTGAGTTAGATTTAACAGCAGCAGAAACGATTGAATTTGCAAAGCTGAACGCAGGGGTCGTCCAGCCATCGAAGACAACAATTAATCCTTATTATTTAGGGTTGAAGATTTTTGAGGATATTGAAAAGCGATATGATCAACCAACCGCAGAGATGCAAAGAGCGGGGATAAAACCTAACTCGGGGCGTGAAAAAATATTTGAAGTACGGGAGATAGAATCGGATATTTCATTTATCCGCAACTATTTAAAAAAAGAGCTGGCAGAGCAGGAGGACCTTTATTTATTCGAGAAGAAAGGCAATGAATACAAGATAACGAACAAGGATTACGAACACATCCGTGACCAGCTTGTCTCCATGCGGGTCAATGGGGGATTCCCTTATATTGTGGTGGAAAATGGGGATTTCGCTAAAAACGGCGAACTGTATTTAAAGCATGGATATGAGGGAACAGAACTTGATCCGAAATATTTGGAGTATGTCCTGCCTTATATTTATCAGCTTTGGGGACGCCCTGTTCATCTGGAAACATGCATAGAAGATAAACCAATGCTTTATTCGTACGATGGGAAGAAAAGTTACCGAAGTATTAAATAAATAACAATGTTGCGCCAGGAACCTTGTCGGTACCCGGCGCATAGCTTTGTTGTTGAGCTATTATTTTGAACTTATGGATTTTTCCTAGGGAAGCTTAAATTGCTTTGTTATTTTATCCAGCTCTTGTGCATTTTGACTGAGCTCGGTTGAAACAGTATGGACATTTTGTATTGTAGCGGATTGCTTTTCCGTTGTGGAGGAAATCACCTGCAAATTAACGGAAGTCTGCTCAGTTGCTCTTGCCACTTCATTAATGGAAGCAGAGACTTCTTCAGCGCTTGCTGAAATTTGCTGGGATGTTGCTGATACCTCCTCGACTTGTGTTGTCAATGAAGTCACATTGGCCGTGATTTCCTCGAAGGCAGTTCCTGCTTTTTGAATAACTTCCACACCTTCTGATACCGATACGAGTCCAGAGGAAACAGCCTGTTCGACATTTTCCATATCGTGATGGATATTGCCGATCAATGACACAATCTGTTCTGCCGATAATTTGGACTGTTCAGCAAGCTTTCTTACCTCATCTGCAACAACCGCAAAGCCCTTCCCATGTTCTCCGGCACGTGCAGCTTCGATAGCTGCATTAAGAGCCAATAAATTTGTTTGCTCTGTAATCGCTGTAATGACCTTTGTGATTTCACCAATTTCATCCGTCTGCTCACTAAGCTTCCGGGTTAAATGTGAAATCGTTCTTGTAGATTCATTAATCGTGTTCATTTGCTGCTGGGCTGTCACGATTGTCTCTATGCCAAAATCAGCGGTCTCATTCATATCTAAAGCATTTTGATGCAGCAGCTGAGTAGCCTCCGCGATTCGCTGAATACCGCTCGCAGTCTCATCCATCGCCTGGGCAATCTCTTTTGTAGATTGTGACATGCTGCCGGCCGCTTGTGATGTTTCGGCAATGTTTTCGGCAGCTTCCCCTGTAGAAGCAGTAATGGAGGCGGTAGCACTGAAAAGGGTGTTTGCCGACTCACTGACGTGTGCTGAATTTTTCTGAAGATCAAAAATAATTTTCTGGAAACTATGTTTCATTTTATTGAACTCAATTACGAGGCTTCCAATTTCATCATTGTTTTTATAGGTATAATCCGGTCTTGATAAATCCCCGCCTGCAATGATAGATGCCTGTTCTACTACTTGTGACAGCGGCTTTGTCACAGAACGTCTGACAAAAATAAGATACGCTGTCACGATAATGACGATGAAAATAAAGGAAATACCTGAAACGATAGTAGAAAGAAGAGTAGCGTCATTTACTTCATCTGATAGATGTGCAATGTCCTTTTGCAGATAGTCGGCCATTTCACCTGTCAGGCTGCTCATTGTCTCCTTCATTTCCATGTATTCATTCTTCAGCTGCCTTTGTGCGATCTCTCCTTTAGAAGCTGCAGCAGATCGGGTAATCCCGCTGACATAGCCCTGAATAGTTTCATTATAGTCGGACAATTTACTGACATATTCCTGCATATCGTTAGAGAGGGCCATGAGAGAAAGCTCCTCGATGTTTGCTGTTAGTTGATTGCTATAACTAGATAGTGATTCTAAATTATCCTTTGATGGCTCTGTTACATATATCGATGCATACATTCCTTGATTGGCAAGGACAGCCTCGATCGATTGTGTTATTTGCATTTGAACTATCTGTGAATCAATCGCTTTTTCTACTTTACGGTCTAAAGAGAAAAATTGGAAAGCAGCAAAGCCTAACGATAACAAAGCAAGAAACTCGACAGTCATAAATCCGATATTGATTTTTTTCCGTACTGACATAGTATCCTCCTGAAATATTATTGCTGAAAATTATATTTGTATCTAATTATATCTTTTTTCTTTATTTGGAAAATACCTTTCATCTGGTCTAATCTTCCTGTTTCTTCAAGTAAATAAACGGCTGAAAGCGGTATTTATAAAATAAAGGTAGTTTTAGCCTATATAATAGTGAAATAACTTAATAGCAGGAATTCCTTCCATACCTATATGAACACCTTGATGAGAATGAAAGAAATTTAATATACAGCAATTTTTCCTGTCTGATTTTCTTTTGCCAAGCTGGTTATGTACGAACTTACTAAAGAAGAGACAGAAAAAAATGGAATACATAGTATAAGAGAATGTTGTGATTGAGGAATCTTTCGATGAGGAACTATCGAAGAGTTCGCTGATTTGGCCAAAAGTATGAAGCCAGAACAGGGATAAGGAGAATGCGGGCATAAAGAAGAGGGAGATTTACTTGAAATGAAAGGGGGGCTTGGGTTGCCCCTTTCATCTTGTTTTCTAATGATCCTTCTCTTCTCTCATCGCATCCATTTTTGTTGGGTGGACAGTGCCGAATGGATGTTGGGGAGGGGCATAGATTGAATAAAGCCTTAATGGGATATTCCCCGTATTTGTGACGTTATGCCATGTGCCGGCGGGTACTAGGATCGCATCATTGTCATGCACGTTTCTAACAAAGTCTAGATGCTCTCTTGTGCTACCCATTTGAACAATTCCTTGCCCCTGCTCAATGCGAAGGAACTGGTCAACAGCTGGATGTATTTCCAGTCCAATGTCTTCTCCGGGCTTAATACTCATCAGTGTCACCTGTAGATGCTTTCCTGTCCATAAAGCCGTTCGATACGTATTATTCTGTCTGGAAGCTTGCTGAATATTTATGACAAATGGCTGTCCTCCATAATCTTTCAGCCTTAATGGTTCTATGCTCATCGTTTGCTGCGGATAATTCCACTGACTAGCAGTATACCAAATATTTCCGTAGTCTGTCTGTCCTCCATAATCATACATAGGTGTATAGGCAGATGAAGGATATTGGTATTGAGGGCCATACATCCAAGGGTGATAATACATTACTTTCCCATCCCTTCTCGAATATCTAAATTCATCTTATGCGGGACGAGAGCGGAACGTACTTATCATATGATCCAGCATGGATAAGCCGATATTCCTCAAAAAATGAGAGGGGGAAGGAAAGCACAGCACAGTAAACTAATCTAAAATGACCATGGACATTCAACTGCCTGTTTTCTACCTATTTATATAGCGTGCTGTGGCACTCCTGGTTTTAATGGAATTTAAAGAATGGTTCTTCAAGAAATGAATGAAGGATAAGAGATTTAAAAAAATTGCTAAAAATTGTATAGTTAAGAGGTTAGTATAAAAAATTGTTTAGCAATAGCTCATGCTGTGATTAATGGGGATGGGGGGAATTGCTGCTCTTTATAAAGGTGGGTTAAACATGATGAATATGCGATCTTATGGCAAATTAGGAAAAAGATTAATCTATTCGAGTATATTTTCTGCTGTGATCCTTATTCTATTTATTATCGTTGCTACCATATGGATCCGGCAATCCTTGAATGAAAATATTCAAGGGCAACGGGTATTGGACAGTATTGATGAGGCTTATAATTTTCTGTATGAATCACTGATCGACCAGGAAACGGGCCAAAGAGGGTATAATCTGACGGGGGAGGAAGCCTTTTTGGAGCCATATTATAAAGGGGAGGAAATATTTAAGGAAAGCGCCGAGACCCTTCTTCAAAAAACAGCAAACCTTTCACCATTGGATACGGAAATAAAAAAAGTGATCGATATAGGAACCTATTGGCAGGAGCATTATGGCGGTATATTGGTGGATCTTACCCGTAATGGGGTGCAGCCGGACAAGGGTCTAATGGAGGAAGCTAAGCAGGCGCTTGACGAATTCCGCCAAGTATCGACTGACTTTTCTATACATATTGAGCAGCAAAGAAGCGTTGTGAGGGAAAAAATGAAGACGCGGATCAAATTTATCCTTGCCTCTTTGGTGCTGACAAGCTCGTTTATTATTTGTATTAATCTACTTTTTAATATAAGGGTGCTGAAATCGATCATCAGGCCGATTATCCAGCTGGATGATTGTGTAACCTATTATGCCAAGCATGAATTTACGAGGCCGATCCCTGTCTATAAAGGGAATGATGAATTAGCAGCATTAATTTCCAACATCGATAGGATGAGAGCAGAGCTGGCCGTCAGTATTGACCTGCTTGAAACGAAGGCCCATCATGATGAACTGACAGGGCTTTTCAACAGACGGTATTTTAATAGTACGTTAGAAAAGGAATGGACCCTGGCTAAACGGGCTTCCACAAGCGTGTCTCTTATACTGTTTGATATAGATCACTATAAAAATTTTAATGATACTTATGGACATTTGGCTGGGGATGACTGTCTGAAGGTTATTTCCAAGATGCTGGACTCCTATAATGTCGATCGTTTAAGCATAGCAGCAAGGTATGGAGGGGAAGAGTTTGCCATACTTCTTGTCAGCCAGGAGGAACAAGAAGTACAGCACTTAGCCGAGGAGGTAAGAAAAGCCGTGATGGATTTGAAAATACCCCACCATTCCTCTGCAACCAATCAATTTGTCACAGTGAGTGTAGGAGCAGCCACTATCAGGCCAGCTGGAGATCAGGTATCCGAGGAGCTGATTGAATCGGCTGACCGGGCGCTATACCATTCAAAACAAGCCGGCCGCAATTGTGTAACCTATTACCGGGAATCATTATAAAATTCTGCTGTATAATAGTATTCCAGCAGCAATATATCACCATTCTTATCGTAAAGGAGGTGTTCCAGGGAGACTTCTCGGCCACCTCTTTTTTGTTTTATCGAAAATGAAAGTAATAACATAAACTTGGCTATTCTTGCTAACACTATACATTGATGAAGAACATCCATGATAAGAGGAGGAAAAGCTATGGATACATCCTACACGAAGCAGTATATTAATGGGGAATGGAAAGTAGGCTCTAGTGAGAAAACGATTAAAAATATCAATCCCTATACTGGGGAAGAGATTTTCACAATTCGATCAGCTGATAAATCTGATTTGGATAAGGCATATGAGGCTGCCTATATGACCCAGCCGGAGTGGGCGAATAAAACAGTAGCTGAAAAGCAGGGGCTGTTTCAAAAACTAGTGGATGTCATGCTGGAGGAAAAAGAAACGATAATCGAGTGGCTCATTAAAGAATCAGGAAGCACCCATATAAAAGCAATGATTGAATTCGATGCAGCACTTGGGATTGTCAAGGAATCGATGTCTTTTCCAACACGTATGAAGGGCTATATTTTTCCTTCTATCTTTCCAAATAAGGAAAACCGGATTTATCGTATACCAAAAGGGGTAGTTGCTGTTATCGGACCATGGAATTTCCCTTTTCATTTAACGATGCGCTCCGTAGCCCCGGCACTAGCGACCGGTAATACTGTTGTCGTCAAGCCTGCTTCGGATACCCCGGTAACTTCTGGGTTGATCTTTGGGTCACTGTTTGAAAAGGCAGGCTTTCCAAAAGGGCTCGTCAATGTGCTGGTAGGAAAGGGTTCCGAAATCGGAGATGAATTTGTCCTTCATCCGATTCCTAAAATTATTTCCTTTACAGGATCTACAGAAGTAGGAAGAAGGATCGGAGAAAGGGCCGGCAAGTACTTGAAGGATGTAGCGCTGGAATTAGGCGGTAATAATGTAATGATTGTCTTAAAGGATGCAAATATCGAAAAGGCTGCCAAAGCAGCGGCTTTTGGGAAATTTCTTCACCAAGGCCAGATTTGTATGGCATTGAACCGTATCGTTGTTGCTAAGGAAATATATGAAGAGTTTATTGAACACTTTATTAAAATAGTGAGCAAATTACCGTACGGAGATCCTGCTGATAAGTCCACATTTGTAGGCCCGGTCATCAATAAAGAGCAGGCGGATCGCCTTGAGGAAGTTGTGAAAACAAGTATTGAACAAGGGGCGGAATTAATTTATGGAGGCAAAGTAGAAGGATGCCTCATGCAGCCAACTGTATTAAGAAATGTTTCGAACGATATGGATATTGCCCAAAAGGAAATTTTCGGTCCTATAGCTACGATCTTAAAGTTTGAGGATGAAGAGGAAGCAATCGAAATCGCGAATGGTTCACCATATGGATTAAGCGGCTCTATTTTTACAGAAGACCGTCATCATGGCGTAGAACTGGCAATGAAAATTGAAACAGGCATGATTCATATAAATGACCAATCAGTGAACGATGAGGCGCATATTCCGTTCGGCGGTGAAAAAGATTCCGGTGTTGGACGCTTTAATGGGGAATGGGCTATTGAAAAGTTTACAACCGTAAAATGGATTGGCGTGCAAAGCGGCTACCGCGAATTTCCTTTATAATAGGGTTTAGAAAAGTTCGACTTGAGGGATTCCTTCTTCAAGTTGAACTTTTTATATGATAATCAGCAATATACAAAGATCATTATTCAAATAAAAGAAATGAGGTACATGATGGCTACTACAACACATTATTTTTTCGCTGTTCGACTGCCTGATTCGGTAAAACAAATCATCCACGATCAGATGATGAAGACTACTTCAACTTTTCGATTTAAACGTTGGGTACATAGGGAAGATTATCATATTACGCTCGCTTTCCTAGGTTCAGTTGGGGAAGAACAGCTATCATCTGTGATTCAGTTAGTGGGAGAGTCTTTAAAGGGAGGAGCAGGCTTTCAGTTGCAGATAAAAAGCCTTGATATATTTGGAAATAAACAATCTCCAAGAATTTTCTGGGCCGGTGTAAGCAAAGAGAGACGATTATACGACCTTCAGAAGACGGTGTATCGGCAATGTATAGAGGCAGGTTTTACGTTAGAGAGCCGCCCGTACCATCCGCATATTACATTAGCCAGGAAATGGGCGGCAGAAGACGAATTTACATCTGTACTGTTAGAGCGATATAATCCTTTTCTGGAAAACCCTTTATCTTTTCAGGTAAATGAAGTTGTACTATATAAAACAAACCTAGATCAGGAGCCCAAGTATGAACCGGTTGCAAGCTTTCCGCTGAAATGACAGAGGGGGCAGGTCTATCTAAAAAGGGAAACCCTCTGTTATAATAGAGCCGAATGGGAAAGTGCAGGAGGAACAATAATGACAAATAATGATATTTTAATCCGCTTACGGTATGCACTGGATATAAAAAATGTGGATATGGTGGAAATGTTTAAGCTTGGCGGCATGCATTTTACAAAAGAAGATGTAATGAACATGCTGATCAAAGTAAAAGAGGACGAGGAAACACCGGAAAACTTTTTAAAGGTGAACAATAAAACATTGGAAGCCTTTTTGAACGGGTTCATTACGTTCAAACGCGGACCGCAAAAGGATAAGGAAGGCAATATTAAAGAAGTGATCCCGGCTTCAGGCAAGGAGAGCTCAAATAATATGCTGCTGAAGAAGGTAAAGATTGCTCTGCAGCTGACGAGCGAGGATGTGCTTGACTTGCTTTATGAAGGAGGCGTCACTGTATCTAAAGGTGAATTGGGGGCGATTCTCCGCAGTCCAGACCATAAAAACTACAAAGAATGCGGAGATCGGTTTGCCCGGAGCTTTTTAAAGGGACTGACAATGAAGTACCGCGGATAGGAAATAAAAAGAAGAAGGTACGGAAATGAGTGTGATATCATTTCCGTACCTTTTTTAAAGAGGCCGATTATTTATTTTTATTTGACTGCTGATTTTTATCGTGGTTCGTTTTATTATTTTTATTTTTTAACTTTGAGTCGAATTCCTCAGCGAACTCCGCTGTATTGTCCTCTGGATTACGATCGTGGCTCGTCGTATTGCGATGCAGATGTTTATACGTTTCAAAAGGGTTATGCGTCCGTTCGTTCATTGTTTTTCTGTTGTTTTTGCTCATGGATTATCACCTCCTAGAGCTAATGTGCGCAGGAAGGAGGCTTTTATAAGTAGTTGAACAGGCCTTTCTAAAATTCAATAATAATAGGTAATAACAGCGGTTTTCTCTTCGTATGCGTGGAGATATATTGACCGACTGCCTTTTTTAAAGCCTGTTTCATAGCAAATATATTAGGCTCCTTGAAGTTCTCGATTGTCTCTTTTACAACATCTGCAAGTGTGGTCATTAGTTCCTCTGCATCCTTGGCATAGACAAAGCCGCGGGAAATGATTTCTGGAGCAGAAATCAGGGAGGCATCAGTTTTACTGACAGTGACGACGATAACAAGCATACCGTCTTCAGAGAGCTGTTTTCTGTCACGCAGCACAACTTGTCCGACTTCCCCGATTCCGTAACCATCCACATACGTATCGCCGGCTGAAACTTGTCTTGTTTGACGTGCTGTACCATCTTGAATATCGACTACATCACCATTTCTCAAAATGAAAGTATTGTCCTTTTCTACCCCAATTGTTTCAGCTAATTGACGGTGGATATGGAGCATCCGGTATTCCCCGTGGATAGGGATGAAAAATTTTGGCTTCATTAATGTAAGCATAAGCTTTAAATCTTCCTGATAGCCATGGCCGGATACATGCATCCCTGTAATACTCGCAGAACCGTAAATGACATGGGCGCCAAGGCGGAACAAATTGTCTACAACACGCGACACATCTTTTTCATTGCCGGGTATTGGGGAGGCAGCTAGAATGACGGTATCGCCCGGGTGTACTTTCACATCCCGATTGCTGTTGGTAGAAAGACGGGAGAGTGCTGCAAGCGGCTCACCTTGACTACCCGTACATAAAATCGCAATTCTTTCAGAAGGGATTTCATGCACATCACGTGCATTCACAAGCATCCAGTCAGGCATTTGTAAATAGCCGCGCTCCCTGGCAACCTGAACGACATTGACCATACTTCGGCCTAATAAGGCAAGTTTTCGGTTTGTCCTTATACATGCATCGACAACCTGCTGAACCCGATTAACATTAGACGCAAAGGTAGATATAAAAATCTTTTGCTTTGCCCTTAGAAAAGCTTCTTCAAGGTGGGCGCCTACCAGCATTTCAGATGGTGTCATACCAGGACGTTCTGCATTAGTACTTTCGGAAATGAGGGCAAGTACACCTTCGTCTCCCATCTTGGCCATCTTATGAATGTCTGATGACTGGTCATTTACTGGTGTTAAATCAAATTTGAAATCCCCGGTATGAACGACCTTTCCTTCAGGAGTATCGAAAACAATTCCTAAACAATCAGGGATACTGTGGCTGACCCTAAAGAAGCTGACGCTCATTTCCCCTAACGTAATTTCAGAATCAGCGGTAATAATATGAAGTTCGGATTCCCGAAGAATCTTATGCTCCTTGAGCTTTGTTTCAATAAGTCCCAGTGTAAAACTTGTCGCATAAACAGGGATATTCAGTTTTTTTAGGAAGTAGGGAATCCCCCCGATATGATCCTCATGGCCATGTGTAACAATTAATGCTTTGACTTTCTCCTGATGCTCAAGCAAATAGCTCATATCTGGAATGATCAGGTCGACACCAAGTATGTTATGCTCAGAAAATTTTGCACCGCAGTCAACAACGACCATGTCCTCCCCGTACTGAATGACATACATGTTTTTGCCAATTTCATTGATTCCACCTAAAGCAAGAAATGATAGTGAATTTTGTGCGCTGCTCAAATGTATCCTCCTTTATTTCAAACATTATTTCCTATCTTGGTGTTAGTATTTCTTCACATGTTTACTCTATACAAAAACGTTGAAAGTTCCCTGACTATATATGCAGAGGTAGAAAAAGGAATAGCTGGCGGACTGTTTTGAGAGATGCTTTTTGTAACGGGGATGGCAGTATTTTGGTGATGCTTTTTAGCGGATGTTTAGCAAATAAAAACAAGGCTGCCCGAAGTATTTGCTTTTCGGAAAGCCTATGGAGAATGTTAAAAAACCTTTTTTGTGTCTCTGTCTTCTTTTAAAATTTCTACTGCTTCCCTAAAACGAAGAGAATGGACGACTTCCCGCTCACGTAAAAATTTCAAACTATCATTCAAGTCTGGATCATCGGACATATCAATAATCCATTGATAAGTGGCACGCGCTTTTTCCTCAGCAGCGATGTCTTCATATAGATCGGCAATAGGATCGCCCTTTGCTTGGATATATGCTGCTGTAAAAGGTACACCAGCAGCATTATTATAAAAGAGGGCACGATCATGATTAACATAATGATCCCCGAGGCCTGCCTTTTTTAGTTCTTCCGGTTTAGCATCTTTCGTCAATTTATAAATCATCGTAGCGATCATTTCTAAATGGGAAAATTCTTCTGTCGCAATATCTGTAAGCAGTCCTACTACCTTGTCAGGTATCGTATAGCGTTGATTCATATACCGGAGGGCGGCAGCCAGTTCCCCATCAGCACCGCCATATTGCTCGATTAGAAATTTTGCCAGCATAGGATTGCATTCGCTTACTCTTACAGGGTATTGAAGCTTTTTCTCATAATACCACACTGCTACTTTCCCCCTTGTTCCTCATCGTTATACTTGCCACGGCCAAGGTGTCTCATTCCAGCTCCATGGATAGCCGGAGAAGCTTCGGCCAAAATTCATGAGCGGGCCAAATTGCTGTTCGAAGCTATGCTTAAGTTCCATACTTTTTAAGGTCATTTCATTAAATTGCTTAATCGCTTCCAAATCCTGAGGATGGGTATCGAGATATAAGTTTAACTCCACAATGACAAAATCAATTGCCTGAATCTCCTCAAGCAGACTATAAAATTCAGGAGGTAAATTCTTATTCACTACTGCTTCCTCCTTTTGGGTCAGGATAAGGGCTATAGAGCTGAGGCCAAAGTGTGCCGTGTTTTAGGGCAAGTCTAGGGGATTGAAATTGAGCAAGGCCGGGTGGCTGGAATCCGATGTATAGCTGGGGCGGTGTATTGTAGCTTTTCACTCTAATTGGTTTGCATGGGTCAAGAGGGCTGATGTAAGGGTACCAATATTTGTATTGGGTAAACAAAAAATCCTCCCTTCATTTTGTTCATTAGATGAAGTATATGAAAGGGGAGATCCGTTTACTACAAATTTTACCCTCTCACCCTTTAAAAGAAGCAGTTTATTAACGGTTAATTATAAAAAAGAAAGGGGGATTTATGGAAGGGATTACGTTATTATACATAGGGGATTTCCTTTTTTTCTTTTCATTTTCAGTAGAGCACAGTAAAATAGTCAGGATATAGGCAGGGGGAATGCTAAAGTGAAAGGTAAAGGGGAAAAGGAAATAACAAGAAAGATGCAATGAGATGGGTTTGCTTTTTAGTCTGAAAACACACTGATTGTACAGTAATAGTAATGGAGGAAGTAAATGAAGAGATGGACTAGAAATTTACTGATTGGTACAGGGGTCTACGGGGTATATTCCATTTTTGCAACGGCCGTTATACGTAATCAGTCCTTTGTAGAAAAACGTTTTTCAGGGAAAGGAATTGCCCTGACGTTTGATGATGGTCCCCATCCGGTTTATACACCGCAACTTCTTGATTTATTAAAACGTTATGACATTAGGGCTACATTTTTCGTCGTTGGAAGCAAAGTCGAAAAGTACCCATATATTATAAAACGAATACATGAAGAAGGGCATGCTATCGGTATCCATCATTATGAGCATAAATCTAATTGGGTGCTTACACCGCGCCAGTTACAGAAACAGCTGGAAAAGACAGCCGCAGCTATTTCGCATTGCACAGGCAAAAGACCTATTCTGTATCGCCCGCCTTGGGGGCATTTTAATGCAACAACTCCTTTTATTGCGAGAAACTACCGGATGGTTTTATGGTCGCATATTTTTGGAGACTGGAAGGTTGAACGTGCGAAGATGCTTTATAATGATTTACACAATGCTGCAGAGGACGGCGCAGTATTTTTATTGCACGATTGTGGAAAAACGCTGGGGGCAGATGAGGAGGCACCAAAATACATGCTTGAATGTCTAGCTCGTTTTTTAGCGGATTGCGAGAAAATAAATGTCCCATTTGTACAGCTCGAAGGTTTGTACAATGGATGAGTTATTAAGACAAGTTGAATTGCACGGCTATACTGTTATTTTTCTTTCCTTATTTTTTGGGATTGTCGGTATACCAGCACCAGAAGAATCGTTGTTGTTTCTTGTCGGTATGCTCATCTGCTATGGTCAGCTGCAGCTTTTATTAACCATCTTAAGTTCTATGATAGGTGTCTTTAGCGGAATGGTAGTCGCCTATGTGCTTGGACGTAAAGTGGGGGAGCCGATCCTTTCGAGGTTTGGAAAGTATATAGGGCTGAATGAGGAAAATTGGGCACGTGTGAGCAGGGGATACAGCAAGAATGCTTTCCGCACGATTGTATTCGGGTTGTACGTACCCGGGTTGCGTCAGCTGAGCCCTTATTTTGCTGGCATGGTTAAGGTGCCATTTTTAAAATACTGCTTCTATGCTGCGTGTGGAACGATATTATGGACGATTCCCTTTATACTTGGCGGGTACTATTTAGGAACTGCCTTTCATATTAATCCAAAGTATACACCGTATATTGGTATAGTATCCTTTGTACTCTTTATTGTTTATGTCTTATGGAAAAAGGGGAAAGCGGGTAGAAATAAACGACGGGCTAATTAGCGGAAAAAGAGAGGTGGCTATAATGAGAAAAGCGCTATTTTTACCGTTCTTAACAATGCAAACAGGCCATCATCAGGTAGCGGATGCTTTAATGGCGCTTGTTGACCAACACATTGAAAATGTAGAGGTAAAGAAAATTGATTTATTACATTACGCAAATCCAACGATTGAAAAAATCGTTTCACAAAGCTATTTAAAATGGATCAGCTATGCGCCGGGCATTTTTAACCATGTCTATACAAGAATATACGATCAACCGGTAGAGGCTCAGCCGAACTTTAAAGTGTATGAACTTTTACTGAAATATTTGCAGGAGCTATTAAAGGAAGAAGAGCCAGATGTCATTTTCTGTACACATAGTGTACCATCCTATTTATTGAACGTATTGAAAAAGAAAAAAGAATGCGACATACCGGTCGTAAATGTATATACAGATTTTTTCGTCAGTAAATTGTGGGGGAAGGAATTAATAGATTACCATTTCCTCCCTATGGAAGAAATGAAGGAGACATTACGCCGCTATCATATAGATGAGTCACGCATGCTTGTAACAGGAATTCCTCTTCATGAAGAACTGATGAGAACAACTTCCATGTTTCACACCGGTCAAAATGTACTTATTGCCGGTGGTAACTGTGGTATTATCGATAATCATTTTCTATCCGGTCAATTGAAGAAGGAAAAGAAATTCCACTTTTATGTATTATGCGGGAATAATGGAAAGCTTTATCACAAAATTCTCCATTGGCGTCTGCCCAATGTCACGCCGCTTCGCTATATTTCATCCCGGTCGGAAATGAATGCTCTGTATGAGCGGATGGATGCGATTGTCACAAAGCCTGGAGGAGTGACGGTAAGTGAAGCGCTTCGGAAAAAACTGCCGATCTTTGTACACTCTGTTTTACCTGGGCAGGAGGAACGGAATTTTACTTATTTACTGAATCGGGGTCTTGCTTTCTCTTTGAAACAGCAGGGCTCACTGCAGGAACAGCTTGAACAAATTCTGCTGAATGAGCAGGCAATGCAGCATTATAAGCAGGCAGTCAATTTGTATCATGAAGAGCTGGCCATTAAAACGACAGATGATTTTATTAAGGTAATGCAAGGAATTCTCTACGGAAAAGTTACGCAGGTTTTTACTGCGGTGTAGACTTTGTAAAAATCCCCACTATCTTTCTTTTAAAAGTCTGTTAGAATAAATACGACTTAAGAAAGAAGAATGGTGAATGGAAAATGAAGACATTTAAAAAAGTATATATAGAAATTACGAGCGTATGTAATCTAGCTTGCAGTTTTTGCCCGCCGACGGAGCGTGCTAAGGGACTTATAAAGGTGGAGCAGTTTGAAAAGGTCCTGGATCAAATTAGACCTCATACAAAGTATATTTATTTGCATGTAAAGGGCGAACCACTGCTGCACCCCCGCATTGACCAATTACTAGATGCAGCTCATGAGCGCGGCTTTAAAGTGAATATTACGACAAATGGGACATTGATTAGAAAACAGCGGGAAAAATTGCTTGGGAAGCCGGCACTCCGCCAAATGAACTTCTCCCTGCATAGTTTCGACGGGCATGAAGGCTCTGAAAACAGGGAGAAATATTTAGGTGATATTCTGGAGTTTGTACGTGATGCCCGGGAGCATAATGTCATTTTTTCATATCGGTTATGGAACTTGCAGCGGGATGATCAGACGGATGTAGATCGCCGTAAAAATGCTGAGACATTGGAAATATTAGAAAAAGAATATGATCTTGATTTCAAAATTGAGGAGCGGGTCGAGCCGGGGAAAGGCGTGAAGATTGCTCCGAATATTTACCTAAATCAGGATCACGAATTTAAATGGCCAAGCCTGCTGGAGCCGGAATATACGGGGAAAGGCTTCTGCCATGCTCTGCGTAGTCAGGCGGCCGTACTGGTGGATGGTACTGTTGTTCCTTGCTGCCTGGATGGGGAAGGGGTCATTAAATTGGGGAATGTTAATGAACAGTCATTCTCGGAAATTATAGAAGGTGAACGGGCCAACAATCTGGTGGAAGGCTTTTCCCGCCGAGAAGCGGTTGAAGAGCTATGCCGTAAGTGCGGCTACCGTCAAAAGTTCGGATGAATATAGCTCATCTCTCTAAGCCGGGGAAAAAGTTGCGGCGTTTCCTGTCTAATAAAAGCACAGCCATATGGAGTCGGTAAACCGATTTTGGATGGCTGTGCTTTTTTATAACATATGAAAATAGAGGCGAGGATGCTGCCTGCTCAAACAGGGCTTACTGATAAAGTCCTTTCGTATACATTACGACAATCGTCTTTGCCACGTAAGAAACATCCGCTTCCTCCTGCTTAATAATAGAAAACAGCATTTGCTCATTTAGGTGAAACCAGCTTTCCGCGATGATGGAAATATCAAGCTGCTTAGCTAATCCAGCCTGCTGTACGTATTCAATATCCTTTTTAATCCCTTTTACAAAATGTTCACGCACAGTCTTCCATTTCTCTTCGACAATAGCAGAATGGCGGATTGCCTCCTCTATAATAATAAATACTTCACGGTCATTATAAGCTGCCTGCAGGAATGCTTCTGTCTGCTTTTCAATTCTTTCTACCGCTTCTTCTACTGAAGTAGGAGTAAAAGGGCAGCTGGCTACTTCAAGCATCTTCTGAATATATATGTCGATTACTTCGCAGAAGAGCGTATCCTTATTAGGAAAATAAACATATGCTGTCCCGTATCCCACATCTGCCTCTGTAATGATATCCTTCATCGTACAATGCTGAAATCCCTTCTCCGAAAATATTTTTCGTGCCGCTTCTACTAACCTCAGACGAGTCATTTGAGCCTTGCGCTGCTTATGTTTCATTTTATACACCACCTTCATTAAGTAGCCTAAATTGAAATTGACATCATGTCAATGACACGATATCATTTATTTTGAAAATACAGAAAATTAGATAGGGGGGCCAATTATGATGAATAAAGAAGCAGCAATTCGTATGGATGAGCAAGACCCATTAAAAATATACCGGGATGAATTTTATGTAAAAAAAGGCCAGTACTATTTAGACGGCAATTCTCTCGGCCTGCTGTCAAAGCGAGCGGAAAAAGCGGTGCTGTCATTACTTGATTCTTGGAAGGAATATGGAATAGACGGCTGGACGAAAGGCGATAACCCATGGTATTACCTATCAGAGAAATTAGGGGAAATGTGTGCACCGTTGATAGGAGCTAAGGCGGAGGAAGTCATTTTAACTGGATCAACGACAGCCAACCTTCATCAGCTGCTCGCTACATTTTATAAGCCGCAAGGCAAGAGGGTGAAAATTCTTGCAGACGAATTGAATTTTCCTACCGACTTGTATGCTATTTCGAGCCATCTAGCTGTTCATAATTATGATGCTTCTTATATGAAGCTTGTAAAAAGTGAGGACGGCCATTTACTACAGGAAGAAGCAATTATAGAGGCGATGACAGAAGAGGTGGCCATGGTCATTTTGCCGGGAGTGCTATACCGAAGCGGCCAAGTACTTGATATAGAAAAACTGACAAAAGCAGCCCATGAAAGAGACATTTTAATCGGATTTGATTTATGCCATTCAATCGGCTCCGTGCCACATGAATTGCATAATAGTGGTGTCGATTTTGCATTTTGGTGCAATTATAAACATCTTAACGGGGGACCGGGCTCTGTAGCAGGTATATTCGTTCATGAAAAACATTTTGGCACAAGGCCGGGGCTTGCCGGCTGGTTCGGCTCAGATAAGTCGAAGCAGTTTGACTTGTCTATCGAAATGACGCCCGCGGATACAGCCGGAGCTTATCAGATTGGAACCCCTCATATATTAAGCTTGGCCCCTATTTACGGCTCTTTAGAAATGTTCCGTGAAGTAGGAATCGAAGCTATCCGGAAAAAATCTTTACAGCTTACGCAATTTTTTATGGATTGTATTGATCAAGAGCTCGCACCGTTCGGTTTTACATTAGGCAACCCGAAAGATAAAACAAGAGGGGGACATATTTACTTAGTTCATGAGGAGGCAGCACGTATTTGCAGCGCATTAAAAGAGGCTGGGGTAACGCCGGATTTCCGTGCACCGAATGGCATCCGTCTTGCACCGGTAGCTCTCTATAATTCCTTTACGGATGTATGGGAAACGGTACAGATTTTAAAAGACATCATGGAAAATGAAATATATAAGAAGTTCGAAAATAAGCGGGGCGTTGTTGCATAGGTAAAAGCATAGAACTGTATACACAAAGGGGGATTCTGCATGGCTGAGCGTTCCATTTCAGAATTAGGGGAGAAAATTAAGCAGGAAAAGGGCATCCATACAAATTTTAAGGATGACATGACATATGGGGAATACTTATCACTTGAGCAGGTTTTAGGCAGTCAGAACCGGCTGTCCGATCATCATGATGAAATGTTATTTATCATTATCCATCAGGTGAGTGAGCTGTGGATGAAGCTCATTTTGCATGAAATGACCGGAGCTATAGCCGCTATTCAACGAAACGAAATGCAGCCTGCATTTAAAATGCTGGCACGTGTATCGAAAATACAGACGCAAATTATTCAGGCATGGGATGTACTCGCAACAATGACACCAGCCGAATATTTGGAATTCCGAGATGATCTGGGGAAGGCATCCGGCTTTCAATCCTATCAATATCGCCTCATAGAATTTGCGCTTGGGTATAAATCTTCTCATATTTTAAAAATATACGAGAAAAATCCGTCTCTCTCCGCTATTCTTAAAGAAGCACATCAAGCACCAAGTATTTATGATGTGACAATACAAGCATTAGCAAGAGCGGGTTTGCCAATCAATCCAGAACTGCTGACACGTGATACGAGCATCACGTACGGCGGGGACGAGACGGTTGCGAAAGCCTGGAAAACTGTATATGAAAATGTGAATCAGTACTGGGACCTTTATCAGCTAGGTGAAAAACTTGTAGATATTGAAGATTGGCTCCAACAGTGGCGCTTCCGTCATATGAAGACAGTAGAGCGGATTATCGGCTTTAAGGTCGGCACAGGTGGCTCATCAGGGGTCAATTATTTACGTCAAGTGCTGGATCACCGTTTCTTCCCTGAGCTTTGGGATGTACGTACAGTTTTATAGAGAGCGGAGGTTTTTGAGTGGAGAAGAGTAAAAATCAGTGGTCAAGCAAACTAGGGTTTGTCTTGGCATCAGCAGGAGCTGCTATTGGTTTAGGTGCTATTTGGAAAATGCCTTATGTAGCCGGCCAAAGCGGCGGTGGTGCGTTTTTCCTTATTTTTATCCTGCTGACATTATTAATCGGCTTACCGATGCTTTTGGCTGAATATATTATTGGGCGAGGCACACAGAAGGAAGCCGTAACAGCTTATAAAATATTAGCTCCGAATGCACCGGCCTGGTCCTGGATAGGCAAGATGGGCATTATCGGCTGTTTTCTATTATTATCATTCTATAGTGTAGTAGGCGGATGGATTTTCGTCTATAGTGGTGTATCTGTCGCTGGAAATATTATTGATCCAGCGGTCGATCCAGGTGCTTTTTTTGGAGAAGTAACAGGTACACCGTGGGTTGTGCTGATTGGCTTGGCCCTCTTTACCCTGGCGAATGTAGCTGTTATTGCATTGGGAGTTCAAAATGGTATTGAAAAGGCCAACAAATTCATGATGCCGCTTTTATTTATCATGTTCTTTATCCTTGTTATTCGGGCTGTGACATTGGATGGTGCTATGGAAGGTATCAAATTCTTCCTATATCCGGACTTCTCACATATAACAGGTGAATCTATTTTATATGCCCTAGGACAGTCATTCTTTGCGTTGGCAGTTGGATTTTCCTGTTTAGTGACGTACAGCTCCTATTTAAAGAAGGATGTAAGTCTGCCAAACTCTGCAGGCTCTGTTGTCGCATTAAGCTTATTCGTATCGTTTCTAGCAGGTCTTGCGATTTTCCCGGTTGTATTTGCATTTGATATGGAAGTTGCCAGTGGACCGCCATTATTATTCATGGTATTGCCTGCAGCATTTTCACAAATACCGTTTGGCGAAGTATTTTTAGCCATGTTCCTTATTCTTTTCCTGTTTGCTACATTGACATCATCTTTCAGTATGTATGAAATCATTGTGGCTGCTGTTGTAGAGAAATGGAAGATTTCACGTGGCAAGCTGACGATAATCATCGGCGTCCTTGTCTTTATTGCCTCGATACCATCGGCCTTGACGTATAGTACGCTGGCAGATGTCTCGATATTTGGCCGTAATATTTTTGATGCTACGGATTTTATCGTTTCAAACGTCATTTTGCCATTAGGTAACTTGCTGATCGCCATTTTCCTTGGGTATGTCATGGATAAACAACTTGTGAAGCAGGAACTGCTGCAGGGCAGTGAAATGAAAGAGGGATATTTCAATACGTTTTATACTTTGATGAAGTATGTTGTCCCACTAGTAATTCTCATCGTTCTGGGCTACTCGATCATTCAATATTAAGAGGTGCGATATGTGGATTGATATTACGCAGACTTTGAAAAGAGGCATACCAAACTGGCCGGGAGATACACCCTTTTCATTTGGGGTTTCGTATTCTAAAGAACAGACAGGATCGGTCAATATCGGAAAAATGGAGACATCGATGCATACAGGCACTCATGCTGATGCCCCATTCCATTTTGATTCTGCCGCTCCGACAATCGAGCTGCTTGATATAAACTTATTTATCGGGGATGCGTATGTTGTAGATTGTGTAGGGGTACAGGAGATTGGTCCGGAGCATATTGAGAACGTCAATTTACAAGGTGCACCGCGTCTATTGTTAAAAACTGTCCCTACGATTAGCAGTACATTTCCGGATGAGATTCCTATTATAAAGCCGGAGCTTGCTGATTACTTGAAAAAGCAGGGGGTCTTTTTAATCGGTGTTGATAATCCTTCTGTAGATCCTATCGATAGCAAGCAGGTGGCTGCACATCATGCGCTGTATCAGCATGGTATTACGATCGTAGAAGGACTTATGCTGGAGCATGTGGAGCCGGGTCTGTATGATTTTATTGCCCTTCCATTAAAAATAGAAGGGGCAGACGGTGCCCCTGTCCGGGCCGTTATCCGGAAAAAGTAAAGACTGGCCTGAGCGTCTTATAGACGGCTCAGGCTTTTTTATATATCCATGTAAAGATAAGGAAGACGAGAAGGAAAAATGTATATGCGAGAAAAAGCCCGGAAATATGCTTCCGGGCTTTCGTTTCATTCCATCCTTCATCAAATTAAAACTGTCTCGCTTTGGCTTCAGTTCTCAATATTTGGTTGTGGAGAGAAATCTCCGTTTCGCCATTTACTTGAGATTTTGAATGCTTTATTCTCGTCCAGTTCTGGCGGATCTTCTGAGATTTCGGATCTAATTGTTCCTTCTTGCTCATCGGTATCTCCTCCTTGTTGATGTTAGGACATATGTGAATGAAATCCTTATTAGTATGGTACCGCTTTTTTTCTTTATTCATCAGAGATATGTTCTTTTTGCGCAGGCATAGGTCGTTATTTAAAAAAAGGCAGAGAAGGATAGTAACAGTAAGTAGAAGAAGGAAACTTTAAAATTTTTTGAGAGGGAAATAATATCGAATATTTAGAATAATTTCTGCCGTTTTAAAGAAAAAATACATAAATAGGTATATAATATCATAAAGGAACCATGAGGAGGGAATCATATGTTAGGAAGAAAAAGTAAAAATTTAGAGAATTATGAGTACTTTTCGAAAGCTGCTTTTTCAGATATTGAAGCAAATGAGCGATTTAAAGAAAAACTAGATTTTCTGTCGCTCTCTCAAATCCGCCGTGAATCCGTTAATGATCTAAAAGAGATTTATGTACAAAATCGCGACTATATTTTAAGTAATTTTTACAGCCGACTGTTGGAAATCCCGGAATTCAATCAAATTATTAATACATACTCATCGGTAGAACGATTGAAAAAAACATTTGATCGACATTTTATGAGTTTATTTGAAGATGAATTGAATATTAATTATGTTTTCACACGGCGACGTATTGCTCATACCCATGCACGAATCGGCGTTCTTCCCAATTGGATGCTCTCTGCCTATACATTGATTAATCAGCTGATTGTGCCGCTCATCGTAAAGGCATGCCAAAGGGATCATTATAAAATGCTTGATATCCTTTTGGCTTATGACAGCCTGGTAACCATTGATCAGCAAATTATCGTAGAAACGTATATTGAGATTCAGGGAGGATCGGTAGTAAACGGTCTTGGAGAAATCATCCAATACAATGTACAGCTGGACCAAATTAAAGATTTACTGCAATTCCAGGAAGTACAACAAAAGGATGTGCTGCAGGCTTCGGAGCTGATGGAACAACTAGATACAAGCATCGAGGAAATCGCTGCATCTATCGGCGACATTTCTCAGCATACGCAAATCTCATTGGAGGAATTAAATAGTGATCTATCTTCCTTACAGCATGTGACAGTGATTCTGCAAAACACGGATGAAGGGCAGCAAAAGGTACAGCAGGATGTAGCTCATCTAGTGGAACGGGTAAACAGCGTGGCAAAGCTAATGGAGCTGATTAAAGGTATCGCTGATCAGACGAATTTATTAGCCCTTAATGCATCCATTGAAGCTGCACGAGCCGGAGAAGCAGGAAAAGGGTTTGCGATTGTAGCAGAGGAAGTACGTAAACTGGCTGATGGAACGAAAAAATCTGTAGAATCCATTAATACGGATATTCAGGAGTTACTGCAGTTGACAAACAGCATTAACCAGCTGACAAAAAATTCTGCTCAGGCCCTTCATGAAGGGGTGGAAGATGCGATGCAGGTGTATAGTACATTAGCTGAGCTGAATAAAACATTACAGACACAGGGGGCACGCTTTGAACAAATAGCCTTGACGACAAGACAACAGGCAGTATCGGCCTCCGAGATTACGAAAAGAAATAAAAATATCGCCCAAAGCACGGTACGAAGTAAGCAAATTGTATTTGAAACAGGAGAAGCAATTTATAAGTTAAGTAAGATGATCGACGAGTACCGTTCAACAACCATTTCCAAAAACTTTATTATTAGCCAGGAGGATATCATCGAACTGACAATCACGGATCACCTTCTCTGGCGTTGGAAAATTTATAATCTTATGCTTGGTTTTGAAAAAATGTCCGAGCAGGATGTTGGTTCGCCGCAGGAATCACGTCTTGGACAATGGTATTACGGCAAGGGACGTGAGCTTTTCGGGGGCGAGCGGGTATTTAAGGAGCTGGAAAAACCCCACTTCGAAGTGCATGAGATCGCCCTAAATGCAGTAAATGCTTATAATAGCGGGGATAAAGATGCAGCTGAGCAATACTTGCAGAAGCTAGCCGAAGTTTCTTTTACCGTCATCGAGAAACTGCAGGAGCTGCAAAAAATAATCCTTCATCAAAAAGAAACACATATGAAGTAATAAAAAAACGATCCAGGAAGGTTCCCGGATCGTTTTTTCTAAATACAAGTTATTTATGAAGAGGCGCCTGAAAGAAAGTGACTGTCATTTGCTCACTATCATACAGGCACCAGTCTCGCGATTCTACAACGGAGCCTACATTAATCTCATATGTTTGTCCATTCCCTACATGAATCGGTAGATTGTAATCAATTTTTGTCCGGATTTTTTCAATATAAATAGCTGCACGGTGGCTGTGTCCAAAAAATAACAGCGGTGTTTCATAAGTCGGAAAGCGCGGCTCAAACTTTTCATTCCAGTGAAATTGATGGCCGTGGAGCAATGTCGCTTTTTCAATGATAACTTGCTCCTTATATTGAAGAAACTTTTGTTCCCCGGTTACGTGTGCAATCCGTTCTTCTTGGTTGCCGATAATAGAAGGGAATGTAAGAAGCTTACAAAACTTTTCCTGTAGAATGACTGCCTCTTTGAGAGGAATAAGGCTTGTTAAAGAAGCGGCTTTCTTTTTGCCGATTTTACATTCGAATAAATCGCCTAAGCCGATTATCTGCGCATTCGGTGCTATTTCTCCGATATGGTATAGAACGGATTTTGTATTTTCGTAATGAGAGTGCAAATCTCCGAGCAATGCATACTGCATAGTGTTTTCCTCCATTTCTCTTTTCATTATAGTGAAAAAACAAGAGAGTAAAAGCTTCTTTTTCTTGTAAAACGGCGGAATTCTCATTGCCATGAATAGGTATTCATTGTTAAAATATCAATAAGTTTTAATTTTCTGACTTATAAGGGGCTGACAAGTATGGGGTGTTTGTTTACAGAAGAACATGAAATGTTTCGTAAATCGCTACGAAAAATGCTTGATAAGGAAGCATATCCTTATTTTGAAGAGTGGGAAAGAAAGCGGGACGTCCCCCGGGCGTTTTGGCACAAGCTTGGGGAGAATGGCTTTTTATGTCCGATGGTCAGTGAGGAATATGGCGGCCTTGGGCTGGATTTTGGCTACTCTATGATTTTGACAGAGGAGCTGGAACATGTCGGGGCAGGATTGGCAAGTGGCATTGCCCTCCATTCGGATATCGTTACCCCCTATATAGAAGCATATGGGACAGAAGAACAGAAACAACGTTGGCTGCCAAAAAGTGTGACAGGAGAGCTGGTTTCGGCAGTCGCCATGACAGAGCCAGGTGCCGGGTCAGACTTGGCGGGAATCGGTACGACCGCTAGGAGAGAGGGGGATTACTACATTTTAAATGGTGAGAAAACCTTTATTACGAATGGGGTCAATGCTGATTATGTAGTAGTAGTCTGTAAAACCGACCCGCAGGCAAAACCTGCCTACAAAGGGATCAGCCTTCTTGTAGTGGAGACAGGAACACCTGGCTTTAAGCGGGGGAAAAAGCTCGATAAAATCGGCATGCATTCGGCAGATACTGGAGAGCTGATTTTCGAGGATGCGAAGGTGCCTGCTGAAAACCTTTTAGGAGAAGAAGGAAAAGGCTTTTATTACTTGATGGATAAACTGCAGCAAGAACGTCTCATTGTAGCGATTGAGGTACAGGTTGAGGCTGAAGCGATGCTGAAGCTGACAATGGACTATGTGAAGGAACGAAAGGCATTCGGCAGCCGTATAGCAGATTTTCAGAATACACAGTTCAAGCTGGCGGAGATGGCAACAGAAATCGATATTGGCCGTACATATGTAAATTCTTTAGCTGCCAAGCATATTGCCGGTGAGGAAATTGTGAAAGAAGTATCGATGGCCAAGTGGTGGATTAGTGAAATGGCCAAACGTGTGGCGAGTGAATGTCTACAGCTTCACGGGGGATATGGCTATATGGAGGAATACGAAATTGCCCGCCGTTACCGGGACATTCCTGTTGCGGCGATTTACGCAGGTACAACCGAGATTATGAAAAACATCATTGCAAAACAAATTTTAAAATAGAAACTGGTAAGCATGTAAGAGAAATTGAAGGCTTTAAATTAGGGGGAGGGCTTCAAATGTTTATGACAAATGTATTAACACAGCATGCACTCGACAGACCAGAAGAAACGGCAATTATATTTGAGGGCAATGAATGGTCGTACCGTGAACTTTATCATCATGCAAAGAAAATTGCTGGCTATCTGCAAAGCCACGGTTATCAAAAGGGGGATATTATCGCCCAGTTTATGCTTAATTCAGATTTATTCATGGCTGTTTATTACGGAGTGCAGCTGGCAGGATGTACCGTAATGCCGGTCAATACAAAGCTTGCAGCACCCGAAGTGGATTATATTTTCATGCATTCGGAAGCAAAAGCAATTTTTTATGATGATGCCATCGCCCAAACACTTGAGGCGACAAACTACCATTTTAAAGAAGAGCTGAATCTACAGGATATCCGTTCTATTTTAGAGGGCGATTCTTTTGAAGGTGAGGATTTCATTTCCCTGGAAGCTGATGATACGGCAGTCGTCATGTATACATCAGGAACGACTGGCAAGCCGAAGGGTGTGATGCTGTCGCACCGGAATATATACGAAACGGCAGAAATATGGTCAGAGTCTATGAACATGACACATGAGGACCGCATGTATATTTGTACGCCGCTGTTCCATTGTGCAGGAAGCCATGTATTTGCAGTCCCGACAATGTACCGCGGCGGGACAGTGATCATAGCAGAAAGTTTTTCAGCTGACCATACACTTACACATCTAGTAGAAACAGAGGCCACTATTTTCTTTGGTGTACCTGCTATGTATACAATCCTTCTTAATAAGCCTGAGTTGAAAAACTATAATTTTGAACATCTCCGCCTGTTCTGCTACGGGGCAGCGCCGATGCCATATGAACTAGTGAAACGCTTAAAGGAGGCATTTCCAAAAGTAGCCGTACAAAACTTATACGGCCAGACGGAAAATACCCCGGCAGCGACTTCGTTACTTGATGAGGCAGCTCTTGTAAAAATAGGTTCGGTTGGAAGACCGCTTGCAAGAACAGATGTAAAGCTTGTTGATGCTGAGGGAGAGGAAGTACCAGTTGGGGAAGTAGGAGAAATCTGTGTTCGCGGACCTCAAGTAATGAAAGGGTACTTGCGGAATCCGGAAGAGACATCTGCTGCAATCCGGAATGGATGGCTTCATTCAGGAGATTTAGGGAGATTTGACGAAGAGGGCTATCTTTATATCGTAGATCGCAAAAAGGATATGATCATCCGGGGCGGAGAGAATATTTATCCGGTTGAAATCGAGGAAGTGCTTTATCAAATGCCGGAAGTTCTGGAGGCAGCAGTAGTCGGTATACCGCATGAAGTTTACGGAGAAGTGGCCAAAGCTTTCGTCGTCCTAAAGGAAGGGGCATCACTTACAGAAGCAGATATTTTACAACATGCAAGAACACAGCTGGCAAAATATAAAGTGCCTGCCGATATCGAATTTATTAGTAGCCTGCCGCGTAATGCTTCGGGGAAAGTGCTGAAACATACACTGCGCCCAACACAAAATGTTTAAATAAGCAAAGGGGATTTGACATGACAAATATATATATAGTAGATGGAGCAAGAACTGCCTTTACAGCATTCGGTGGTTCGTTTGCAGGAATGGATGCTGTACAGCTCGGAACAGCCACAGCAGTGGAAGCGTTAAAACGTTCGGGAATAAAGCCGGAGCAGGTGGATCATGTAGTATATGGGGGAGTTATAACAACGGGGCCGAATTCGGCTTATTTAGCAAGACATATCGGTTTATATGCCGGTGTACCGCAGGAAGTACCTGCCCTTACACAAAATAGACTTTGTGGTTCAGGTATGCAGTCTGTCATAACTGCTGCCCAACAAATCCTGCTTAAAGAGGCCGATGTCGTATTGGCAGGCGGGGCGGAAAATATGTCGCAGTCACCTTATTCGAATTTTACACAGCGGTTTGGCGGTGCGAAAATGGGGGATTTAACATTCATTGATATGCTGTCGGCGACGTTAACAGACCAGTACACAGGCAACGGCATGGGGATGACAGCGGAAAAGCTGGCAGAGCAATACGATATTACGCGAGCGGAGCAGGACGAATTTGCTTTATTGTCCCATGCACGTGCGGCGGCTGCCCGCCAAGCAGGGAAATTTAAAGAAGAGATAGTACCAGTGACGATCACAACACGTAAAGGTGATATCGTGATCGATACAGATGAACATATTAAAGAAGGCGGGACATTGGAATCGCTTGCGAAGCTCCGCCCGGCATTTAAAAAAGACGGGACAGTAACAGCAGCCAATGCTTCCGGTATTAATGATGGGGCTGCTTCCGTTGTTGTCGCAAGTGAGCATTTTGTTGAGGAAAACAGACTGAAGCCGATTGCCCGCATCGTATCATGGGGAGTAGCCGGCGTTGACCCTACTGTCATGGGAATTGGCCCTGTACCTGCTATTAACCAGGCATTGGAGCGTGCAAATCTACAGCTGGAGGACTTGGATTTAATAGAGGTAAATGAAGCGTTCGCAGCACAGTATTTAGCAGTGGAAAAAGAGCTTGGACTGGACCGTGAAAAAACAAACGTTAATGGCGGGGCGATTGCTCTTGGTCATCCGGTTGGAGCAAGCGGTACACGGGTCATCCTCAGTGCAGCGTACGAACTGCGCCGCCGTGGAGGCAAATATGCAGCCGCGAGCTTGTGTATTGGCGGAGGGCAAGGGATCGCTTTAATTATCGAGGCGGTTTAGTTTTTTCACATAATGTGCATGAAAAGATAATTATTTGATAGGAAAACTAGTGTGATGATGTTCATCATGCTAGTTTTTTGTTTATTTCTGCGTATCAAATCTTGCAATACTTTCCGCGTAACCGTAGTATAAAATGTGATAAAATAAACTTTAACGAAATTAAAGCCAAAGAGAGTTGAATAGATAATGGTAGTAAAAGAACAACCATTTTTACCGATATTATTAGGTTCGGATATGAATGCATATGGGATGGCACGGGCTTTTTATGAAGCGTATGGTTTAAAGCCGGTCGTACTGGGCCGTTCCCATTTAACACCAACACAGGACAGCCGTATTTTACATTTCCAGCAAATCGATGATCTTAACAGTCAGGAAGTGTTCGTAGGAGCAATGGAAAAAGTAGCGGCACAGTATCCTGACAAAAAGCTATTGCTTTTAGCCTGCGGAGATGATTATGCAAAACTGATCATCAAAAATAAACCGACATTGCAGCAATGGTTCACTGTTCCATATATTGATGAATCATTGATGGATCAAATCCTGTTAAAAGAAAACTTCTATAAAATGTGTGAGAAGTACGGATTCAAGTATCCGGGTACAACAACGGTTACAGCAGAAGATTATGAATCTTTCATCCCGCCTTTTGATTATCCGATTATTTTAAAAGCATCCAATTCCGTGGAATATTGGGCTTGTAAATTCCCGGGGAAAAAGAAGGTGTTCATTGCTCATGATGAGGCGGAAAAAACGGCGATTTTAAAAGCGATTTACAGCTCTACATACCAGGACACAATGATTGTCCAGGAATTCATCCCAGGTGACGATTCCTATATGCGCGTGCTGAATGCTTATGTAGGAAAAGACGGAAAAGTAAAGCTGATGTGTCTTGGTAACCCGATTTTAGAAGAACATTCCCCGGAAGGTATTGGCAGCTATGCAGCTATTGTCACAACATACGACAAGGAATTGATGGACCAGGTGAGATTCTTCTTGGAAGATATCGGTTATGTAGGGTTTGCAAACTTTGACATGAAATATGATGTACGTGACAAACAATATAAGCTCTTTGAAATCAACCTCCGTAATGGACGTTCAAGCTATTATGTGACAGCTGCCGGCTATAATTTGATGAAATACGTAGCGGATGACCATATGCTTGATATTAAGCAAAATCTGACATATGCAGATAATGAACATTTATGGATGATCATTCCAAAGGGTGTACTGTTCAAATATGCCTCTAACGAAAAATTAAAATTGAAGGCGAAAAGCCTGATCCGTGAAGGGAAATATACAAATTCCCTGTTTTTCAATCAGGATATGAATGTGAAACGGTGGACTAAATTGTCGTTAAACAGTTTAAACTATTACCGTAAATACAAAAAATACTTCAACAATAAAGGTCTGTCTGAATAAATGAAAAAAGTTTTAGGAATTATAGGCGGAGTTGGTCCGCTTGCTACAATGCTGATCGGTGAGATGATTGTGCGCCGTACAAAAGCAAAAAAAGATCAAGAACATATTCATACGATTATCGACAATGATACGTCAATCCCTGATCGTACAGCATATATACTGGACGATTCAAAGGAGAATCCTATGCCGTATTTAGCCCGGGATGCAAAAAAACTTGCGGAATATGGGGCAGGGGTCATCTGTATTCCGTGTAATACAGCCCATTCGTTTTATGAGGACCTTCAGCAGGCATCCCCTGTGCCGGTCCTCCATATGATTCGTGAAACGGCTGAACGTGCCAAAAAGCTTGGCGCAAAACGTGTCGGCATTTTGGCTACGGACGGGACACTGATGGCTGGTGTCTATCAAAAAGCGCTGGAGGAACAGGGGTTAGTACCGGTCACACCATCTGCTGATATCCAAAAGCAGGTGATGTCTGTTATTTATGATTATGTCAAGGCTGGCCGTGAGGTGACGGAAGAAATATGGGCACCGATCGAGCAGGCAATGGAAGGGTGCGATTATGTCGTACTGGGGTGTACAGAGCTCTCCATCGTCAATAAAGAGCTAAAGCTTGGTGAGCATTATATTGATTCGCTCATTGTGCTAGCAGAAGCGGCTATTACTGCCTGCGGATACGATGTATGCGCAAACTAGCACAAGTTATTTTCATCTGAATAAGCTTCATAAAGACCTGTCGTTAAGGCAGGTCTTTTGCTACGTATATATGTTACACTAAACTCAAGTAAACAAAGGTAGGTATAAACAATGTCAGTTATTCAACTTTTAAATGAAACGCTACAGAAGAAATGGCCGTTTGATTCTGAAATGAAAATACAGCAGGAAATGATTCCGACTATGCTGGAAGGGAAAGATATCGTCGCAGAATCTCCGACAGGCTCGGGAAAGACCCTTGCCTATGTGCTGCCTATTTTAAATAAGGTAGATGGCTCGAAAAAACAGACGCAGGCCTTGATTGTGGCACCATCTCAAGAGCTGGCTATGCAAATTGTAGAAGTGATCCGTGAGTGGACAGCTGGAACGGATATTACAGTGCAGCAATTAATTGGAGGGGCTAACTCAGCGCGCCAAATTGAAAAACTTAAGAAAAAACCGACAATTGTTGTCGGGACACCCGGAAGATTAAATGAGTTGGCAAGAAGTGGGAAGTTAAAGCTCAAGGAAATTGAAACGATTGTGCTTGATGAATGTGACCAGTTGCTGAGCCGTGAATATCGGGTTGTAGTGAAATCATTCATTGATGGATCTGCCTGGGGACGCCAAGTTGTGGTTGTGTCTGCGACGATAACTGAGGAAATCGAGCTTGTGGCGGAGCGAATGATGTTTGATCCAGCCCGTTTTAAAATTAAACCTGAAGAAATGGTGAAAGTAGGGGAAGTAGTCCATTCCTTCGTAAAGGTAGAGGAACGGGATAAAACAAATATGCTTCGGCGCCTGGCTAACCAAGAGGGAATGCATGGTCTGGCCTTTGTTAATAACATTGATCAAGTATTGATGAAAGAAACAAAGCTGAAATATAAAGAAACACCGATTGTTACCCTTCATTCTGATATGAAAAAGGAAGAGCGGAAGAAAGCTCTGGATGCTTTTCGTAAAGGGGAAGCCCGTATTTTAATCGCTACGGATATTGCAGCACGCGGACTTGATATTGCTGGACTGACACATGTTATTCATGTGGATGTTCCCCGTACAATTGAGCAGTATCTTCACCGTTCAGGACGTACAGGACGGGCCGGAGCCGATGGAGAAGTATTGACGCTTCTTTCCTACAAGGATGAGAAGACATACAAAAAATGGACGCGTGAAATTTCAGCGAAGCCGGTCCAAAAAGTATGGGCCCAAGGTATGTTAATTGAAGGAAATGCAAAAACTGTAGAAAAAACGTTGAAGAAGGATATAAGCAAGGAAGACAAGAAGCCGGCAAAAAAGCCATATAAGTTAAAGGATGGCGCATTAAAAACAAAAAGAACATTTAAAAAGGGGCAGTAATCTATGACGTTTGGGGAGAAATTGTCTGCGTTTGCAGAGCTGGTTGTAAAGATTGGAGTAAATATTCAACAAGGGCAGTATCTATTAATCAACACTTCCACAGATACGCTTCCGTTCACACGAGAAGTGGTGAAAAAGGCGTATGAAGCTGGTGCAGGGCGGGTTCATGTCAATTTGACAGATGATGTGTTTGAACGCGCTTTTTTTGAAAATGCGACAGTTGAGGAGCTTGAAAAATTTCCGCGGTGGATTGTTGAGCAGCGTCAGGAACTCATCGACCGCCATGGCGCATTTTTATGGATTGATGCGGCAGACCCGGATTTACTGAAAGGCATCGATGTAAAAAAGATTTCTACTCACCAAAAGGCAGCGGGTACAGCGCTTGCAGGGTATCGAAAGGCTGTCATGAATGATGATGTAGCGTGGTCTATTGTAGCGGTACCTTCACAGGAATGGGCAGCGAAAGTATTTCCCTCTTTACCGGAGGAAAAGCAGATGGATGCCCTTTGGGATGCAATTTTCCAAACTGTACGTATCGGCGAAGGGGATGCTGTGCAAGCTTGGCGTGAGCATGTAGCTAACTTAGAAAAGCGGGCAGCCATGCTGAATGAAAAGCGCTATAAAAAACTGCACTACAAAGCTCCGGGAACAGACTTAACAATTGAGCTGCCGGACAAGCATATCTGGCTGACAGGAGGAAGTAAATCCCCGCAAGGAGTAACATTTATTGCAAATATGCCGACGGAAGAAGTTTATACAATGCCAGCCAAGTACGGCGTGAATGGGACAGTATCCAATACAAAGCCGCTTGCTTATAAAGGTAATATTATTGACCAGTTTTCTTTAACATTTGAAAAAGGAAAGATCATAAAGGCACATGCGGAAGTAGGAAACGATCTGCTGCAGCAGCTTATTACAGCAGATGAAGGGTCTGGCTATTTAGGGGAAGTAGCCCTTGTTCCACATGAATCACCTATTTCTTCTTCTAATATTTTATATTACAATACATTGTTTGATGAAAATGCCTCCAATCATCTCGCTATCGGCGAAGCATATCCTACTTGCTACGAAGGCGGGCGCACATTAGAGGAAGGACAGCTTGAAGCACTTGGTATTAATACATCCATCACACATGAAGACTTTATGATTGGCAGTGCACAAATGGATATTGATGGGGAGTTGGCAGACGGAACATTGGAGCCGATCTTCCGGAACGGAAGCTGGGCATTCTAACGAAGCCTTTGTTTTTGTTAAAAAAGCCGTATTCTATCGCCGCCAACCTGGGCAGCCGTACAAATAATATTTATTAAATACAGTAAAAGGGAGGGGTGCAGGATGAAAAAGGTGTTGATTGTTCTCCTTGCATCTTTTCTGTTCACATCTAGTGCTTCAGCCAAGGAATTGTATGTTGCACTTGGAGATTCACTAGCGGCCGGGCAAACACCATATGCAGAAATTGATAATGGCTATACCGATTTAATTGCTATGCAATTAATGCGCTCCGGCCAGCTGGCATCATTTACAAAGCAGCTTGCCTTTCCGGGTTATACAGTAGGGGATGTTCTGGAGCGGGTTCAGACGGAAGAAGCACGCCAGTTATTGAAGAATGCAACCCTTGTTACTATTTCAGCCGGCGCGAATGATTTGCTTTCCCTTGTATCGCATAATTCTGCGACCGGCTCCATTAGCTACTCTCAACTAACGGCTAATTTTGCCTTGAATAAGGCAAGGAAAGATTATACAGAGCTTTTGATGCAGGTGAATAAGCTTGCACCGCAGGCAAAGGTATATGTAATGGGATATTACTTCCCTTATACAAGTGTACATGAGACGCAAATACAAGGAGTCAAAGAGCAGCTTAGTATATTGAATAACATTTTACAGCGTATAGCTGAGCAATCCGAAGCTGAGTTTGTCCCTGTAAGCTTTGGCGGGGAAGAAGCCAGGTTTTTGCCCAATCCTTCTGATGTTCACCCTAATATGGAAGGATATATGTTGATGGCAAATGCATTTTTGGAAAAACGCGGCTTGCAGAAGCTAAGTGCAGCAGAATTGCCGAAACCAAATCCGGTGACTTTTAAAGAACTGTTAAAGCAGCGGGAGCATCAGCAGACAAGGGAAGAAAAGAGCCAGGTAGCAAAACCGATTGAAGAGGTCGTAGGCTATTATGGCTATGAACGTTGGAAGCGATTCTTTCTATAAGAAGGAGTCGCTTTTCCCTTTCCGGCAAAACAAAAAATGAATGCTTAAAAGTGCCTGGGGAGAAAATCCTCCTCTTAGCGAAATAGCAGGAAGTGATGTCGGGAAAGGGCCAAAATAATAATTTCGGACATAAATAGAACGTATGTTTTAATTATCGTTGACATGATGTATGATATTGGTAATTCAACGGAGATTGAAAGGAGGCAAATAGTATGAAAATCTTTCATACGGCTGACTGGCATTTAGGAAAGCTGGTCCAGGGTGTGTACATGACAGACGACCAACGATATATTTTACAGCAGTTCCTGGATGCCATTGATAAAGAAAAACCAGATGCCATCATTATAGCGGGAGATTTATACGACAGGGCCATCCCCCCGGTGGACGCTGTGAATTTACTGGATGATACTTTTGCGGAAATCGTGTTAAAGCGGAGAATCCCGGTAATCGCTATTTCGGGTAATCATGATAGTCCAACACGACTGCAGTTTGGCAGTAAGCTTATGCAAGATGCTGGGCTTTATCTGGCAGGGGAGATGAGTGGAGATCTGAAGCCGGTTGTGCTGGAGGACGAGCATGGGGAAGTGCATTTTCATCTTATTCCGTTTGCTGAACCGAGCATTATTAGACAGGTATTTGGCAATCGTCAGGTGTCGACTTATGACGATGCGATGAAAGAAACGATTACTCATATACAGCAGAACATGAAGCAAGGAGTCCGTCATGTTGCAGTTGCCCACGCTTTTGTGACCCCTTACGGAGAGGACGCAGAAAACACAAGCGATTCTGAAAGACCGCTTGCTATTGGTGGTTCAGAATGCGTAAACGCTGAGCATTTTGCTGCGTTTCATTATACAGCATTAGGGCATTTGCATAAGGCACATTATGTGTTGCATGAGAAAATCCGCTATGCCGGCTCACCATTAAAATACTCATTGTCCGAAGCAGTTCATGAAAAAGGCTTTTATGTAGTAGAGTTAGCGGCAGATGGAAGTGTGCAGGTAGAAAAGAGAAAGCTCATTCCACGGCGTGACATCCGCGTCGTAGAAGGGGAAATCCAGCAAATTTTAAGGCATGAGGAAAGCGACGATTATGTTTTTGTTCGTCTTACTGATCCAGCGCCTGTCATTAATGCGATGGAGCAGGTTCGTACAGTATATAAAAATGCTTTGCATGTAGAGCGTAAAACGATTCGCCTGTCACCGAACGAGGAAAAAGGACTACCGAAACGTGAGCAACTGGATGATTTCACCTTATTTAAAGCTTTTTATGGAGAAGTAACAAAACAGGAGCCGAGCGATATGATGCTGCAATTATTTAAGGAAGCGTTAAATGAATTGCTGGTAGAAGAACGGGAAGGGCAGGAGGTAGGAACAAAATGAAGCCTCTTAAACTCATGATGCGTGCGTTTGGTCCTTATAAAGGCGAGGAGATAATTGATTTTACACAGCTTGAAAACCATCGATTATTTGTTATTTCCGGAAAGACAGGAGCAGGAAAAACGACGATCTTTGATGGCATTGCCTTTGCTTTGTATGGCAGCGGCAGCGGTTCCGACCGGAAGGATCAAAAGTCGCTCCGCAGTCAATTTGCTGAAGACAAGGTACATACCGCTGTTGAGCTGTTATTTGAAGTGCATGGACGGACTTACCGTGTATTCCGTCAGCTTCCACATGTGAAAAAAGGAAGAAAAACAGCGACAGGCGAAGACTATGCATTTTTTGAAATTGGACCTAAAGGCGAAGAAATTAAAGTAGTGGAACGGCAAAAGGCAAAGGAAATCAATACAAAAATTGAAGAAATCATAGGGTTAACCTACGATCAATTCAATCAGATTATTATGCTGCCGCAAGGGGAATTCCGTAAGCTATTAACCTCACAGACAGAAAATAAGGAAGCTATTCTACGTAAAATATTTAAAACAGAACGATATGGAGAAATGGCGAAAAAGCTGGAAGGGAAAAAGCAGGCTGCAGAAGAACAGGCAAAAATGGCAAAGGCGCTGCGTGACCAATATATCGACCAAATTTCCGGAGCTTTGCCAATGCGTGAATCTTCCTTATTTGAACGGATAGAAAACCATGCAAATGTCCATCAAATTTTGCACGCACTTGATGAAGAGAAGCGATATTATGAAGAGAAATCTTTAACGGATGAATCGGCTTATACCGCAAGCTTCAAAGCACATAATGAGATGCAGGAAAAGTGTATTGAAGGGGAAAGAACAAATGAACGCCTTTACAATTTACAATTAAAGCGTGATTTGCTTTTCGAAAGGGAAAATGAACGTCCGCTATTCGAGCAGAAGAATAAAGAATGGGAGACTGCCGTAAAGGCGGCCGGTATTGTCCCGCTATATGAGGCTTGCAGTACAATGGAGCAAGAGCTTACTGCTGTTTCTAAAAGACTGATTACTTATGAGGCAGACTTACAGCGTTTTGAAACGCAATTTTTAGAGGCCGAGGTGCGTCTAAAGCAAGAGCAGGCCCGGGAACCCGAAAGAAATAGCCTGTCACTCGAGATGAGTGAGCTTGAAAGAGTTAAGCCGATTTACGAAGAAATTGATAAGCTTTCCCTCCTTCTTCCTCTGTTGCAAAGTTCGGCTAAACAAGTGGAACAAGAGGTAGTGGAAGTAACAGCACATTTTCAAAAGAATAAAAAGCTTTTAGAAGAACAGACCCGGCAGATGGAAAACATTGAAGAGCAGGTCATTATATTACCGGAGAAGATAGCACTCGAGCAAAGACTGAGAGAAATAGTCCTTGGATTCGACAAGCTGGAGAAAGTGACCGAGCAGGTTGCCAGTCTAGAGATGGAGGAAGAGCAGGCAAGGACAGCTTATGAACATGCCCTACAGCTTTATGAAGAGCAGGAGCAGAAATGGATTCACCATCGGGCATATGAGCTAGCTGTAACACTTGTACCGGGAGATGCTTGTCCGGTATGCGGCAGTATAGAACATCCAAATGTCCGAATTCATGCAGAAGAAGCAATTGACAAAACGGTACTGCAGCAAATGAAGGAAACAGTAGCCCATTCCCAGCACAAGCAATCGTTTATAGTCGGCAGACTCGAAGCGGCCAACGGACAGCTGCTTGATCAGCAGGAAGCACTACTTGCGCTGGGCGTGAACCTTTCCAACGCAGAGGAATACCAAATGCAATATAAAAAAGCAGCCATTGAAGTCAAAGCATTGCATGAGAAGAATGGGGAACTTACAACATTGAAGTCAAAAGTAAAACAAACGCAGCAGGCTTTGGCTCAGTGTGAAGAGAAGTTAGAAGTATTACGAGCGAAGCATGAAGAGAAGAAGCAAGAGTTCATTCAACAAGAGACTATCTTGCTGGAAAAGCAGCGTAACATTCCTGAACAATTAAAGACACTCGGACAGGTAAATGAAGCTTATAAGCAGGCACAGCAAAAAATGACTATCCTGCAGCAAGCGTTAAAAGAGGCGGAGCTGCAGTATGAACATACCCATACTGATTTTGTGAAGGCGCAGGAGGCAGTAAAGCATACTGTAGAATTGAAGCATTCACTAACCGATAAGCTTTCAGCTGCAAAAACGAAACTGCAGATTGCTATTATTCAAGCAGATTTTACAGATGAAGAAGCATTCAAGTCAGCACTGCGGACAGCGGAACAAATGGATGCACTAAAGCAGCAGTATATGGATTTTATAAAAGAAATCCATACTCTCCAGGAATTTGTAGAGTCAGAACAGCAGGCGCTCGAAGGAAAGGAATGGACGGATATAGAAGCAATGCGCCTGCAGCTGCAGGTTTTAAAGTCAGCATATGAGGCGGCGTTTAATACGTTAAATAAGACAAAAGAGCATGCTGTCCAATGTGAGTACTATGCACAAAAGCTTGCTGAGGCAGCCGAAGAAATTGACCGGCTTGAAAAAATTTCGGGGGAAATTGTCCAGCTGTATGATGTGCTCCGTGGGAAAAATGAACCTCGTATTTCTTTCGAACGATACGTGCAGATGGGGTATTTAGAACAAATTACGGAAGCTGCCAATATGCGGTTAAATCATTTATCAAATGGCCAGTTCAGGCTGGAATGTTCTGAACGGCAGGAATCACATGGCCGACAAAGCGGCCTGAGTCTTGATGTATATGATGGCTATACGGGGCAGGCACGGGATGTAAAAACCTTATCCGGCGGAGAAAAATTCAATGCTTCCCTCTGTTTAGCACTTGGGATGGCTGATGTCATCCAAAGCTTCCAGGGAAATGTCCGTATTGATACAATGTTTATTGATGAAGGGTTTGGTTCGCTTGATGAAGAGTCATTAGTCCGAGCGATTGATACGTTGATTGAATTACAGAAATCCGGACGTATGGTAGGGGTCATCTCCCATGTGGCAGAGCTGAAAGAAGCAATGCCTGCTATTTTAGAGGTAGAAAAGCTGAAGGAAGGTCATAGCCGTACGAAAATTGTATTAAAGTAGAGCATTGCAAAGTAATTGCAGCAATGGTTCCGAAAGAGCAGGCTGTGACAATCTCTCGACAGGACGGATTAGGAAAAACAAGGCAGTCCGGGAAGTCGGGCTGCCTTTTCATTTTTAACAAATGATAAATCCATTTGGTAATCGGAAGAGAAAGTGTCCGATTGGAAATATTCTGCTGTGAAACACAGTTATGACCGACGTGTCATCGAGGAGGCTTTTGATTTTCGGTTATCCAGCATTTTTTTTATAATGGGGTATACTACAGGAGCCCACTTAACAGCTGTTTTGAATAGGTTTTTCATTTTCATATATGTCAGTCTCCTTTAGCTTTTGTGATGATGTTTAGTATGTTTCTTTTTTTAATACCCAAAACACCTCTTTACATAAACTTATTAGCGGAGAACTTTTATCCCTTGGACCACATTCCAAATAGTAATGGCTAGATAAAGGATACCGTAACCTAGAACAAATACTACCCACATAATAAATACTGTGTCTTCGCTGCCTTGTGCACCGAATAATCCAGCAGCAAATAATAATATAAACAGCACAATACCAAGTATAATCGGGATTATATGAGATAGTAAGGCCCGCATTGCATGACGTTTAACTTCAGGATCGGAACTTACGAAATAAACAATAATCGGAACAATGAACGGGGCGAAAAACACACTGAAATAATTTAATGCACTTAATCCTTTGTTAGTATCCATTTTTTCGTCTCCTTTTAATTTCCAGTTTATATTATTTACGCATGAATTATTCAGAAGTTTCATAAATTTGGGTACTTGAAAAATGTATCATACTCTCGTACAATAAAGGAAATTTAAGATGTACCACAAGGGGAGCCGAGTAAGTCGGCTGAGATTGTGCACAGAATCTGCACTGACTCTTAGAACCTGTAAGTTAACACTTGCGTAGGGATGTGGATGGAAACCGACTTCAAACGATGTCAGGCTCTGTCCTGGGGTCGTTTTTTTCTATTCCACCTTCTTGTGTTCTACATCTAAGGGGGACATTAGAATGGATAAAAAGAGATTATTAATGCTTGTGGAGATTGCTGTCTTCGCAGGTGTGGGGGTTATTTTAGACACCCTGACAATCAGTATGCCTCAAGGAGGATCGGTCAGCTTCGTAATGGTGCCGATTGTATTAATGGCGATCCGCTGGGGTTTAGGAGCGGGACTGACAACAGGGCTGCTCATTGGTATATTGCAAATGATGTTCGCACCAAAAATTTACCATTGGGTACAGGGACTTCTCGATTACGGTCTTGCATTCACGGTTGTCGGACTAGCGGCAGTTGTAAGAAAACCGTTACTTGAAGCAGCCCGTAATTCTGTAAAATCCAGAATTATTCTCTATATTACTTTAGGGACAGTCATTGGGGGACTTCTTCGTTATGCAGCACATACCATTGCAGGAGCAGTCTTTTTTGCCGAATATGCAGGAGACCAAAATGCATGGATTTACTCTATTGTTTATAACGGCACATACATGATTCCAGCTATTATCCTAACAGCAGTAGTAGCCAGCCTGTTATTTACAGCTGCGCCAAAATTACTGAAGCAGGCATAGGCAGATTTGGGCTTTCTATGTAAATGGTCGAGAAACTCTGCTGTGTCACGCTCGAATTCATATGATATAGTAAGAAGGGACATTTTAATCAAGAGAGGAATTTGAGCATGATTGTTAAAACACAGGAAGAGCTAGATGCATTTAAAAAAATCGGCCGGATCGTTGCTGAAATTCGCGAAGCGTTAAAAGCAGCAACAAAGCCGGGTGTCACAACACGGGAGCTAGATGAAATTGCCGGCCGTATGTTCGAAGAGGCGGAAGCGGTATCGGGGCCTAAAGGAGAATACGATTTTCCAGGCTATACATGTATTTCAGTAAATCATGAGGTAGCGCATGGTATTCCAGGAGATAAAGTTATTCAAGAAGGCGACATTGTGAATATCGATGTTTCCGGATCATGGAATGGTTATTTTGCAGACACTGGTATTTCCTTTGTTGTCGGTAATGGCTATGAAGAAAAAGAGAAGCTTTGCGCAGTGGCGAAATCTGCATTTGATCGAGCAATGACAAAGGTTAAAGCAGGTTCAAAACTAAATCAAATCGGCAAAGCGGTCGAACGAGAAGCACGTGACCACGGTCTGACGGTTATTATGAACCTGACAGGACATGGTTTAGGGCGTTCCCTGCACGAATCACCAGACCATATTTTAAATTATTATGATGCATGGGATACAACGATTATGAAAGAGGGCATGGTGCTGGCGGTTGAGCCTTTCATTTCAGCCAAGGCGGAGCATATTGTAGAAGCCGGTGATGGCTGGACATTCATTACGCCGGATAAATCATTAGTGGCCCAAATCGAACATTCGATTATCGTGACAAAAGATAAACCAATCATCCTTACGTCATTAGAGGATTAATAGTGAGCTGCGGACAATATCCATAAGTCCGCAGCTTTTTTAACACCCTGAAATCCTATTAGAAGAAGTGTTCTTTCATTTCAGGCACCTTGAAATGAATAAAAAAGAAAGGTTGTATTCTGTTGCCTGAGTTATTCTGACAGCAGTATGCGGCCTAATCTTAAGTGTCCTTTTTCTTATTTTTCTCCATAAAGATAATCCCCGTTACCATAACACCACATAAAAACAGCGCGGCAGCTGAGACAAGAAGCTCCTCAAAACCATTGGCAACTGCAATGCCTATATAGCAAAATGCGAAAATAGCCGGTGTAACCCGGTCAAAATGGTAGTAACGTAAATGAATGGCAGCCGCCGCTCCGATAGTTAGAAGGATAACAGCCCATAACGCATTACTTAAACCGAAGCCATTCCATTCATAATATAAAATAATATAGCTAAAGATGATCAGAATGAAGAACAGATTCCATCCAAGCCACATTGCTATAGGTAGGCGTAATGAAATAGTTTTCTTATAAAAAGGGTATGTAAGATACAAACCAAATAAAGAAAGGAGCTGTAGTGCCAGCAGAATAAAGGAAGTCGTATAGTGTCCATATTGCCACATATGAAAAAAGGCGATTTGGAGTCCACAGGCAATAGTAAATAAAGAAACTTGTAATTTAGTGATGACAAAAGCAGTTTGGCGGTTTTGATAGGCCTGCCAAACATAAATGAAAAGGCCTGTATATAAAACAAAGGAAAATAAATAGACGAATTCAGCCGGCGAAAAGATAAGTGGCAGCCGTTCTATAACATTGATAGCTGTAATGCCATTTATTCCGATCCATAACGCAGCTATGGAATAGGCGATCAATGCAAGTGTTACTATAGCGAGTATAATGATACGCCCCATAACTTTCTCTCCTTTCGTTAAAATTATATACAATTATAGGAGTACCAACAAGAAACACCATTGTTATCCAATTTGGTTTACAATAAAGATATCAAGGTTTGAGGAGTGATTAGATGAAAACGTTAGAAAATTTAGACCTCACTGTAGAAATGGACAAAAAATTATATAGGAAAAAATTGAAAGTATTACAATATGAAATGTTAAACGCTCAGCAGTTTTTATTCAACAATAAAATAGGGTTAATATTAGTCTTTGAAGGAATGGATGCTGCAGGTAAGGGTGGTGCCATTAAACGTTTAACGGAACGGTTAGATCCCCGTGGTTATGTTGTTCATCCTATTTCTGCTCCGCAGCCACATGAACAACGTTATCACTATATGCATCGCTTCTGGCGTAAACTGCCTCAGCACGGGCAGATTGCTATCTTTGACCGCTCTTGGTATGGCCGGGTATTAGTAGAACGCCTGGAGGGATTTGCAACAGAAGAGGAGTGGAAGCGGGCATATAAGGAAATCGGTAATTTTGAAGATCTTTTAACTGCCGGAAACTATATTGTTCTGAAGTTTTGGATTCATATTGATAAGGATGAACAGCTAAAGCGTTTTAATGACCGGGCGAATGATCCCTATAAATCTTGGAAGCTTACGAATGAAGACTGGCGCAACCGTGAAAAATTTGATCAGTATGTATCAGCAGCGGATGAAATGTTTGCAAAGACAGATTTGGATTTCGCTCCGTGGGTTTTAGTTCCGGGTAACAATAAATATCATGCCCGCATTAAGGTCCTTGAAGAAGCACTCGCTCATATAAATAAAGAAGCAAAAAGAAGAGGGCTTGAGATTGTGAACGTTTTTGAGCAAGAGAAAAAGGAGGCCATTGCTGAGCTGAAGCAGGCAGAAGGAGAAGTAGCTGCTGACATAGAAATAAAGGAAAAGAAAGCAGCAGATCCTTCAAAAAAAACAGCAAGAAAAAATAGATCGAAAAAGAAACGAAAATAGCCTATAATAAAAATATATTTCGAGATTCGGACTAAATAGCAAACTAGGCTCATTAGTCTGAATTTTCTTGAATCAAGCACCAAAGAAAAAGAGAGATGGGAGAGAAGCAAGATGGCAACAACATATCCAGAGGTATGGGATTTAGATGTATTTTTTGAGGGAGGCAGTGAATCTCCTGCTTTCCAGCAGTTTATTAACAATTTACCGCAACAGGTGGAGGCGCTTATCGGGCAAACAAAATCATTGACGACAGAGGTCTCAGCAGGTGAACTCCGACATACAATTGACCAATTAAAAGAATTGATGGAGCAAATTATGCATGCAGGCGGTATGCTTTCCTGTTTAACCGCACAAAATACGAAGGATGTGAAAGCACTGCAGCTGCAGGGACAGTTAAGTGCTATTTCGGCAAGCTATTCTCCAGCGGTTCTTCGCCTGCAGCAATTATTAGCAGAAATTGATGAAGCACGATTTTCGGAGCTGCTTGCCTCGCCGGAACTGAACGAATTTTCGTTTATCCTTTCGGAATGGCGCGAACAAGCAAAGCAAAAGCTCTCTGAGGAAGAAGAAGCGCTTATTTCTGCCTTGAGCGTAGATGGCTATTCTTCATGGGGGCAGCTTTACAATATGTTTATTGGGGACATCAAGGTTGAAGTTGATGTAGAAGGTGAAAAAAAATCGCTTTCCGTTGGCCAGGCGAATAATTTAAGCTCCCATCCAAATGAACAAGTGCGGAAAAGTGCGTTTGAAGCGCTGGAAAAAATCTTTACCGAAAAAGAAGAATTTTTTGCGAAGACATTAAACCACCTTGCTGGTTTCCGTTTGACAACTTACAAAAAGCGGGGCTGGGAGGAAGTACTGCAGGAGCCTTTACAAATTAACCGAATGAAGCAAGAGACACTTGATGCTATGTGGAAGGCTATTTCAGATCACAAGGAGCCGTTTGTAAAGTTTTTAGAGGCAAAGGCCAATATGCTTGGAAAAGAAAAAATGGATTGGTACAACTTTGATGCGCCTGTTACCTCCTCTACAGCTAAAATTTCATATCAGGAGGGGGCAGAATTTATCCTCAAGCATTTTGGAAAATTCGGTCCTGAATTAGAGAACTTTGCACGTATGGCATTTGAAGAAGGATGGATTGAAGCGGAAGACCGTGACGATAAACGTCCTGGCGGTTTCTGTACAGGGCTGCCGCTTGCACAGCAGTCACGTATTTTTATGACATATTCAGGGACAATGTCAAATGTTTCGACATTGGCACATGAGCTTGGACATGCATTCCATACATATGCATTACGTCCAATGAATGCATTAAACCGCCGTTATGCGATGAATGTAGCAGAAACAGCATCTACTTTTGCAGAAATGATTGTGGCAGATGCAGCAGTAAATGAAGCTTCTTCCAAAGAAGAGAAAATCGCACTGCTGGAGGATAAGATTCAGCGCTCTGTGGCATTCTTTATGAATATCCATGCACGCTTCCTATTCGAAACTCGTTTTTATGAAGAGCGAAAGCAAGGGATTGTTTCCACAAAACGTTTAAATGAGTTAATGGAAGAAGCACAGCGTGAAGCGTATGCAGGGGCATTGGGGGAAACACACCCTCATTTTTGGGCGTCTAAAATGCACTTCTATATTACAGGGGTGCCGTTCTATAACTTCCCATATACATTTGGCTACTTGTTCTCATTAAGTATTTATGCCAAAGCCAAAGAAGAAGGAGCAGCATTCGAAGAGAAATATATGGCGCTGCTCCGCGATACAGCGATCATGACAGTGGAAGACCTAGCAATGAAGCATCTAGGGGAAGACATTACGAAATGCGAATTCTGGGAAAAGGGCATTGCGCTCTGTGTGAAAGATGTTGAAGAGTTTATTCAGCTTATTTCGAAAGAAGGGTGATCGGGTAGTGAGGCTTGACGGAGAAAAATGCAACTTGCAGACGTTCTCAGAATCGGATGCGAAAGATCTCGCTGCACTTCTGTTGAACAACAAACACTTTTGGTCGACGTATGAGCCTATACACCGGGATGAATTCTATACTGAAGAAGCACAATATAAAAAAATCCTTGAAGGAATACAGCTGCTGGCTCTGAATCGGGAGTTTTCCTTTGGGATCTATGATAAAGAATCAAATCAATTAGTGGGGCATATTTCCCTTTATGCTATTAAACGCATGCCATACTCAAGCGCCTTTATCGGGTACTCGATGGATAAAAATTTTGTAGGAAGAGGAATGGCGACAGAAGCGGTCAAGCTTGTGGTGGATTTTGCCTTTACCTCGCTCAAGCTCCATCGCGTAGAGGCATATATAGCTCCTGAAAATACGCCTTCTATACGGGTAGTAGAAAAGGCGGCATTTGTGAGGGAAGGCCTGCTGAGAAAGCTATTGTATATTAACGGGGAATGGGTAGACCATTATATGTATGCGATTTTACAGGAAGATTATTTACAGCAGAAAAAGAGGCTGGGATAAAACCTCAGCTGAATAATAAAGGCAACCATGATTTTTTATATCATGGTTGCCTTTTTTTCTATGGAAATGTTGTTTTCCCTTCCGGCCGACGTTTTTCGCGAGAACGCAAAAAAAGTGAATCTTCCACCCGTGTTTATTCCCGCAGAAGTCACGGTCTCCACTATGAACAACTTCCAACTATCCCCACTTAACGTTTGACGATAAAAAAAGGATATTCTTCGTTAAAATGTGAGAAGAAGAAACAGCAGTGCCCAACCATAAAGGTAAAAGGAACTGAATCCATTTTTAGGATTTTCGAAAGCGAAAATGAAATAGACCGCGCATTCATAGCTGCAAACGTAAGAAAGGGACACACTGCGAGAGGTGTAATCCCCCCGTTTTCGCATGAAAAATCCAAAGGGTGAGTTGTCAGAGACAACTCACCCTTTGATAAGAGGCGGGACAAAGCTATGCCCTGCTCTCTTTTTAATAAGCAAAACTCCTGCTGCTAAACGGAAAATATAATAGAGCATATATAGATCATTCCGATAGAACGATTCTTACAAGTTTTTATTGCCATCGCTTATTAAATCAAGGCGTCCCGTACCTGGGTCAATGATCAGGCCATGAACAGGCACTCCCTTTGGCATAAGCGGGTGTGTACGAACAAGGTCAACACTTTTTAGGACGCTTGTTTTCACATCCCCAAAACCGCGCAGCCATTCACGTAAATCGAGAGCAGAATAAGTGATTGTATCAATTGTCTCTTGCTTAATACCACGCTCAATCATATGGCCAAGCATAACATCCGGATCGATCGCACTCATGCCGCAATCATAATGTCCAATGATATATACTTCATCTGCTTTCAGCTCATAAACAGCTACGAGCAAACTTCTCATGATTCCACCGAATGGATGGTTCACAATTGCACCAGCACTTTTAACAATTTTCATGTCACCGTTGCGCAGGTTCATGGCTTTAGGCAAGAGCTCTACTAACCGTGTGTCCATACAGGAAAGGACAACAATCCGCTTATCTGGAAACTTTGTTGTGATGTAAGGTTCGTATTTTTTCTCCTCTACGAACGTTTGATTGAAATTGAGAATATCGTGTAATAAAGACATAGATGAATCTCCTTTCTTTTACCTGATATTATTGTAGTGTAAAAGTAAGAGAATTCAAATAATAATGTCACAAAACAGTTGAAAATTTGTAAAAAAAGCGCCGCTATTTATTGAACTAGAGAATTTCAGTAGCAGCATACATAGCAACTTCAGCTTTGAAAGGCTGATTCGTTTAAAAATAAAAAACAGCTGCGGCGTACGCAGCTGTTTTAGAAAACTTATTTGTGAGCGTCGGATTTCGAATCAATACGCACTGCATCATGTGAGTTTAATCCCACACGTAAAAAGTGGATAAAGAACATTAAGCAAATAAGAATGACGACAGAGAATCCTAATACTGTTGTATAGTACTCTGGAAGATTTGGATAATGCATTGTCGAATAACCCCTTCCTGAAAATAAGATAATCATTACAACCAATTATACCTTAAGTAAATGGGTGATAGATAGGTTTATTTAAGGAAAATAAACAAATGTGACGAGATGATGAAGGCGATAATAAGGAATAGATCCTTATTCATCCACTCTCCTTGATATCCGGTGTGTCAGAAAACTAATATCACGTCAGTTTAAAAGGCCCAATTGCCATTACGGAAAACAGGTTCCCGCTGTCCATCTTCCGTGATTCCGTCGATATCCATCTCTGCAGAACCGATCATAAAGTCTACATGGGTAATACTTTGATTCAGTCCGTTTTTCATTAATTCCTCTGGAGACATTGTTTTTCCGCCCTCCAAGCAAAATGCATAAGCACTGCCGATTGCTAAGTGGTTTGAAGCATTTTCATCAAACAATGTATTAAAGAATAACAGACCTGAATTCGAAATAGGGGAGTCGTGTGGAACAAGAGCCACTTCTCCTAAACAATGGGACCCTTCATCTGTTGCAACAAGGTTTTTCAGCACTTCTTCCCCTTGTTCAGCTTGTACTTTGATAATACGCCCATTTTCAAATGTAATCTTGAATTGGTCAATAATATTCCCGCCATAGCTTAATGGCTTTGTGCTGGAAACATAGCCATTTACCCCGTCCTTGTGTGGAACTGTAAAGACCTCTTCTGTAGGTAAATTCGCCATGAATTCATCACCGCGTTCGTTGATGCTTCCCGCCCCGCACCATAGATGTCCCTTTGGCAGCTCGATTGTTAAATCGGTACCAGGGGCTGTATAGTGAAGTTTGGCATATTTCTTTTTGTTTAAATAATCCACTTTCTCGTGAAGGGCATCATTATGCTCTGCCCAGGCCTGCACAGGAGTTTCTAAGTCTGCACGTGTTGCTTTAAAGATCGCATTCCATAAAGCAGTCACTTGTTCCTCCGGAGGCAATTCCGGGAAAACTTTCGCTGCCCAGCCAGCTGAAGGGGCAGCTATGACTGTCCAGGAAATTTTGTCTGATTGAACGTATTGACGGTATTTGTTCAATGCTCTGCCTGCTGCTTTTTGGGCAGCAGCAATTCGTGTGGGCTCGATGCCCTTTAACAGATCCGGATCCTGGGAAACGATACTCATGAAAGCTGCTCCTTGTTCTGCCAGCCACTCACGCTCTTGTACCTTCCATGGAGGGAAGAAATCAAATGAGTCTTCGGGCGCTAATTTATAACGAGAGCGTCCTACTACATCATCGGAAAAATCGACAAAGACTTGTTTGGCGCCAACCTTATAAGCAACCTCTGTAACAAGGCGAACAAATTCTACTGTATCTGTGGAGGCAGCAATATAGAGGTATTGGTCCTTTTGAATATTTACTCCAACTTTTACAGCCAGCTCGGCATATTTTGATAAATTACTAGAAAAAATTGAATCCATTTTTATCACTCCTTCATAAGGATTATAGCTTTAAAACTGCAGATGATTCAATATAATCAGAAAATATAATATTCAGAAGATGGAATTCTATATGTCGAAATAGATGGAACATTTATATTAAATTAAAACGGAATGTTAATAAAAAACAGATAAAGTCGAAATAAAAGAAGAATGAGTCATTGGAGGTACTATCATGGATATTTCGTCATTAATGGGTATTATACTGGCGGGCGTCTCTCTGCTTGTAGGGATGTATTTTAAAGGGGTTGGACCTGGGACACTTGTCAATCCCGCCGCAATTTTTATCATTATCTTCGGTACGATTTCAGCTGTTGTCATCGCCTTCCCGATGAAGGAGCTAAAACGTGTGCCGAAACTGTTTGGCAAGCTTTTTAAGGAGACGAAGCTTGCAGATGACATCGAAATTATTAAGATGTTTTCGCAATGGGCAGATTTAGCGCGTCGTGAGGGATTACTTGCACTTGAAAGTAAGGCAGCAGAAATTCAAGATCCATTTTTGAAAAACGGCTTAACGCTTGCAATCGATGGACAAAACGCAGATTATATCCGCGATGTTCTGACAGAAGAAGTAGAGGCGATGGAAGATCGCCACGCAAGCGGTGCCCAAATTTTTTCACAGGCAGGTACATATGCTCCTACATTAGGGGTACTTGGTGCGGTGGTTGGTTTAATTGCCGCCTTGAAAGATATGTCGGATATTGAAAAACTTGGTCACGCAATTTCTGCTGCCTTCGTTGCAACACTGCTCGGTATCTTTACGGGTTATGTGCTGTGGCATCCATTCGCTAACAAATTAAAGCGAAAGTCGGCGTTAGAAGTAAAACAGAAAATGATGATGATCGAAGGAATTCTTTCCGTATTAGAAGGGGAAGCGCCTCGCGTAATCGAGCAAAAACTGGCTTCATACTTACCGATGGAAGAACGGAAGAAAATCACAGAAGGCGGGGCGGGTGGCCTTGGCAAAGAAGAGTAAACATAAAAAGCACGAGGAGCATATAGATGAGTCCTGGCTCGTCCCATATGCTGATGTATTGACACTTTTACTGGCACTATTTATTGTACTATTTGCTTCGAGTACAGTAGATCAGCAAAAGCTGGATAGAATGTCCCAAGTTTTTAATCAGATATTTGATGGAGGAACAGGTGTAATGGAGCATACATCACCTGTAGCAAATCCGGACGGTTCTGTCGACGAAGTGGAGTCAGCGGCTTCCCGTTATGCAGAAGATCAGGCCCAGCTCGAGGAGACAAAGGAGCGGGTTGAAGAATTGATTGCGATCAATGAGTTGGAGAGTCAATTCCAAACAAAAATGACAGATGAGGGACTATTAATTACAATTCGTGATAGTGTACTATTTGATCCAGGAAGCGCAGATATTAAACCTCAATATGCCGAAATCGGCGATGAATTGGCCGAGATCTTAGCTTTTGATCCAGCGCGAAATGTTATCATAACAGGGCACACAGATAATGTCCCAATGAATAACGCTAAATTTGGTTCGAATTGGGAACTTTCTGTCATGCGGGCAGTGAATTTCTTGAAAATCATTGTAGATTCCAATCCAAACCTGGACTCCAAATATTTCAGTGTCAAAGGATTTGGGGAATACAGCCCGATCGCAACAAATGATACTTCAGAAGGGAAATCTCAAAACCGCCGTGTTGAAGTGCTGATCCAGCCGCGTGTAGCGGAGGATGGAACTGATCTTCCGGTAGGAACGGAAAATCCTGTAACAACTGAAGTTGAGAGTGGAACGAATAATAAATAGTTAGAATGAGAGCTGTCCGGGAAGCCTTACCTTTCCGGGCAGCTCTATTTTTGTGGAATGGAAGCGATACAAAGAGGATATTTTAGAAGAAAAATAGGAGCATTCCGAAAGAATTTCGAAATGTTCTTATTTTTTATTGCATTATTACAAACAAAAGTTTATTATATAAACAAATGTTTAGAAGAGGTGAATGCCTTGAATGAAAAAGAGCATCTTGTATTAGGGCTGATAAGAGAGAATCCTTATCTATCCCAGCAAGAAATGGCGGAAAAGGTAGGGCTATCACGACCGGCTCTCGCTAATATAATTTCCTCGCTCACAAAAAAAGGAGAGGTTTTAGGCCGTGCCTATATACTCCCGGAGAAAAAAGCCATTGTGGCAATAGGCGGTGCGAATGTTGACCGGAAATTTCATATTGAAGGAACGGTACAACTGGAAACTTCAAATCCGGCCAATGTGACAGCAAGTGTTGGCGGTGTAGCACGTAATATTGCCGAAAACTTAGGAAGACTCGGTAATGAAGTCAAGCTTCTTACGATGATTGGAGCCGACCATGACGGAGAAAAAATTAAACAGCATTCGGAGGAGTTTATATCCTTTGAGATGACAGAAGTTTTGACAGACAAATCGACTGGTTCTTATTCAGCGGTGCTGACACATGACGGCGAATTAGTCATCGCAATGGCGGATATGGAAATTTATAAAGAGCTGGTGCCTTCAACACTTGCAAAATATGAATCCAGAATTGTAGATGCACGCTGTATCGTTGTAGATTTAAACGCTCCGCGCGAAACAGTTGAATATATTATGAACCTTGCCCGTACAAGGAAAGTCCCGCTTGCTGTTATTCCTGTATCTTCCCCGAAAATGAGTCATATGCCGGAAGATCTACACGGATTGACATATTTTATTAGCAATAGAGATGAAATAGAAACATATTTACAGTGCAGCTTGCAAACCGAAAAGGATTATGAAAAAGCTGTGTCTGAATTATTGAAAAAGGGTGTCGACCATGTGGTGATCACACTTGGAGGTAATGGAGTAATCACGGGGCATAATGGCAATATCGAACGGCTGGATGCTTTACCTATCGAGCGTATAGTCGATGTCACAGGAGCAGGTGATGCTTTTGTCAGTGCTTTTCTTCATGCCATCCTGCATAAGGAACCGTTCAGGGATGCTGTAAGTTTTGGTCTTTATAATGCATCAAGAACACTGCAATGCAAGGCGACAGTAAGAGAAGATTTATCAGTAAATGAACTATCTATCTGGAGGGAATTATAATGGAAGCGTATTTATCCTATTCACAAGAAGTAATGGAAGCAAAAGAGAAAGGGCTGCCGATTGTTGCGCTTGAATCGACAATTATTTCACACGGTATGCCGTATCCGCAAAACGTACAAACGGCAAGAGAAGTGGAGGAAATCATCCGGGAGAATGGTGCTGTTCCAGCGACTATTGCTATCATTGATGGAAAAATCAAAATCGGATTGTCAGATGAAGAATTAGAAATGTTCGGTAATGCACAAGGCGTGGCAAAGGCTTCACGGCGTGACTTAGGTTATTTGCTTGCTACGAAAAAGCTGGGTGCTACAACAGTCGCAGCAACAATGATTTGCGCAGAGCTTGCGGGAATTGAACTGTTTGTTACTGGGGGTATTGGTGGCGTACATAGAGGTGCTGAAACAACGATGGACGTTTCTGCCGATTTGGAAGAATTAGCAATGACAAATGTAGCAGTTGTTTGTGCAGGAGCAAAATCGATTTTAGATATCGGTTTAACACTTGAATACTTAGAAACAAAAGGTGTACCAGTTATCGGCTATGGTACGGATATGTTGCCAGCATTCTATACACGTGATTCCGAGTTCAATGTTAATTTCCGTGTAGATTCTCCGGAGCAAGTAGCAAACATGATGCGTGCAAAATGGGATTTAGGCCTGCGAGGCGGAGCGGTTATTGCAAACCCAATTCCTCAGGAAGACGCAATGGAAACAGCTTTCATTAATGAGATTATTGAAAAGGCATTGGCTGAAGCAGAGGAAAAAGGCATCGCCGGTAAAGAAGTAACGCCGTTCATGTTAGGGAAAGTAAAGGAACTGACAGAGGGGAAATCACTTGATGCGAATATCGCACTTGTGAAAAATAATGCACGAATTGGCGCTGCAATTGCAGTCGCGCTGAATAAGTAAGCAAAATTCGCACAAACTATACAGGAAATGACACACATTTCCCAGGAAATAAGACAAAAAACAGAGCGTCTAGACAAAGTTAGACGCTCTGTTTTTATTTGCGGAATGTCCCCAGCTCAGCAACAATTGCCTGCATTTCGCTCGGGCTGAAGGAATCGCGCTTCATTACCATTTCATACAGATCCAGCAAATCCTCATAGTTTTCTTCGCTGAAATGCTCAGATTTCATAGCATCTACGTTTACCATGCGAAGCTTGTCTTTCATCTGCTCAATCATGTACACAACATTTTCTTGTGAGGGTGTCGATAAGTCCAATTTTTTTGACCTGCCTTTCTACATATACGAAAATATCATTTCATTTTGCTGCCCTAAAGTCAACTATAATCGAATTGAAAAATTGACAAACAAATGATACGTTTTCAAGTGAGGAGGCGATTGAATGTTTCGAGAAAAAGTAGTTATTGTAACAGGTGCGGCCCAGGGCATAGGCAGAGCAATTGCCGATGCCTATAGCAGGGAGGGAGCTATTGTCATTGCAGCCGATATAAACAAGTCAGCTGGAGAAGCAATCGATTTTATCCAGACGGATGTACGTCAAGAAGCGGATATTCAATCACTGATGGCACAAGTGGCAGAGCGTTATGGAAAAATCGATATTCTCATTAATAATGCCGGCAAATTTGTCGTCACGCCACCTGCGGAGCTGGAGGCGGCTGTTTGGGATGATGTTATCAATACAAATCTGCGCAGTGTCTTTCTTTGCTCGCGAGAGGCGGCAAAATATATGCAGAGAGGTTCCATCGTATCGCTTGCCTCTACACGTGCTTTTCAATCTGAGCCTTATACAGAGGCCTATGCTGCGAGTAAGGGAGGGATTGTCGCGTTAACGCATGCCTTTGCCAGATCGTTTGCCGAGAAAAATATTACGGTTAATTGTATCTCTCCAGGATGGATCGAAACAGGCGATTATGAGAAGCTGCGAAATATTGACCATACCCAGCATCTCTCCAATCGTGTTGGGAAGCCTGAAGATATTGCCCGGGCATGTTTATATCTTACCCATCCTGAAAATAATTTCATAACAGGGACCAATTTGACGATTGATGGGGGAATGACGAAAAAGATGATTTATGAAGAATGATTTACCGCCCATTGCTTTCAAAAAGTTGGAAAACTGTTTAAAATATATATAGGATCATTGTTTTACACAAGTAATTTAGGGTAAAAATCAAATACGGGAGGAATAGATATGGCGAAAAGCAAGTTACTACCTGCAGTTTTATTAGGAGCTCTTACAGGAGCAGTGATTAGTATGTTGGACAAGAATACACGCCAGCATACGATGGAAACATCTAAAAAAGTAAAAGAAACGGTAATGTATTATGCAAAAAATAGCGATGAGCTAGTACAACTGATTGAGACTAAAGCCGAACAGGCACAAAATTTATATTCATCTGCACAGAAGAATATGGAATCCATCATGTCACAGGTGGAAGATGCGAAAGCTTTGCCTGATACAATTATGAGTATGGTGACAGAAACAAAAGAAGCGTTTACAAAGCCTGATACAAAAGCGTAAATGTATAAGATAAGAGGAAGGGGTGAACGTGTATGAAAGAAGAAAATTCTGCTCCTAAAGAAGCGATTGCCTTCGTCAAATCATTTGTAGCACCAAGCCAGTCTGAGATCGACAGAACGACTGCAAAAGGGTTTTTCCAAGATTTAATATCAAGTGTGCAGCGTGTTGATATGTCTGGCATGGGTGCGCAACTCGCTTACTTCTTCCTATTATCATTTTTTCCTTTACTGATCTTTTTAGTGACATTACTGCCATATCTGAACCTGGAACAGGGGCAGGTGTTTGATTTTATGGAGGATGTCATGCCGGCTGAAGTGTTTTCATTGATTGAAGGAACTTTAGCAGAAGTGCTGACGAATCAAAACGGCGGGTTACTATCTATCGGGATTATCGGTACAATCTGGTCAGCTTCAAAAGGGATTGACGCTCTTATGAAAGCGTTGAACAGAGCGTACGATGTGGATGGGAGAGCCGGTTTAATTAACCGTTCTCTATCATTACTATTTACTGGAGCATTTGTTGTTATCATTTTACTCGCTTTAGTATTTCCTATTTTCGGACAGCAGCTTGGCAATATTTTCTTTTCCTATTTAGGTATAGAAAGCTCGTTTGGATCAATTTGGGCTTTCATCAGATGGCTGATGCCTCCATTGCTTATTTTTGTAGTGATGGTTCTTATGTATTGGATTGTTCCGAATACTGATCCACGGCTTAAGTTTATCAGCGTGATGCCGGGAGCAATTTTTGCTACAGTTGGCTGGTTAGTATTAACGTACGGTTTTTCATTCTATGTCAATAATTTCGGAAATTATAGTACCACATATGGCAGTATTGGCGGCGTTATCATCTTGATGCTCTGGCTGTATTTTACAGGGATGATTTTAATATTTGGCGGGTTAATTAACGCATCGATGCAAAAACGCCAAGTCGCCTTAAAAAGTAAGGAAACAAGCAAATCACCAGTATTTTAAAAGAAAACACGATCAAGGATAATCCCTTGATCGTGTTTTTTATTATGAAAAGGTGGAGTGTTAAATAAATCATGCTAGCAGCTGCTTTGACCAGCGGGAATGAACATGTGCTTCTTATATATTTTTTAGCATTCGAAGCCCATTTAAAATGACAAGAATTGTACTTCCTTCATGTCCAATCACTCCAAGCGGCAGATTGATTGCCTGGAAGAAATTCGAGATGACGAGCAGGAGAATGACTCCAATCGAAAACACTATATTTTGCTTTACGATACGCTGCATCTGGCGTGACATCCGGATGGCATATTCAATTTTTATCAGATTATTTTTCATGAGAACGATGTCAGCTGTTTCGAGTGCGACATCTGTTCCATCCCCCATAGCTATACCAACTGCGGCAGTAGCGAGCGCGGGCGCATCGTTGATACCATCACCTACCATGCCTACAGCTTCATACTCCTTGTTGTATTTCTGAATATACTCTACCTTTGTTTCTGGTAAGCATTCTGCCATATATTCATTTACACCTGATTCTTTTGCGATAACACTGGCTGTCTGGTTGTTATCTCCTGTAAGCATTACGACATGAATGCCCAAATCCTGTAGAGAGGCAATTGCTTTTTTTGCCTCATCTCGAACAGTATCCTTTAAAGCGATAAGACCCAAAATTCCTTGCTCATCTCGTATAAAGGTAACTGTTTTTCCTTCAGATGCCAGCTTAGCTAATGCACCATCTACAAAAAGATCAGCTTCTTCTCTTCCTACAAAGTGCGGCTTACCAACTTTGTATTCAACACTCTCTACCGATGCTTCGATTCCTTGCCCGGGGATGTCTTGAATAGAAGCCTGTTTACTTACAATGATGCCATGTTCGGCTGCGTACAGGGAAATAGCCTGGGCAAGCGGGTGTGTAGACTGGCCTTCAATGGCTGCCAAAATAGCAAGCACTTCCTGGCTATCCATGTCTTCTCTTACATAAAAATCCGTAACAGCAGGCCTACCCTCTGTCAGTGTCCCTGTTTTATCGACAGCCAAGGCTTTAATACTTCCTATATTTTCAAGGTGGATACCACCTTTAAATAAAATGCCGTTCCGTGCTCCATTTGAAATAGAAGCCAATGTTGCCGGCATGACTGAAGCAACCAGGGCACATGGAGAGGCAACTACAAGTAAAACCATGGCACGGTAAAATGTTGTCGACCAGTCCCATTCGAATAAATAGTGAGGGAGGAAGAACATAAGTAAAACGACAGCTAGAACAACTTTTACATAGGTACCCTCAAAGCGTTCAATAAATTGCTGAGAAGGGGACCGTTCACTCTGTGCCGATTCTACCAGCTTAATGATCTTCTGAAACATCGTTTCACTGCTATGTTTCGTCATTTTAATGGTCAGAGGACTGCTTAAATTGACAGTCCCTGCATATGCCTGTGCACCTGCCTCTTTCGACACGGGCATTGATTCCCCCGTAATGGCTGCCTCATCTACTGTTGAGTGTCCTTTAAAGATGACCCCATCGACCGGAATACGTTCCCCTGGCTTTACGAGCACATGATCTCCAATTTTCAGCTCACTAACAGCCATTTTAATAGGTTCAAAGCCACCCCGTACAAGCCATGCTTCCTCAGGCTGCAGCTCCATTAGGGCAGAAATTTCGCGGTGGCTTTTATTCATTGCATAGGTTTCAAGTGCTCCGCTCATTGCGAATATGAAGATGAGTACTGCCCCTTCTGTCCAATAGCCGATGACCGCAGAGCCGATTGCCGCTAGAATCATTAGAATTTCTACGTTCAGCTTCCGCAGCCGGATTGTTTCTGTTATTCCTTCTTTGGCTTTGGCGTAGCCCCCTGTTATATAAGCAGAGAGATAGGCAATAACAGCAGCTGTCTCCAGTCCTACTGAGTCCATTCTCCATGCAAAGAAAATGATAATACCTGACAAGAGTGCGGCAATCAGTTCCTTATGTTCTTTTATTTTCTCATTTAAAGGTATATATTCTCGATTAGAGTGCTCCATACAATCCCTCCTTGATAATGAAAATCAGTATCTCTACTTATAAATTAACTAATTGATAGAGGTTTTCAATTAAGCTCTAAAAATATTAATTTAGAATTATTATAAATAAGGATACCTCTTCAATGAAAGAATTGCAATTAAAAAATCGCAACGGATAGTCCGTTGCGATTTCTCTAAGTACACCTTGCAATTAGAATACGCGCTCTGCATGCATTGCTAATTTATCTAATGATGATTTTTCCACATCAGCGTGCAATGAGTTGCCGTGTGAATCCATCGTTACAACTGCTGTAAAGTCTTGAACGTTTAAGTGCCACATTGCTTCAGGGATACCGAATTCCATTAAGTCAACACCATCAACGCCTTTAATACAGTCAGCATAGTACTGGGCTGCGCCACCGATGGCATTTAAGTAAACGCCGCCGTGTTCTTGAAGAGCTGCAAGCGTTTTTGGTCCCATACCGCCTTTACCGATAACAGCACGAATACCGAACTTTTTCATAATATCGCCTTGGTATGGCTCCTCACGAATGGATGTCGTTGGCCCGGCAGCTTTAACTGTCCAGTTGCCTGCTTCGTCTTTTGCCATAACAGGCCCACAGTGGTAAATAATTTGGCCATTTAAGTCAACAGGTGCATCATGACTCATTAAGTGATGGTGGATTGCGTCACGGCCAGTGTACATACGGCCGGAAATTTTCACTACATCGCCTACTTTTAATGAGCGGATTTGCTCTTCTGTAATTGGTGCAATCAATTCTACTACTTTGCTGTCAGAGGTAGCAGCTTCCTGTGCTTCATCACGGAATGTGATTTTTTCGCCGTCTTGGTAGTGCCAATTGATAATTTCGCCAGTTGCCGGGTTAATATCCACAGCCATACGACGGTAAGCCCAACAGTTATAAGCTACAGATACATAGAAAGAAGCAGGGATTCGGTGCATCACACCAATTTTACAGCCTAATAATGTTGCCTCGCCGCCGAAGCCCATTGTACCAACACCAAATGTGTTTGATGTTTTGACGATATAGTCTTCTAATTTTGCTAAATCCTCGTTTGGATTAACATCATCTACTGAGCGGAATAATTGCTCTTTTGCAAGATCATAGCCGCTTGAGCGGTCGCCGCCGATACCGACTCCGATGAAGCCGGCTGAACAGCCTTGTCCTTGCGCCTGCCATACTGAATGAAGGATACATTTACGGATTCCGTCTAAGTCACGACCAGCACGGCCTAATCCTTCCAGTTCACAAGGAAGGGAGTACTGGATGTTTTTGTTTTCACAGCCGCCGCCTTTTAGGATGAGCTTGATTGTGATGTAGTCATTTTCCCATTGTTCGAATTTAATAACCGGTAGGCCGTCACCTAAGTTGTCGCCGGAGTTTTTACCAGTTAATGAATCTACTGCGTTTGGACGCAATTTTGCATCAGCAGTTGTTGCTACGATTGCTTTTTTAATAGCTGCTTTAATTTCCAGTTGGTTGACACCTACAGGAGTATATACTTTAAATGTTGGTAAACCAGTATCTTGACAGATTGGAGAAACGTTATCTTCAGCCATAACGATGTTGTTTGTAATTGTGTCTAAAGACATTGCTGCACGAGTGCCTGCATTTTCCGCTTCTTTTGCCGCTTTAATGGCACGACGAACGTCTTTTGGTAAATTAGTAGACGTTTCAGTTACTAAATCATATAGGCTTTTCTCTAAAGTTTCTAAGTAAGTCTTAGTCTCTACTGCCATAATATTTTTCCCCCCAGAAAAATAAGAATTATTTTAAACCAATAATCATTATAACTGTTTAAAACAATAAAAAAAAGAGCGCTTACTCGATTACAACGGCGATAAATGAAATAATTCTGCTATTTTTACTTAGAGGAAATAGTCTATTTTGTATGCTTTTCACAGGAAATGAATAATGATAAGGTGGAAGAGAACGTATAGAATTTCCAATTTTGACTGGAGTGAAGAAGATGGATATACCGAAAGCGCTGGAGGTCTACCGTAATACGATTACCAAGACAATGGAACCGGTTGTTAAAGTTACATTGAGCAAGGAGGCAGTCGGCATCACATCGAGTAAGGTAGGGGGAGACCCTTATTTCTTAAAGGACGTACCGTACCCTGTAAATGAAGAGGGAAAACCGCTGCATTTACTAGCCCAGATTAATTTTAGTGAAGTTATAAAGTTTAATGATGACTTTCCGAATACAGGCATCCTGCAGTTCTTTATTGATGGCTATGATGATGTACTCGGGTTGAATTTCGATGACCAGACAAAGCAAAGCCGCTTTCGTGTTATTTACCATGAGCAGATCGAAAAAGACGAAAGCAAGAGGTTGCAGGACTTCTCCTTTTTAATGGAGGGGGAAGAGGAATTGTATTTGCCGTTTCTTCCAGATAGCGAATATAAGATGGTTTTTGAAAAATCGGAGACACCGGTTTCCATTAGTGACTTCCGAATTGAACAAGAAGATATAGAGTTTGACGAGGCTTTATGGGAGGCATATGAAGAAGCTTATCCAAGCCAAGGTCATAAAATCGGAGGCTATCCGTTCTTTACACAAGGCGATCCGCGGGAGTCTAAAAAGTACGGCGATAAGTTGATTTTACTATTCCAGCTTGATTCAGATGAGCAAAATGAGATTATGTGGGGAGACATGGGAGTAGGGAACTTTTTTATCAGTAAGGAAGATTTACAGAACAGAAACTTTTCACATGTCCTGTATAACTGGGATTGTTACTAAAATAATTGGCCGAGCGGTAAGCAGTTATTTTAAGGCGTGTATATAATTGCTGCTTCTGTTGCCTAAAGTAAAAAAACTGCCCTTTACAGGCACTGAGTGTCGTTTTTGAGACAGTAAGAAAACACCTTATTAAACTGCCAGTTGGCGGTATTTTACCGGCGACTGGTTGTTTAATTTCGTTTGAATCCGGATATTGTTATAATAGGTAATATAGGTTTCGACGATTTCTTTTACGTGCGCATTTGTCGTACTGTAAATGTCGTCGAGATAGAACGTTTCTGACTTTAGCGAGGAGTGAAACGTTTCGATCGGGGAATTATCAGCAGGCGTGCCCTTACGGGACATGCTCATGGTAATTCCTTTTTCTTTTACGGCTTTCTGATAGGCATAGGATGTATAGACAGATCCTTGGTCACTATGCAATAAACAATCTTTTGACAAGTTATCTAGCTGTTGAAGAGTATCTAATACAAGGGTAACATCTTGGACAGATCCAATCGTATAGGCAATGATTTCACCATTATAAAGATCCATTATGCTTGAAAGATACATCATAGATTGACCAAAAGGCAAGTACGTAATATCTGTCACGAGTTTCTGACATGACTTCGATGCGCCAAAGGCGCGTGCTAATTGATTTTCAGCCACATGCTTTGGCTGCCCCGTTCGCTTTCTCTTTTTTACTTTTACCCGGCAAGACCAACCGTATTTTTGCATGATGCGTTGGATTGTTTTTTCACTGATTCCTGGGAATAGTGCTGCGATTTTACGATAGCCATATCGGAATTTATGCTCGGCGCACACCTTCCCAATTGCTTGGTCACGTTCATTCTTCTTGGAAAGGCACTGTGCCTCTTTTCTCCAGCGGTAATAGGAGGAACGGGCTACACCTAAATGCGCACACACTGTTTGAATCGGCATGATCTCCTTCAATTCATCTACTAATTCTACAATGATTTTCCCAACCACTTCCTCTCCAATTCGGCGTACTTTTTTAATACTTCAATCTGTTGTTTCAAATAGCGGTTCTCAACTTGTAGTCGCGCTTCTTCTGAATCATATTCTGGCCCTTTACCGAAGGTATATTGCTTACCTACTGGTTGATGGAAACGATGCATTTCTCCGTTTTTGTACCATTTCATCCAAGTCATTAATTGTGTTTTATTTTTGATATTCAATTCCTCCATTACCTGTTTAACCGAAATGCCTGCTAGTCTCATTTCGATTGCTTTCATTTTAACTTCAGCCGGATAACTTACTCTTGTACCCATAAAAAAACACCTCCACATTGATTTCCTGGTATTCAATACCCGTTTTCAACGTAAGGTGTTTTTAAATTGTCTCATTTATTTAGGTCAGTGCAACACTCGGGCAGTTTTTTTTATTCACTTATCTCAGGGCGATTCTGGAATTGATCCATCTTCTCCTCTAAATCATCTACCATTTTGATTAAACGATCGATATCTTCCACTTCTGCTGTTTCAGGATCGATTGCATCCAGCACTTCTAGGAAAATTTCCAACCGCTCTTTTAAGTAGGTTACCTGCTGTTCTTTGTTAGTAATGGGATTTGACATAATAGGGCCACCTTTCACATGTTATCGTTATCGTAGCTGATTTTCATACAAATTTCAACGCTTGTACATAACAATGGAAGTTCCCTAGTACTTATTAATTAATTTAATATTTTATATATTTAGAATATTTACAATAATGATACTGTATGTTATAGTTAATTCAATTAAAGAAAAGGAGGGATGGTCGAAAATACGAAAACAATACTCATTCCAAATGAAGAAAAGGAGGGAGTTTTAACACGTTTTTCGGCTAGACTTGCCGATGAAGTAGTTGAATGATTATGGTCCATAATGATATGTAAAGCTCTAGTAAACTTTTAAATAAAAAGGTTTACTAGGGCTTTTGCTATGTTGGAAGGGGTACCGCTTGCTAGACTTCCTATGGTAAGATAATACGGATACCGAAGTAAGCGGAGGAGTTAGGAACATGATGTTGAATTATGAGCAACGGAAGTTTTGGATTTTAGTTATTATTGTTTCCATTTCCGGCTTTTCTCAAGGAATGCTAATGCCGCTGATTTCCGTAATTTTTGAAACAGATGGTGTTTCTTCTGCATTGAATGGGTTGAATGCGACGGGGATATACATAGGTACATTGCTCATCTCCCCATTTATCGAGCAGCCGCTGCGCAAGTATGGCTATAAACCAGTGATCATTACAGGTGGTGCACTTGTATTTGTTTCTCTTTTTCTGTTTCCTTTTTGGAAAAGCGTCATCTTTTGGTTTATCTTGCGCATGCTGATCGGTATAGGGGATCATGCCCTGCATTTTTCTACACAAACGTGGATTACGTCAGATGCGGAAAAAGGGAATATCGGAAAGAGTATGTCTATTTACGGGCTTTCGTTTGGTATTGGTTTTGCAGTCGGTCCGCTTTTCGTACCGCTTATTGAATTTTCAGAGGTGCTGCCGTTTGTCATCTCGAGTGCCCTATGTCTCACAGCATGGTCACTTGTTTTCCTTGTTAAAAATGATAAGCCCGAAGCTTTGACAGGCGATGCAAACAAAAGTGGGTGGAGCCGGTACCGGTTAGCTTTTAAATATGGATGGATTGCTTTTTTACCGCCATTTACCTATGGATTTCTTGAATCATCCCTTAACGCACTATTTCCTGTATATGCCCTGCGGATGGATTTTGGAGTTTCGTTTGTTTCCATTTCACTGGCTGCCTTTTCAATCGGTGCCATAATCACGCAAATACCATTAGGAATGTTGGGGGATAGAATAGGGAGAAGCAATGTTATTATGGGTGGACTTCTGCTTGGGACGATTCTGTTCTTTATTGGGAGTCAGCTCGAGCATTCAGCAACGGCTGTAACAGTATCATTCGCACTGGCTGGTATGAGCGTAGGGTCTTTGTTTTCCATGGGAATTACCTATATGACAGATTTGACGCCAAAGGAACTGTTGCCAACGGGGAATCTGCTTTGTGGCATTTTCTTCAGTCTGGGAAGTTTAAGTGGCCCTATTTTCGGCGGATACTATTTACAGGTAGCACAAGGAATCAGTTTCTTACTGCTGATTGCCGGAGTGTTGTTCGCTGTTTTATGTACAAACGTATTTTATAGAAAGGCCTCGTCAAAAAAGTTTGCGGCAGGCCGGTAATAATGAAAGAGAAAAGTCCGTCTCCTGTCGTTAATGAGAGCGGACTTTTATTATATGGACAGAGCTGTTACTATCTTTCCCAAATTAAAAAAGAATTATATGGAAAAGAAAAAGTTTTTTGCCGAAAAGTATAGAGTAAAATTTTCGGCAATAGGCAAATTATTTTGTTTTATATAAAATACCCAATGTATTGGGTCCGCAATGAGCGGAAATCGTACAGCCAGCGGAAGTTTCAATGACTTCCTCGAATTCGGTATATTGGGCAATCCAGCCGCGTACTTTCTGGACGGTTTCAGGCGGGCACATAGAATGAGTGATGAAAATTCGGCTTTTATCAATCTTGTCGTCTTGCTGCAAGCGATCTTTTATGTATTTTTCTAGACAGTTTTCGAAGTTCCCTCGATATTTTTTTCCTACCGCCATTTTTCCATGTGTTACCTCGATTGATGGCTTAATTTTTAAGAGAGTTGCACCGAATGCTTCCATGCTTGAACAGCGTCCGCCCTTTTTCAAATAATCCATCCGGTCAATAACAAAGCTGGCATTGACTTTCGGAATAAGTGCTTGTACCTTTTCAACTATCTCGTGTGCAGTACGTCCTTCCCGTGCAAGAAATGCCGCTTCATATACAAGGTGACCGCTTCCTGTTGAAAGATTTTGCGAGTCAATGACATATACATTGTCAAAGCTCTGTGCTGCAATTTTTGCGTTTTGGTAGCAGGAGGAAAAATCCGAGCCAAGATTAATATGAATGACTGCCTCGTATTGATCTACAAATTGTGAAAAGAACTCTTCGTATTCATAAGTGTTAATAGCTGCAGTTGTGCATGTTCGGTTATGTTCCCCGACATGCTTGAAAATATCTTGCGGGATAATATTGATGCCATCCCTGAAATCCTCTTCATCGATTAAGACATGCAGGGGAGTCAATGTGATGTCCAATGTATGGAGTAGTTCAGGAGAAAGATCGCAAGTGCTATCTGCCGTAATTTTAATCATCGTATTGCACCTCCATTATTATAGGGATATCCATATTATAACATAATACTAAAATAATTTTTGTGAAAAGGAAGAGAAGCAGATGTAGGGGTTCAAAAAATCTGCTGATCGTTTGAGCGTTTTTTTTCTGGAGCATGTTACTTGAATAGTAACAAACAAAACAGCTCTTTTTATAGTAAGAAAAAAAGAGGCAGAGAAAGCTCAAATACGATAATAAATTTATATAAGTAAGTATGATAAGAAGTAAGAAAACATTCCTGTCGTTTCTATAAAAAATAAAAGCTATAGATTATCAGCTTGCCGGTTGTAGTATTCAAATAATGAAAGGGAGCAGCTTTTGTTTACTTTATTTCCGTTTATAGAAAAGGCCTAATGCATAAGGGCCGGAGTGAACAGATAGGGTAGTTCCGGCATATGTTTCAATGATTTCATCAAAAGTACCGTACTCGGCGACCCAGGCCTTCACTTTTTCAACGATTTCAGGGGGGCACATGGCATGTGTAATAAATAACCTGCTATAATCAATTAAATTATTATTTTCAAGACGTTCTTGAACGTATTTTTCGAGACAGCGTAATAATGGCCCGCGGTATTTTTTGCCGATTGCCATTTTGCCATCCTTTACCTCAATCGAAGGCTTAATTTTTAATAATGCTGCAGCAAGTACTTCTACATTTGAACAGCGCCCTCCCTTCTTTAAATAGTCGAGCCGGTCCAGAACGAAGCTTGTATCGAGCTTTGGCACAATTGCTTTCAGATTCTGGATAATTTTTCTAGCGTTCTGTCCATCCTTTGCCATAAGAGCTGCATCGTATGCAAGATGTCCGCTGCCTGCCGAAAAGTTTTTAGAGTCAATAATATAGACATTACTGAATTTCTCTGCAGCGAGCACAGCGTTCTGATAACAGGAAGAAAAGTCAGATCCTACTGTAATGTGAATGATTGCCTCGAACTCCGCGGAAAATAAGGAGAAAAACTCCTCATATTCATATACATTTATCGCTGCTGTTGTACATTTCCTATTCTCCTCTCCAACATATTTAAAAATATCCTGTTGTGTAATTTCAGCGCCATCCCGAAAACTTTTTTTGTCTATGAGGATATGTAGAGGGATCACACCAATATTTAGTTCTTCAATAATTGCTGCCGGCAAGTCGCAAGTGCTGTCCGCTGTAATTTTAATCATCATCACGCCTCCTATAACAATCTAATCTATCCGAATGGGAGCAGTAATAGCTGCACAGTAGAAAGGCAGCTGAACTATATAGCGGTCAAAGTTTAATGCCCATACATAAATAATATGTAATCAAAAGATAAAAAGACACTCCGCTATATCTCTTGCTGATCTAAAAACTCATGGAAAATTGAATTCCGGTTATTCTAAGGAGAGAAGAGAGGAGGGTTTATTTTTGGGTCGATATCTCATTCCCTTTTTGATAGCAGCTATCATATATGTTACTTCCGGTTCAATTGATGCATCAGCAAATGAAGAGCCATCCAAAGAAGATACGATGCAGCAGCGTATGGCTTATTATGTTCATTTTGGAGACCTGCTTGTTCCGTGGTATTATTTAGCGGCGATTGATCAATATGAGCGCAACATTCAATCCGTTCGTTCCGATATCCCTAAAAGAGAAGGGATCATTGCCATCCAGTTTTCTGAAGAGGACTGGGCAGGGCCGCTGAATCCGACAGATAAGGATACCTCCCCCTTCCATATCAACTACTTTGGGGGGATGGGCATGGACGGAAACGGTGACGGCATTGCCAGCCCTGATGACGATGATGATATATTATTTACAATGGCGAGCCATCTGAGCCGGTATGATTTGGATGAAGAGGGCTTCAAGCTAGCGCTATGGGAGTATTATAAAAATGAGAAAGTCGTTAATCAAATTACCACTATTGCCGCTCTTTATAAGCATTTCAATACCATTGATCTTGATGCTCATGTGTTCCCGCTTCCTGTACAGCATCATTACAGCTATAAAGGAACATGGGGGGCAAATAGAGGATGGGGCGGCAGAAGAAGTCATGAAGGAACAGACCTTTTTGCCGGGTATGGTACACCGGTTGTTTCCGCTTCTTACGGGATTGTAGAAGTAATGGGATGGAATGATTTCGGCGGATGGCGCATCGGTATACGGGATAACCATAACTCGTATCATTATTATGCCCATCTCGGGTATTATAATAAGGAATTAAAAGTAGGGGATGTTGTAGAACCGGGCATGATGATCGGAGTGGTAGGCAGCTCGGGCTACGGTAAAGAGGGAACATCCGGGAAATTCCCCCCGCACCTGCATTACGGTATTTATAAATTTGACGGCCGTACGGAGTGGGCATTTGATCCATATCCTTCACTCCAACAGTGGGAGCGGCAAACTAAAAGTAAGAAGGACTGATAGTAGTTATCATAGTACGCTGAGGAAAATCTTTTTGTGTAAAATAACTGAAAAATGTAAATTTAAAATCGCGAAGCAACTTTGTCTTCAATCTGAACAGACGGCGAAGGCCGTCTGTTTTATTTACTGTATGGCGGTAAATAACAATGACTTATTCTTATATTAGGAATACAGCAACAATCGTTGTGACTAGGAGACCGATGATCACGGGGACTAGATTTCTGCGGGCGAGCTCGAATGGACTGACATTACAGATGGCGGCAGCCGGGATGAGAGCCCAAGGAATGAGCGTTCCGCCGCCAATCCAGATGGCAGCAATTTGGCCAAGCGCCGTTAATGTAGCAGTGCCTTCCCCAATGGCAGTGCCAAATAGGTTTCCAATGGAGCCGACTAGTGAGATTCCGGAAAAACCGGAGCCGTCCAGCCCTGTAATCGCCCCGACACCGGTAAGCGTGATGACGGCAATTTCCTTTGTTAATGGTACGACTGAAGCAAGGGCAACACCGAGGTCATTGACAATACCGTGAGACGTTTCTGGTAAGTAATCGCCGAGGATTGTATTAAAACCGGCATCCCCAAGGTAAAAGAAAGCGGCTATTGGAATAACGGGTCCGAATACTTTAAAACCAAACTGAAAGCCCTGTATTAAATAATTGGTTGACTCCTCAAGCCCCTTCTTTTTATGGGCTGACATACATAGCAGCAACAGAATGAATACGGCCGTTCCTCCGACCAAAGCGGTAGCATCTCCACCCTGCAGATCAAAAGCAGCCATCGCTGCAACATCTACCAAAAAAGCAACAGGAATAAGGAAGGCGAAAAACTTTCTCTGACTTATTGAAAGTAAGTTTTCTACTTTTTCTTGCTCGATTTGCCTGCTATGTGTACCGACTAATGCCAAATTCCCTTTTTTCATATCACGTTTTAGCATAATGAAGGCGATAACTGTCGTGACAATACCCATTGTAATGACAAGAGGTATACTGGCAGCTACGACATCCCCAACAGGAATACCGGCAGCATCTGCTGTAAGCTTAGGCGCTCCTTGAATAACAAAATCACTGGATAACGCAATTCCATGACCGAATAGGTTCATCGCCATGGCAACACCGAGAGCAGGAAGTCCGGCTCTTATAGCTACGGGCAAGAGGACAGCACCTAAAAGTGCTACGGCTGGTGAAGGCCAGAAAAACCATGAAATGATCATCATTAAGATTCCAATTGTCCAATAGGCGAGTGTCGGATTTTTAATGATTCTTGTAAACGGTGCGACCATAGTCTCGTTAATGCCTGTTTTTGTCATGACCCGGCTCATCGCCACAATAATAGAAATGATTAAAATAGTAGGTAAAAGTTCTGTAATGGCGAATATGAAGCTATTGAAAATTCCGCTGATGGAAGATGTCAGGTTTTCTGTGGCTACAATCGAAATGATAAAAATTCCTAAAATCGAAATAAGTGTTGTATCAAGGCGCTTTATCATAAATCCAATAATCAATACAATAAACACAAGGTATATCGAATGCAGAGCCGACAATTCGACATTCATAGGCATGTTCCCCTCTATTTGTTTATCCGTAGAATATGAAGTAAAGGAACAATGGGTGTATTTTGAAGCATCATATTGCCATGGAACTTATGCTTTAATTGTTTCGGTGGGGGGGAGGCTGTATCTTTCATAGTTGAAATAGAGAAAAAATGAGGAGGAAAGCGGTCAGGCCCGTAAGAGAAGAGTCTTTCAGGAAAGGGACTCACTACACATAGTAGCATAAAGTATTTACATAAAAGCATCGCCGGCGGTTTTAGCAGGTTATGGGGGGACTTAGGTGTAGCTTATAAAAAATCCGGAGAAGTTCCAAAAGAATGGGGTCCAAATAACATGCGGAGGATACCTCCAATATGCACACTTTCCGTTAAACATTGCGTTATATAGGCAAAGGGAGTGAAAGCCGGGAACTGTATAACTGTAGGATTTCCATTCAATGGCTTAAAGGCCCCATTTCTTACCCTATGTGACTGTTGATGAGTAGTACAATATCTGTCTTAACAACTATAGCAAATTACTTATAAACGAAAAGCAATTTTAGGTGTTAGCGGAAAGCCCTCTTTCGTCCAATATGCTTTGGCGGCTGAATGTACCTACTGTATACGTTCCCGTTCACTATTCCTTTTTACGCCCTAGTTTAATAGATTAACCTGGTTTTAATAGACAGGTCTTTATAAAAAATCTCCATTAATAAAATAATAAAGGATGAAAAGCTATTTTGAACCAATCTACATAACCCGCTGTTGATGAATCGATTTATTACAGCTCTATCAAAATAAAACATTGGTCATCGTTGTTATATTTCTCGAATTTATTTGCTTCATCCTCGAGTGCTTTTTGAATAAGCTCTTTTGTCTCTGCTAAGGAGACAAGTGATGAACCAGATAATAAGCAATGTAAAGTATTTGGCATAAAGGCTTCCGAGACGCCATCTGTATAGAGAAGAATTCTTGTCCCGCGCGTATAGCTTGAAGTCTTTGATTGAAAGGAGATATTTTCAAATGTTCCTAATGGGGGATTAGTTGCTAATAACTCCTCTAGGACTCCATTTTTTTTCTGTAAAATAGCAGGGGGGTGTCCTGCATTAATGTATTCAACAGTCTGTGTACTTGTATCAATAGTTAAGTAAATAGCTGTACAATAATGCCAGGCATCTTGGTTGTTTTGGAATAATTCGTGTAAGTATCCATCTAACTCTCGCATAACTATTTCAGGTGCTACTCCTTGTGAAATCAATTTTTGAAACAAGGATTGAAGAGACATGGTAACCAATGCTGATGAAATTCCATGTCCCATTACATCTAATAAAATAATCCCGTATTTTTCGGGAGTAATTTGGTAAAATCCATAAATATCTCCCGATAATGCTTTAGAAGCATGATAATAAGATAAAATTTTAATATTGTCATTTATTATATTTTGGGTAAGCGCTGTTTCCTGAATCTTTTTTGCTAATTGCAATTCACGTTCGGTATCTAGTTTAAATTTAGCATTTTGCTGATTGCTCTCCAGCAGCTCCTGTTGCTGGCTCTTTAATATTTTGAGAGCCTCTTCCAATTCTAAAAGAGCCTTTTCTTTTTCATGAGAGGCCTTTTCAGCCGCTTTTCTTGCGTTTATGAGTTCATCCTCCAGTGCATTTCGCTTGTGCATTGGGACAATTACACAGATGATTTCATTATTTTTTTGCAGGGATGCATTTAACAAGATAGGAATTTCTTCTCCATTTGCAGACATTAAAGAAAGATACATTTCCTCCACAGAGTGCTTTGCTTTAATAAGCGGTAAAAAATAAAGTTGAATAAAAACTCGGGAAGAATTGGATAGCACAATATTTAAATGTTTACCTATTAGCTCCTCGGATGATGGATATTGCAATAATTTAACTAATGTCTCATTAATAGATAGAATTTTGCTGTCTTTCGCAAGTGTTATGAATCCACATGGTGCATTTTCTATTAATCTATCCATTTAAACTCCACCTGTACCCTCCCCAACTAGTAGCTCAGTTTGATTAATTAAGTAATTTTTAATAGATAGAATAGTTTCATCAGGGTCACTTATATGTGGACAATGACTAGAAGTATTCATATATGTGATTTCACTGTTTGGCAGATTTCTTTTTAAGTACTCTCCAACTCCTTTAGGAGCAATAATATCTTCCGTACATTGCAAGATAAGAGAGGGAACCTTCGCTTTAGTAATATCCTGGCGACTATCCGTAAAGAAACATGCTTTTGCAAAGGTAGTTGCGATTAAAGGATCAGTGGAACAAAACCGGTCTTCTAACTCTTTTGCCGCATCCGTCCGCTCTGCATTATTTATGAGAGTACTGGAGAAAACATTAGCCCAGCCAATGTAGTTTTTCTCCATCATATCAATCAGATTTTCTAAATCTTCTTTTTCAAATCCCCCATAATAATCAGGAGGATCATTCAAATAACAAGGTGATGGGCCTATCATAATCAAGTGTGAAAAATGGCTTTGTTCTGCATTGGATGCTAATAAACCAATCATACTGCTAACAGAATGTCCAACAAATATTGCTTCCTTTAAATCCAATACAGCACACACATCCAGGACATCCTGTACATAACCGGATAGTTTACCATATTTAACAGAGTTAAAAGCAGATATATCTGAACCTCCAAAACCAACATAATCAAACAAAATAACTTGATAATCCTCTTCAAAGGCTGGTAAAACATCTTTCCATACCGTTTGGTCACATCCAAATCCTGGAGCGAAAATTATTGGCTTCTTACCTTTGCCGCTAATATTTATGTTATTTCGCTTAATAATGTTTTGGTTCATAAAGCAGTCTCCTCTCTATTAGGTATTTTTTCGTTTTAATCTTTATCATCATATCATTTTATTCAGTCTTATGTGTCTGAACCCTTTCAACTATAATATTACCTATATATCCCACTTTGAGTTTGTAGTATGCTGGTAATTAAACAAAGAGATAAGATTTCTCCTTATTGAAGGCTCAGGTAATTGAATGGGTATCCTATTTTTTTATTTAGAAGAGAAAGGGAAGTACTGCTTTCTTAAAAGTTGTAAAAGCGCCCTTCGTTCATTTAGGGAAATAGCCTAGTTTCTCCTCACCTAGAAAAATCCTTTCTAGATGCATCTCTTTTTTTCTTGCATATATTTTTAAGGAATATCAATTTTCTTTAGGAGTGAAGAAATGGGCGCTATATATGGAAAGGAATTCATTGACCGGCTTGACCGTTTAAATAATGAAATTTGGTTTGATGGAGAAAGAATTGAAGGCAAAGTTTCTGAACATCCTGCTTTCAAAGGAATTATTCAGACGAAAGCAGCCCTATATGATTTGCAGCATAGGCCTGATATAAAAGATGAAATGACATTTATTTCGCCCCTTTCAGGAGAGCGAGTAGGTATGTCTTATTTGCAGCCAAAATCAAAAGAGGAACTGCAGCAAAGACGGAAGATGATGGAGCATTGGGCAAGGCATACGGGAGGTATTATGGGAAGAAGCCCGGACTACTTGAATACAGTATTGATGAGTTTTGGCGCTTCTGCCTCTTTATTGTCAGGAAAAGAGCATTGCTTCCCTGAGCGTCTTCAAGCCTTTTATGAATTGGCAAGGGAACAGGATCTTTCCATTACTCATACATTCATTACACCTCAGGTAAATAGATCGCCCTTCTACATGGAAAAAGAAGGGGAGCCTATTGCTGCCAAAATCATTGAAGAAAATGAAGAAGGAATCATTATTAAAGGGGCAAGACTCCTTGCAACACAGGGAGGCCTAACTGATGAGGTATTAGTGTTTAGTGCGGGCAGGTTTCCTTTTGAGGAAGAAGAGACCTTTGCCTTCTCTATTCCATCCAATACGAAAGGGCTCCGGTTTATTTGCAGAGATACATTTATCGGTGGAGAGTCTTCATTTGATCATCCATTAAGTTCACAATATGAAGAAATGGATTCCATTGTCGTCTTCGATAATGTCCTTGTGCCATGGGAGCGCGTTTTTTATTATAAAAATGCAGAAGCAGCAGGTAATTTCTCGACGCTAAATTCTTTTCAACATTTCGCTAAGCATCAAGCGCTGGTACGCCAAATGATTAAAGGGGAATTTGTCTTAGGGACTGCCGAGCTGCTGGTCCAAACAATCAATGTGAAAGAGTACCAGCATATACATGATAAGATGTCTGAAATTATTATTGGACTAGAAACAATGAGAGCACTCATTGAAAGGTCGGAAAATGAGGCATCATTGGATGAATTCGGCATTATGAGACCAGCTATTATTCCATTGAAAGTAGCGGGCTCTGTTTTTTCGAAGGTTTATCCACGCTTTATGGAAATCATTCAATTGATCGGTGCAAGCGGTATGATTACATTGCCGACAGAAAAAGCATTTGATTCCCCAATCAGAAAAGATTTGGACCGGTACCTGCAGGGAGCGAGCAAGCCGGCAGAGGAACGGGTGAAAATATTCCGTCTTGCCTGGGACCTGACAATGAGTGCCTTCGGTACGAGACAAACCCAGTATGAAAGGTATTTCTTTGGAGATCCCGTCCGTTTAGTAGGAGATCTCTACCAAACCTATCCGAAGAATGACTATGTAGAGACTGTAAGCAATTTCCTTCAACTTGAAAAGAATAAAGAGTAATGAGTAAAGCTCTAACAGCGATATCTAAATGAAGGAAAAGAAAATGGTCTCAGGGCTCGGAATGTTTTAGTAAAAGGAAAAAAGGGAGAAAATAAAGGGAGACTCCTGTAAAAGGCATCCAGCCGCAGAGAGTGCACCCGACTCCCTTATTGAAGATGGACAAGAAGGGGAGTAAAAAAGCGAGGAGTGATTCCTATGGCGATCTGTCCATTATGTAATGCCTTAAAAGAGGTGAATAAAAATTGTCCTAACTGCCAAAACCAGTTGGAGGATTCGGGAAAGGTATCTGATTATTTGGACCCTTATGGCCATTATAACGATGAAGAAACAGTGAAAATGGGTGACGGCTATCCAAATACAGCTAAAGATCAAATATGTCCACATCTGCTTGTTTGCAATGAATGTGGATATGATCAGGTATTGTTTATACAGGAGGAATAGCGACATTTGCTTTATAACGTTCCTTATAAAAAAGACACATCCTGCCCGATATGAAGCTGGATGTGTCTTTACCTATAGATTTATTTTTGCTCTTTTAACGTCAATTTCGCTACTGCCTCAACATGCGCTGTTTGCGGGAACATGTCTACTGGCTGGATATATTCGACATTGTAAAGCTTCGTCAGTTCCTTTAAGTCCTTCGCTAATGTGGAAGGGTTGCAGGATGTGTAGACAATGCGTTTTGGTTTGATTTTCAGTACAGTATTGATGAAGCTTGGGGCAAGGCCGGTACGCGGCGGATCCACTGTAACCACATCCGGTGTAAAACCTTCGCGACGCCAGCGTGCAAGCCAGTCCTCAGCTGTTCCCGTATAATAACGGGCATGCTTGAAGCCATGGTTGCGGGCATTCGCTTTTGCATCCTGGATACTTTCAGGAACAATGTCCATACCGCGTACTTCTTTTGCATCACCTGCAAGCCAAAGCCCAATCGTTCCGACACCGCAGTAGGCATCGACAACGCTTTCCTTACCAGTCAAGGCGGCCGCCTTTTTAATTTCATTATATAAATGAACAGTCTGTTCAGGATTTAATTGGAAGAATGCACGGGAGGATAAATCAAATGCAAATTCACCAAGCTTTTCGTGAATTGTTTCCTTTCCGTCCAATACAATTGTTTCATCACCAAAAATAAGAGATGTTTTTTCGCGATTGATGTTTTGTGTAATAGAGACGATAGCCGGGTGCAGCTTTTTCATACGCGCAATGAACTCATCCTTATGAGGGAATTCCTTACGGGTAGTAACAATACAAAGCTGTGTTTCGCCTGTCCGGACTCCTGTACGTACGACAATCGTACGTACAAGCCCGTTCAACGATTTCCCGTCGTAGATGGAAAGACCTAGCTTTTGCAGCGTTTTTCTTGCATCTACTGTCACGCGGGACGTAATCGGCTTTTGTACAAGACAGTCGTTAATGTTCAGCAGTTTATTTGAGCCTTCTGCGTAAAGGCCGGCATATACACGTTTGCCTTCTTTCCGTACTTGGAACTGGCTTTTATTGCGGTAATGCCACGGGTCGTCCATACCGAGTGTCGGGCGGATCTCCGTTTTTCCTGCTATATCACGCGCGTATTTTTCCATTGCCTGGACGACAATGTCACGCTTGTTCATAAGCTGTGCTTCATATGACATATGCTGCAGCTGACATCCGCCGCATTGCTCGTAGATGGGGCATTTCGGCACTTGGCGGGCTTCGCTCGGTTTACGGATTGTCAAAATTTCAGCTTCCGCAAAATTCCGTTGAAGCTTTGTCACCTTAACGGTTACTTCCTCACCAGGAATAGCTCCTTTTACAAAGACGACGTTACGTTTATAAAAGCCGACACCTTCCCCGTTAATGCCGAGCCGTTTAATTGTTAACGGAAACTTTTGGCCAATTTCCATTGTTGCTTCATTCATTGCTTTTTCACGTCCTTTATGTTCATCCCATCATTATAGCGGACACTTGCCGCAATGAAAAGAAACGTGTTTGGGATCGTGAAGGCTTGTACACCTATCTATTTCAAATCATCCAATGAACCGAATGTATAGCCTTGTGCCTTAGCATCTTTAATGAACTTCGGAAGCGCTTCTGCATTGTCCTCAGCTACTGTATGCATTAAAATGATCGCTCCGGGATGCAGCTGTTTCATGAGTTCGTTATAGGCATAATCACCGCCGCGGCGTACATCTTTTTCCCAGTCTTTGAAGGCGATTGACCAGAAAATATGCCGGTATTCATTCTTGATTCCAACAGCCAGCAGTTCTTCATTGTATACGCCTTCTGGAGGACGCGTATAATAAGTGCGTTCAATACCAGTGAGATCTTTCAGCTTCTTATCGAAGTTTTGCCATTCAGTTACCATTTCTGATTCAGAAAGGCGGGCCATGTTCGGATGTTTATCCGAGTGGTTACCGATAATATGACCATCATCGACCATACGCTTTACTAAATCGGAAGCGCTCGTTACATAATGCCCAGTAAGGAAAAATGTAGCGGGAGCCTTTTCTGCCTTCAGGGTATCCAGAATACTTTCTGTAAATCCATTTTCATATCCATTATCAAATGTTAAGTAAATGGTTTTAGCCTGTGGGTCACCGCGGTAGATAGCATTATGTTTTTTCAGCATATTTTCAAGCTCGCTGCTGATCTCGATTTGTTCACCGCCGGTTGCCTTCTTGAAGCCCCAATGCAATTCATCGGCAAAGGCAAATGACAGAAAAGAAAATAAAATAATCCCCATACTGACGAAGACACCAACAATTCTCTTCATAAAAATTGCAACCTCCTTTTCGCTTTTATTACGTAGGTTGCTTCATGGACAATTTGCTATACAGGTTTTTTAAAAAGGAAGTTCCGTTAAATTTTGACGATTGCAAGAAAAGAAAGAAGTGGAAAATAACAAAGAAGTCTTTATAAAGAATGAGAAAGTACTCTTTGTTTACTTTGTTGATAAAGAGCATTTAAAAAAGCAGAAGGAAGCAAATGCTCCTTCTGCTCACTAATTATATAAATCGATAATCGCGTCTTCCAGCGAGGCAAATTGAAAGCGATAGCCGGATGAAAGGAGCTTTTCAGGAACGACATATTGTCCCTCCAGGACAAGCTGGCTTTTTTCCCCTAATGCGAGCTTGAGAGCAGTGCTAGGTACAGGCAGCCAATGAGGACGGTTTAATGTCCGGCCGATTGTTTTCCCGAATTGCTTCATTCGTTTGGCGTTTGGAGAGGTCACATTAATCGGTCCCTCAAGTTCAGGTGTTTCTATCGCATGAATAATAGCTCCGCAAACATCATCTACATGGACCCATGAAAGCCATTGTTCGCCAGATCCTACTGTACCTCCCACGAAAAGCAGATAGGGAAGAGCGATAAGGGGAAGGGCTCCGCTGCCCCGACCTAAAACAACCCCAAATCGTGTTAGGCATACTCGGACGCCAAATTCATTCGCCTCCAGTGCCTTTTCCTCCCAGTCAGCTACTGTTGTACCGAGAAAATCCGATGATTGTTCTTGGGACTCTTCTGTATAGACCGCGTTTATAGAAGCAGGATAAATCCCGATAGCGCTTGCGTTTACCAGCACATCCGGCTTTTTCTTTACATGCCCAATGATACGGATGATTTCTTCTGTTGACTCCATTCGGCTTTTATAAATAGCTTCTTTACGTTCAATCGTCCAGCGACCTTCATTTAACGATACACCGGCCAGGTTGATGAAAGCATCTATCCCTTCAAGCATGGGCTCAGGTTTTTCACCATTCAGCCATTTCACATGGGGAATTGCGTTTTTCATTTTAGACTGACTGCGGGTAAGGACGATGACGTCATCGCCGCGCTTTTTTAGCATTTCACACAGCCGGCTTCCGATCAGGCCCGTGCCGCCTGCAATTGCTACTTTCATTACTAACACCTCCATCTTTCTTTCCCTTTCCCCTATTATAGCCAATCGTGAAACGTTCCGTAAAAAGTTGTATACTAAGAAAAGGGAAGGTGAGCGCATGAAAACCATTACAAAAATTACACGTCAAAAAAATAACCAAGAGCGTTATAATATTTATTTGGATGACGAGTATGCGTTTGCAGTAGATGAAGGGATCCTCATCAAGTTTGGTTTGATGAAAGGAAAGACACTTGAGCAGTTTGATATCGATGAGATCAATTATGAGGATGAAATCGCCAAAGCATTCAGCAAAGCCCTTCACTTTTTAAGCTTTCAAATGCGCAGCGAATACGAGGTAAAGAAAAAGCTGCTGGACGCAGGTCACGGAGAGGCAGTAGTATTAGAAGCGGTGCGTAAGCTGGAGTCCCTGGGCTTTTTAAATGATGAGACCTACTCAAAGGCACTGTTGGAAACAAAGAAGCGTACCTTGAAAAAAGGACCGCGAGCTATTCGGCAGGACTTAAAGAAAAAAGGAATCGACAAAGTATTGCAAGATGAAGTGCTGGAAACCTTTACACAGGAGGAGCAGCTGGAAATTGCGATGCAGCTTGCAGAAAAGGAAGTGCGGGCAGGCAGCAGGAGAACTCCGACACAGCTTAAGCAGAAAATCCAGGATGTATTGATGAGAAAAGGATATTCCTTCAGCATTGTAAGCGACGTACTGGAACAGATTAAACTCGAGCGTGCAGAAGATGAGTGGGAAGAACTGATTGCTTCCCAAGGAGAAAAAGTCTGGCGAAAGTTTGCGAGTAAACTATCCGGGGCAGAGCGTAATATAAAAATAAAACAGGCCCTCTATCAAAAGGGCTTTCCAATAGAAGTCATTAATCGTTTTATTGAAGAAAAGGAGCGGGAACAAGGATGATGGAAAAGAACTATGGAGCGATGACGGAGCACGAGCTTCGCGAAGAAATCGCACAGCTAAAAGAGAAGGCGCGGAAGGCAGAGCAGCTTGGTATTGTGAATGAATATGCCGTATACGAAAGAAAAGCGCTCATGGCCGCTGCTTATTTAGTAGACCTTGATACGATTGTACCGGGAGAAATGTATAAGATTGACGGCTCACCTGGGGAATATTTTAAAGTAGAGTATTTAAAGGGCCGCTTTGCATGGGGGTACCGTTTGGGCGGAGAACGCTATGAAGAGGCGCTGCCTGTTTCAATATTAGCACCAGTAAAGGCAGGGAAGTAATATGGAGCAGCACATTGAGGAACTGACAAAAGAACTGTTAGCAAAAAATGAGAATATGCCGGCAGGACGAGCACGCGTATGGGTTGAACTTTTATGGAGCGATTATGAGGCAACATCAGCGAAGGCCGGATATGATTTCCGGGGAGCGGACTATACAGCAAATCTTGTACGCCAGCTCATTAATAGCTATGGCGATAAATTGCATCTTTTTGCAGCGAAAAATCCAAAATATGCACATCTGCTCAATACATCAGATGATACATTCCAGTAAAGAGGCCAACACAGCCGCATAAGCTTTAAAGTGAAAGAGGTGTCCGAGAATGCTTTCCGAGACACCCCTTTGTGACAAGGCTGGTGACACGCTAATGTTCCCAATATAGGGGCAATATTTTATAGTGGGTATTTATTATGAAAAAAGGCTGGGTTAAGAGTCGTTTTGACTTTTAACACAGCCTCTTCATATGTTTTTAGGTAATATTCCACAAAAAAGCTTTACTATGAATTAGCTTAATCACTCGTTCCAATTTGCAATTTACGCTGCAGTTTATCTTCGCTGAAGATCCAGCCTGTATAAGAATTCACCACTTCCAGATCTTCATTAACATGGGCTACAGCAACGAAGGGATAGCGGTTATTACTGCGGTAGCGCAAATCGATGAGACGTACCTCCATTAATCCGCTCGGCAGCTCAGAGATCTCCCATCGGTATAAAGGTGAAAAGGAAACAAACGATCGCAGGTTTGCATCCTGCATAGCAGCCTGAACATAAGGGGTACGAGGCAATGGCACGATCTCAAACTTATCATAAATATTAACAGAACGACGGTAGGCACGCCCGACGTAGTAATGCGTTTTGGAGGCTGCTGCCACCCGCCAATAGAAAAACCGCATAGTAGGGGCTACAATAACGAATTCCTCGTCCTGAATCGTATGATGAACGGCCTTCTTTACTGCACGCTGGACTAGGAAACGTAATAGATAGTAGCATACAATGACAGCATACATGATACCGAATGTCCAAACAGGGTCGCTGCCTAACAGCCAAAGTAGGATGGCGACACAGTGGAATCCAAAAATATACGGGTCGAAGGTATTAATAACGCCAAGGGCAACCCACTTTTTCGATAATGGACGAAATGCCTGTGTACCGTATGCATTAAATATATCAACAAACACATGTAGAAACACCGCCAATTGGGTCCACATCCATAAGTGAAATATGTTGGCGCCGGGCACGATTAGCGATAAAATAGCCGTAATTGCAATTGGCCATAGTAACACAGCTGGGATCGAGTGTGTAATGCCTCGATGATGCCGTATATAAATTGCATTATTGCGGAGTTTTAAAACTGTATCGACATCAGGTGCCTGCTGTCCCAAAATGGTACCTGCCATGACAGCCCCGAACATTGCTGTACTTTCCGAGACGACAGGATCGACAAGTGCTATTCCTCCGATTGCAATACCCATGACTAAGTGTGTACCTGTATCCAAAACAATCAACTCCTTGTATATTGCAACCAACACACGAACATATGTGGGAAAAATTTAACATTTCCCTTTGTATTTAATAATATACCCTTTCTAATGAAAATAAAATCGAAATAATAGGAGAATAATGTGAACTACGAATATAAAGAAGAATTTCGCAAAGAATTAGTCGATTGGTTTGATAGAGAAAAACGAGATCTTCCATGGAGGCAAACGACAGATCCTTATAAGATTTGGGTTTCTGAAGTCATGCTTCAGCAGACGCGTGTAGAAACGGTCATCCCATATTACAAGCGCTTTTTGGAAAAGTTTCCAACACCTGAAATATTCGCCTATGCCCCGCAGGAGGATATCTTAAAAACGTGGGAAGGGCTGGGCTACTATTCACGTGTAAGAAATCTGCAGGCTGGTGTAAAAGAAGTAGTGGAAACCTACGGCGGGATCGTTCCGGATAATCGTGTTGATATTTCAAAGTTAAAAGGTGTAGGGCCTTACACAGCAGGAGCTGTTCTTAGTATTGCATATGGCAAGCCAGAACATGCAGTGGATGGAAATGTCATGCGAGTGTTAAGCCGCGTACTTCATATTTATGATGATATTGCTTTGCCAAAAACAAAAAAAATATTTGAAGAAGCTGTGATGGAACTGATCGATCCGCATCATGCTTCCTCCTTTAATCAAGGCTTGATGGAGCTGGGGGCGCTTATTTGCACACCAACATCCCCTAAATGCTTATTATGCCCTGTCAGAGAATACTGCCGGGCTTTTGAAGCGGGCGATGCAGCACAGCTGCCGGTTAAAACAAAAAAGATAAAGATGAAAAATCTTTTTTATAAAGTTTATTTAGCCCGCGACAAAGAAGGCCGCTACTTAATGGAGAAGCGGGGGGACAGCGGCCTGTTGGCAAATATGTGGCAATTCCCGATGGTTGAGATGAAAGAGGGAGAGAGTCCTCTAGAGAAATTGTCTACACGATACGAATTGGAAGTAGCATCTAGCTCAAACGCTGTCATTTCTTTTAAACATATCTTTTCTCATTTAACATGGCACATTGAAGCAGAGGTAGTAGAAGTGGATGCAAAAAGTGCAAAAAAGTTTTTTTTACCCGCGCAAATTGAGGAATTACCTATGCCCGTGCCGATGTTGAAAATTTGGCGTGAAATTAAATGAATAAAAAGAACACCTCTGTACACAATAGATAGCACGGAGGTGAATTCATAATGAGTCGAAATCAAAACAACAACAACAACGAGTTCCGCAACAACAACGAGCGTCGTAATAATCGTAACAACGAAAATAACGAACGCAACCGTGAAGAGTTCGGTAACGAGCAAGATTTCAACCAGTTGCAACGCGAAAATAATCGTGTTGATCGTCAAAACAATCAACAAGATCAAAACCGCCGCAACAACAAAAACAATAATAACAACAACGAAAACAACAATTTCTAAGTTGAATTATTGTTAACAGTATGAATTCCCTGCACAAGTCGGTGTGCCTTTTTTAAGGTATGCCGGCTTTCTTACTAAGTGATGGAAGTATGGATTTTGATTGTATCGAGATATTGACATCCCTCTTGAAAGATTAACAATATTTTGTAAATTGCAACGTAAAACGACTTACTTTTACCTCGTATTACGAAATTTATGTTTTTCTAACTACACCTTTCATCCATCCATTGCTATAATAGGTAGGAGACTGCTAGATTATAGATAGCGTAGACGAAAAGGTGGGCTTCAAAATGGGATTACCAGTAGAAGGCGAAACGATACAAATACATAGCTATAAGCATAATGGTCGTATCCACCGAGTCTGGCAAGAAACCATGATTTTGAAAGGGACAAAAAATATTGTCATCGGCGCAAATGAAAAAACGCTCGTCACGGAGTCGGATGGCCGTACATGGCTTACGAGAGAGCCTTCCATCTGCTATTTTCATGCTGAACACTGGTTCAATATTATTTGTATGCTGCGCGAAGATGGTGTGTATTATTACTGCAACATGAGTTCACCGTTTGTATACGATAACCACGCCCTGAAATACATCGATTATGACTTGGACGTAAAGGTTTTCCCGGACATGTCCTATACGCTGCTGGATGAAGATGAGTATGAGCAGCATCGAAAAGAAATGGCATATCCGGAAGTAATCGATAAAATTTTGAAGCGCAACTTGGCAAAATTAATCAGCTGGATTCAACAACGGCGAGGACCGTTTGCACAGGACTTCATTGAAGTCTGGACAAATCGCTATGAATTGTATCGCGATATCCAAGCAGAGCAGGAATAATAACTATTTGTAATAAGGCACAGGCGTAATTGCCTGTGTTTTTTATTTTTAACGGGTAGTAAAGATTACAATGTATTTCCTCAAGCCAGGCAGCAGGATATTTTATTGGCGGGACATTTAGAAGGAAGAGAGAAAAAGAGCTGTTTTGAAACACCGCCAGGCATTAGTCCAGGTGAATTGTGGTATAGTATGTAACGTTGTAAATAAGAGATAGGAGGAAGTGGAAAAGTCATTGGATAGTATTAAAAGATATATGCGTTTTGTAAAGCCTTATCGCTGGCTGCTCATAATGACACTCTTTATCGGTATTGTAAAGTTTGCCATTCCCTTATTTTTACCGTGGCTTGTGCAGGTTATATTAGATGACATTTTATTAGGAAAAGGGCTGTCTGTGGAAGAAAAAACAAGACAGCTGTTTATGTGGATAGGCATTTCGCTTGTTTTATTCTTTGTCGTCCGTCCGCCTATTGAATATTACCGCCAATATTTTGCGCAAAATTTAAGTAATAATATTCTCTTTGATATTCGGAAAGGGCTATATGGACATTTGCAGAAACTAAGCCTGAAATATTATGCAAATACTCGGGCAGGTGAAGTGATTTCACGGGTTATTAATGATGTTGAGCAGACAAAAAGCTTTGTAATGACAGGCTTAATGAATTTATGGCTGGATCTGGCAACCATTGTCATTGTAATCGCTATTATGTTTTCAATGGATGTAAAGCTGACAATTGTTTCGCTGATAGCACTGCCTTTTTATGCGTTTAGCGTGAAATATTTCTTCGGGCGTCTGCGTAGCTTAACGCGTGCTCGCTCACAGGCGCTGGCTGGTGTCCAAAGCTATTTGCATGAGCGTGTGACAGGGATGAGCATTATTAAAAGCTTTACCCTCGAACGGCATGAGCAGGCTATATTTGATGAAACAAATGGAGAGTTTTTAAATAAAGCACTCGATCATTCCCGCTGGAATGCCAAATCGTTTGCTGTCGTTAATACCATTACCGACATTGCACCGCTTCTTGTGATTGCCTATGCAGGTTACCAAGTCATCCATGGAGAGCTGACAATCGGGGTCATGGTTGCTTTTTATGCTTACATTGAAAGATTGTATGGTCCATTGCGCCGGTTAGTTAGCTCGTCAACTACCTTGACACAATCGATCGCTTCCATGGACCGGATGTTTGAGCTGATGGATGAACAATATGATGTGGAAGACAAGCCGGGTGCATTGGAACTGACAGATGCCAAAGGAAAGCTGGCATTTCAAAATGTAGCATTTCAATATGAAAAAGACGGTAAAACAGTATTAGATAATGTGGACTTTACTATAGAACCCGGACAAACTGCAGCTTTTGTCGGTATGAGTGGAGGAGGAAAGTCGACCATCGTCAGTCTGATCCCCCGCTTCTATGATGCCGGTGAAGGAGCTGTGAAGATTGATGATAAGAATGTGAAAGATGTGACATTAAGGTCACTTCGCTCACAAATTGGAATTGTGCTGCAGGATAATATTCTATTTAGTGATTCGGTAAAGCAAAACATTTTAATGGGAAAACCGGATGCTACAGAGGAAGAAATGATTGCGGCAGCTAAGGCGGCCAATGCGCATGACTTCATCATGAGCTTGCCGGAAGGATATGATACAAAGGTAGGGGAACGCGGCGTGAAGCTGTCTGGCGGGCAGAAGCAGCGGGTGGCCATTGCGCGTGTATTTTTAAAAAATCCGCCAATCCTCGTCTTGGATGAGGCGACCTCTGCACTTGATCTAGAAAGTGAAGCATTAATCCAGGAATCACTGGACCGCTTGGCACATGACCGAACGACAATTATCATTGCCCATCGTCTATCTACTATTACACATGCTGATAAGATTTTTGTAATTGAGCATGGCCGGGTAGTAGAAGAAGGAACGCATGCAGAGCTAATGCAGAAGCAAGGTGCCTATTATCAGCTTTTCCAAATACAAAAATTAGATTAGGAATGAGACCGAGTGTCTCATTCCTTTTTTCTTAAAAAAATTTAATAGAAAGAATAATAATATCTGAGACCCTTCGAGAATATCATAACTATATAGTGCTGGTTTTATGCTTAAAAGAGCAAATGATAGTTTTGCGGCAAGGAGAAACTAGATGCTGCTAGTTTTCAAAAAGGGGGAAGGAAGATGAGCCGGAAAAGTGTGCTTGAAGTAAGGGATTTAGAGACAACATTCTTTACCGATGAAGGCAAAGTCAAGGCCGTAGAGCATATAAGTTTTTCAGTACGGGAAGGTGAAATCGTCGCTATTGTAGGTGAGTCGGGATGTGGTAAAAGCGTAACATCCCTTTCGATCATGGGCTTGATCCCCAATCCCCCCGGAAAAATCACTTCAGGGGAAATTCTTTTGGATGGAAGAGACCTTAGGGGGCTGTCTGAAAGAGAAATGCGGAAAGTTCGAGGGAAGGATGTAGCGATGATTTTTCAGGAACCTATGACCTCCCTCAATCCTCTTTTTACAATCGGCAGTCAATTGGTCGAAACGATACAGCTGCACGAAAAAAAGTGGTTCAAGAAAAATGCCCGAAAAAAAGCAGTCGAAATGTTGCGGCTGGTTGGCTTGCCCCGTCCGGAAGAATTGATGAAAGAATATCCCCACCAATTATCGGGAGGGATGCGCCAACGAGTGATGATCGCAATGGCTATTGCCTGCAATCCGAAAGTATTAATCGCCGATGAGCCGACGACTGCGCTCGATGTGACGATTCAGGCACAGATTCTCAGACTGATGAAAGATTTGAACGCCAGGCTAAATACAGCGGTTTTATTGATTACTCATGATTTAGGAATCGTTGCAGAGACATGCGAACGTGTCATCGTTATGTATGCGGGACAAATTGTTGAGGAGGCCCCTGTGGAAGAAATTTTTAAAAACCCGCAGCATCCCTATACGAAAGGGCTGATCCAGTCAATTCCCGATATGCGTTTCAAAAAAGAGACACTTCACTCCATTCCAGGCAATGTACCGAAACCTGGTTCAATCAAGGCGGGCTGCCGGTTTGCGCCGCGCTGTGGGTATGTACACGAACGCTGTACAATGAAAAACCCGCCTCTTTATGAAGCGAATGAGCAACATGAAGCGAGATGCTTTTTGTTAGAAAAGAGCGGAGGTGAAGTACATGTCGAATCTGTTGCTGAAGGTTGAAAATTTGAAGAAATATTTCCCTATTCATAAAGGAACATTCGGTACGAAATCAGGTGATGTAAAAGCGGTGGATGATGTCTCATTTGATGTGTATGAGGGGGAGACACTAGGCATAGTAGGTGAATCGGGCTGTGGGAAATCGACAACAGGCCGTGCCATTCTCAGGCTTCATGAACCAACAGACGGCAAGGTAACCTTTGACGGCATGGAACTGACCTCTTTATCAAAAGGGCAGATGCGAAAGGCAAGAAGGAATATTCAGATGGTTTTCCAGGATCCGTATGCTTCGCTGAATCCGCGGCATACAATTGAGAAAATTTTAGAGGAACCACTTATTGTCCATGGCATCGGCAAGGCGAAGGAGCGTAAACAACTTGTATATGACTATTTGGAAATTGTCGGGTTGAGCCCCTATCATGCCAAACGATACCCCCATCAATTCAGCGGTGGGCAGCGGCAGCGCATCGGTATTGCCCGTGCATTAATGACAAACCCAAAGCTTATTATCGCTGATGAACCGGTCTCAGCACTTGATGTTTCCATTCAGGCCCAGGTGTTAAATCTGATGCAGAAGCTGCAAAACGATTTAAACCTTACCTATATATTTATCGCTCACGATCTAGGAGTAGTAAGACATATCAGCGACCGGGTAGGCGTAATGTATCTAGGTCGCATGGTGGAGCTGGCAGATAGCGAGTCATTGTATGAAACACCCCTGCATCCTTATACGCAAGCGCTCCTGTCAGCCGTTCCGATTCCGGATCCTACGTACCAAAGGGAGCAAATCCTGCTGGCGGGAGATATCCCAAGTCCGAGAAACCCGCCGCAGGGATGCACATTCCATACTCGGTGCCCTTTTGCGATGGATGTTTGTAAAGTAGTTACACCATCATTCAAGGAAGTGAAGAATGGTCATTCTGTTGCATGTCATTTACACAATGAGGTGCAGCAATGATGATAGAAAGCTACACACATAGGGGGAGTTCATATGAGCAAAAAACTTTGGTCGCTGGGATTATTATTGCTGTTTGCATTAATCCTTGTCGCCTGTAGTGAGGATGGGGAGAGTGATACATCGACCGATACGGAAACGGAAGGAGAAACAACGGAAACTTCTGCATCACCGCAAATACTCGTATTTGGACGCGGTGGGGATTCCACTTCGCTGGACCCGGCTATCACAACAGAAGGCGAATCATTTAAAGTAACGGTAAACCTTTATGAAACGCTGCTGAATTTTGGTGAACAGGATACAACTATCCAGCCAGGGTTAGCAGAGGAATGGGAAGTTAGCGAAGACGGCCTTGAATACAAATTCAAACTGCGCCAAGGAGTAAAATTCCATGATGGAACAGACTTTAATGCAGATGCTGTCATTAAAAATATTGACCGCTGGAAAGCCGGAGCAGTAGAAAAGTTTTACTATTTCAATTCGATGTTTAAGTCAGAGGGTGAGGATATTATCAAAGAAGTGATCGCTGAAGACGACTATACAGTTGTATTCAAGCTATCGCGTCCTCAAGCACCATTCCTGAAAAATTTGGCTATGAGTCCATTTGGCATTGCATCACCGACTGCCTTTGAAAAGCATGGAGACCAGTTTGAGAGTAATCCGGTCGGTACTGGACCGTTTAAGTTTGTATCATGGGAGCCTAATACTGCTATTACGATCGAAAAGTTTGAAGATTATTGGCAAGACGGTCTGCCAAAGCTTGATCGTGTCATTTTTAAGGTCATTCCTGATAATACAGCACGGTTTAATGAATTGGTTAAAGGGGACATTGATTTAGCAGATGGTATCAACCCATCCGACAAGACTAGTATTGAGGGTAACTCAGCATTACAGCTAATCAAGCGACCATCAATGAACGTTGGTTATCTGGGGCTGACAAATACACGCCCGCCATTTGATAATAAACTAGTACGTCAGGCAGTGAACCATGCGATAGATAAGCAAGCGATTATCGATGCTTTCTTTGAAGGTGGTGCGGAAGTTGCTGTTAACCCGATGCCTTCCTCTATCACTGGTTATAACGATGAAATTAAAGGATATGATTATAACCCGGAAAAAGCGAAAGAGCTGCTAGCCGAAGCAGGCTACGATGGTGCGGAAATTGAGCTATGGGCAATGCCGGTAGCACGTCCGTATATGCCGGATGGTAAAAAGGTTGCAGAAGTTATTCAAAAAAATCTCGCGGATATAGGGATGCCTGCGAAAATTGTATCCTTCGAGTGGGCAACTTACCTGGATAAAGCGAAAGATGGAGAAGCGGATGCCTTCATGCTAGGCTGGACAGGTGATAACGGCGATGCAGATAACTTCCTGTATACGCTGTTGGATAAGGATACAATCGGCAGCAATAACTATACGTACTACTCAAATGACAAAGTTCACGAGCTGTTAGTAGCAGCGCAGTCAGAAACGAATGAAGAGGTGCGTATTGACCTTTATAAGCAGGCGCAGCAAATCATTTTTGAAGATGCGCCGTGGGTTCCATTGGCTCACTCAACACCATTACTTGCTGCTAAAGCGGAAGTGAAAGGGTTCCTTGCACATCCAACAGGCTCTGATCTTTTATCAAATGTATCAATTGAATAATAAGGCGAAAAAGGGAGGGACGCCTCCCTTTTTTTCTAAAGAAGAAAACACATTCAGCCTGTTGACAAATGTTTTCAAGACAGGCTGGGTAAAATCTTCTTTTTGCAACAAAATCTAAAAAAGTGAAAGCAAAGTCAAAAAATGACTTTGTCTTCACTTTGATATTTTATTCATCATCAGGTTTTCCCAGTAACAAATCCGATGTGAAGATACTTTTAAACAGTTCTAGAGAGGAGTGGAGATGATGCTTCACTACATAGGGAAAAGGCTGCTTCATTTAATCCCTGTACTATTCGGCATGACGATTATTGTATTTTTGATTATCCGTGCTATCCCGGGAGATCCAGCGCAAGTAATATTAGGACAGCAGGCAACAGCGGAGTCCATTGCGGCCCTGCGTGATGCCCTTGGATTGAACAACCCGTGGTATGTCCAATATTTTGACTATCTAAAAAATATATTTACAGGGGATCTGGGAGATTCTCTGCGGACAAGCAGACCCATTTCTTCGGAAGTCTGGCCGTATCTTGCCGCAACATTCGAGCTTGCCTTTTTTGCGATGCTGATTGCAGTGATCGTTGGAATGAACGCTGGTATTATTTCGGCATGGTTTCAAAATTCATGGTTCGATTATACTGCGATGATAATAGCACTCGTTGGGGTTTCCATGCCGATCTTTTGGCTTGGATTAATGGAACAATGGATTTTCAGTATTAGCCTGGATTGGCTCCCGACATCAGGCCGCCAAGAGGTGCGTGATCCTGTAACAGCAGTAACTCATTTTTATTTAATCGATACCCTCATCCAGGGACGCTTTGATCAATTTATCGTTGTTGTAAAGCACTTAATCTTACCGGGAGTGGCTCTTGCTACCATTCCGACCGCTATTATTGCCCGGATGACAAGAGCTTCCATGCTAGAGGTGATCCGTTCGGATTATATTCGTACTGCAAGGGCAAAAGGACAGCGGATGTTTGTCGTCATTTATAAACATGCTTTGAAAAATGCCCTGATTCCGGTTCTGACGGTTATTGGCCTCCAAACAGGACTACTCTTAGGAGGGGCGATTTTGACAGAAACGATTTTCAGCTGGCCAGGCGTTGGACGTTATCTATATGAAGCAATCGGCTATCGGGACTATCCTGTTATTCAATCCGGCATTTTAATTATCGCCTTCCTATTTGTCATGATCAATCTTCTTGTAGATGTCCTTTATACAGCCATCGATTCGCGGATTAAATATAATTAGGGGGGGATAAAAATGGCTGAACTTATACGTAATTTGCCGCAAACCGCAGAACAGGAAAAAGTGGCCGGGCCTTGGAAAGAAGCGTGGAGGAGCTTTAGAAAAAGCAAATCTGCGGTCGCAGGGGCAGGCATTGTCATCTTTTTTATCCTTGTTGCCATTATTGGCCCTATGCTGGCACCTCAGGGCATTAATGAACAAAACTTAGCCATCCGTCTTCTGCCCCCCTCCAGTGAATACTGGTTTGGAACAGATGATTTAGGAAGGGATGTTCTTTCCCGCATTTTACATGGGGCGAGGCTTTCTTTAACAGTTGGTATTTCCGCCGTTATTCTTTCTGCCTTTTTTGGCAGCTTATTAGGCATTATTGCAGGCTATTACGGCCGTTGGATTGATACGATCATTTCCCGTGTGTTTGATATTATGCTGGCGTTTCCAAGTATTTTACTAGCCATCGCCGTTGTTTCTATTTTAGGGCCATCGCTTCGTAATGCACTCATTGCCATTGCGATTATCAATATTCCAAATTTTGGACGTTTAATTCGTTCCCGTGTTTTGGCGATTAAAGAAGAGGAGTATATTCATGCAGCGAAGGCAATCGGAATGAAAAATTCCCGTATTTTATGGCGCCATATTCTGCCGAATTCTATGACGCCGATTATTGTACAGGGAACACTGGCCATAGCTACGGCTATTATCGAGGCGGCTGCACTCGGATTCCTTGGACTCGGGGCAGAGGCACCGCAGCCGGAGTGGGGGAAAATGCTCGCAGATGCCCGTATGTTTTTGCTGAATGCACCGTGGGCTATGATATTCCCGGGTGTTGCGATCATGCTTACGGTAATCGGGTTTAATTTAATGGGGGATGGATTGCGTGATGCCCTCGATCCAAAAATGAAAAATTAAGAAAGGGGGAGCTATGCTTTTATAGATAGCTCCTTTTTCATAGCTGTGAAAATGGAAAGAAGCTGTGTATAGCTGATAGAGAAGGAGAGCGAATCGCTTAAAAAAAGCCGTGCGCTATGATATAGTGACGATGGAATTTTAATTTTAGTAAAGGAGTGTGGCACATGGCACAATCACTAACAGGTAAGGTAGCATTCGTAACAGGTGCAGGACGCGGAATCGGCAAGGCCATCGCATTACAATTAGCAAAAGAGGGCGTACATATTGGATTAATCGCCCGTACAGAAGAGGCGCTTCAGGAAACAGCGAAAGAAATCGAAAGTTACGGTGTAAAAGTCGGATATGCAGCAGCGGACGTTTCTTCTATGGAACAGGTGGAGCAAGCCGTTACTCGTATTACAGAGCAGGTCGGCCAGGCGGATATTTTAATTAATAACGCTGGTATCGGCACATTCGGTAAACTGATCGATATGGATCCGGCTGAATGGAAGCAAATGATTGATATAAACCTTATGGGTACTTATTATGTGACACGTGCTGTCCTTCCTCAATTGATCGAGAAGAATGCGGGGGATATTATTAATATTTCTTCCACAAATGGCTTAAGCGGATCAGCAACATCCAGTGCATACAGCGCTTCCAAGTTTGGCGTGATCGGTTTGACAGAATCTCTAGCTCAAGAAGTGCGCCGCAACAATATCCGTGTTACAGCTCTTGCGCCAAGTACGGTCGCAACGGATCTAGTAGCGGACAAATCATTCTTTGATCCGGAAAAAGCGGATCAGTACATGCATCCGGAAGATATGGCTGAGTATGTGGTAGCACAGCTGAAGCTGAACCAGCGTATGTACATTAAAGTAGCGAGCATGCTGAATACAAATCCATTTTAATTAGAACCCCATCTTTTTAGACATCGGGATAAATGTGTAATCGATTAAAGGGGACTGCCCAATAAGCTTAGCTTATCGGACAGTCCCCTCTTTTTGGCTGTCGATTCTGTTGTTTTCAAGCGGCCGCGTTGTGAAGCCGCCAAATGTTCTAATAAAATTTAGATTCTAAATCTACATTCTTTTCTTTCCCGTGATAAGTGCGGTAAGACACAATCAACGTATCCAGATGCTCCAAGTTTTCCTCATAATCTAATATCCGCGATAAAATATAGAGCAAATGATAGCTGGAGAAAGTCTCTTCCTCCTCTAGTTCCTGGGCTAACGCAATTTGCTTGATGAAAATTTCCATCACTTCATTTCGCTGTAGGTACTCCTCATGCTGTGACCACTGGGAAAGTTCAGGCTTGAGCTTGCCTGTATATTTCAGCAGTAGTTGCTCATGATACGTCAGCAAAAAATCAAGACGCTCCTGAATCATCAGGCGGAACTGTTCAGGCAAATTGGAGAGCTCATTTTCATGTTGATGAAGGCGTTGCAGAAGCTCAAGGCTGCGTTTCGATGTCATGATCATTTGGCGATAAATGACGAGTTTACGAGCTTTCACGTATTTGAGGTTCCGAAAGTAACTTCTTTCCTCTTCATAAAATCCATATAGGCTTTCCACTTCATACATACGGCTCTTCAGCTTTTTCAGTGCCATTTTTGTCGATGTATGTTCGCTGGCCTGTCTGACGGCAAGGCGCGTCCAGCGGATAATATCATCCTGCAGTGAATTGATATTCGTAAATAATTTCACCTCATAGCGAGGCGGGATAAAAACAAGGTTAACAAGAAATGCAGCAAAGACACCAACCATGACGGTAGAAAAGCGGATCAGTCCAAACATCAGGAAGTCATCGCCTTGGACTTCCATAATGGCTACCACTGTTACAAGAGCCAGCGAAAGTGATTTTTCCAGCTTGAATTTAATCATTAAAGCAATCACAATAATAGCAGCAATTCCTACCGCTACAATATGATGGCCGAATATCAGGGCGAAAAGGACTGCAATCGTAGCCCCAATCAAATTCCCCTGAATTTGTTCTAATATCGTCAAGTATGATCGGTAGATGGATGGCTGGATGGCGAAAATTGCCGCAATTCCAGCAAATACCGGCGAAGGTAGATTAAGTAGGTCAGCTAAAAATAATGCGAATACAATAGCGACTCCAGTTTTTAAAACACGGGCACCTAACTTCATAAAAAATGAAGCCCTCTCTTTCTATACATGATCAAGGAAGACGCTTCGCCGGTAAACAGCCTACAGCTGTGAAAATGCAAAATCAACCGCAGCGATCGTCTCCATAATATCTTCTTCCGTATGTTCTGTTGTCAGGAACCATGCCTCATATTTAGAAGGGGCCAAGTTGACACCTTTTGAAAGCATCAATTTAAAGAAACGGCCAAAAATTTCCCCATTCGAGTTCTCGGCTTGCTCATAGTTCTCTACTTTCTCATTTGTGAAGTAAATTGTCAATGCACCTTTTAAGCGGTTTACTGTAATGGTTACATTATACTTCTCGGCTGCTGCTAAAATACCCTTTTCTAAAATAGCACCTAAACGGTCCATTTCATCATATACACCAGGCTGTGCGAGTACTTCCAAGCAAGCAATGCCCGCAAGCATAGACGCCGGATTACCTGCCATTGTTCCCGCCTGATAAGCAGGTCCCAGCGGTGCAACGGTTTCCATTACTTCTTTGCGTCCGCCGTATGCCCCGATTGGCAGGCCGCCGCCGATTACTTTCCCCATTGCGACTAAATCCGGTGTAAGTCCGAGCATCGTGTGAGCTGCGCCATAATGGAAGCGGAATGCTGTAATGACTTCATCATGGATTGTGAGGGCACCATACTCTTTAGCAAGAGCATGTACATGTTCCAAGAAACCAGGGTTTGGCTCAACAATACCAAAATTCCCGACGATCGGTTCAATTAGGATACCTGCTATTTGATTACCCCAATGTTCCATTGCTAATGTAAATTCTTCTTTATTGTTAAAAGGAACGGTAATGACCTCCGTTGCTACTGATTCAGGCACCCCTGCGGAATCGGGAGAGCCTAGCGTCGCTGGTCCTGAACCGGCTGCTACGAGCACCTGGTCGAAATGGCCGTGATAGCATCCAGCGAATTTGATGATTTTAGTACGGCCTGTATAAGCCCGGGCGATACGTACTGTTGTCATAACCGCTTCTGTACCTGAGTTGTTAAAGCGAACTTTATCTAATGTAGGAATTGCGTCTTTTAGCATTTTCGCAAATTTTACCTCATGTTCAGTCGGTGTTCCGTATAGGACTCCCGTTTCAGCTGCATGAGAGATTGCCTTGGCGATATGCGGGTGGCCGTGCCCTGTCACAATCGGACCGTATGCTGCCAAATAGTCAATATAGCGATTACCGTCAACATCCCAAAAGTATGCTCCCTTTCCCCGGGCCATGACTACCGGTGCTCCACCACCAACTGCTTTATAGGAGCGGGATGGGCTATTTACACCCCCGACAATATGTTCACAAGCTTCTTTGTATAGTTGTTCTGATTTTGTATGATTCATCTTTCTGCCTCCAAATCCTATATGTATGCTCTATTGTATTCCGAATTCCACCTGAACGGCAAAGAAATTGAAAGAAGGGCAAGGATTCGGTACGATAGAGAAAAAATGGGGGGATATTATGACATTGCTGAATGAAAAGGCACCAGCTTTCACATTGGAAAATGAAAAAGGGGAGCAGGTGAGCCTCTCTGATTTTAAAGGGAAAAACGTAGTTCTTTATTTTTATCCGAAAGATATGACGCCGGGATGTACCACAGAAGCATGTGATTTCCGTGATGCACATGAAGACTTTTCCTCCCTAAATGCGGTCATCCTTGGGATAAGTATGGATGATGCTAAGAAGCATACTAAGTTTATTGAAAAACACGGGCTTCCTTTCTCGCTGCTTGTCGATGAGGACCATGAAGTGGCCGAGAAGTATGGGGTATGGGTGTTAAAGAAAATGTATGGCCGTGAATACATGGGGATTGAGCGGTCTACCTTTTTGATCAATGAGGAAGGCCTTATTATAGGAGAGTGGCGGAAAGTCAAAGTAAAGAATCATATTGGGCAAGTGCTGTCACATTTAAAGGGGGAGTAAGGATGAAAGTTTATTTTACATTTGAGCCAAGAGAAGACTTGCGCAAACCTCTAGTGGAAGAGTTTCCACAGATGGAATTTATCTTTGAACAGAGAATTACAGAGGATGTACTGCGGGATGCACAAGTTCTTGTCACATACGGTGAAGATCTGGATGAAGAGAAGATTGCCGTTGCCGAGAAATTGGAATGGATTTTTGTTGCCTCAGCAGGAGTTGAAAAAATGCCGGCACAGGCAATTGCCGATCGGGGTATTTATGTATCGAACGTACGCGGAATCCACAAAAAACCAATGGCCGAGTCGGTTTTAGCCCATATTTTATCATTAAAGCGCGGACTTCCAAGCATCTATGAACAGCAGGCTCGCAGCGAATGGAATAAACGCATTCGTTTGACTGAACTAAATGGCAGCACTGCCTTAATTATGGGACCAGGGGCAATTGGTCAGGAAATAGGACGGATTCTCCAGGCCTTCGAGGTACATACGATTGGCATCAATAGCTCGGGGGAAATGGCTAGTTATATGAATGAAACATTTACCATGCAGGATTTAATGGAGCATCTGCCAAAAGCGGATATTGTTATTTCTATGCTGCCAAGTACGGAGAAGACGAAAGGGCTTCTGACACGCGAACATTTCGCGGCAATGAAAGATAATGCGATTTTCATGAACTTCGGACGTGGGGATCTAGTAGACGAGACGATTCTTGTAGAGGCGCTTACTCAAAAGTTAATCGCCCATGCGGTGCTGGATGTATATATGGAAGAGCCGCTTCCTCCGCATAGCCCTTTATGGAAAATGGATAATGTAACAGTTTCGCCGCACTTATCAAGCCATTCTTCACGTTATGTGGAGCGTAGCTTGGAGATTTTTAAGCCGAATCTTCTAAAGTGGGCAGCAGGTGAACGGGAGCTTGAAAATGAAGTTAATATTTTAAGAGGCTATTGATCCCTGCAAAAGGGAAGAGGGTCGTATTATCAATTAGTCAATCTAATTGATAATAGAATTATTTATTACTCATTTTTCTCATAATATCACGCCACTGGAAACAAGGAATTGTTGACAAGCTGTGGATAAATTCGATACACTATTTGTAACAATTATAAATTAATAATATGAGTGAAAGAGGTGCATGACGATGTCTGATGAAATGCATTTAAAAGACGCGTTAGACACGTTAAAGACTACTGGTGTAAGAATTACTCCACAGCGTCATGCTATTTTGGAATATCTAATTAACTCAATGATTCATCCTACAGCTGATGACATATATAAAGCTCTGGAAGATAAGTTTCCAAATATGAGTGTCGCGACAGTTTATAATAATTTACGTGTATTCAGAGAAGTTGGCTTAGTAAAAGAATTGACTTACGGTGATGCAGCGAGTCGTTTTGATTTTGTGACAAATGATCATTACCATATGATTTGTGAATGCTGCGGGAAGATTGTTGACTTCCATTATCCCGGTTTGAATGAGGTGGAGCAGTTTGCTTCACATGTTACAGGCTTCCAAGTAAACTCACATCGTTTAGAAGTTTACGGAACTTGCCCCGAATGCTTGGCAGGGGAAAACAAAAAAGCATTATAGTAATCGGCCTAGCAGGATAGTCTGCTAGGTTTTTTCTTATTCGGGAAGCGTTAAAAACCACTGGGTTGTTAGAGAGGGAAGTAAGTAAAGTTAAGGGGGAGTTATACGGCTGTCTCTATTTTTCAAGGAAAAAAGAAAAAGCCGGCGCAACCAGCTTTAGCTTCTTTTACTATTGTAGCTTTCATCAAATTCTTTTCCTTCGAGTGTCGCATCAAGCGTAAGCGGCTCATTGCAGTACATGCACATATCTACTCGACCAAGAATTTTTGTGTGCTTTCCGCAGTTAGGGCATTCAACCTGCACTGCACGAGTGGAAAGCAAGCCAATCCAACCGTATACAGCTGTGCTTCCGATGATACATAAAAGTCCGAGGGTCATGAAAATAAGGACGAGAATCTGGTGTTCACGGAAGAAAATCGCTCCATACATAATTGCGAAGCCGATAAAAATTAGTGACAATGCAAATGAGCGGATTTTATTTATCTTGTTAGAATACTTCTTCATTTTATTTGCCTCCTACTCTATGGTTACTATACCATATAATATATTTATCAACCACCGGGATAGCCTATTCAAAAGCTTCTGTCAGGTCTTGCTCTTAAGAAGTTGATATTTCCAAGTTTGTATAGGTATGGGTGGTTCACCTTAGAATTATAATCTTTTAAAAGGATTTGCAAAACAGATGTCGAAACAATTCTTCTAGGCAGTAGTGTAAACTATAGGGGGTACTTTTATGGAACATGTTTTACGTCCTATTTATCAGGAACGCGCCAGCCATCCGGATACATTAGGTGTTATATTGATTAATAAGCGGGACGATGCGACAAACATGACGGATACATTTGATGCAGTACTGCTTATCATCGTAAAAGAAGGCGAGCAACCAATCTTTACAAAGCATTATCTATATGGCGAAACAAAGATGGTAATGCACATAGTAACAGAGAAACGTCTTCGCAAGTGGCTGTTTATCGGCTCCAACCGTAAGCTGGTTGACTGGATCTTTTATGGAAAAGTTCTCTTCGATCGAAATGAGTTTCTATATAAGCTGCGTTTTGAACTACAGGAGTTTCCTTTTTACGGTCGGAAAATCAAAACAGGTATCCAATTCAGCAAGCTGATTCGCCGGTATTTAGAAGGAAAAGAGTTTTTTGAGCGGGGCGAATATTTGGATGCATATAATCACGTAGTGGATTCTCTCCATCATTTAGGGAGGCTCTCGGTAATTGATAGCGGTCTTTATCCTGAAGTAACTGTATGGTCGCAAGTTAAAAAGATTGAACCGGCAGTTTACAAGTTATATGAAGAGCTAGTTATGAGTAATGAAACATTAGAGAAACGTCTGGAACTTTTGTTCTTGGCGAGTGAGTTTCTTATTAATTCACGTACACACGATGGTGCACAGCACATCTTAGAGGTAATGCTGACAAGGGCATCTTGGACAATCCAGGAACTGCACGATCATGAAGAGCTCAGCTACTATTCTACAGATCTCGAGGTGTTTGTAGAGTACTTAATTGATAAAGGCTATATAATAGTAGAACCGGTTATCGCGAAAAACGAAACGATTTTCCATCGCAACTATTGTGTAGATAGACGATTTGTTGAAAATGAATATGGCGTATAGTATAGTAATCGAGGCATGTTTAACATGCCTTGAATTTTTTTATAAAAAGTGTTGACTTTTAGAATGATGATATTGTAATATATTAAATGTCGCTAAGACGTGACGCTTTAAATAAACAAACATAGGTTTTGGAAGTCACGAAAAACTTTTCTCGAAAAAGTTGTTGACAAACAAAAACTTAAATGTTAAATTAGAGAAGTCGCTGAAACGAGCAGACAACATGAACTTTGAAAACTGAACAAGCAAGACGTTAACAATAATTTTCTTTCTTAATC
>NZ_BCVX01000012.1 GCF_001591965.1 Lysinibacillus odysseyi 34hs-1 = NBRC 100172
TTTTATTAAAATGCCGCGTCATCTCTTGGCGACTTACTTATAATAGCACCGATTAATCATATCCGTCAACCCTATTTCATAAGTTTTTTTGAGAAACCATATTTTTCTCTACAAAGCCCTCAAAAAAGGAGTATGCAAAAAATGAGAAAAGCATTGATATTACTAGGTTTATCTACTATTCTTTTTGCTGTTTATTACTCTTACACAAACAAGCAGTTACCCGTTTTTTTAATGACGGAAGAACCTAATGTAGTAGCAAAAGGTCATAATGGACATGTTTTTTTAGTAGAGTTACATTTTGAACACGATGGACTCCTAGATTTCATCAATTCCGAGCAAAGCCGTAATATCCTCTTCCTAGTAGATCCAGCTTTATTAAAACGAGCCGATCATTTAGTAGAAGCATTGAAATCTAAACAGCGTGCAACCGGTTTACTTGGTAGTTCCTTTGATACTATTCAGCAGGAGATTGCTGTCTATGAGCAGGCATTTAAGCAAAAGCCGCTTTGGTACATGCCTCAAGGTTACACATATACTGATAAATTAAGGCAAAGATTATTTAACGAACAGATTAATATGCTTGCTCCCTCTTTAATAATCCAAAATAATAGCTTTCCAAAAAAAATAGAGAAAGGGGATATTCTTTCATTGCCACTCTATAAAGAAAACAAAGTCGATTTCACAGCACTTTCTAATTGGATGAAAAAATATCAATTTATTTCTATAGAAGAAAGTCTATTTGGTTATTCTATTAAAACAAAAAAATCACCATAAAAGAACCCGGCTCCATAGCCGGGTTCTTTTATGGCTGCTGTGCGGCCTGTTTTCGTTCCTTACGACGTTCTTCCAGTCTTTTACGGTCTTGTTCCGACTTTTCGTTGTATTTCGGTAACATTAACAATTGATATGCATTAGTCGCTAAAAGAGGGAATAATAAAAGTGCAACATATACATTAATATTATCCTGTCGTCCCATAAGTGCAATAATCCATTCCAAAGAAGTAATAACAATCATAAAAAACACGGCAGAAATCAATACATGCTTTTTGCCTGTCATTTTCACCTTTTTAATAGCTGTAGCAATCGCCGCACCTACTAGGACAAGTAATAGTCCAATATAGAATGCCCAGTCTCCGGCACTGTTGGCGTCTGGTGCAAAACGGAAAATAATTAAATCCAAAAGAACAACAAGAATGAGCAACATCTGTACCCAATTCCATAATGTCAGTGTCTTAAATATGCCTACCCCGACCTGATGAAGTGTCAAATAAGCAAAAAAACCAGCTTGCGCAATTACGCTCATCGTAAATCCTAAAAGTACCATCCAGGCTAATGCCGCAATAAATTCAACAAAATTACCCGCTACTAGATAGGGCTGGAAGAAATCCCAACGTATAAAAAGACTAGCCACTGCTGTGACTCCGCCGCCTATAAGCATTGTCATTACAAAAAATTTAATCCAATTCCGTATCGTCACAACAAATTGTCCCCCATTTTTTAATCTCCACTCCTTATTTTAACAATCGTTTTATAAAAAAGCTAATGGAGATACGATTGGATACATAGAATACACGGAATTGTGAACAATAATTGAAAGAGCCTATGTGGAAAGGGATGAACTTATGCGGCGACTTTTAATCGTTTTAGGTTTTGCTGTTCTGCTCACTGGTTGTAATAATGATGAGAAAACCTCGACGCTTTCATACGACGAAATAAAAAAAATTATGGTGGATGCACTTCAAACAGAGGATGGGAAAAAGGCGGTACGGGATCTTTTAACAGACCAGAGCTTTCGTGACCTTGTCGTACTCCAGCATGATGATGTAGAAACAGCAATGAAGACGACCCTGCTTTCAAAGGATGCAGAGGATTTTTGGAAGAAAACATTTGAAGATCCTAAGTTCAAGGAAACACTTGCCAAAAGTATGAGGGATCAGCAGGAAGACATAATGAAAGGTCTCATGGCAGATGCTGACTATCAGGAAAAGTTAACTAAGTTTTTTGACCAACCGGACATGCAAAAACAATTCGAATCCATCCTTAAAGGGTCAGCCCTCCGTAAACAAATGGAGGAAGTGGCAATGGAGACAATTGAAAACCCATTATTACAAACAAAATGGGAAGAGCTTATTCGAAAAAGCGGAAAAGCTACAGATGCTAAAGAAGAAGAAGGCGGCGGAAAATCTGAGGAAGGCAAATCTGGTGGTGGCAGCAGTGGCGGCGGTGGAGGCGGCCAATAGAAAGGACTTCATTTTGAAGAGCTCCATGTGCACTGTGGTCTTTGCTTCTCAGTAGCTGTTTAACAAGAAAAACAGGGCTGTCCAGAAGATATATGCTTCTGGACAGCCCTTTTCCTGTATAAGAAGCTTCCTTTTAATAAGTTGCTTCCACTTATTATTTCGCTAATTGATCAATAACTTTTTGCGCCATTTCTAGATATAGCTTTCCTGTTGGATGATTTTCTGCATAAACAGAAGGAGCAAAGTCCTCATCTTCCCAGTCCGGCTGGCCAAGTGGAACTTGTCCGAGCAGGTCTGTACGTAGCTCTTCTGCAAGCTTCGGACCACCACCACGGCCGAAAACATACTCCCGCTCACCTGTCAGCTTAGACTGGAACCAAGCCATATTTTCTACTACCCCGAGAATCTCATGGTTTGTCTGTAAGGCCATTGCCCCTGCACGCGCCGCTACAAATGCAGCTGTTGGATGCGGAGTTGTTACGACAATTTCCTTAGAAGCAGGCAGCATTTGGTGAAGATCAAGCGCTACATCCCCTGTACCTGGCGGTAAATCTAATAACAGGTAATCTAAATCTCCCCATTCTACATCACGGAAGAATTGGTCTAATACTTTGCCAAGCATTGGTCCACGCCATACAATCGGTGCATTGTTCTCTACAAAGAAGCCCATGGAGATGACTTTTACACCCATACGTTCTACAGGATAAATGCGGTCATTCTTTACAACCGGCATTTCTTGAATCCCCATCATATCAGGTACGCTGAAGCCGTAGATATCTGCATCAATTAAGCCGACTTTTTTACCAAGGCGTGAAAGCGCTACTGCCATATTGACAGAAACTGTTGATTTCCCTACACCGCCTTTACCGGAAGCAATGGCAATGAATTGTACTTTTGATAATGGTGATAAAATATCTTGTGCTTCTGCTTCTGTTGCCTGTCCACGGAATGAATCCAATACTTCTGGAGCCAGCTCCTCAAAACGGATACCTACAGAAGCTGCGCCGTTTTCTTTTAACAATTCAACAATCTTCATTTGAAGTGTCATTTGCTCAGGTGTATTTGTTTTTGCAATGGCGATTTTTACACTAACAAATTGTTTTTCTTCTTTAATTGATACGTTAATAATTCCGCCTGTTTGCTCTAAGGTTCTATGTAAAAAAGGATCTTCTAATTGGCCTAATAGTTCTCGGACTTGTTGTTCGTTCATCAAATTCATACACTCCCCCATATTTTATGTCCATTGCTAGTATATCACACACAGCTTATAGTAGTGTTATGAGTTGCTTCACTGGTATGCAAGAGCGAAATAGTCTTCTACTCCCCGTGCAATAGCAATCGCCATCTTATCCTGATAGTTTTTATCAGCGAGCAGTGCACGCTCCTCTGGATTGCTGATAAAGCCTGTCTCTACTAAAACTGCCGGCACTTCTGTCTTCTTCAGTAAATATACCCGTTCAATTGCTAGTGCTTCCCTTTGAGTATTGCCCAAATCATCTTTAATTGATGCCTGAATGGACTTTGCCAAATGTTGGCTCTGTTCATGTCCTGTTTTATGGTAAAACACTTGAGCGCCACGCCATTTACTATCCGGGATGGCGTTAGCATGAACGGTAATGAACATATCCGGCTTTTTCTCCGCTACAATCGCCTGCCGCGTAAATATATCCTCTTTTTTACGCTCTCGATTCGATGAAAATTCCATATCCGGTTTATGCTCACTAATGACATCGCCGTCTGTCGTGCGTGTCATGATCACTTCGGCACCTAGGCGTTTCAATTGCCGCTCCAGTTTTTCCGTAATTGCCAGTGTAATTTCCTTTTCAATCACATCACCTTGTGATGCACCGCCATCTATGCCGCCGTGTCCTGCATCAAGCACAATCGTTACCCCCCCTAACGGTTCGGGTAAAAAATAACTTCTATTCGATGCGCTTGTCTCATAGACAACAACGATCATGCATGTACATAGCAGTACAAATAATGCCAACCAACGTCGCACATGTCCCACTCTCCTTTCCACACTATACGTCGAGGAGAGCGAGTCTATGCATTATTCCAGCGCTAGATTGTTTTGTAAAGTTGCGTAGAAGCCGCCCTTTTTCATCAGCGTGTCATGGTTTCCTGATTCTAATATTTCTCCATCCTTTACAACAAGAATGGCATCTGCATTTTCTATCGTTTTCAGGCGGTGGGCAATCACAAAACTTGTGCGCCCTCTCATTAAATTATTGAGCCCTTTTTGGATATGAACTTCCGTCATCGTATCAACACTCGATGTTGCCTCATCAAGGATCAGAATATCAGGATCCTCTAAAATGGCACGGGCAATCGCAATAAGCTGACGTTGTCCCTGACTTAAATTCATCCCTCCGGAACTCAGCATTGTATCGTATTGCTGGGGCAAGTATTTAATAAAGTTATGAGCATAGGCAATCTTTGCTGCCTTCTCCACCTCTTCATCTGTTGCATCCAGCTTCCCGAACCGAATATTTTCACGGACAGTACCTGAAAATAAATACGTATCTTGCAGCACTACACCGACATGATCACGGACATTCGTCATTGAATAATCAGTAATCGGATGACCGTCTAACAGGATACGCCCAGCTGTCGTTTCATAAAAACGTGTAAGAAGCTGGATAATGGTCGTCTTCCCAGAACCAGTAGGTCCAACAATGGCTACTGTTTCGCCAGCATGCGCCGTAAAACCAATGCCTTTTAAAATTGGTTTTCCTTTTTCATATTCAAATACTACCTTTTCAAATTCCACATCTCCACGGAAGCGTTCTTTTTCTTTTGCTCCCGGCTGATCTGCTACTTCCTCTTTTTCATCTAATATTTCAAATACTCGTTCAGATCCGGCAATGGCTGATTGAAATGTATTAAGCAAGTTTGAAAGTTGATTAATCGGACGGAAGAATTGGCGTGTATAGGTAACGACAGCGGCAATCACCCCAATAGTGACATAACCATGGACGGCCATGACTGCCCCCACCCCGATGACTAACCCCATACCGAGATTATTCATAAAGTTATTAATCGGACCCATAAATCCTGAAATAATATCAGCCCGCATAGCAGAGGATCGGAGAAGCTCGTTTGACTCCGTAAATTCCTCCAAAGTTTGCTTCTCTTTACCGAACAGAGTAGTAATAGCCGAGTTTGAAATAGTCTCTTCTATATAACCGTTCAATCTTCCAAGATCCCGCTGCCGCGCCACAAAATTCACGCTGCTTCGCTTAATAATTTGCTTTGTCGCCCACACGATTAATGGAATAACAGTGAGTGTGACAAGAGCCAGCAGCCAGTTTAAATAAAAGAGAGCGAAGGCCGTCCCAATAATCATTAAAAGCGAAGACATAATTTGTACGACGCTTTGGGACAGGGCAGCATTTAAATTATCGATATCATTTGTCATACGGCTCATTAAATCCCCTTGCTGGCGCTTATCAAAGAATGCAAGCGGCAAGGATTGAAGCTTTTCGAACAGCTCCTGGCGCAATTTTCGTATCGTCTTTTGGGCCACCCTGACCATGACAAAGGATTGCAGCCACGTAAGCAAGGAATAGATCGTATAGACAATGGCTAATAAAACAGCCATGCGGATAGCACCGCCTACGTCCAGCTTTAAAATATAATCATCGGTAATGACACCAATTAAATACGGGCCGACCAAGCTGAGCAGTGACGATACAATAACAAAAACCACCGCAGAAATCATGCCAAGCTTCTGCTGGCGCATATAATGCCAGATGCGCAATAATGTCTCCTTCTGGTTTTTCGGCTTGACGACTGGCCCCGTGAATCTCCCTCCTGGATGCCGCATTGGCAGCGGTGGCCCCCCTGTTGATGATTTACTCACTTAACGTCCCTCCTTTTTCTGCCTGTGTTGCAGCTATTTCTTGATAAAGGCTGCTTGTTTTCAATAACTGTTCATGCGTCCCTGCCGCTGCAATCCGCCCGTCATCCATTACAAGGATAAGATCAGCATCCCGGATAGAAGAAATCTTTGAAGAAACGACCAACTTTGTAGAAGCCGCAAATTGTATCTTAATCGCTTGTTGAATTTTCTTTTCAGAAATGCTGTCAACTGCACTTGTTACATCATCGAGCACAAGAATGGGGGGCTTTCGGACAAAGGCACGGGCCATAGCCAATCGCTGCTTTTGACCACCTGATAAGTTTGTGGCGCCTTGTGTCAACTGATGTTCGGTCCATGCCGGAAGCTTCTCAACAAACTCCATCGCACAGGCAGCAAGCAAGCTTTCTGCTATTTGCTTTTCTGTTGCATCTTCATCTCCATAGCGGATATTTTCAGCGATGGTCTTTGAAAAAAGAGTCGCCTTCTGAGGTGCAAATCCGATTGATTCACGGAGCTGCTGCAAGTCGTATTGCTGCAGAGGGATACCGTCAATTTTTATCACCCCTTCATCAGGATCAAATAAACGCGGAATCATCTTTACTAATGTAGATTTCCCGTTTCCTGTCATCCCGATAATACCAACCGTTTCCCCGGCTTTTGCCGAAAAAGAGACGTGTTTTAAAACGGGTTCTGCTCCTTTAATATAAGAAAAGCTCACATTCTCAAATGTAATATCTCCTCGAATAGAATGCTCAGCCGCATGCTTCGGACTTACTATATCCGTCTGTTCTTCCAGCACCGTAACTATCCGCTCAGCACTTGGAATAGCACGGGCAAGCTGGACAAGCACCATTGAAGAACTCATCAAGCCGTTCATTACCATCATTAAATAGTTTGTAAAAGCAAGGATGGCGCCAATTTCCAACGTTCCTCCTTCTACTTTAATGGCACCTATCCAAAGCGCCGCCACAATCCCTAAATTAATGACGAACATGGAAAGCGGTGCTAAAATCCCTACGATTTGGTCAGCTGTAATATTGCGCTTCATCAGCTGAGTATTAACATCTGTAAATTGGTCAATTTGATGTTGCTTCCGGTTATATGCCTTAATAACACGAATACCCGCCAAGTTCTCCTGCACCTTTGTATTTACCTGATCGACTACCTTCTGTACCTTGTGGAAGAGCTTTCCTGACAGCATCGTAAAAAAGTAGACGCAAAATGCCAAAATCGGGATAACGACAAGTAAAATAGAAAAAAGTTCGCGGGCTGTAAACCACACCATGACTACTGCTCCGATAAACATCATCGGTCCCCTGACAAACACTTTCAGCAGCATTGTTAAGGCCCGCTGCAACATCTCAATATCACTCGTTAAATTTGTAATAAGCTTACCAAGCGTAAATTCATCTTTACTGCTCGTTGAAAAATACATAATTGTCTTATATAAATCATGTCGTACATCTGTTGCAAAATTGACCGCTGCTCTTGACGCATAAATGGAGCAGCCGACTCCGCCAATCAAGCCTAGTACAGCAGCCCCAATCATTGTTCCAAACATCCGGATAATGTAAGGTGTATCATTTTCTGCAATTCCGTTATCGATAATCATCTGCAATATTGTCGGCTGGATCAAATCCATCGATACCTCAAACAGCATCATCAACGGGGCAATAATGGCAAATGCTTTATACGGCTTCAGATAGTTAATCAATTTTCCTACTGCCTGCATCTATGTACCTCTCTTCCTATTTAAACGACCATTTTGTTTTTATATCTCTCGCCATCAGATTTTTCTTATAGCATTTCCATATACCTTTTACTCTTTCGTCTTTTCTTCAGTCATTTCTGCTAGTTCAAAAGCAGCCTTAAAATCATTCATGATCATCTCTGTTGCCTTTAACTCACCAGCTATCACCTGATGGATTGAATGTAATTCGGAGCATTCCAGCTGTACTTTTAATGTCTCCCGCCTAATGACCAATTGTTGATAGAAGGCCAGCGCTCTTCCACGTCTGAAGGTTTGGGCCCCGCTCCTTCCACGCCTTCCTGGTTTATGGCCGGTTTCTTTCAACTTATGTCCTTGCTCTTTATCCATTGCTTATCACCTCTCGACACTAATTGTATACAAAAGTATACAACAGCACAATTCTTTTGCTAAATACGTAAAAGGACTTTCTGTATTTCTGCCATCTAATTATGCTCTATGTAATAAAAAGTAGCACTCTTTACTGCTTGTCAGCCTTCTTTTGCAGGCACCGGCTGTGGCACACAAAATAAGCCACCCACTCTTGCTTGGGTGACTTAATCACTTAGTTATTTTGTAAGAACTCTTCTTCCACAACCCATTTATGGTTTGTTACCTTTTCTCCAGTCGTCGAAATATAGTTAACCATATAGACAGTCGTTTCTTCAACAGCTTCAATATAGGCATTTGCCCCATGCATACCTGTCATATGTGACGCATTTAATACGACCTTCTCGCCACGTGCAAATAAATCAGCACCTGCCCCTTGGATCTCCTCGTGTATGACCCATTTATAATTCTCTACCCGTTCTCCACCATTTGTAGGTTCATATGAAACGATATAAGCAGCTGTATCATAAGCACCTGCTACTGTCCCTTCTACCGCTTTTGTGCCATTTGTATGCTCAGCACTTATTGTTACAATACTGCCGGTAGGGAACGTCGGATCTTCCGCCTCTCTCAGACCTTCCGGCAGTTCTCCGCTTGTAGAAGTATTCATTTGTGCTTGATTCGTACTTGTTCCCTCTTGGATTGTTTTATCATCGGCAGCATTTTCTCCACTTTCATCTTTACAGGCGGCAAGCATCAAAAAAGCTGTTAAGATGACAACCCCTATTTTCCACTTCTCTTTCATGGCTCCCCTCCAGTTGATGAAGCTGTTTTCTATTTAAATAAGGTTGCCCACTCTAAAAGCTCCGCATTCGTGCCAGCTGTTAATCCATACACGAGCTCTTTTTTCTGCCACTTTATAAAACTCCCCTGTTCATCGACATCGACATGCAAGGAGCCATGTTCATAAGGAATCGGCAAAGTATGCTCTTCTAAATAAGAAACAGTCTGCCGTGCCAGCTGCTCTCCCTCTTTTGGAGTATCGGTTTTCGTCCGGGCAATGATTGCCCATCGCCCTTCATTCCAACTTGTGAACAACGAACCTGCACCAGCATCTTGATATCCCGTGATGCCATATCCGAGATCTACAGGTGTGCCTCCTACTTTATCATATTGCTCAAATGCAATTTGCTCATTTGCTGTTGCAGCAGAGGAGAAACGCTGAATTGTTAATAATGCCGTTTTCGTGGCATTGGCAAGTGCTGGGTCATTAAGAAGCATCGGTTCTTCCGTTTCATAAAACTGAATTTCCACCGAGTCTTTTTCTTCCCTAACCGCTGCGCCTATATGTCCGCTATTTTCAGCTGTCCATGAAGGAAGCTCAAGCTTCCATTCAGATAAACGTTTCTGTAACTGTTCGGTAAGCGACGGCACTTTTTCCTCTTCCTGGTCATTCTTTTGTGGTTTCGTCTCTTGCTCTGTCTGCTTCTGTGGTATTTCTTTTTCAGCTACCGGCTGCTCTTCACATGCTGCCAGAATAACACTGAACCCTAGAGCGGCACCCAAATATATTCTTTTCAACTTTAACACCCCATTTTTATTTTTCCCTTTTTCCCATTTAGAAACACAGGTAATTTGGATAGACCTTTCAGGCAAATACATAGATTTTATAAGCTTATTGAATTTTATTTTTACCTATCCCATACTTTATTAGCAAGTATTTTATCTCGCATATACAAATTGTTACTTCTCAGGTTTAGTATACAGATTTAGAGTATGAATCTATAGTAACGGCATACGAAACATATTTAAAGACGCTGACATTAAACCAATGATCCATTAAGTAGAACATCATATTCGTCTATCCCAAAAAGAGAGACGGGGTTTTTATCAGGAACACTGAATGATATAATCGTATTTTTTCATTTACATCATTCTGACTAACCGGTTGCCCCCTTAGTGTTTAAAGTAAGAGGAGTGATCCATACTATTAAATGCGAATATTTACTTCTATATAGGCTTGTCTAAAACGTAAAGTTAGGGAGGGATCTGCATGCAACTGAATTTAAAAGGAAAAACGGCACTAGTTACTGGATCTACGTCAGGTATCGGAAAAGCAATTGCCATGTCATTGGTGGCAGAAGGCGCCACTGTTCTGATCAATGGACGCCGTGAAGAAAAAGTGAATCAAACTATAAAAGAAATCCAAGCAAATTATCCTGATGCCGCCCTTCAGTCAGCAGTAGCTGATTTAGGAACAGAACAAGGGTGCCAAAAGGTTATGCAGAAGTATACCGAAGTAGACATACTGATTAACAACTTGGGGATTTTTGAGCCTGTCGAGTATTTTGATATTTCTGATGAGGAGTGGTTTAAGTTTTTTGAAACCAACATTATGAGTGGTGTTCGACTTACACGGTGGTACCTAAAACAAATGATCCAGAAAAAAGAGGGTAGGGTTATCTTTATCGCCAGTGAGGCTGCGGTTATGCCATCTCTGGAAATGGCTCATTATAGTGCGACGAAAACGATGCAACTTTCGCTCTCCCGCAGTTTAGCTGAGCTGACTAAAGGAACAAATGTAACAGTCAATACGGTTATGCCCGGCTCTACTTTAACAGAAGGGGTGGAGACGATGTTAAATAGCCTTTACCCTAATGAGACATTGACAATGGAAGAAGCTGAAAAGCGATTTATGACTGAAAACCGGCCAACTTCCATTATTCAAAGACTTATCCGCCCTGAAGAGATTGCCCATCTAGTGACATTCTTAAGCAGCCCCCTATCCTCTGCCATTAATGGAGCCGCGTTACGGATAGATGGGGGATTAGTGCGTAGTGTATTTTAACAGGGAATGTTACTATAATCTATCTAGCTCGCTAACAAAGAACGACCCTTCATAACTTAAAAATATTCGTATTAATATTAGTTGACGGTCCACTTTTAAATAAAAAAACGTAAAACTGAAATATGAAAAACAGTACCCTTCTTGTATACGATGAATAGCCGTCCATGTGAAAATACTTTCAGATGGATGGCTATTTTGCATAAATAGCTTCATCACACATAAAATCAAGTTTTTACCCTGAGTAGAGAAAGCCTGCATTAGTATACAACTATTATGTAAAAACTGATGAAGCGAGCATGTATTTTTACTGAGGTGTACGAATTGGCAGGAGAGACACTTCGCCCTATTTGAAACCTCAATAATACGAGGAAGCAAATTTTAATTACTTGAGGATTTTAAACTCGGATTTACCATATAATCATCCAACCTGTATAACGACATTATTCGGAATTAATAACAAAAAAGCACCAGCAAGATGCTGATGCTTTAAATCTGTTAAGTTCTTTATGAGGCTGCAGCTGATTTGGACCAGCCTGAACCAAATAACTTTTGAAAACGTTGATGCAATAAAGAATTGATTAACGTTTTGAGAACTGAGGTGCACGACGAGCGCCGCGTAGACCTGGTTTTTTACGCTCTTTCATACGAGCATCACGAGTAAGTAGACCTGCAGCTTTTAAAGCTGGACGGAAGTCAGGGTCAACTTGTAGTAATGCACGAGCGATACCGTGACGGATTGCACCAGCTTGACCTGTGAAGCCACCGCCGTTTACGTTAACGTGTACATCGTAAGAACCTTTAGTTTCAGTTGCTACTAATGGTTGGTTGATGATTAGGTGTAAAGTTTCATATGGTAAGTAATCACCGATTTCACGGTTGTTGATTACGATTTTGCCTTCGCCTGGTACTAGACGTACACGAGCAGTTGAGCTTTTACGACGACCTGTGCCGATATATTGAACTTGTGCCAAGGTAATATCCTCCTATTATTTTAATTATCCACGTAGCTCGTAAGCTTCTGGTTTTTGTGCAGCGTGTGGGTGCTCTGCTCCAGCGTAAACGTTAAGTTTACCGAACATTTTGCGTCCTAAAGAGTTTTTAGGAAGCATACCTTTAACTGCTAACTCGATCATTTGAGTTGGGTATTTCTCTTTCATTTCGCCAGCTGTACGTTGTTTTAAACCACCAGCGAATTGAGTGTGACGGTAGTAGATTTTACCTTCAAGTTTGTTACCAGTTAAATGGATTTTGTCAGCGTTGATGATGATTACGTGATCACCTGTGTCAACGTTTGGTGTGAAAGTTGGTTTATGTTTACCGCGTAAGATTGCAGCTACTTCAGAAGCTAAACGTCCAAGAGTTTGGCCTTCTGCGTCAACTACTAACCATTTACGCTCTACTTCGTGGCCTTTAGCCATGAATGTTGTACGCATGAATATATCCTCCTAATCGATAGTAATTACCGTTATTTTTCATTAGTCTACACTATAAGTTTCGGGGCTTATTTGTGGTGGTAATGAAAATACCATACATCATCTTATAACGAATCAGATTATAAGTCAAGAGATTTAATTAAACACCTGGAGAAGTTGTACTAGAGCTCATAGTAGACCTTTTCAAGGTATAAACCGTGTGCTGGTGCGGTTTTTCCCGCTTTATTCCTATCTTTGCTCTCTATAATCTTCGCTAGACTCTCTGCCTCTCTTTTCCCTGTACCAACTTCCCAGAGCGTCCCCGCAATAATACGGACCATATTATATAAAAAGCCATTCCCTTCGATGGTCATATGCAGCTCTTCCCCATGCCATACAAGTTCAATCTTTGTAACAGTGCGTACCTTATCTACCACGCTGGTATTTGCCGCACAGAAACAGGAGAAATCATGTGTCCCAATAATACTCTTGGCCGCCTCCTGCATTGCCCCTATGTCTGGCTTAGTACCATTCGTTTCCACTGTATAATGACGTCGGAACGGGCTTTGGATCGGTTCACAGCTCCAAATATAGCGGTACCGCTTGCCGCTTACACTATACCGCGCATGGAAATCGTCCGGCACTTCTTCTACGGACAGTACCCGGATATCACGAGGCAATTGCACGTTCAAAGCCTTCATATATTTTTCGCACGGAATCATAAGCCGCGTGTCAAAATGAATGGTTTGGCCTGTTGCATGCACGCGCGCGTCTGTACGTCCACTTGCCGTCACTTTAACCGGCTCTCCCTTATGCATGATCGAGAGCACCTTTTCAAGCTCCAGCTGTACTGTACGCTCGCCTGGCTGTACCTGATAGCCTGCAAAATTAGTACCGTCATAACTGATGATTGCTTTTAATCTTCTCATAAAACACCTCTAATTACGGAAATACACTAGCAATACGGCCATTACAACAAGAGAAGCAATCGCCAGTGTATCGCTTACATCCCATTTTAATTGACGATAGCGCGTACGCCCCTCACCACCGCGATAGCCTCTTACTTCCATTGCTGTTGCCAAATCCTCAGCGCGCTTAAATGCGCTGACAAATAGCGGCACAAGAAGCGGCACAACTGCTTTCAGGCGATCTTTCAGGGAACCTGCGCTTAAATCTGAACCCCTTGCCATTTGCGCCTTCATAATTTTATCTGTTTCATCCATTAATGTCGGGATGAATCGCAAGGAAATAGACATCATAAGCGCCAGCTCATGAACCGGCAACTTCACTTTTTTGAAAGGGCCCAGCAATGTCTCAACCCCATCCGTAATCGAAATAGGCGATGTTGTCAGTGTTAATACAGATGTCATAAAAACGAGCACAAGAAAACGAATGGAGATAAAGATCCCTTGCTTCAAACCTTCCTCATAAACCTTCAGGAAGCCCCAATCAATAAGAACCGTCCCTTCCCGAGTAAAGAGAATATGGATCAGGAAGGTGAAAATCATAAGGAAGATCACGGGCTTTAAACCGTTAATAAGAAAATACAGTCTAATGCGGCTCAATAAAATAACACCGATTGTAAAAGCAAGCAGCAACACATATGTAATCGTGTTATTCGCTAAAAATACAATAACGATAAATGCGAAGACGAATAGCAGTTTTGAGCGTGGGTCCAGACGGTGGACAAAGGAGTCTCCCGGGATATAGCGCCCAAAGATCATTTTTTCCATCATGTCTGTTCACGCCCCTTTACAACAAGCGCAACCTCTGCCGCTAGTTCTTCTTCTGTTAAGCACACTTTTGGCAGCTTTATCCCCAACATTTTCTCTATGCGTCGCTGAAATTTAACGATTCTCGGCAATTCGAGCCGATATTGCTTCAGTGCTTCGGTATCATTAAACAACTCTCTTGGCGTCCCTGTCATCACGCTGCGTCCCTCATGCATAATAACGATTTCATCCGCATAACGCGCTGCATCTTCCATGCTGTGTGTCACCAAAATGGTCGTCAGCCCGCGCTCCTTGTGCAGCGTATAAAACATGTCCATAATTTCCTTTTGGCCACGGGGGTCAAGTCCAGCAGTTGGCTCATCAAGGACAAGTACTTCCGGTTCCATCGCAAGCACACCAGCAATCGCTACCCGGCGCATCTGACCGCCTGATAAGTCAAACGGCGACTTTTCAAGCACTTCTTCCGGCAGCCCGACAAGCTGTACAAGCTCGCGTGCACGCCGTTCTGCCTCTTCTTTTGGAATACCAAAATTCATCGGACCGAACATGATATCTTTTAAAACCGTTTCCTCAAATAGCTGATGCTCGGGAAATTGAAAAACGATGCCTACCTTTTGCCGGATCGGCTTCAGCTCCTTCGCTTTCTTGTCTGCCTCTATTATACGATCCCCTATATGTACCTGGCCTTTCGATGGTTTCAGCAGCCCATTAAAATGCTGCAAAATAGTCGACTTTCCGGACCCCGTATGTCCGATAATTGCCTGGTATGTGCCTGAAGTAATCGCTACATTTACATCGAATAATGCATACTTCTCAAACGGAGTGCCCTTTGCATATGCATAGCTTACTTGTTGAAGTTTGATGTCCATAAGTCATTCACCAGCTCTTCTTCCGTAATATGTTGTCCTACCAGTTGTACGCCCTGTGCTTGCAGCAGTTTCGTCATCTTCATCGCAAATGGTAAATCAAGTCCCAGGTCTACAAGCTTGTCCCCAAGTGCGAATATTTTCTCTGGAGTGCCCTCAGCGTATTTTTTTCCCTCATTCATAAACAAAACATGATCTGCAAGCATGGCTTCTTCTAAATCATGGGTAATTGAGAGAACAGTCAAACCTGTTTTCTCCCGCAGAGACTGTACTGTCTGCAGTACTTCCTCACGCCCTAATGGGTCAAGCATAGATGTTGCTTCATCTAAAATCAAAATCTTCGGCTGCATCGCCAATGCCCCGGCGATTGCCACCCGTTGTTTCTGTCCGCCTGATAAGTGGTGCGGCTCATGATCGAGGAATTTCTCCATCTTTACCTGTTGCAAAGATTGATGGACTCGCTCTACCATTTCTTTATAGGGAACTCCATTATTTTCAAGGGAAAAAGCTACATCATCCTGCACAGTAGCTCCTACAAATTGATTATCGGGATTTTGAAAGACCATACCGATATGAGAGCGCATCTCCCATAGGTTTTCTTCCGTTAATACGTCACGCATAATGCGTACTTCCCCATTATTAGGAAACAGAAGCCCGCTCATCAATTTAGCAAGTGTAGACTTTCCCGAACCATTATGTCCGACAATGGCGACCCATTCTCCCTCATTTACGGTAAATGTCACGTCCTCTACAGCATTTCTTACTTCTGGAACTTCTGGGGTATATGAAAATGTAACTTGATTGAATGATAAAATTTCTGTCATATTCTCCGCTCCTCAATTCTCTGCTCTCCTACTAAAATTACACTGTTTTATCTGTTAGCGCCACCCTTTTGAATAAACAAGTGACATATATAAAAATAAAGCACGTTTAGCAAAACGTACTTTATTTCCACATATGTATAAAGCTGCACTTTTTATAAGAATAAAAAAGCGCGCACCCCATTCAGAGAAATGCGCTTTTCACTACATTAGGTTGAACGCACGGCTGCTCATTTCCGCTTGTTCGTATGAATGAGGTGCGAGAGCTAGACGAGACGCCGCCAGTTGGCCCGCTCATCATAACGCTCAGCTTAATTATTGTCGTATAAATCTTGAAATAAAAGTGCTAAAACGCACCTTATTAAAAAAGGAGTGCCGTTCAACAGGTGAACTAGGCACCCCCCAAACCTTAAGTTAAGATTAAACTAATTCAATCACAACTACAGGTGCGCCGTCTCCACGACGAGGACCTACTTTAAGGATGCGAGTGTAACCACCTTGACGCTCAGCGTAACGTGGAGCAACCTCATCAAATAACTTTTGAAGTGCGAATGAAGTTGTTTCGTTACCTTCTTCATCAGTTTTTGTTACTAGCTCACGACGGATGAATGCAGCCGCTTGACGACGAGCATGTAAATCTCCGCGTTTACCTAAAGTAATCATTTTTTCAACAGCTTTACGAACTTCCTTCGCGCGAGCTTCAGTTGTTTCGATGCGCTCGTTGATGATTAAGTCAGTAGCTAAGTCACGTAACATCGCTTTACGTTGAGAACTTGTACGGCCAAGTTTTCTGTAACCCATGGATGTTTCCCTCCTTTATAAATATCTGATCTAGCTTATATATTGTAAATGTCGCTTAGTCTTCTTTACGTAATCCTAAACCAAGCTCTTCTAACTTCGCCTTAACTTCTTCTAAAGACTTACGGCCAAGGTTACGAACTTTCATCATATCGTCTTCTGACTTATTAGCAAGCTCTAATACCGTGTTGATACCAGCGCGCTTTAAGCAGTTGTAAGAGCGAACAGAAAGGTCCAGTTCCTCGATAGTCATCTCTAGAACTTTTTCTTTTTGATCTTCTTCTTTTTCGACCATGATTTCAGCAGTTTGTGCCTCGTTCGTCATGCCTACAAAGATGTTTAAATGCTCTGTTAAGATTTTCGCTCCAAGCGAAATCGCCTCTTTTGGACCGATGCTTCCATCTGTCCACACATCAAGTGATAACTTATCGTAGTCAGAGTTTTGTCCAACGCGAGTGTTCTCTACTTGGAAGTTGACGCGTGAAACTGGAGTGTAAATAGAGTCGATCGGGATCACGCCGATAGGAAGATCCTCACGTTTGTTTTGATCAGCAGGAGTGTAACCACGGCCTCTTTGTGCATACATACGCATGCGTAGGTGACCGTTTTTAGCGATTGTTGCAATATATAGATCTGGATTTAAAATTTCTACATCGCTGTCATGTGTGATGTCCGCAGCTGTAACTACGCCTTCACCCTTCACATCGATTTCAATCACTTTCTCTTCATCAGAGTAGATTTTTAAAGCAAGCTTTTTCACGTTTAAGATGATAGAAGCAACATCTTCTACAACGCCTTCTACTGTTGAGAATTCGTGTAATACGCCATCAATTTGGATTGATGTTACAGCCGCCCCTGGTAGTGAAGACAGAAGGATACGACGTAGTGAATTACCCAAAGTGTTTCCATATCCGCGTTCAAGCGGTTCTACAACAAACTTGCCATACTTGGCATCATCGCTGATCGTCTCAATCTTTGGTTTTTCAATTTCGATCATTCAATTTACCCTCCTTCAAAACATCGAATGTATAGGTTCATACCATCATAGTTGTCGATCTAGATTGACCGTTTAAAATTGCACAAGCCTTTGCACAAGAAATGATGTACTTAAAGGTATCCCCTTAAGCTGCACCCATTACACGCGACGACGTTTTGGCGGACGGCAACCATTATGAGGAACTGGAGTAACATCTTTAATAGCAGTTACTTCTAAACCAGCAGCTTGAAGCGCACGGATTGCAGCTTCACGACCTGCACCAGGACCTTTAACAGTTACTTCCAACGTTTTCAGACCATGTTCAAGGGATGCTTTCGCAGCAGTTTCTGCAGCCATTTGAGCAGCGAATGGAGTTGATTTACGTGAACCACGGAAACCAAGAGCACCAGCTGAAGACCAAGAAACAGCGTTACCTTGCATATCTGTAATCGTTACGATTGTATTGTTGAATGTAGAACGGATGTGTGCAATACCAGATTCGATATTCTTTTTCACACGACGTTTACGAGTTTGTTGTTTACGAGCCATGATAAGAAGGAACCTCCTTTACTTAATTATTTTTTCTTGTTCGCTACAGTCTTACGAGGACCTTTACGCGTACGCGCATTGTTCTTCGTATTTTGACCACGAACTGGTAAACCACGACGGTGACGGATACCACGGAATGAAGCGATTTCCATTAAACGTTTGATGTTTAAAGAAACTTCACGGCGTAGGTCACCTTCAGTTTTGTATGAATCTAATTGTTCACGGATTTGGTTTAATTGATCTTCAGTAAGATCGCGTACACGGATATTTTCGTCAATACCAGCTGCCGCTAATACTTTTTGAGATGTAGTTTTACCAATACCGTAAATGTAAGTTAATGAAATTACCACGCGTTTGTCGCGAGGAATGTCAACACCAGCAATACGTGCCATCTACGTGTGCACCTCCTTAAAATTAACCTTGTTTTTGTTTGTGTTTAGGATTTTCACAGATTACCATTACTTTACCGCGTCGGCGAATTACTTTACATTTTTCGCAGATCGGTTTCACAGATGGTCTCACTTTCATCTAACCTAACCTCCTTAATAGTCCGGAGTGCAAAAGATTATTTAAAACGGTATGTGATACGACCGCGAGTTAAATCATAAGGAGATAACTCGATAGTAACCTTATCTCCCGGTAGGATACGGATAAAGTGCATACGAATCTTTCCAGAAACGTGTGCGAGCACAGTGTGCCCATTTTCTAATTCTACCTTAAACATCGCGTTTGGCAAAGTCTCAACAACTGTTCCTTCGACTTCAATTACATCGTCTTTCGCCATCAACCCTTAACTCCCTTCTATATGCAATTTTTGATTCCCTTGAGAACCAAAGCAATTGTTCTTTTCTAGAAGAAGCAATACGTCTCAACATATGTTTGGATTGTATGAGAGATGTTCGAAAGACGCTCGTCTGGTTTCGCTTCACACAATCCACGGAATGTACAGAACCCGTTAAGGAAAGCTGTATTCCTCATGTTAACACGATAGCCGGATGTCTCCGGATGGTCTACCCACCCGTTTACACAGATGCTTCCACGAAACCCATTATACCTTTTTTCCGAAGTGTCATCACACCGTAGCGCTCAAAATCGTCCATAAAAGTATATACCGGGCACAATATGCTTTTGCAACTCTCAAAAAATTCGTTCTCTGTTGCCTCCGCACAATATCCGACGGAAGCTATTCTCGCGCCCGGTCAGGTATCAGCTGCGGATGCCCTGTAATAGAGCGTCAAGATCAGCGAATACTTTATCAATATCCTGCTGTCCATCAATATTCGTTAAAACACCTTTAGCTTGGTAGAAATCAAGCAAAGGCTGTGCTTGATTCATATTTACTTCCAGACGGTTTGTTACCGTTTCAGGATTATCATCTGCACGAGTGTAAAGCTCTCCGCCGTCTTTATCACATTTCCCTTCCACAGCTGGTGGATTGAAAATTAAGTGATAAGAAGCACCGCAAGTTTTACAAATACGACGACCACTTAAACGTGCGATTAATTCTTCTTTTTCAACTTCGATGTTGATTGTGTGCTCTACCGGACGGTCAAGCTCTTCAAGGATGCTGTCTAAAGCCTCAGCTTGAGGAACTGTACGTGGGAACCCATCTAATAAGAATCCTTTTTCGCAGTCTGGCTGGCTAAGTCGTTCGCGCACGATACCGATCGTTACTTCATCAGGAACTAATTTCCCTTCATCCATAAACGCTTTCGCTTTCAGACCCAGCTCAGTACCTTCTTTGATCGCTGCACGGAACATATCACCTGTAGAAATATGAGGGATTGCGTACTTCTCAACAATTTTCTCTGCCTGAGTACCTTTACCAGCACCCGGTAGACCCATTAAAACGATATTCATACGTAATTTCTCCCCTCAACACTTATCTATCTCAGCAGTGGATTAAGGAAACTTGAATGTTTCCCTAAACCTGCATTATTTCATAAAGCCTTTATAATGACGTTTTACTAGCTGCGATTCTAATTGTTTCATTGTCTCTAGCGCTACACCGACTACGATAATCAAACTTGTACCGCCAATCCGCACGGAAGCAGGGAGGTTCATAAAGTTTGTAAAGAGGATCGGTACAACAGCAATGGCAACAAGGAATAGTGCACCTACAAAAGTCAAACGATAAAGTACTCTTGTTAAATAAGTTTGCGTATCATTCCCAGGACGGATCCCCGGAATGTATGCACCTTGTTTTTTCAAGTTGTCAGCCACATTTTCTGGATTCACCTGAACGAATGCATAGAAATATGTGAATGCAATGATCAAAATAATGTAAATCGCCATACCAATTGGTTGCGTATAATTCAGATTGTTTGTAATCCAAGTTGTTACACTATTTTGGCCAAAGAATGTAGCAAGCGTTTGAGGTGTTACAAGGAACGCTACTGAAAAGATTACCGGAATAACCCCTGCAGCATTTACTTTTAACGGTAAGTGCGTTTGTTGTCCACCGACTGCCTGGCCACGACCGGCAACTCGTTTTGCATATTGAATCGGGATTTTACGCAAAGCCTGTTGTACGTAAATAACACCAACAACAATAGCTAGCAGCACTAACACTAAAAGGGCTAGAATCACAATGTTAATGAATAACTGATCTTTTGCACCTTCAATTTGTTGTGCATACACTTGGTTGACTGCATTAGGAATCGCCGCGACGATACCAGCGAAGATAATGATAGAAATACCATTACCAACACCATGTGCAGTAATTTGCTCAGCTAACCAAAGTAAAAATGATGTACCTGCAGTTAAGACAATCGCAATTGTTAAATAAGATCCCATACTAGTATTAGTAATCAATGATCCGCCATAGAATTGGTTAAACCCAAATGACATGGCAAATGACTGAATAAACGCTAGTAAAATCGTAAAGTAACGTGTGAATTGAGCGAGTTTGCGCCGGCCCACTTCACCTTGCTTAGCCCATTCTGCAAATTTCGGTACAACGTCCATTTGCAACAGCTGAACAATGATTGAAGCTGTAATGTACGGCATAATTCCCATCGCAAAGATCGAGAAGTTTGCCAGTGCACCACCGCCAAATGTATTCAGGAAGCCGACAAGGTTAAACTCGTCAGTTGCCTTTAATACATCTGCATTAACGTTTGGTACCGGGATGAAAGTCCCGATACGAAAAACGATTAACATTAAAAGAGTAAAGATGATTTTATTTCGTATATCTCGAACGCGCATAAAGTTAGAGATCGTCTGAAACATTAGATCACCTCAGTTGTTCCGCCAGCGTTCTCGATTGCTTCTTTAGCAGAAGCTGAGAACTTGTGAGCTTTCACAGTAAGCTTAACATTTAAAGTTCCGTTACCTAAAACTTTAATGCCAGCTTTCTCGTTGCTCACTACACCTGTTTCTAACAATAATGCAGGTGTTACTTCTGCACCATCTTCGAAACGGTTAAGTGCGTCAAGGTTAACGATAGCGTATTCTTTACGGTTGATGTTCGTAAAGCCGCGTTTCGGTAAACGACGGAAAAGTGGGTTTTGACCCCCCTCAAATCCTGGGCGAACGCCGCCGCCTGAACGAGCGTTTTGACCTTTATGACCTTTACCTGCAGTTTTACCGTTACCAGAACCGATACCACGACCAACACGGTTACGTTCTTTACGTGAGCCTTCTGCTGGTTTTAACTCATGAAGTTTCATTATGGGTGGCACCTCCTTGTTCAATGTTGTTGAAATTAGATTTCTTTTACAGTAACTAAGTGAGCTACTTTTGTTAACATACCGCGAATAGCTGCGTTATCAGCTTGTTCTACAGTTTGGTTTGTTTTACGTAAGCCAAGAGCTTCAACAGTTTTACGCTGTGCCGGTTTAACACCGATCACAGATTTAGTAAGGGTGATTTGTAATTTAGCCATTATAATTCCCCCCTTATCCTAATAATTCTTCCACTGATTTACCGCGTAGTTTAGCTACTTCCTCTGCGCGTTTCAATTCAGATAAACCTGCTACAGTTGCACGCACCATGTTGATTGGTGTGTTTGAACCTAGAGATTTTGAAAGAATATCAGTAATACCAGCAAGTTCTAGTACAGCACGTACTGGACCACCAGCGATTACTCCTGTACCAGGAGCAGCAGGTTTGATTAAGATTGAACCTGCACCGAAGCGACCTTGCACTAAGTGTGGAGTAGTTCCACCCACGCGTGGTACTTCGATTAAGTTTTTCTTCGCGTCTTCAACAGCCTTGCGGATTGCATCTGGAACCTCTTGAGCTTTACCAGTACCAAAACCTACATGACCGTTTTTATCTCCAACAACAACTAATGCTGTGAAGCGGAAGCGACGACCACCTTTAACAACTTTAGCAACGCGGTTAATCGTAACTACGCGTTCTTCAAGTTCTAATTTGTTTGCGTCAATGCGACTCATGAAGTATGTCCCTCCTTCTTATTAAAATTCTAAGCCGTTTTCACGTGCAGCTTCAGCTAAAGCTTTTACACGTCCATGATATAAGTAACCACCACGGTCAAATACCACAGTAGTAATATTTTTTTCAACAGCGCGTTTTGCGATGATTTCACCGATTTTAGCAGCTGCTTCTGTGTTTGAGCCAGTACCTTCGAAACCTTTTTCTTGAGTATTAGCAGAAACTAAAGTTACGCCAGCTACGTCATCGATCAATTGTGCATAGATGTTCTTGTTTGAACGGAATACGTTTAAACGTGGACGCTCAGCAGTACCTGAGATCTTAGAACGAACACGCCCATGACGTTTCTTACGAACTTGATTTTTATCTTGTTTCGTAATCATAGAGGTCACTCCTTTCTAATGCTTATGCAGCATTATTTACCTGTTTTACCTTCTTTACGACGAACGAATTCGCCTTCATAACGGATCCCTTTACCTTTGTAAGGCTCTGGTGGACGTACGTCACGGATATTAGATGCTAATGCACCTACACGCTCTTTTGAAATACCTTTAACGATGATTTTAGTGTTTGAAGGAACTTCAACCTCTAAACCTTCTTCTGGTGTGAACTCTACTGGATGAGAGTAACCAACGTTCAATACTAGCTTTTTGCCTTGTAATTGAGCACGGTAACCTACACCGATAAGTTCTAGAGAGCGAGTGAAACCTTCAGACACACCAGTTACCATGTTAGCTAGTAACGCACGAGTTGTACCGTGGTTTGTACGGTGTTCTTTAGATTCAGAAGGGCGAACAACAGTGATGATGTTGCCTTCTTGCTCGATTTTCATATCTTTGTGGAATTGACGAGTTAATTCGCCTTTTGGACCTTTAACAGTTACTGTGTTGTTTTCTTCTACAGTTACAGTAACGCCAGCAGGTACCTCGATAACCTTTTTACCTACGCGAGACATTTAGTTGCACCTCCATTCTTTTTATTGCTAATTACCAAACGTATGCTAAGATTTCTCCGCCAACTTGTTTAGCGCGAGCTTCTTTATCAGTCAATAAACCTTGTGAAGTTGATACTAAAGCGATACCAAGACCGTTTAATACTTTAGGTACTTCGTTTGTTTTTGCGTATACGCGTAAACCCGGTTTAGAAATACGTTTTAAGCCAGTGATAACACGCTCATTATCTTTACCGTATTTTAAGAAGATACGGATGATACCTTGCTTGTTGTCCTCTACGTACTCTACGTCACGGATGAAACCTTCACGCTTTAAGATTTCAGCGATTTCTTTTTTTACATTAGAAGCTGGAACTTCTAATTTTTCGTGACGAACCATGTTCGCATTACGGATGCGAGTAAGCATATCTGCAATCGGATCAGTCATTGTCATGAAAATTTACCTCCTTCCCAAATTTAGGGGATTACCAGCTGGCTTTCTTAACGCCAGGAATTTGTCCCTTATATGCAAGTTCACGGAAACAAATACGGCAAAGTTTAAATTTGCGATATACAGAGTGTGGACGGCCACAGCGTTCACAACGTGTATATTCTTGGACTTTAAACTTTTGCTTACGTTGTTGTTTAACGATCATTGATTTTTTAGCCACGTTTTCGCCCTCCTTGTTTTAATTACTTCTGGAACGGCATACCGAATTGTGTCAATAACTCGCGAGCTTCTTCATCAGAATTCGCAGTCGTTACGATCACGATGTCCATACCGCGTACTTTCGAAACTTTATCGTAATCGATTTCAGGGAAAATTAGTTGCTCTTTCACACCTAATGTGTAGTTCCCGCGACCGTCGAATGCTTTTTTAGAAACACCACGGAAGTCACGTACACGTGGAAGTGCGATTGCGATTAATTTATCCAAGAATTCATACATACGCTCACCGCGTAGTGTAACTTTAGCACCGATAGGCATACCTTCACGAAGACGGAAACCTGCGATCGATTTTTTTGCTTTTGTTACTACTGGTTTTTGACCAGTGATGATTGTTAATTCTTCTACAGCTGCATCTAATGCTTTAGAGTTTTGAACTGCGTCACCAACACCCATGTTGATTACGATTTTTTCAACTTTTGGCACTTGCATAACTGATTTATATTCAAACTTGCTCATAAGAGCAGGAGAAACTTCATTTAAATATTTTTCTTTTAGGCGGCTCATGTAGTTTTACCTCCCTTCATCTATTTGCTATTAGTCGATTACTACACCTGATTTTTTTGCAACACGAACTTTTTTGCCGTCTTCGATTTTGTAACCTACGCGAGTCGGCTCGCCAGATTTTGGATCGATTAGCATTACGTTCGAAACGTGGATTGCAGCTTCTTGAGATACAATACCACCTTGTGGGTTAAGCTGGTTAGGTTTAACGTGTTTCTTAACGATGTTTACACCTTCAACAATCACTCGGTCTTGTTTAGGGAAAGCAGCTAAGATTACGCCCTCTTTACCTTTATCTTTACCAGTAATTACTTTTACTTTGTCGCCCTTTTTAACATGCATTATGTGTCGCACCTCCTTGATTGGTACTATCATGAAATTAAAGAACTTCTGGAGCTAGAGAAACGATCTTCATGAAGCTGCTATCACGTAATTCACGTGCAACAGGTCCGAAAATACGAGTTCCGCGTGGAGACTTGTCATCTTTGATGATTACGCAAGCGTTCTCGTCAAATTTGATATAAGTACCATCTTTACGGCGTACACCAGATTTAGTGCGAACGATAACAGCCTTAACAACGTCACCTTTCTTGACAACGCCACCTGGTGTTGCTTTCTTAACTGTACATACGACGATATCGCCGATGTTAGCAGTCTTGCGGCCAGAACCACCAAGTACTTTAATTGTTAATACTTCACGTGCACCTGAGTTGTCAGCAACTTTCATACGACTTTCTTGTTGGATCACTTAGGTTACCTCCCTTCGGAATTTGGCTACTTACGAAATTTCCGAAATAGTTATTAGATAATAACCGCTTTCTCTACAACTTCCACTACGCGGAAACGTTTAGTAGCTGATAGCGGGCGAGTTTCCATGATACGAACCATATCACCGATTTTCGCTGTGTTTAGCTCATCATGAGCCTTAAACTTTTTAGAGTACTTTACACGCTTACCGTATAATTTATGTTTCTTGTAAGTTTCAACTAAAACTGTAACAGTTTTGTCCATTTTGTCAGAAACAACACGGCCAGTGTAAACTTTGCGTTGGTTACGCTCAGTCATGCCTGAAAACCTCCTTTATCAGTATTATTGTGCACTGATTTCTCTTTCGCGAATCACAGTTTTCATACGCGCAATCGCTTTACGAACTTCGCGGATGCGAGCTGTGTTTTCTAATTGACCAGTCGCCAATTGGAAGCGAAGGTTGAAAAGCTCTTCTTTCAGTGATTTCACTTTCAATTCAATTTCAGAAGTGGCAAGCTCACGGATTTCATTAGCTTTCATTAGATTCACCACCAGTTTCTTGACGTTTTACGATCTTACATTTAACAGGAAGTTTGTGTGATGCTAAACGAAGTGCCTCACGTGCTACCTCTTCAGATACACCGGCAATTTCGAACATTACTTTTCCTGGTTTTACTACTGCTACCCAGCCTTCTGGAGAACCTTTACCAGAACCCATGCGGACTTCTAGAGGCTTTTTAGTGTAAGGCTTATGCGGGAAGATTTTGATCCAAACTTTACCGCCACGTTTCATGTAACGTGTCATAGCAATACGGGCAGATTCGATTTGACGGTTTGTAATCCAAGATGCAGTTTGAGCTTGTAGGCCCCACTCACCGAAAGTTACTTCTTTACCGCCTTTCGCTTCGCCACGCATGTTACCACGGTGTTCACGACGATATTTTACGCGTTTAGGTAATAACATTATTATTTGCCTCCTTCCACAGAGTTCTTCTTAGTTGGAAGGACTTCACCACGATAGATCCATACTTTAACACCAAGCTTACCATAAGTTGTGTCAGCTTCAGCGTGTGCATAATCAATGTCAGCACGTAAAGTATGAAGTGGAACAGTTCCTTCTGAATAGTGTTCAGCACGCGCGATATCAGCGCCACCTAAACGACCAGATACTTGTGTTTTAATTCCTTTTGCACCAGCACGGATTGTGCGTTGGATTGCTTGTTTTTGAGCACGGCGGAATGATACGCGGTTCTCAAGTTGACGAGCGATATTTTCAGCTACTAGACGAGCATCCAAATCTGCTCTTTTAATTTCAACGATGTTGATGTGTACACGCTTGCCAGTTAAATCGCTAAGGTATTTACGTAAGTTTTCAACTTCCGTACCGCCTTTACCGATTACCATACCTGGTTTCGCAGTGTGAATTGTGATGTTTACGCGGTTTGCAGCGCGTTCGATTTCAACTTTAGATACAGATGCATCTTTAAGTGAAGACTCGATATATTTACGGACTTTGATATCTTCGTGTAAAAGATCAGCGTAGTCTTTTTCAGCGAACCATTTTGACTCCCAGTCACGAATAATACCAACGCGTAGTCCTATTGGATGTACTTTTTGACCCACGGATTAACCCTCCTTCTTCTCAGATACCACTACAGTGATGTGGCTTGTGCGTTTGTTAATTGCGCTTGCACGTCCTTGAGCACGTGGACGGAAACGTTTTAATGTTGGACCTTCGTCAACAAAAACTTCAGAAACAACTAGGTTGTTGATGTCTAACTCATAGTTGTGTTCAGCGTTAGCAACTGCAGATTTTAATACTTTTTCAACGACTGGAGACGCCGCTTTTGGAGTATGACGTAAAATTGCAACTGCTTCACCAACCTGCTTACCTCGAATTAAGTCTACAACTAGACGTACTTTACGAGGAGCGATACGAACTGTACGAGCGATAGCTTTAGCTTGTGTCATTAGGATTTACCTCCTCTCAAAATTAGCGTCTTGTTTTCTTGTCATCTGCACCGTGACCTTTATAAGCACGTGTCGGTGCGAACTCACCAAGTTTGTGTCCTACCATATCTTCTGTCACGTATACAGGAACATGTTTACGTCCATCATATACAGCGATTGTTAAACCGATGAAGTTCGGGAAGATAGTTGAACGGCGAGACCAAGTCTTGATAACCTGTTTTTTCTCAGAAGCCTCTTGCGCTTCCACTTTTTTCATTAAGTGGTCATCTACAAAAGGTCCTTTCTTTAAGCTGCGACCCATTTAGGAACCTCCCTCCGTGATTCGACCACGGCTCTCGATACGAACCGTAGTTCAATCACATTATTTTTTACGACTACGAATAATAAATTTAGATGATTTATTTTTCTTTTTGCGTGTTTTATAACCAAGAGCTGGTTTACCCCAAGGTGTCATTGGAGATTTACGTCCGATTGGAGAACGTCCTTCACCACCACCGTGTGGGTGATCGTTAGGGTTCATTACAGAACCACGAACAGTTGGGCGTTTACCTAACCAACGAGAACGACCTGCTTTACCGATGTGGATAAGTTCGTGCTGTTCGTTACCAACTTGACCGATTGTAGCACGGCAAGTAGCTAATACAAGGCGAACTTCACCAGATTGAAGACGAACGATTACGTATTTGCCTTCACGACCAAGTACTTGTGCAGATGTACCAGCAGAACGCACTAATTGGCCACCTTTACCAGGTTTTAACTCGATGTTATGGATTGTTGTACCCATTGGAATGTTTGCTAATGGTAATGCGTTACCTACTTTGATGTCAGCCTCTGGACCAGAAACGATCGTTTGACCTACTTCAAGACCTTTCGGAGCTAGGATATAACGCTTTTCACCGTCAGCGTAGTTAATTAATGCGATATTCGCAGAGCGGTTTGGATCATATTCGATAGTAGCAACGCGTCCTGGAATGCCGTCTTTAAGACGTTTGAAGTCGATTACGCGGTATTGCTTCTTATGACCACCACCATGATGACGAACAGTAATTTTACCTTGGTTGTTACGACCAGCTTTGCGTTTCGTTGGCTCTAATAAAGACTTTTCAGGTTTATTAGTTGTGATTTCCGCAAAGTCAGATGACGTCATGTTACGACGACCATTTGAGGTTGGTTTATACTTCTTAATCGCCATGTGTTTTCCCTCCTTCTGTATTGTTCAATTAAATCCTTAATGGATTAGATGTCGAATAATTCGATTTCTTTTGAATCAGCAGTCAATTTCACGATTGCTTTACGGCGTTTGTTAGTGAAACCACCGAATTTACCAACGCGTTTGAATTTACCTTTGTAGTTCATGATGTTTACTTTATCAACTTCAACGCCAAAGATTTCTTCTACTGCTTGCTTCACTTGTGTTTTGTTAGCGCGAGTGTCTACTTCGAAAGTATACTTTTTCTCTGCCATAATTTCAGAAGAACGCTCAGTAATGACCGGACGTTTAATGATATCACGTGCTTCCATTATCCAAGCACCTCCTCAACTTTTTTTACTGCATCTTGAGTGAATACAACTTTGTCATGACCTAATAGATCAAGAACGTTGATTCCGTTTGCAGTTAAAACAGTAACACCAGGGATGTTACGTGCAGATAAAGCTGCGTTTTCGTTAAGCTCAGCTGTTACGAAAAGAGCTTTTTTATTGATTTCTAATGCTTTTAAGATAGCAGCGAAATCTTTTGTTTTTGGTGCATCTAGAGTTAATGCATCAAGAACTACGAAGTTTTGTTCAACCACTTTTGCTGATAAAGCAGATTTAAGAGCTAAGCGACGAACTTTCTTCGGTAATTTGTAAGCATAGCTACGTGGAGTTGGACCGAATACGATACCACCGCCGCGCCATTGTGGAGAGCGGATTGAACCTTGACGTGCACGACCAGTTCCTTTTTGACGCCATGGCTTACGACCACCACCAGCAACTTCAGAACGGTTTTTTACTTTATGATTACCTTGACGTAGTGAAGCGCGTTGAGCGATTACAGCGTCGAATAATACAGCTTCATTTGGCTCGATTCCGAAGATCGCATCGTTTAATTCGATTTCACCAACTGAAGCACCTGTTTGACTAAGTACAGATACCTTTGTCATTCCTGTGTCCTCCTTTCTTCAGAGAATTATTTAGATTTGATTGCAGTTTTTACTGCAACAAGAGCTTTTTTAGAACCAGGAACATTACCTTTAACTAATAATAAGCCGCGGTCTGCATCAACCTTAACGATTTCAAGGTTTTGGATTGTCACTACATGACCACCCATTTGACCAGGTAATTTCTTTTGTTTGAATACGCGGTTCGGAGCAACTGGACCCATTGAACCAGGACGACGGTGGTAACGAGAACCGTGGGCCATAGGACCACGAGATTGTCCGTGGCGTTTGATTACACCTTGGAAACCTTTACCTTTAGTAACACCTGTTACATCAACTACATCGCCTTCTGCGAAAATTTCTACTTTGACTTCTTGACCAACTTCGTACTCTTCCACGTTTACATTGCGGAACTCACGAATGAAGCGCTTAGGAGCAGTATTTGCTTTTGCTACATGACCTTGTTCCGGTTTGTTAGCAAGCTTTACACGCTTGTCTTCGAAACCAACTTGAATCGCTTCGTAACCGTCAGTTTCAACAGTTTTCTTTTGAAGTACTACGTTTGAAGAAGCTTCAATAACTGTTACTGGGATTAGGTCGCCATTCTCAGCGAAAACTTGAGTCATGCCAATTTTTCTACCTAAGATTCCTTTAGCCATTCGTCACACCTCCTATAAGTTTTAAAAAGTTATATTTGTTTTTACCATTAAAGTTTGATTTCGATATCAACGCCAGATGGTAAGTCAAGTTTCATTAACGCATCAACAGTTTGTGGTGTTGGGTTAACGATATCGATTAGACGTTTATGCGTACGCATTTCGAATTGTTCACGAGAATCTTTGTACTTGTGAACAGCACGTAAGATTGTGTACACAGACTTCTCAGTTGGAAGTGGAATCGGACCTGACACACTTGCACCTGAACGTTTCGCTGTTTCCACGATTTTCTCAGCAGATTGATCAAGGATACGGTGATCATACGCTTTTAAACGGATACGAATCTTTTGTTTTGCCATAATTTTCCCTCCTTCTCGCCTATTTTCTAGACATTCTCCACGAAAATTTCCCACACACGCGCCATGGCAAAGCGGCCGGGTGTGTCGGCAACCTCTCGCTTCATCGCAGTCAAAGACCAACATTCAACATTATATACAATAAAAAAGAAGTTCGCAAGTGTTTCAGCAAAATTCTTTTTCCCGTGACTATAATGTTATATCTTTGGATACATTCGCTCTTTCTGAGCCGTTTTCTAGTATATAAGAGACAGTAAGTGAAAGCAACCCTAAAGAACTCAAATATTACAAAATAAAATATTCTGACTACTATTCCATTAAAATAAGCCGCCTTCATTGATGAAAGCGACTCCTATTACTATAAGAAGAAAACGACGGCTAACCAGCCAAAAAGTATTTGCGGGATATTATAGAAAATAAATGTCGGTACACATGTATCCCAGATATGATTATGCTGTCCATCCACATTCAATCCCGCAGTTGGGCCTAGAGTAGAATCTGATGCTGGCGAACCGGCATCACCAAGCACACCCGCTGTGCCTATCAGACAAATGATAGCTAGTTCACTTAAACCTAGTTCTACAGCAAGCGGAACGAAAATCGCTGCAATGATAGGAATGGTCGCAAAAGAGGAACCAATGCCCATCGTCACGATGAGTCCGACAACAAGCATGGCTAAAACAGTAATACTGACGTTACCGCCAAAAAGATCCATAGCATTTGCTACTAATGGCTCTACATCACCAGTAGCATTGATGACAGCCGAGAAACCGTTTGCTGAAATCATGACAAAACCAACGAATGCCATCATACGCATTCCTTCGGTCAATACCGCATCTGCTTCTCTCACCTTTAATGCACCCGTTACATACAGAACAGCAATTCCGGCAAGTGAACCGATGATCATCGAATCTGTTGGAATTTGAACTGCCAAGGAGGCAATTAATGCTACTGCTGCAAAGAGTATGTTGCGGGGCTGGATTTCCTTTTCTGACTGCTCTGTATCTTGTACTTTTATCATTTGGTACCGTCTTGGTTTACGATACGTAATAAACGCTCCTGCAAGGCCTACAGCCATGCCTAACGCGACAATAGCCATTGCCTTAGGAACATCACTCAATTCCACTGAAAGCCCTGCTAAACCCATTTGTGTGACAATGATATCCTGGTAAATCAGGCCAAAACCATATGGCAGGAACATATACGGTGTAATCAGTCCAAACGTTAAAATACATGCTATTAAACGACGGTCAATCTGCAGCATGTTCATTACTTTAATCATCGGAGGCACGATTAACGGGATAAATGCGATATGAACAGGAATCAAATTTTGTGACATAATTGCTAATGCCAGCAGGACGAAGAAGATTAATGCCTTCGCCAGTCCTTTTTTCTGGGAGTCCCCCTCTCGCTGTACCAGCTTTAAAATCGCCCCGACCAATACTTCGGGGATGCCTGTACGTGAGATAGCCAGTGCAAAGCCGCCAAGCAGCCCATAACTGAGGGCAATTGTGGCACCGCCGCCAAGACCGCCGACAAACGCATCAATTGTCTCCATAATCGGCAGGCCGCCTGCAAGTCCACCGATTACCGCACCAATTGTCAGGGATAATACTACATTTATACGAAGTAGACTTAATACAAGCATAATGCCTACTGCTACTAATACTGCATTCATCTATGACACTTCACTTTCGTATGCTAAATTACTAATGTGTTAAAGTTACTATATTAAGATAGCGAAGTCAATAAGAAAACCATCAATTTTAAAAAAATTGATGGTTTGGTTTATTTATAATGTTTCCCGTATGACTTTTCTATAGTAACTGATAGAGAGAATAGCAAAGATAATATACATTACAATATATAACCCCATTGTAATCAGCATTGGCGCCATCAGCTCTGTACCGAACAAGAACCATCCTGATTTAACAGCGAAATAGCTGTGCAGCAAGCCGATCAATAGTGGCACTCCAAAATTGAACAGCTGCTTGGCATAAATACCCCGCATCAATTCCTGCTCAGAAAAGCCGATTTTACGCATAATCGTAAATGCATCCTTCTGTTCATCGGCTTCTGCTGTCTGTTTGAAATATAAAATACTGCAAGTCGCCAGCAAGAATGCCAAACCTAAAAAGGCAGTAGTGAAAATAGTAACACCGAGCATTCCTAAGTAATCCTTACGCACTTCTTCTTGTGTTTGGCGGGTAAAAGAATGCTTAACGCCATCCCTATACTCGGATCCATTTTCTTCATAGAGCTTGTCAGCCCGTTCCATATCCTTTTTGTCCTGAAGTATAACCGATTGTTGAATAATCGGGGCTTGGACCGAAGGATATTGCTCAAACTTCGCATCACTTACTACGAGGATAGGCGAACCTCCCGTATTTACTGAAGTAAGAATGGGCTCTTCTCTTACATCCTTTATTCGAACCTTTTCGTTCTTATAGTTCCCTTCCGTCCCTAAACGGATCGTCAATTCTTTGCCGGATTTAATAGGAAACATTTCAGCTAGATAACCGAAATGGCTCTCCATAAATACTTCATCACCTTGCAGTGTAGCTGCCGCATCAATCTGTTGGTAATCACTGAGAGAAATAATCCCTACTGATGAATAAATATCTTCTGCTATCGGGGCTGCCACGACTTCCTTCATTGGGATTTCTACCATTTTCAGATGATATGTCTTCACCTCATGAGCAATATTTTCTTCATCTAAGGCCTTTAAAAATCCGTCCATCTCCTGATTATTAATTGTATAGTCAGCAGGTACCTGCTGATATGCTATCACATCAACTGAATAATAGGAGATATAAGAAAGTGTCATTATCGCAAGCGATACTGCTGTTAAAACAGTGATCAACGTCAGCGATTTTGCATTCCCCTTCATCCTGTGCATAATCGGTGTAACAGCTAGCACATCTACTATATTCAAATGTCCATTTTTCTTTAAACGCAGTAAATTCATGACAAACGAAACAGAGAAACGGAAGACAAGGAATGTTCCGCCGATCGTCGTTACTAAAATGATAAGCATGTTTAAAAACAGATTCGCCCCTGAATTTATATCAAACAAGTTCGTCGATGCATAATAGCCGTATGCAATCAGCCCAATTCCAATCGCCCCAATGGCCATCTTGACAGGGCTAAAGCGCTTAACACGCTCGTCTGCCTGCTTTGAAGCAGTAAATAAATTAATAAGTGTGACACGTCTGATCATCCAAGCCATTTGAATTAAAATGATAATAAGTAAAATGGCAAACACTACAGCCGTTTTGATCACAGCCTGCTTGCTAAACGCCATTTCTACTACAGTATTTTGCTCCAGCAGTTTCAGAAGAATCATTGCAAATAGTCGGGAGCTTAAAAAACCAAATACCATTCCGCTAACTACGGCTCCTACAAATAGAATGACATTTTCAAGTGCGATGAGGCGGAAAATCAACCCCTTCGTCATACCGATTAACTGATACATTCCCATTTCCTTGCTGCGGCGTTTCATGAACAGGTGGTTTGCATATAGTACAAAGAACAGGACGATAAAATACAGCATATAGGTAGCTGCCTCAAAGCCGGAAGCAGCGGTCCCGCTGTTAGCTGTCTGTTCCATAACCGATTTATTATACTGTAGCGTAACGAATGAAAAATATAATGTTACACTGAAAATAAGCGCGAAGAAATACAAAAAGTACTGCTTCATATTTTTCAGCATACTGCGGAAAACGAGTTGATTAAGACTCATAGCCGTCACCACCCAGCACACTTTGCGTGCTTAAAATTTGCTGGAAAAACTCATTACGCGCTTTTTCCCCCCGGTACAGCTCTGTATACAGCGCCCCGTCCTTTAAAAAGAGCACTCGTGAACAGAAGCTTGCAGCAACTGCATCGTGTGTTACCATCATGATCGTTACTTGCTGATGATGATTAATATCCTCCAGGTTTTTCAATAGAGCTGTAGCTGCTTTCGAATCAAGCGCGCCTGTCGGTTCATCAGCAAAGACGATAGACGGTTTTGTAATTAATGCCCTGGCAGCAGATGTACGCTGCTTTTGACCGCCTGATATTTCATTTGGATATTTATTCGCAATTCCTTCAATATCCAAGATACGTACCAATTCCTTAAATCTTGATTCTGCAGCTGCCTTCGGTATCTTTTTTATCGATAAGGGAAGCAGAATATTCTCCTTAACTGTTAATGTATCAAGTAAGTTATACTCTTGGAAAATAAAGCCCAGCTCATCCCGGCGGAAGTTTGCCAGCTCTCTTTCCTTCATTCTTTGAAGGTATTGCCCGTTAATCTCTACCATGCCTTCAGTTACCTTATCAATCGAACAAAGCACATTCAGCAGGGTCGTCTTTCCCGAACCTGATGGGCCCATAATACCTATGAATTCACCTTTTTCTACCTCCAGATCAATACCTTTTAATACTTCCTGGGCTGTTGACTTCTTGCCATATACTTTACGCACTTTTCGCGCTGTTAAAATGTTCATCTGAAAACCCCTCTCTTCCTAACTTATATCTTTATTTTACATGGAGGATTGTTTGGTTTCGTTTGTTTTACATGACAAAAACAAACGGTACATGACAATTTCGTCACATACCGTAAGATTGATCATATGCATTTTCTTTAGGGAATTGGATCATTACTGTTGTCCCTTTTCCTACTGTTGAATCGATCTTCAGGTTAATCCCTAATTTAACAGCAACACTTTTGGCCAAATATAAGCCCATTCCCGTTGCAGCTGACGACTCTCTGCCTACCGTCCCTGTATAAGACTTTTTAAAAACCCTTGGAAGATCCTCAGCTTTAATACCTGTTCCAACATCCCGGATCTGAAGAACAAGGTGACCATCAGAATCTTTATGGTGTGTTATGTGAATCATTTCATTCTCAGGACTGTACTTAATAGCGTTGGATAACACTTGCCTTACGATAAAACCCAGCCATTTAGCATCTGTTTTCACCGTCTGGTCAAGTTCATCTACTTCAAAGCCGATCCCTTTTTCCATACACCATGATTGGAAATCACGAATCTCTTTATATACAATCTGTCTTATCCCTACCTGTTCTAGTCGGTTATCTTGTTCAATTGTCAGCAGTCGCGTTTGGTGGAGCTGCTGGTCGAGCAATAAGTAAATACGAAGCCATTCTTGCTCTAGCTTTGTACGGAGTTTTACTTCTTCCACCTGTTCAACCATCAATTTAATTGCTGTAAGAGGGGCTTTCATCTCATGTACCCAAGCAAGTAAATCATCAGATTCTTCCTGCCTTTGGATACTTAATTCGTTGATTTTCTGGGCCTTCTCTTCCAGCTCTTTTAAAAACTGATCCCTATAAAGACTTTGAAAGGCTGTCATGCCGGATGGCTTAATGTCTTCCATAACTGTGCTGTCGAGTAACGCCCGGACAGCTTTGCGATCAATGATAAATCGCCACCCTAAAAATAAAATAAGTAGGACGAACTGAATGATATTAAAGTATAAAATGGAAACACCCGAAAATCCGGCATCGAGTGTAAAGACGACATTCGACCAAATAAGAGTAACGAAGAAGAAGCCGATCCACGCTGCATGCTCTTTCAAAAAGAGCCAAATCATCATTTTTCCACCGCCATGTAACCAAGTCCTTTTTTTGTGACAATCATATCTTCAAGTCCAATTTCCCCGAGACGCTGCCGCAGTCGGTTAACATTCACGGTTAATGTATTATCATTTACAAACCGTTCATCATCCCAAAGCTTTCTCATCAGCTCATCACGTGAAACAATTTGATTGCTTGCTTTCACAAGAATTTTTAAAATGAAGAATTCATTTTTCGTCAGCTCGATCTGCTGCTCCTTATAGGTAACAAGGGCCCGATCATAATCAAGAGTAGCTCCATTCCAGCGAATCATTTCCATAGGCTGTTCTTTATAATCATATGTACGCCGCAATAATGCCTGCACCTTCGCAATTAACACATCCATATGGAAAGGTTTTTGTATAAAGTCATCTGCCCCCATCTGCATCGCCATTACCATATCCATTGGATGATCACGTGAAGAAAGGAAGAGAATAGGAACTTTTGAAATGGCACGTATTTCTCGGCACCAGTGAAATCCATCAAACGCAGGTAATTGAATATCAATGATTACTAATTGGGGCTGCTCTGCTAGAAAGTCATCCATCACCTTTTGAAAATTACGAGGTGCAGCCACCAAAATTGACCACTGGGAAAAACGCTCCTGAATCTGTTCAAAAATTGATGGATCATCTTCTATTAATAATACTTTCATTTTTTTGCCTCCTCTCAATAAGAATACTATAAAAAACGCTTTTACTGTTAATTTTTACTATAAGCATATAAAAAAACCTTGAGAGCGTCCCCTCAAGGTTTCTTAAAAATTAGCATTAGCTAAAATTATTTTTGGATAGAAGCTACAACGCCAGCGCCTACAGTACGGCCACCCTCACGGATAGAGAACTTAGTACCTTCTTCAAGAGCGATTGGAGCGATTAATTCTACAGTCATTTCGATGTTATCGCCAGGCATTACCATTTCAACGCCTTCTGGTAACATACAGATACCTGTTACGTCAGTTGTACGGAAGTAGAACTGAGGACGGTAGTTAGAGAAGAATGGAGTGTGACGTCCACCCTCTTCTTTTGATAAAACGTAAACTTCAGCTTTGAAGTTTGTGTGTGGAGTGATTGAGCCTGGTTTAGCCAATACTTGACCACGTTGGATGTCTTCACGAGCTACACCACGAAGTAATGCACCGATGTTGTCACCAGCTTCAGCATAGTCTAATAATTTACGGAACATTTCAACACCAGTTACAGTAGTTGATTTAGCTTCTTCTTGGATACCAACGATTTCTACTACGTCACCAACTTTAACTTGACCGCGTTCTACACGACCAGTTGCTACTGTACCACGACCAGTGATAGAGAATACGTCCTCTACTGGCATCATGAATGGTTTGTCAGTTTGACGTTCTGGAGTTGGGATGTACTCATCAACTGCGTCCATTAATTCGATGATTTTTTCTTCCCACTCTGGCTCTCCTTCAAGAGCTTTAAGAGCAGAACCTTTGATTACTGGTAGGTCATCGCCTGGGAATTCATATTCAGATAGTAGGTCACGGATTTCCATTTCTACTAATTCTAATAATTCTTCGTCGTCTACCATATCACATTTGTTCATGAATACTACTAAGTAAGGAACACCTACTTGACGAGATAAAAGGATGTGCTCACGAGTTTGTGGCATTGGGCCGTCAGCAGCAGATACTACTAAGATACCGCCGTCCATTTGAGCAGCACCAGTGATCATGTTTTTAACATAGTCAGCGTGTCCTGGGCAGTCAACGTGTGCATAGTGACGTTTGTCAGTTTCATACTCAACGTGAGAAGTGTTGATTGTGATACCACGCTCTTTTTCTTCTGGAGCGTTATCGATGTCAGCGTAAGATTTAGCTTCGCCACCCATTTTTTTAGAAAGAACTGTTGCGATAGCAGCAGTTAAAGTTGTTTTACCATGGTCAACGTGTCCGATTGTACCAATGTTAGCATGCGTTTTCGAACGGTCAAATTTTTCTTTAGCCATTAGAGAAAGCCTCCTAAATATGTGTTTTAGTTTTTTATGTTATAACTGCTGGCCGATAAGGGCCCTTATCAGCCATGCAATCATAGCTTACAAGTTATTTATACTTGATACAAGATGAAAATTCAATTATTCACCTTTATTTTTTTTGATGATTTCTTCAGCAATTGATTTTGGTACTTCTTCATAGTGATCAAACACCATTGAGAATACACCGCGACCTTGAGTTGCTGAACGTAAAGTTGTTGCATATCCGAACATTTCAGATAGTGGAACCATTGCACGTACTACTTGTGAGTTACCACGAGCTTCCATACCCTCAACGCGTCCGCGGCGAGCAGTAATGTTACCCATGATATCACCAAGGTACTCTTCTGGAATTACAACTTCAACTTTCATCATTGGCTCTAAGATTACTGGGCTACATTTAGATGCAGCAGCTTTTAAAGCCATAGAAGCAGCGATTTTGAACGCCATTTCGTTGGAGTCAACGTCATGGTATGAACCATCGAATAATTTAGCTTTGATGTCGATTAATGGGTAACCAGCAACAACACCACGGTCTAAAGAATCGCGAAGTCCAGCTTCTACTGCTGGGATGTATTCACGAGGAACTACACCACCAACGATAGCGTTTTCGAATTCAAAACCAGCGCCCTCTTCATTTGGAGAGAACTCGATCCATACGTCACCGTATTGACCACGACCACCAGATTGACGAGTGAATTTACCTTGAACTTGAGCAGAACCACGGAATGTCTCACGGTAAGATACCATTGGAGCACCAACGTTTGCTTCTACTTTAAATTCACGTTTCATACGGTCAACTAGGATATCAAGGTGAAGCTCACCCATACCAGAGATGATTGTTTGACCAGTCTCTTGGTCTGTATGTGCACGGAATGTTGGATCTTCTTCTTGAAGCTTTTGTAAAGCTTGGCCCATTTTATCTTGGTCAGCTTTTGATTTAGGTTCTACAGATAAAGAGATAACTGGCTCTGGGAATTCCATAGACTCTAGGATAACAAGGTTTTTCTCGTCACATAGAGTGTCACCAGTAGTAGTATCTTTAAGACCTACAGCAGCAGCGATGTCACCAGCGAATACTTTAGAAATTTCTTCACGGCTGTTCGCGTGCATTTGAAGGATACGACCTACACGTTCACGTTTACCTTTTGTAGAGTTTTGTACGTATGAACCTGAATCTAATGTTCCAGAGTACACACGGAAGAATGTTAATTTACCTACGAATGGGTCAGTCATAACTTTGAATGCAAGAGCTGAGAATGGCTCTTCATCAGAAGAATGACGTACTAATTCTTCTTCACCATCGATATCAGTACCTTTAATAGCAGGTACATCTACTGGAGATGGCAGGTAATCGATTACTGCGTCAAGCATTTTACGAACACCTTTGTGTTTGAATGCTGTACCGCAGATTACTGGATAGAATTCTACTGCGATTGTAGCTTTACGAATAGCAGCTTTTAGCTCTTCCTTCGAAATTTCTTCACCAGCGAAGTATTTTTCCATGATATCTTCATTAACTTCAGCGATTGCTTCGATTAATTTTTCACGGTATTCTTCAGCTTGTGCTTGATATTCTTCAGGAATTGGTTGACCTTCGCGTAATGCTGTACCTTCTTCGTTGTCGTAGTAAGTTACATCCATTTCCACTAAGTCGATGATTGCTTTGAACTCATCTTCAGCACCGATTGGTAATTGGATTGGGTGTGCGTTCGCTTGTAGACGCTCATGTAAAGTGCCTACAGAGTATAAGAAGTCTGCACCCATTTTATCCATTTTGTTGATGAATACGATACGCGGTACGCCGTAAGTTGTAGCTTGACGCCATACAGTTTCAGTTTGAGGCTCAACACCTGATTGAGCATCAAGTACTGTTACCGCACCATCAAGTACACGTAAAGAACGTTCTACTTCTACAGTGAAGTCTACGTGTCCTGGAGTATCAATGATATTTACGCGGTGCCCTTTCCATTGAGCTGTTGTCGCAGCAGAAGTGATTGTAATACCACGTTCTTGCTCTTGCTCCATCCAGTCCATTTGAGAAGCGCCTTCGTGAGTTTCACCGATTTTATGAATCTTACCAGTGTAATAAAGGATACGCTCAGTTGTTGTTGTTTTACCAGCATCAATGTGAGCCATGATCCCAATATTACGTGTATTCTCTAATGAGAATTCGCGTTTCATAGGAAATTTCTCCTTCCATATTGGGTTAAAACTGTTAAGTATAATTCATGCTCTAGCTAGCTAGAGCACGAATGAAATTACCAGCGGTAGTGAGCGAATGCTTTGTTCGCTTCTGCCATTTTGTGCATGTCTTCACGTTTCTTAACTGAAGCACCTGTATTGTTAGATGCATCTAGGATTTCGTTAGCTAAACGCTCTTCCATCGTTTTTTCGCCACGAAGACGAGCATAGTTAACTAGGTAACGAAGACCTAAAGTAGTACGGCGTTCTGGACGAACTTCAACCGGTACTTGGTAGTTAGAACCACCAACACGGCGAGCGCGTACTTCAAGAACTGGCATTACATTGTTTAATGCAGCTTCAAATACTTCTAGTGGATCTTGACCAGAACGTTCTTTTACAAGTTCGAACGCACCGTATAAAATCTTTTGAGAAGTACCTCTTTTACCATCAATCATCATTTTATTGATTAAACGAGTTACTAGTTTTGAATTGTAAAGTGGATCTGGTAACACGTCACGTTTGGAAACAGGACCTTTACGAGGCATGTGTTTTCCTCCTTTCAGATAAATATCTATTTAGAGTTTTTCTTTTTAATTATTTCTTTTCTTTAGGGCGTTTTGTTCCGTATAGAGAACGTGATTGCATACGGCCGTTTACACCAGCAGTATCAAGAGCACCACGTACGATATGGTAACGAACACCCGGTAAGTCTTTTACACGACCGCCACGGATAAGAACAACACTGTGTTCTTGTAAGTTGTGGCCTTCACCTGGGATATACGCTGTAACCTCGATTTGGTTAGTTAAACGTACACGAGCGTATTTACGTAACGCTGAGTTAGGTTTTTTAGGCGTCATAGTACCTACACGAGTACAAACACCACGTTTTTGTGGAGATTTAACATCAGTTAAAGATTTTTTAAATGAGTTATAACCTTTGTTTAACGCTGGTGAGTTTGATTTCGTGATTTTAGATTTACGAGGCTTACGTACCAATTGGTTAATTGTAGGCATCGATTTTTCCTCCCTTCATTGAGTCCTTTTAATACCACACATCCAGGTGGTTCATTTTTTGGGTAAAAACAAAGTCTTTGTGTACATCTACACAAAAACTACATCGCAGTAATCGCAACAACTGCAGCTCCAACATGAATGCCGCAAGCTTTTCCAAGTTCTTTCTTAGACTCGACGAGATGAACTGGTATCCCGATTTCTTTCGCGAGAAGAATGGCCGGATCGGTTACCCAACTGTCTGCATCAAGTGCGACAAAAACTTCGAGTACTTGTCCAGCACGCATTGCTTTCACTGCCTGCTTTGTACCTATGATTGTTTGACTGGCCTGCTGAATCTTTTCATAAGACATTTTCATATCCTCCAAAAGCACAGACAGTTAACTATCAACCTTGAATATATTATCATTCCTAATTCCAACTGTCAACTAATATCTTCAAAAAACACACCCCGACCCCTGGATCGAGGTGATGTATTTTTGCGGCGGGCCTTACTTCCGCCAGAAGACTTCTAAAAAGAAACCTTCAGGTATTTTATTCATAGCAGCGGATAGAGAGCAGACTAACTGTTCTCTATCCATATGCTTTATTCAAACGATGTCAATTCTGCTTCTGTTGCAGGCTCATCTTCTGCAATACGAATTTGGCGGTAACGCTGCATACCAGTACCTGCAGGAACAAGCTTACCGATAATTACGTTTTCTTTCAGACCTAGAAGTTCATCACGCTTACCTTTGATTGCAGCATCCGTTAACACACGAGTTGTTTCTTGGAATGATGCAGCAGATAAGAATGATTCTGTTTCAAGAGAAGCTTTTGTAATACCTAGAATCACAGGGCGGCAAGTAGCTGGGTTTTTCCCGCTCAATACAGCCTCAGTATTCGCTTCAAGGAACTGGTGAATGTCTAGTAACGAACCAGGAAGTAACTCTGTATCTCCCGCTTCAATTACACGTACTTTACGAAGCATTTGGCGAACCATAACTTCGATATGCTTATCACCGATTTCTACCCCTTGCATACGGTATACTTTTTGTACTTCTTTCAACAGATACTCTTGAACTGTTGCTACGTCTTTTACTTTCAGTAATTGCTTCGGATCGATAGAACCTTCAGTAAGGATCTGACCTGGTCTAATCATGTCATCTAATTGAACTTTTAGACGAGCATTGTAAGGTGCTTGATACTTACGCGTTTCTACGTCACCTTGGATTGTAATCTCTTTTAAGCCTTCACGAATTTCTTCAATTTCCACTACTTTACCTGAAATCTCAGAGATAACCGCTTGCCCTTTCGGATTACGCGCCTCAAAGATCTCTTGGATACGTGGAAGACCTTGTGTAATATCGTTTCCGGCTACCCCGCCTGTATGGAATGTACGCATTGTTAACTGTGTACCTGGTTCCCCGATGGATTGAGCTGCGATAATACCAACCGCTTCCCCAACCTCAACTTCGTCACCAGTTGCCAAGTTCATACCGTAACATTTTTTACATACACCATGTTTTGTATTACATGTGAACGCAGAGCGGATTGTTACTTGATCAATGCCAGCTTCATCAATAGCTTTTGCTACGTCTTGAGTGATTAGGCCGTCACGCTCTAAAATAACTGCACCTGTTTCTGGATGAAGAATTGTTTTCTTCGTATAACGACCGATGATACGCTCATCAAGCATTTCGATAATCTCATTGCCTTCCATTAGCGCACCGATTGTTAAACCACGATCAGTACCACAATCATCCTCACGAACAATTACGTCTTGTGCTACGTCTACTAGACGACGAGTCAGGTAACCTGAGTCAGCCGTTTTTAACGCTGTATCGGCAAGACCTTTACGCGCACCGTGAGTCGAGATGAAGTACTCTAATACTGTTAAACCTTCACGGAATGAAGATTTGATTGGTAACTCAATGATACGACCTGCCGGGTTGGCCATCAGACCACGCATACCAGCAAGCTGTGTAAAGTTCGATGCGTTACCACGGGCACCAGAGTCAGACATCATGAAGATTGGGTTTGTTTTTTGTAATGAGTCCATCAGCTTGCCTTGGATTGTATCCTTCGCTTTTGACCAGATCTCGATTACACGATCATAACGCTCTTCCTCAGTGATTAAACCACGACGGAATTGCTTCATGACTTTATCTACTTTAGTCTGAGCCTCTTCAAGTATTTCCCCTTTTTCAGGTAATACTACGATATCAGATACCCCTACTGTAATCCCTGCACGAGTTGAATATTTGAAACCAAGATCTTTCATACGGTCAAGCATTTTAGAAGTCTCAGTAATTTTGAACTCCTTGAATACTTGTGCGATAACATTTCCTAAGAATTTCTTGCGGAATGGCGGTACAGCAGGAATAGAAGCAAAATGCTTCTGTAAAACAGCCTGACGCTGTGCCTCAATCTTTTCACCTTCTGATAGAGCTTTATACTCTTCTTTGGCTTCCAGCTCAGCAAGTGTTTCCTCGTCAATTGTTAGCTTCGCAAAGTATTTCTCTGGTGTTTTACTTTCCAGATTCGTATCTGTAGGTTCATTAATGTATGGGAATGATTCAGGTAAAATTTCATTGAAGATTACCTTACCGACAGTTGTTAACAAGAACATTTTATTTTGTTCTTCCGTAAACGTTGGGTTGTTTAGGGAAGCTGCTTGGATCGCAATACGAGTGTGTAAATGAACATGGCCAGTTTGGTATGCGATTAACACCTCATCGGATCCGTAGAAGATAGAGCCTTCACCACGCGCTCCTTCACGCTCAAGTGTTAAGTAATAGTTACCTAATACCATATCTTGAGATGGAGTTACTACCGGCTTACCATCTTTTGGGTTCAAGATGTTTTGTGCAGCCAGCATTAGTAAGCGTGCTTCTGCTTGGGCTTCTGCTGATAAAGGTACGTGAACCGCCATTTGGTCACCATCAAAGTCAGCGTTGTAGGCTGTACATACTAATGGGTGAAGACGAATTGCACGGCCTTCTACTAATGTAGGCTCGAATGCTTGAATACCAAGACGGTGAAGTGTTGGTGCACGGTTAAGTAACACTGGGTGCTCACGAATGACATCTTCAAGAACGTCCCATACTTCATTATGCATGCGTTCGATTTTACGCTTCGCTGATTTAATATTATGTGCTAGACCACGTTCTACCAACTCTTTCATAACGAAAGGCTTGAACAGCTCAATGGCCATTTCTTTTGGCAGACCACATTGGTACATCTTTAAGTTTGGACCTACTACGATAACCGAACGACCAGAGTAGTCAACACGTTTACCAAGTAAGTTTTGACGGAAACGACCTTGTTTCCCTTTTAGCATGTGTGAAAGAGATTTTAATGGTCGGTTACCAGGACCTGTTACCGGACGGCCGCGGCGACCATTATCGATCAGGGCATCAACTGCTTCTTGTAACATACGTTTTTCGTTTTGAACAATGATGCTTGGTGCACCAAGGTCTAGTAAACGTTTTAAACGGTTGTTACGGTTAATTACACGACGGTACAAATCATTCAAGTCGGAAGTTGCAAAACGACCACCATCTAATTGCACCATTGGACGAAGCTCCGGTGGTATAACCGGCAGTACATCCAAAATCATCCATGAAGGCTTATTGCCTGAGTTACGGAATGATTCTACTACTTCAAGGCGTTTGATCGCACGTGTGCGGCGCTGCCCTTGAGCTGTTTTTAACTCTTCTTTTAATGTAGTTGTTTCTACTTCTAGGTCGATTTGTTCTAAAAGCTTTTTAATTGCTTCTGCACCCATCGCCGCTTCAAACGAGCTGCCGAATTTTTCACGGTATGCACGGTATTCCTTCTCTGAAAGAAGTTGCTTATGCTCTAAGTTTGTACCTGCTGGATCGATTACTACATAAGATGCGAAGTAAATTACTTCCTCCAGTGCACGTGGAGACATATCTAAAATAAGTCCCATACGGCTTGGAATTCCTTTGAAGTACCAGATATGTGACACAGGAGCAGCCAGCTCAATATGTCCCATACGCTCACGGCGAACTTTCGCACGTGTAACTTCAACACCACAGCGGTCACAAACTACACCTTTATAGCGTACGCGTTTGTATTTACCACAGTGACATTCCCAGTCTTTCGTCGGTCCAAAGATACGTTCACAGAAAAGACCATCTTTTTCTGGTTTTAATGTACGGTAGTTGATTGTTTCAGGCTTCTTAACCTCACCATAAGACCAAGAACGAATTTTGTCCGGAGAAGCTAAACCAATTTTCATATATTCAAATTCATTAACGTCTATCAAGGAGCCTACCTCCCTTTAGTATAAGTCCTCTAATGACTCTTTTCCGTAGCTCGACAATTTAACGGTTGCAAGATACTGCACCTTGTAATGATGCTCTTGCTGTGTAGATAAGAAGATTTGCATACTTATCCACCAAAAAAAGTTTAAACCGAAACCGATTAAACTTTTTGCATGAAAAATAAAAATTATAAGAAACGGGCAGGCAATACCTGCCCGTAGAAATACTACTTATTCGAATGACTCAGCTGGTTCTTCATCTGTCATAGGCGCAATATTTAATGCATCGGCAGGTTGAAGATCATCTTCATCATCTAAATCGCGAAGCTCTACTTCTTCATCGTTGATTGTTAACATTTTAACATCCATACCTAAAGACTGAAGCTCTTTGATTAATACTTTGAATGATTCTGGTACACCCGGTTCTGGTACACTTTCACCCTTAACGATTGCTTCGTATGTTTTCACACGGCCGACAACGTCATCGGATTTTACCGTTAAGATTTCTTGTAACGTATAAGCTGCACCATATGCTTCAAGTGCCCAAACCTCCATCTCACCAAAACGCTGACCACCGAATTGTGCTTTACCACCAAGAGGTTGCTGCGTTACTAATGAATAAGGACCAGTTGAACGTGCGTGAAGCTTATCATCTACCATGTGGGCAAGTTTGATCATGTACATGATCCCTACAGATACACGGTTATCAAATGGTTCACCTGAACGTCCATCATACAGGATTGTCTTACCGTCACGGTTCATACCGGCTTCTTCCATCGTATCCCACACGTCTTCCTCATTCGCACCATCAAATACAGGAGTAGCCATGTGGATGCCTAGGTAGCGTGAAGCCATCCCTAAGTGAAGCTCTAACACTTGTCCGATGTTCATACGTGATGGTACCCCAAGTGGGTTAAGCATGATATCTACTGGTGTGCCGTCTGGCATGAATGGCATATCTTCTTCCGGTAAGATACGGGAGATAACCCCTTTGTTACCATGGCGTCCGGCCATTTTGTCCCCAACGCGGATTTTACGTTTTTGAACAATATAGACACGTACCAATTGGTTAACACCCGGTGGTAACTCATCGCCGTCTTCACGATTAAATACTTTAACATCAAGCACGATACCGCCAGCTCCATGAGGCACTTTTAATGAAGTATCGCGTACTTCACGTGCTTTCTCACCGAAGATTGCATGTAATAATCGTTCTTCAGCTGTAAGCTCTGTAACTCCTTTAGGTGTTACTTTACCTACTAGAATGTCACCATCACGGACTTCCGCCCCAATACGGATGATGCCGCGTTCGTCTAGATTGCGAAGTGCATCTTCCCCTACGTTTGGAATATCACGTGTAATTTCTTCAGGCCCTAATTTTGTATCACGGGACTCTGACTCGTATTCTTCAATATGAACAGAAGTATATACATCGTCTTTTACAAGGCGTTCGCTCATAATAACAGCATCCTCGTAGTTGAAGCCGTCCCATGTCATGAATGCAACAAGTACATTACGGCCAAGTGCTAGTTCGCCACGTTCCATTGATGGACCATCAGCTAAAATATCACGAGGTTTGACACGGTCGCCAACTTTTACGATTGGTCGTTGGTTATAAGAAGTACCTTGGTTGGAGCGGATGAACTTTTGTAATTTATATTTTGTTAAATCGCCTTTAACTTCTTTACCGTCTACTACTTCGATACGACGTACGTGGATTGAACGAGCTTCTACATGCTCAACAATTCCATCATATTTCGCAACAACCGCAGCTCCTGAGTCACGGGCGTCAACATGTTCCATACCTGTACCAACGAATGGTGCTTCAGGGTTTAACAATGGAACCGCTTGACGTTGCATGTTCGCTCCCATTAATGCACGGTTGGAGTCATCGTTTTCCAAGAATGGAATACAAGCTGTGGCAGCAGATACTACCTGTTTAGGAGATACGTCCATGTAATCGATCACATCGCGTTTGAATACAGTGTTATCACCACGGAAGCGACCTACAACTTCTTCATTTGCAAATGTGCCGTCAGGATTTAAAACTGAGTTCGCTTGCGCTACTACATAGTTATCTTCTTCATCAGCAGTTAAGTAGTCAATTTGATCCGTTACACGGCCTGTTTCAGGATCAACACGGCGGTACGGTGTTTCAATGAAACCAAATTTATTTACTTTTGCGAATGATGAAAGGGAGTTAATAAGACCAATGTTTGGTCCCTCCGGCGTTTCAATCGGACACATACGACCATAGTGAGAGTAGTGAACGTCACGTACTTCCATACCAGCACGTTCACGTGTTAAACCACCAGGCCCTAACGCAGATAGACGGCGTTTATGTGTTAATTCTGCAAGTGGGTTTGTTTGGTCCATGAATTGCGACAATTGAGAAGAACCGAAGAACTCCTTGATAGAAGCAATAACAGGACGGATATTGATTAATTGCTGTGGTACGATAGCAGCTGTGTCATTGATAGACATACGCTCACGTACAACACGCTCCATACGGGATAAACCGATTCGGAATTGGTTTTGCAGAAGCTCCCCAACCGAACGTAGACGACGGTTGCCTAAATGGTCGATATCATCTGTGTTACCCACGCCATATAATAGGTTAAAGAAGTAAGACACAGAAGCTAATACGTCAGCTGGTGTAATATTCTTCACTTCTTCATCAATATAAGCATTTGAAATAACGTTAATTTCTTTTTGGGACTCATCGTTAGGTGCATAGATTTTAATTGATTGGACTGTGATGTCATCCTCTAGTACGCCGCCCACCTGTGACAGAGTGCGGAAGCCAATACCCTTTTCTAAATAAGGAATCAATTTATCCAATGTACGGCGGTCGATTAACGCGCCTTTTTCAACTAAAACTTCACCAGTCTCTGGATCCGCCAATGTTTCTGCAATCGTTTGGTTGAACAAGCGATTTTTAATATGCAGTTTTTTATTCATTTTATAACGGCCAACGTTTGCTAAATCATAGCGTTTTGCGTCGAAGAAACGAGAGTAAAGCAAGCTTTTCGCACTCTCAACTGTTGGCGGCTCACCTGGACGTAGACGCTCATAGATTTCAAGAAGCGCTTTTTCAGTGCTTTCTGTATTATCCTTTTCAAGCGTATTACGCAAGTATTCATTATCACCGATAATATCGATGATTTCCTGATCGGAACCGAAACCTAACGCACGCAACAATACTGTTACAGGAAGTTTACGTGTACGATCGATACGAACGTAGACAACATCCTTTGCATCTGTTTCATATTCTAGCCATGCACCACGGTTTGGAATGACAGTAGCGCCAAAGCCTTTTTTACCGTTCTTGTCAGTTTTATCATGGAAGTAAACACTTGGAGAACGAACTAACTGAGAAACGATAACACGCTCAGCACCATTTATAATAAATGTGCCTGTTTCCGTCATTAATGGGAAATCACCCATGAAGACGTCTTGCTCTTTTACTTCATCTGTTTCTTTGTTGTGTAAACGTACTTTTACGCGTAATGGCGCAGCATACGTTACATCACGTTCTTTACACTCATCGACATCATACTTCGGATCACCCAATGTATAGTCAACGAACTCAAGTGAAAGATTACCTGTAAAATCTTCGATTGGAGAAATGTCGTGGAACATCTCGCGCAATCCTTCTTCAAGGAACCACTCATAAGATGCTGTTTGGATTTCGATTAAGTTCGGAAGCTCCAGCACCTCATTAATACGCGCAAAGCTTCTACGCTGGCGGTGTTGTCCGTACTGAACTAGTTGACCTGTCAACTCATTCACCCCTCAATAAAGCGATAATAGGTCTTTGCAAAATCAACCAAATGGTGTATGATTTCGAAAGACAAAAAGAAAACGAGACGCTCATTTGATCTCATTTTCGGTTAAACTAAACTTATTTTTGAACAGTCTACCCCACAAAATTACACTTTAATACAAAAGGGCACACTTCTTCAAAATAATAATTTTGCATTTTATTATGTTATCATAGTCAATTTGTCAAGTCAATCTTTTCTAATGAGGTTGATTATTTTTTTGCTCTTATAATCCAGTAGCCTTTTTTCTTCTCGACTACTTCCACCTCCGAAAACATTCCCTCTAGGTGGCTAACAGTTGAGGGAGCCCCCTGTTTCTTCTGGATGACTACCCACAGCTCGCCTCTTTCGACCAGCTTTTCATAAGACTCATCATAAAATCTAAAAATCGTTTCTTTTCCCGCACGGATAGGCGGGTTTGTCAAAATGGCTGCTGCCTGGATTTCTCCTGCCGCAGCAAGACCGTCACTTTCAAAAATTCGTACATTTTGAACCCCGTTTAGCTTTGCGTTTTTCTCTGCAAGCAAAATCGCTCTTGTATTGATATCCATCATGTGGATTAAACGTTCAGGATTCGCCTTAGCAATCGACAATCCAATCGGCCCATAGCCACAGCCAACGTCTAACACGTCACCCGCTACTTCCGGCATGGTAAAGGCATCAATTAAAACACGGGATCCAAAATCTACTTCGCTTTTACTGAACACTCCAGCATCCGTTTCAAAAGTAAAATTGTGTCCAAGCAAAGTAAATTTCCATTGGCGTGGTTTACTTTCCGTTTGAGGTTTATTCGAATAATAATGATCAGACATAGCACAACACGCCCCTTACTTTCTGAATTGGAGGAAGTACTCCCCATACATCATCGGTGATAAGAAAAGGGCACTCCCGCCATTTTGCTGCAATAAATGCCCGAAACGAGCTATCATCTATTTATACATCAAGAGATTGCAGACTGCGTCTTCTTCGCAACAGGCGTGAATGCCTAGCCATTTCTATCATTTAAAATTTAATACTTTTTTATACGAATAGTACAAGATCATTTCTATTCGCTAAAAAGAAAAGCCCGTCACATTGACGAGCTTTTTCTTAATGTTATAGAAGATAATTATTTAACTTCTACAGATGCGCCAACTTCTTCAAGTTTAGCTTTGATTTCTTCAGCTTCTTCTTTAGAAACGCCTTCTTTAAGAGCTTTAGGAGCGTTATCTACTACTTCTTTAGCTTCTTTTAAGCCAAGACCAGTGATTTCGCGTACCACTTTGATAACTTTGATTTTTTCAGCACCAGCAGATGCTAATACTACGTCAAATTCAGTTTTTTCTTCAGCTGCTGCAGCACCGCCAGCAACTACAGCTACAGGAGCAGCTGCTGTTACACCGAATTCTTCTTCGATTGCTTTTACTAAATCGTTTAATTCAAGAACTGTCATAGATTTGATAGCTTCTAAGATTTGCTCATTGTTCATTTTAATTTCCTCCTATTGGATGTTTTATGTTTTTAGGCGGCTACGCCAATTTTTGAAGTTTTGGGGCTGCAATTAAGCGCCTTGCTCTTCTTTTTGTTCTGCAACAGCTTTTGTTGCAAGTGCGAAGTTGCGCACTGGAGCTTGAAGTACAGATAAAAGCATAGATAATAGACCTTCGCGTGATGGAAGTTCTGCAAGAGCTTTAACGTCTTCAACAGATGCGATTGTACCTTCGATAATACCAGCTTTGATTTCTAACGCTTCGTTTTTCTTAGCGAATTCGTTGATGATTTTTGCTGGAGCTACTACGTCTTCGTTTGAGAACGCAACAGCGTTTGGACCAGTCAAGAATTCATTCAGTCCATCCACACCCGCGATTTCAGTAGCACGGCGAGTTAAAGTGTTTTTGTAAACTTTGAACTCAACACCAGCTTCGCGAAGTTGTTTACGTAATTCTGTAACTTGAGCTACAGTTAAACCACGATAGTCAACAACTACTACAGAGCTAGCTGCTTGGAATTTACCAGCGATTTCTTGAACCTGAACTGATTTAGTTTCGATTGCTTTGCTCATGATGACACCTCCTATTAGAATGAGTCATTTATACCGACAAAAGAAAAGCCCTTATGTCTAGTAGACATAAGGGCAGAAAGTCATCATCTTAAAAGAATCCGAACTCCTATGTCCTCGGTAGGATCATTAAGTGACAAGTCACTCCTACTGTCTACGGTACAAATGGATGATTCACAACAGCACCCATCTTACCAAGTAAGCGGATTGTTGTCAACTATTTTTATTAAAAAACTATATTATTTAACAACTACAGATTGAGCATCAACTTTAACAGCCGGACCCATTGTAGTAGTAATGTTTACAGATTTCATGTAAGTACCTTTAGCTGCCGCCGGCTTTGCTTTTTGAACTACATCGAATACTGCCAAGAAGTTTTCAACTAATTTTTCTGTATCGAAAGAAACTTTACCGATAGGTGCGTGGATGATACCAGCTTTGTCAGCACGGTATTCTACTTTACCAGCTTTAATTTCTTCGATTGCTTTTGTTACGTCGAAAGTAACTGTACCAGTTTTAGGGTTTGGCATTAAGCCTTTAGGACCTAATACACGACCAAGTTTACCAACTTCGCCCATCATGTCAGGAGTCGCTACGATTACATCGAAGTCGAACCAGCCTTGTTGGATTTTTTGGATGTACTCTGCATCGCCTACATAGTCAGCACCAGCAGCTTCTGCTTCTTTTAATTTTTCGCCTTTAGCGAATACTAATACACGTTGTGTTTTACCAGTACCGTTTGGAAGCACTACTGCGCCACGGATTTGTTGGTCATTTTTACGAGTATCGATTCCTAATTTGAAAGCTACTTCTACAGTTGCATCGAAGTTTACTGTGCTCGTTTTTTGAGCAAGAGCGATTGCTTCTGCTGCTTCATATGCTTTAGAGCGATCCACTAATTTAGCAGCTTCTTGTAACTTTTTACCTTTTTTAGCCATTGTTAATTTCCTCCTTGATTGTGGTTGTAACGGGTTAAACCTCCCACGAATAAAGGTTGCGCACCGTTAAGTGCAGCAACCTTCCAAAAAACAAATACATCATCAAGTGAATAGATGGGATTAGTCTTCGATAGTAATACCCATGCTTCGTGCAGTACCTTCAACCATCGCCATTGCAGCTTCTACAGATGCAGCGTTCAGGTCTGGCATTTTTTGTTCAGCGATTTCGCGAACTTTATCACGTTTAACCGTTGCAACTTTCTTACGGTTTGGTTCACCAGATCCAGATTGGATACCAGCAGCTACTTTTAATAGTACTGCAGCCGGTGGAGTTTTTGTAATGAAAGTGAATGAACGGTCTTCAAATACTGAAATTTCAACCGGAATAATTAGACCAGCTTGATCAGCAGTACGTGCATTGAATTCTTTACAGAATCCCATAATGTTTACACCTGCTTGACCTAGTGCAGGACCAACCGGTGGAGCTGGGTTAGCTTTACCAGCAGGAATTTGAAGTTTTACAACTTTAATAACTTTTTTAGCCACGAGACACACCTCCTTAAGTCCGTGATGTGGTCATAGGGTTGCCCCTCCCACTCAATATCTGTCTGTCGGCTTAAATCCGATAACATTAAACATTTATCTATCACACTGAATAAATTGACAGTCTGACCTATGAAATGATAACACTTTTATTTCATTCACGCAAGTAGAAATGATTCTATATTTTGCGAATTTGGGCAAAATCCAGTTCCATCTTTGTTTCGCGACCAAACATATCAACCGATACTTTTATTTTACCCTTTTCTATATCAATTTCCTCTACTCTGCCTTGGAAGTGGGCAAACGGTCCTTCTAGTACTTCCACTACCTCACCGACCGTCACAGCAATTTCACCGATAGCTGTCTCGTTCATGCCCATCTGTGCAAGCAGACGTTCTGCTTCTTCCGGAAGAAGAGGTGTCGGCTTTGCCCCTCCGCCTGATGAACCGATAAACCCTGTTACACCCGGCGTGTTGCGTACTACATACCAAGAATCATCTGTCATGATCAGTTCCACCAGCACGTAACCTGGGAAAACCTTTCTCATAACCTTTTTCTTCTTGCCATCTTCTTTAATATCGATTTCTTCATGCTCAGGTACGATTACTCGGAAGATCTTATCCTGCATACCCATTGTTTCTACACGTTTCTCTAGGTTTGCCTTCACTCGGTTTTCGTAACCTGAATAAGTATGCACTACATACCAATTTTTCTCCATAGACTCTGGACTATTCGTCCGTCCCTCCTTCTATTCCTTGTGATGCCATTGCTACACAAATTTTCGCCAAATGAAAAAACCCGTTATTTTAAGCAGACGGGCTATTTCATCAATATACTATTATTATAGTTCCAAGAACCAACGTAACGCCTCGGAAACACCTAAATCCACTACCGTAAAGTATAGAGCTGCAAAAATAACAGTGATAATAACGACGACTGTATACTTTGTTAACTCTTTACTTTTAGGCCAGCTCGTTTTACGCATTTCTGAGCCAACTTCACTTAAAAAGCCTGTAATTTTGCTCATTTTTCAGCTTAACCTCCGAACAAATCGTATCTTTAAATCAAATCATCAATTAATTTATAACGTCTGCTTGTGCACGGTATGTTCATTACAATGCGTACAAAACTTTTTCAGTTCTAAACGCTGTGCTTCATTGCTCGATTTCGCCGGCATCGAATAATTTCGAGAGCCGCATTTCTCACAACTTAAAATGACCTTCTTTGCCATGTAAACCACCTATTCTCGGCATTATGTCTAGTCAAGACTACCACCTAATATACGTACTGTCAACAAGCGGCATGCCTTCAAACATTGGCAACGCAGCTTTCAAAAGGCAGAGTAAACATCGGGGATAAAAGAACAAAAATTAGTCTCCTGCTGCCAAAAAGAGCTAAAACAACTCACCATATTCCAAATGACGCTCCAGCTTGCGTTTTACCCGCTGCAGGGCGTTGTCAATCGATTTTACATGGCGGTTTAATAATTCAGAGATTTCGTTATAGGAGCGTCCTTCCAGATAAAGAGCAAGCACCTGCTGTTCAAGCTCGCTCAGCACCTCACTCATTTTCCCTTCCAGTCTACTATACTCTTCTCTATTAATCATTAAATGCTCGGGATTATCAGATAGCGGGCTAATGATAATATCCATCAATGTCCGCTCTGATTCCTCATCATAGATTGGCTTATCAAGCGAAATATATGAATTTAACGGTATATGTTTCTGCCGGGTAGCTGTCTTGATAGCCGTGATAATTTGGCGCGTTATGCATAGTTCAGCAAACGCCCGGAATGAAGCAAGCTTGTCCCCGCGGAAATCCCGGATAGACTTATATAGTCCAATCATCCCCTCTTGGATAATGTCCTCCTTGTCCGCTCCGATCAAGAAATAGGACCGTGCCTTCACTTTTACAAAAAGACGATATTTTGTAATTAAATAATCTAACGCATCTGTATTGCCTAAATGAACCTGTTCTACAAGTTCCTCATCTGACAGTTCTTCAAAGTGCTGTGCGACTTGCAATTTTTCGCTTTTAAGCAATATTCTCACCCCAGTACGCCAGAATCATTAGAAATAGTATAATAGAATTGGAAAATAACGGTCAATAAATTATTTTAATCCTCTACGCCACTTTTCTAGTGTTAAAGCAATATCATCCGGCAGCTGAATGCGGCTGGATGGCCTGCCACTTTGTGTTTCCTTTACTTTTTGAGAAATATTTGTCCGAATAATATCAAGTTCAATTTCAAGCTCTCTTGCAGATTTCCTTAACGCGCCATGACCAAAGACAACATTCTGTTCCGTCATGTCCGATGTTGCTACATGAATTTGGATTTTACGTCCTTTTAATTCTGTTGAAAGCTTCTCAATACGCTCGTCCGCCGTCTCGTTTTTCCGTGTATAAATGACTTCTACCTCATGCTGTAAATATAGCTGTTCTGTCCCGGGTACAAGGTGGGCGTCAAACACTACGATGACGCGCCAGCCCTTCACTGCCTTATATTCCGCCATCAGCTCTACCAATCGGTCACGCGCATCCTCGAAGTGCTCATCCCGCAGAGGGCGCAGCTCCTTCCACGCCCCAATCATGTTGTAGCCATCTACCAGCAAAATATTTTGCATATCTGTTATCCGTTCTGATCTTGACGCTTGCGATATACCTCGTACATGAGAAGCGCCGCAGCTACAGAGGCATTCAGCGAGGTAACATGTCCAATCATTGGAAGGTGGTAAAGGAAATCACATTTCTTTTTCAGTAATGAGCTCATTCCCTTCCCTTCGCTTCCAATAATAATCGCAAGCGGCAGAGTTGCGTCCATTTTGCGATAATCGGCAGAGCCCTTCGCATCTGTACCGGCAATCCATACACCGCGCTCTTTTAGTTCATCCACCGTCTGAGATAAGTTCGTCACCCTTACGACAGGAACATGTTCAATTGCACCTGTCGAGGCCTTGGCTACCACAGCCGTCAACCCGACCGCACGACGCTTTGGAATAATGATGCCATGTACACCAATTGCATCTGCTGTACGCATAATCGACCCTAGGTTATGAGGGTCTTCCAATTCATCTAAAATTAAGAAGAAAGGATCTTCCTTTTTCTTTTGCGCCGCTGTAAACAGATCTTCCAATTCAGCATATTGATAAGCGGCAACAGATGCAACAATTCCTTGATGGTTTGCATCTGTCAGTTGATCAACCTTTTTCTTTGGTACGAACTGTACAAGAACGCCCCGCTCTCTAGCCAAATCCAGTAGTTCGTTAACCCCTGTTTTCTTTACGCCCTCTGCAATCCATAATTTATTTATTTCACGACCTGAACGAAGCGCTTCTAATACCGGATTTTTTCCTGCGATCATTTCGCCATTTTGTTCCGTCATCTCCTACACTCCCTTCTGCTGCTCAATGATATTTATTGCGTAATCGATGATTTGGTCTGCACGTTCTGTTTGTTTTAGTAGATATAAATATCCTAATACCGCCTCAAACCCGGAGCTGTTGCGATATGTTTGGACATCTGTATTTTTTGGTACTGTTCCCGACTTGGCATTGCGGCCTCGCCGGAAGACAGAGAGCTCCTCTTCCGTTAAAAATTCTTCTTCCATCATTTGATGAACGATGAATGATTGGGCTTTTGCCGATACATATTTTGTCGCTTCCTTATGCAGCGTATTCGGTTTTACACGTCCTGCCAGCAGAAGGTGCTCACGGACTCTTTGCTCAAGTACGGCATCTCCCATATAGGCAAGTGCTAAAGCATTTAATTGCCTTACATCTTCAGGTCGAAGTTTCATCATAGGTTACCCTCGTTTCCAACGTGTGCCCTGGCGAGTATCCTCCAGTATGATATTCATACTTAACAGTTGGTCACGAATTTCATCTGAACGGGCAAAATCCCGGTTTTTGCGTGCTTGGTTCCGCTCTTCTATTAACGCCTCGATTTCTTCATCCAGCAGTTCAACTTCAGAGGAAAATACAATACCGAGGACATTTCCGAGCTTATCGAATGTATTAATAAAGGCCTGCAGGACAGCTGCCTCTGTATTTGGTTCATTCAAATAAGTATTGGCAAGACGCGCTAATTCAAATAAAACAGAGATGGCATTTGCCGTGTTGAAATCATCATTCATTGCTGCTTCAAACTGGCCTTTTACCTCTGCAATCTTCGTTAACCATTCATCGCCGCTTTCGCCAAGGCCAGCCGTTGCTGTCAGACGGTGCTGTACATTCGTATAAGCTGTACGCAGCCGTTCCAGCCCCGCTTGTGCTGCTTCCACTAAATCCTGGGCAAAGTTAATCGGATGGCGGTAATGGACACTTAGCATGAAGAAACGCAGCACTTGTGGATCAATCTGCTTACGTATGTCGTTTACCAATACGAAATTCCCGAGAGATTTTGACATCTTTTCATTATCAATATTAATATAACCGTTATGCATCCAGTACCGGGCAAAGGTTTTATCTGTATGAGCCTCAGACTGGGCGATTTCATTTTCATGATGCGGGAATGTTAAATCCTGTCCGCCTGCATGAATATCAATTGTATCACCTAAATGCTCACGGGCCATTACTGAACATTCAATATGCCAGCCCGGGCGCCCCTCACCCCACGGGCTCACCCATTTAATCTCGCCTGGTTTAGCTGCCTTCCATAGCGCAAAGTCAAGCGGATCTTCTTTTTTCTCTCCTGCTTCAATGCGGGCACCTACTTTTAAATCATCAATGGATTGGTGACTAAGCTTCCCATACCCATCAAATTTTCGTGTACGGTAGTATACGTCGCCTTGAGATTCATATGCATAGCCCTTATCGATTAGAACTTGGATAAACGCAATAATATCATCCATATGCTCTGTTACCCGAGGGTGAACATCAGCCTTTTGGCACCCAAGAGCTGTAATGTCCTCAAAATAAGCCGCAATGAACCGCTCCGTTAATTCGAATACTTCTTCTCCCAGCTCATTCGCTGCTTTAATAATTTTATCGTCTACATCCGTAAAGTTAGAAACAAACTTTACGTCATAGCCTGCGTATTGCAAATAGCGGCGTACCGTATCATATACAATGACCGGGCGTGAATTACCTATATGAATATAATTGTAGACAGTCGGGCCACATACATACATTTTTACTTTTCCCTCTTCTAAAGGGATAAATTCTTCCTTCTGCCGGGTTAACGAGTTAAAAATTTGAATACTCATCATTTTTCCTCCTTTTTATTATGCATTCCTTTATAAATCCTCTATTACGGCTTCTACTGCTGCACATTGGCCGCCTGAAGGATTTCATTTGGGGTAACTTCTACCTCTTTTAAGGCCGTATTCCTATCTGTTTTTATACCCGCCTAACAATCGCCTATTTTTTGGTAATAAAAAAGCGTCTCTGTCATCTTTTAATGACAGAGACGCTTATATAGCGCGGTTCCACTCTGAATTGAAGGTTTCCCTTCCACTTTCCTGTCCGGTAACGGGAACAACTCGACCTGCCTACTTCTGTTCGGCAAAGTGCTCAAAGGTGCATTTCCACAAAGCGGGTTTAGACTACTTTCAGCCGGTGATAGTCCTCTCTACTAAACCCTTTTCTTTTGTGTACTTCTCCTTCTCCACGCTTTTTCAACCAAGTATTACCTCGGCTTATTATATTCATTACGATGTACATTCATTTTACATAAGTTTATGCAAAAATCAATAGTCGGGCTTCTTAGCCTGCAAACTTTTCTACCCGGGCAATCACTTTTTCTTTTCCGATTAACGCAATCGCATTAGGAAGCTCCGGACCATGTGTTTGTCCTGTCGTCACGACGCGGATTGGCATGAATAGATTCTTACCTTTTGCACCTGTTTCTTTTTGTACTGCTTTAATTGCTGCCTTAATCGAATCAGCATCAACCGTTTCCAATGCTTCAAGCTGCGCTTTAAACGCTGACATTACAGCAGGCACCTGCTCTCCTGCCAATACTTCCTTCGCTTCGTCATTGTATTCAATTTCTTCTGTAAAGAATAGGCTTGACAGCTCAACGATTTCTGCACCATAGCTCATTTGCTCATGGTACAACGCAATCAGGTCAGCCGCCCATTTACGCTGCTCTTCTGTCAGTTCTTCTGGAAGCAGTTCCGCCTTTTGAAGATGCGGTAAAGCCAGCTCCACTACTTCTTCTTGCGATAGTTTTTTGATGTATTGGTTATTCATCCAAGTAAGCTTTGTTTTATCAAACATTGATGGCGATTTAGATAATCGTTTTTCATCAAACAGCTTAACAAGCTCGTCATGTGAGAAAATTTCTTCTTCGCCTTCCGGTGACCAGCCAAGCAGTGCAAAGAAGTTAAACATCGCTTCCGGCAAATAGCCAAGTTCCTTGTATTGTGTAACGAACTGGATAATGGATTCATCACGTTTTGATAATTTTTTACGATCCTCATTTACGATTAATGTCATATGGCCGTATTGCGGGTATTCCCAATTGAAAGCATCAAAAATCATCATTTGCTTTGGTGTATTGGATAAGTGCTCTTCCCCGCGGAATACATGAGTAATATCCATAAAGTGATCATCAAGTACAACCGCATAATTATATGTTGGAATGCCGTTTGCTTTGACAAGCACCCAATCACCAATATCTTTGGATTCGAATGACACTTCTCCACGTACAAGGTCATTAAATTTATATGTGACACCTTCAGGAACACGAATACGGATTGTATAAGGTGTACCTTGCGCTTCTTTTGCTGCCACTTCTTCTGCTGTTAAATGGCGGCATTTGCCATCATAAGTCGGTGCAGCTACACCCTTTGCTTTCTGTGCTTCACGGGAAGCTTCAAGCTCTTCAGATGTACAGAAACATTTATAGGCAACCCCGCGCTCAAGCATTTCTTCTGCATGTTTTTTGTAAATATTGAGACGCTCCATTTGGCGATACGGAGCATATGGTCCACCGATATCAATTGACTCATCCGGAATAATGCCTAGCCAACGTAAATTATCTAATTGAGAAGCCTCGCCGCCTTCTACATTACGCTCAATATCCGTATCCTCAATACGGACAATAAACTTCCCGTTATGATGTTTTGCATATAAATAGTTGAACAACGCTGTGCGGGCACCGCCAATGTGTAAAAAACCTGTTGGCGATGGTGCATAACGAACGCGAACTTCTTTTATCATAAAAATTGCCTCCTAAATACTGTCTTGACGACCTTAAAATTTACTTTGTCCATTTTACCACTGCCATTTGTTAAATAAAAGTAGCGTGTGCCGAATTTCTTCCCAACACACGCGTTTCATTACTTTTTGATCAATAAAATCGTTGCCAATGAGGCAATTCCTTCTTCACGACCCGTGAAGCCGAGTTTTTCTGTCGTTGTCGCTTTCACATTTACTTGGGAAGGATCTGCATGCAATAATTCTGCAATGCGATTTTTAATCGGTTCAATATAAGGAGCCATTTTCGGACGCTGGGCAATAATCGTTGCATCTACATTTCCCAGTACGTACCCCTTCTCCTCTACCATTTTCCAAATATATTGTAAAAGCTTTGCTGAATCTGCATCTTTCCACTCCGGATCTGTGTCCGGGAAGTGCCGGCCGATATCTCCTTCACCAATTGCTCCTAATGCTGCATCAGTAATCGTATGTAACAATACATCCGCATCCGAGTGGCCGAGCAAACCGCGATCATGCGGAATCTCAATGCCCCCCAAAATTAGTTTACGTCCTTCTGCAAACGCATGGACGTCATACCCTTGTCCTACACGAAACATACATATCCTCCTACTTGGCTCTTGCCTTTAAAATAGCCTCGCCAAAAATTAAATCTTCCTGTGTTGTTATTTTAACATTATCATAGCTGCTCTCTACGACATACACCTCATGGCCGAGGCGCTCTACTAGCATCGCTTCATCTGTACCTAAAAAGCCCACCTTCTCTGCTGCACCTTCCGCCTCTGCTAAAAGATTAAAACGGAATGCCTGTGGTGTTTGGATCATCCAAAGACTCTCCCGGTCGACCGTTTCCTTAATGATTCCTTCCCGCACAATTTTCATTGTGTCCTTCGCCCGTACGCCTGCAATCGCAGCACCTTTTTCATAAGCTGTATCAGCAAGCTTTTCGATAATCGGTGCTGTGATAAATGGCCGGGCTGCATCATGGACAAGAACGATTTCCACATCCTTCATTTCCTTTAAGCAGGAATGAACAGAGTGCTGGCGTTCTGTGCCTCCGGTCGGCAAGCCTTTGATCTTTGTAATATTATATTTTGCTATCAACGATTGGATATAATCACGTTCTGTATCTTTCACGGCAAGCCAAATACCCGAGCATGCTTCATCCTGCTCAAAAACGAGCAATGTATGAATAAGGATGGGCTTATCCAAGAGTGTTAAAAAAAGCTTATTCTGTCCTGCGCCCATTCGCTTACCGCTCCCGGCTGCCGGTAGTACTACTTCATAATGCACCTTTTCACTTCCTACTCTAATCCTCTTTCGGCTTAGCGAAAATCATTCGCCCAGCAGATGTTTGCAGCACACTTGTAACTGTTACAGTAATTGCCTGCCCAATATAGGCACGGCCGCCCTCTACAACAATCATTGTTCCATCATCAAGATAAGCCACTCCTTGATTATGCTCTTTCCCATCTTTAATCACAACAACCTGCATATCTTCACCAGGAATAACTACCGGCTTCACTGCATTAGCTAAATCATTAATATTCAGCACCTTCACCTGGTGAAGTTCACATACTTTATTTAAATTAAAATCATTCGTTAAGATCTGGGCATCCATTTGCTTTGCAAGACGCACCAGCTTTAAATCGACCTCTGCTATATCGTCAAAATCTTCCTCGACAATGAGTACTTTAGACTGGCGTTCATCCTGTAGCCGCTTTAAAATATCCAGTCCCCGTCTTCCTCTTGTGCGCTTTAATGTATCCGAAGAATCAGCAATATGCTGCAGTTCAGTTAAGACGAATTGAGGAACAACTAGAACACCTTCCACAAAGCCGGTTTCCGAAATATCGGCTATGCGGCCGTCAATAATAACACTCGTATCAAGTAGCTTGTGGAATAGTTTTGCTTCCGGCTCTCCCTGTTTTTTCTTTGAAGACGACCCTGAACGTGTAAATAATTGCAGCAATTCATCACGTTTGTTAAACCCGACCCGGAAGCCTAAATAGCCCAAAACGATTGAAAGTACAATTGGAAGGACTTCAAGCACTTCCGTGATAATCGGTAATTGGATTTTATTTATTGCAAAGCCTATGAGTGATGCCACACTCAGTCCAATAATCAGACCAATTGTCCCAAAAAGTAAATCTCCAACAGGCAGTTTGAACAGCACTTCCTCCATCCAATTAATCAGCTTGACAAAGTAATCAGAAAGTACAAATGATAAAACAAATAATAGCAGTGCACCTAACAATACAGAGACATAGGCATTATTGATCCATGGATTGGATGATAAATGAATGAATTCGTATAATGGCGGTAAAAAAGCAAGACCTAACGCCCCTCCGATAAATAAGAATGCAATCTGAATAACTCTCTTTAACATCTTCTTTCTACACCTCCCTTTCTTTTATTATACATAGTTAAACCAATGATAGCGACGCTAAGCCCCCAGCATTCGCATTATAACTGATTAGCCTCCCCCCTGTAATATAGTAACAATATAAGATAAGGGGATAATTTTATCAAAAAAATGACTGTTTTTAAACAGATCATTACTTCCTGTACGGAATATACCATCATTCATCCTGCGGTTTTGTTTAGTTAGAAGGAGCCGGTAACAACGAAAATAAATTACCGCTGCCCCCAGCCTATTTAGAAGAAAATGGGCAGCCTACTTACATAGTAAATCTCCCGGGTTCAATTAATCATAGCCGACCGTATATTGATTTATTTTAGCTGCTATTGTTAGGTTATCTTCTTAATCATCATGAAGGGAGCCTGGTTTTACAAGCTATAGTCTCCTATACAGCAGCCCTCTATGCCGAAAACGAAGCATCGTGTACTTACAATACCAGCTGTTTACGTTATTTATGACAACAGCGGGTCTAGAAGCGACAAAAGTAATGTTTCTGACCGTTGTACTGACCTGTTATTTCATTCTCTTTTTTAGAGCATGAGAATACAGCAGGCATACGGCATTTTTCTCTTCCAAGCCGTCCTTGCTTTTCTATAGAGCAGGCATTTATAAATTAAACGAAGCATTGACAGTTTGGTTTCCTTCTACTCGGCATTATTAAAAGCAAATGCTTATCTATTTAGAAAATAATACCCTCTCTAATAGAAAAAATGCCCTTCCTTTCTCAAAAGGCGGACATTTTCATAGATTCTATTATAAATCATTAAAGCAAGCTCTTAGGCTCTCAGCAATCGTTTCTACCCCAACGACCTGAATCCCTGGAGGGAAATCCCAGCCTCCCAAATTAGAGGACGGAATGAATGCCCGCTTGAATCCAAGCTTTGCGGCTTCCTGAACTCTTTGCTCAATCCGGCTGACACGACGGACCTCTCCTGTCAGACCAACCTCTCCGATAAAACAATCTGTCGCACGAACGGCCTGATCTTTAAAGCTTGAAATGATAGACGTCAAGACAGCCAAATCGATGGCTGGCTCATCTAATTTCACACCGCCTGCTACCTTGATATACGCGTCCTGTGCTTGCAGCAGCATGCCCATTCGTTTTTCAAGAACCGCCATTAAAAGCTGTACCCGATTCTGATCAACACCTGTTGCCATACGCTTAGGATAATTAAAGCTGGTTGGTGTTACGAGCGACTGGATTTCGACTAAAATAGGACGTGTCCCTTCCATAGAAGCTACGATTGTTGAACTCGGTGCCCCTTGTGAACGTTCTTGCAGGAACATTTCTGACGGATTCAGCACTTCCTTTAACCCGCCATGAAGCATCTCAAAGATCGCAATTTCATTCGTTGAGCCAAAGCGGTTTTTCTGACTGCGTAAAATCCGGTGATTATGATGGCGCTCCCCTTCAAAATACAGCACAGTATCCACCATATGCTCTAAAATACGGGGGCCCGCTATCTGCCCTTCCTTTGTCACGTGCCCTACGAGGAAAATGGCAATGTTTTTCGTTTTAGCAATCCGCATCAGCTCCGCAGTACATTCACGCACCTGCGAAACACTTCCCGGTGCACTCGTTACCTCAGGATGATGGACTGTTTGAATAGAATCGACGATAACAAACTTCGGTTGCACCTCTTCAATCGTCTGATGTAAAAATTCCATATTCGTCTCAGAGTAAATATAAAGTTCAGGTGATTTAACGCCCAGCCGTTCTGCCCGCAACTTTGTTTGGCGGACAGATTCCTCACCGGAGATATAAAGAACACGGTGTCCCTTATTTGAAAGCAGAGCAGATACTTGTAATAAAAGCGTTGACTTCCCAATTCCCGGGTCGCCACCGATTAATACAAGTGATCCTTGGACGATCCCGCCTCCTAACACCCTGTTCAGCTCATCCATTTCTGTTTTGACACGCGTTTCTTCCATTGTTTCCACATTGATAAGCGGTGTTGCTTTCTGTGTTGTAGAGGTAGAATGCTGGAATGCCCCACGCGGCCCTTTTGCTACGATTTCTACTTCCTCCACCATCGTATTCCAGTTTCCGCATCCTGGACAGCGCCCCATCCACTTTGCTGACTCATAGCCGCAGTCATTACACATGAATTTTGTTTTCTTTTTTGCCATGTCGTTCCCCCAAATGTTTGTTCTTATTTTTATTGTACAGGAAATAGGTAGGATGTTCTAATACAAAACTTTCCGTATGAAGAGTAGTCTTAGGATAAGATGACAGCAGACATCTTCTTTAAGCGCAGCAAGTAACCGGAAAAACCTTTGCTTTTTAGTTTTTTCAGAAACGTAAAGGGAGACAATTTGCCTCTCCCCATTGATTTGTACCCCTTTCATCATGAGGGATTAAAAAAACGGGCTATCTAGAAAGAATTCACTTTCTAGATAGCCCAATTGTTTCATTATACTTCAGTCTGCTCTTCTACTTCTTTTTCTTTTCCACGCACGATAAACTCACCGTCTTTATAATCAAAGACAACTTTTTGGCCTGTCAGCACAGTACCTTTTAATAATTCCTCTGACAAACGGTCTTCCACATGCTTTTGAAGTGCACGACGGATTGGACGTGCTCCGTATTGTGGATCGTATCCTTCCTGTGCAATTTTCTCAAGCGCTGCTTCTGTAAGTTCTAATTCGATGTTTTGCTCTTTCAGACGTTTTGTTAATGCATTCGCCATGAAAGAAACGATTTCTTTCAATTGTTCTTTCTCTAATGAGTGGAACACAATCATTTCATCGATACGGTTTAAGAACTCAGGACGGAATGCCTTTTTCAATTCTTCAAGCATTGTCCCTTTCATATCTTTATATTTCGAACTTGTATCGCCTATGTTGAAGCCCAGATTTTTTTGATATTTTAATGCATCTGCACCAACGTTCGATGTCATAATGACAACGGTATTGCGGAAGTCTACTACGCGGCCCTTCGAATCAGTTAAGCGGCCATCATCCAATACTTGCAATAGAATATTAAATACATCCGGGTGTGCCTTTTCAATTTCATCAAGAAGGACAACAGAGTATGGTTTGCGGCGTACTTTTTCTGTCAGCTGGCCACCCTCATCAAACCCTACATACCCTGGAGGTGCACCAACTAGACGTGAAGTTGAATGTTTCTCCATATACTCAGACATATCAATACGAATCATGGCGTCTTCATCGCCAAACATAGTTTCGGCAAGCGCACGGGCAAGCTCCGTTTTACCAACACCAGTCGGCCCTAGGAAGATAAATGAGCCGATAGGACGTTTTGGATCTTTAAGCCCCGCACGGGCACGACGTATTGCCCGGGAAATAGCCTCTACTGCTTCACTTTGCCCTACTACCCGTTTATGAAGCTGCTCCTCTAAATTTAAAAGCTTGGCAGATTCTTCTTGAGCAATTTTTGAGACAGGAATTCCCGTCCACATCGCAACAACCGATGCGATATCATCTACTGTTACTTCCGACTCTTCCTTGCCTTGCTTTTCTTTCCATTGTTTTTTTGTTTGCTCCAGCTCTTCTTTTAGCTTTTGCTCTGTATCACGGAGTGCTGCTGCCTTTTCGAATTCCTGACTTTGGACAGCTGCATTTTTTTCATGACGTACATTTTCCAGCTTATTTTCAAGCTCTTTTAAATTTGGTGGAATTGTAAATGAGCGAAGGCGTACTTTGGAGCCTGCTTCATCAATCAAGTCAATTGCTTTATCCGGCAAGAAACGATCAGAAATGTAGCGGTCTGACAATTTCGCTGCTGCCTCTACTGCTTCATCTGTTATTTTCACACGGTGATGAGCTTCATAACGGTCACGTAGACCTTTAATGATTTGGATTGTTTCCTCAATTGTCGGCTCATCCACCTGAATTGGTTGGAAACGTCGCTCTAATGCTGCATCCTTTTCAATATATTTCCGGTACTCATCTAATGTTGTTGCACCGATACATTGCAATTCGCCTCGTGCTAACGAAGGTTTTAGGATATTAGAGGCATCGATGGCACCTTCAGCACCGCCAGCACCGATTAAAGTATGAAGTTCGTCAATGAATAAGATGATATTGCCTGCTTGGCGGATTTCATCCATTACTTTTTTCAGACGGTCTTCAAACTCACCACGGTATTTTGTACCCGCTACGACTGTTCCCATATCCAGCGTCATTACACGTTTGTCACGGAGTGTTTCAGGTACTTCATTATTAACAATCTGCTGTGCCAGACCTTCCGCGATCGCTGTTTTACCAACACCCGGTTCCCCGATGAGCACGGGGTTATTTTTTGTACGACGTGATAACACCTCTACCACTCGTGTAATTTCTTTTGAACGGCCAATAACAGGGTCTAATGAGCCTTCACGTGCTACAGCTGTTAAATCACGCGCAAGACTATCTAATGTTGGAGTATTTACTGCCTGGCTTTGCTGCTGACCACCTGGTGAGTTAGCATCGTTATTACCCAACAGTAATAAAACTTGCTGACGTGCCTTATTAAGACTTACTCCTGTATTTGCCAGTACGCGGGCTGCTACACCTTCTCCTTCACGGATCAATGCTAATAAAATATGTTCTGTGCCGATATACGAATGGCCAAGTTTGCGTGATTCATCTACTGATAGTTCAATGACTTTTTTCGCTCTTGGTGTATAGTGGACAATCGGCCCAACATTTTCTGTCCCTTTGCCGACCAACTCTTCAATGCCCGATTCAATCATTTGTGGGCTGATATCAATCGCTTCTAATGCCTTCGCAGCAATACCGCCGCCTTCACGGATTAGACCAAGTAAAATATGCTCCGTTCCGATTGACTCGTGTTTCCAGCGAATTGCTTCTTCCTGTGCTAATTGCAATACTTTTTGAGCACGTTGAGTAAATCGATTAAACATCATACAAATCCTCTCCTTTTCCCCTTACTGTAGATTCATTTTGTTCTTGTATTTGAAGTTTCTCTTGAAGTAGTTTCGCCCGGAAAATGTCCCGCTCAGCTGCCTGAAGCATTGTACCTGCATATTGCTGGATAAAACCTGGCTGGATAAGCAGCATACATTCATTCAGCTGACTCAGCGAAATATCTGAAATGATTTGCAAATCCACTGCTAATCGAACGTTCGACAAACAGGAGGCCGCTTCCTCACTCGTCAAAATTCTCGCATATTTCAATATACCGAGAGAACGATATAAACGATCCTCCAGGGCAATCGGGGCACGGGCAAACAATTGCTGCCTTGCCTGACGCTCTTTTTGTATGACCTGTTCTACAACGTTTTGCAGTTCATCCAAAATCTCTTGTTCTGACTTCCCAAGTGTAATCTGGTTCGAAATTTGGTATATATTCCCTAAGTTTTCGCTTCCTTCTCCGTATATACCCCTTACAACCATTCCTAATCTTGCCATCGTCTGAATTAGCACATTCATTTTCTTCGTCATGGTCAATGCAGGAAGGTGCATCATGACAGAAGCACGGAGACCTGTGCCAACATTCGTCGGACAACTCGTAAGAAAGCCTAATTGTTCATCATATGCATACATCAGCTCTTTATCTAAACACTGATCCAGCTTACTTGCCTTAGCATATGTTTCATGCAGCTGTAAACCTGCCGCTAAGCATTGTATACGAATATGGTCCTCCTCATTCACCATTATGCTAATTGATTCATCCTCTGTTAAGAAAACAGAAGCCGTTTTTTCGCGTTTGGCCAAATGAGGGCTAATCAAATGTTTTTCTACAAGGACCTGCCGCTGAAGCGAAGGCATTTCCTTCATTGGAAAATAAGAAAACTTGGGCCCTTCCTCTTTGACGGAAAGCAGCACTTGCAGTACGGATTCATCCACTTGTTTTGCTTCTTCTTCCGAAAAAGTGATCGGGAAACGGAAGCCGTTCAAGTTTCTTGCAAGGCGTATTCGTGTACTCATGACAATATCTGAGTAGTCCTCGCTTCCTTCAATCCAGGAAGGGGATGTATTTTTTAAAAAGTGTTCGATATTCATGGTGAATCTACACCTCCAACATTTAGCTTTCGTTCGATTGCACGGGTTTCATCCCGAAGTTTTGCAGCATCTTCAAAACGTTCCTCTGCAATCGCTTGTTGTAATTGTTGGCGAAGTGTTTCAATTTGCTTTTGATAATATTCTGTTTGGTGCTCACCTGAGTGAGTTTTGCCGACATGCTTTACATCTGCCTGCAAACGTTCCAGCACAGGCGGCAATTGGTCACGGAAGGTATCATAGCATCTAGCACAGCCGAATTTACCCACCTTGAGAAAATGACGGTACGTAAAACCGCAGGAAGGACAAGTAGATGGCTGCTGTTTCTGTTGCACCTCTCCTTGTACTTGATTTTTCCATATCGGCAATCCTAGCCAATCCGACATCAATTGATGAATGGATACTGGCTCATCCTGCAGCTCCATTTGAAATGGATGGAATTTACCCGCACATACTTCGCAGTAATGGCGTTCCTGCTTCGTTCCATTGTGTACTTGTGTTACAGTCACTGTGGCATGTCGTTGTTTACAATGCTCACAAATCATGACTCGTCACCCCTCTCGAATTTCAATGTCATCAGCATAGCTTTCAACACCCGGGCACGTATTTCATCCCGCGTTGGCAGCGGCAACTGCAAAGTCGTTCGATCCATCACAGCAAGCATGAGTTTTGCTTCTCGTTTTGTTATAACGTCTTCATCAATTAACCGATAGATGATATGCTCTGCCATAGTCTGTGAAGCAGCCCCTTCTATTTGCCTTGCGATCTCATCAAACAGGGCATCTCGCGAATGGGATGCTACACGAAGGATTCGGATATATCCTCCCCCGCCACGCTTGCTTTCTACTAAATACCCTCGCTCAGCAGTAAACCGGGTATTGATTACATAATTGATTTGTGAGGGAACACATTGAAACTTATCAGCCAGCTCACTGCGTTTGATTTCAATATGCCCTTTCCCCTCTAATTCGATAATTTGTTTTAAATAACCTTCAATGATATCCGAGATATTCCTCATGTTAGACTTCACCCCAGTTCGCTTACTGACTTTGACTATCTTTGACTATCTTTGACTATATTATAAAAATGTCAAATTCATTTTGCAATTAAAAAGCTTGCTTTGAATAAAAAATTCTTTTTCCTAAAACAGTTATTAATAATGACATGCTTGTCCCCTTTTCCTTCTCTTTCCCCAAAAATAAAAATCGGCAAAACCTTTATTACAAAGATTTTGCCGATTTATTGTCAAATTATACCCAGCGACCGACGATTGGGTAATTCCAGTATGATTCATTCACCGCTTTTACAATACCGATAACCGGTACTACGATTAGCATGATACTAAATACAATTAAGAACGGAAGTCCGATTAGAACGAAAGAAAAGATAAAGGAAACCGTTGTCAGTACCCACATAACAAATTGGAATAGCAGTGCCTGTACCGACAGCCGCTTTACATGCTCATCCGAGCTAATTAAAAAGAAAATAATTGGAACAACTACCGGTGCGAAAAATGCACTTGCATGAATCAAAACTTTTGACCATTTTTCTTCCATCTATCTCAACCTGCCTTTTTGAAATTTTATTTATACTTCTTATACGGATCACCAGATAAAACGTTTCATTGTTTAGAAAAAAAAACGCCTTTTTATAAGAAAGGCGCAGGGTATTTCCTCAATATGGACCTGTATCATTCGGATTATCACCCGGCTGTGGAAATAAAAAGTACGAAATGACAGCCGTGAACAACCCGGCCCCTACTAAAATAAGAAATTTATGAAGAGAAGGTACTTCAGGATATCTGTTAAATAACATAAAGGCAGAAGAAATAGTTACTATTGCCGTTAATGGAATAACAAACTTTAAACGCTTTTTATAAAACTTCATCACTAACTCCCTTTACTTTGATATGTCTATTAATTCTGTATTTTAACGTCTTTATTTGGAAAAAACAATGGCTATCCTTTTGACAAATAGAAGACAAAAGAAAAATAAAATAAGAATATTTTCATTCAAGACATGCCCAAAAAGACTAAAAAATAGTAAAATGGTTTGTAGAACTAATGTTATAGATTGTGTATTTCAAACAGAGAGAATGGAGATTCCCCATGTTCAATTTATTTAATAGATCTTCTGCAAAACCAAGTGCAGGATTTTTTAATGTTGAAGATTATATCAAAGAAGTAACTTTAGACCTGTCAGCCTATCCGGAGCTGAACAAGCAATTGCAATTACTCAATCTAACGAAAACAGATTTAGCTATTTTAAAGCAACTGCAGCCTTTAGCAGCCGACACGATTCCTATTATGGTTGATGAATTTTACAAAGCAATCAGTTTAAGCCCGGAATTGATGAACATTATAGAAAAATCCTCACGTATTGATAAACTAAAAGTAACTCTTCACAAGCATTTGGCGGATATTTTCACCAGCAATATTAATAGCGCCTATGTAGAAGAACGGAAAACAATCGCCCATGTACATGTTCGAATTGGGCTTCGCTCAAAATGGTATCTAGCATCCTTTCAATCCTTAATGACGACGTTTATTAGTTTCATCCAGACATTGGCCTTATCTGCAGATGATGCGGCCAAAGCGATCAATGCTTTCTCTAAAGTCATTAATTTGGAACAGCAGCTTGTAATTGAAGCATATGAAAAAGAAGAAGAACGCCTTCGTATGCAGACCGAGGAATTAAAGCATAACCTCATTCATACGATTCAAAATACCGCAGAAGAGCTTTATGCGATCAGCAGCGAAACAAATAACTCGTTGGCTGCCATCTCAGTCCAGACAGATGAAATCGCCTCCGCTACCCATCAAGGTTTAGACTTTGTGGCAGAAACAGAGGATAAATCAAATCGAGGCAAGGAGCATCTAGCCAACCAAACCGAGTTGATGAATACGGTATTAGAGCGGGTTGATATACTGGAAGGCTCTATGGATCAGCTACGGGTTTCTTCCCGGAAAATTTCTGAAATCGTTGGCCTTGTAACAGGAATCGCCGACCAAACAAACCTCCTTGCATTGAATGCCTCCATTGAAGCAGCTCGAGCCGGGGAGCATGGAAAAGGGTTTGCTGTAGTGGCCGAGGAGGTTCGAAAGCTGGCGGAAGAAACCAAAACTGCCGTAAAGGATGTATCAATCCTCATCCAGGAAACAGAATCAAATATTAGCAGCATGGCGGACTCAGTCAGCAGTGTTGATTCCCAAGTAAAAGTCAGTGTTAATACCCAGCATGAACTAACAGCATCATTCAGCGCTATCGCTGAAGCTGTTTCAGGGATCCGTACACAATATATGAGCACATCCAGAGAAATTGGGACAATCTCTAAGTTAATTACAGAGCTGGCAGATGGAGCAGGTCTTGTCTCTACATCATCTGACCAATTAATTGGAATTGTTCATGAGCTGTCAAAGGAATAATAAATAATGAGGGGGCTGTCCGGAAATTTAACATTCCGGACAGCCCCCTTTACTTATACAAATTTCTATTTATGTGCCAGTTCGCGTTTTTTCTTCCGATATTCACGACGTGCAGGGCCTGTTTCAAATAAACGGCGTTCTGTTTCCGTCTCCGGGTGGATTCCGACCACCTCACGAGGTTTCCCCTGTTCGTCAATCGCCACCATTGTAACGAAAGATTCTGTTGTTAACCGCTCTGCTCCTGACTTCAAATCACGGCAAACTACACGCACATAGACCTCCATCGATGTTCGACCTGTATACGTAACCATAGATTCAAGTTCCAGTACATCTCCTGCATAGGCAGAAGAAACAAAATCTACTGAGTCAATAGAGGCTGTGACAACCTCTCCCTTTGAATGCTTCATTGCTGCTAACGCAGCTATTTCATCAATATATCGTAATACCTGCCCGCCAAAAATTGACTTGTGATGATTTGTATCAGAAGGCATGATTAAACGTGTTTGGTGTGTACGCGAAGAGCTCATCGGTACAGTATTTCCCATAGTTCCGCACTCCCTAAAAGATGATGGTTCTACTGTAACACTCCTAAAACGTGCTTTTCAATTGTTTTGCTGAAATAATGAATATTTAGTCTCATATGACTAAAACACTGTTTTCATTGTAATAAATTTCAAGTGTGTCATTTCTTCCAAAGCGTATTTAATTCCTTCTTTTCCATAACCGCTCATTTTTACGCCGCCATATGGCATATGGTCAACACGGAATGTAGGAATATCATTGATGATGACTGCACCTGCTTCCAGTTCATCTGCAGCCCTCATAGCATCCGTTAAGACGTTTGTATAAATCCCTACATTTAAACCGAGCTCCGTATCGTTTACAAGGGAAATGGCCTCATCCAATGTTTCATATGAAACAATGGATACAATTGGTGCAAAGGTTTCTTCGCATACGATTCTCATATCTGCCGTCACATGCGTCATAACAGTCGGCGTTAATGTTCGCTCTGTAAATTCTGCTCCTGTAGCTACTACAGCCCCTTTTGCTTTTGCATCCTCAATCCATGATTTAATACGCTCCACTTCATGCGGGTGGATCATGGCACTGACATCTGTCTCACTATTCATTGGATCACCTAGACGAAGCTTTTTCGTTTCAGCAACAAATTTCTCCACAAACTCATCATATATAGATTGATGAACATAAATACGCTGCAGCGAAATACATACTTGTCCAGCGAAATTAAAGGCGCCGCTCACTGCCCGTGGAATCATTTTCTCAAGAGGGGTAGAGGGCTCGACAATAACGGCCGCATTTGATCCTAACTCCAGTGTAATTCTGCGCAGACCGACCTTTTCTTTCATTTTCAAGCCTACTGCTCCACTTCCTGTGAATGTTACTTTTTTGATAAGCGGGTGTGTTACTAAAATATCCCCAAGCTCTCCACCTGATCCAGTCACAATTTGTAAGCATCCGTCTGGAAGACCAGCCTCCTTAAAGATTTCAGCCAGCACAAGAGCGCTGAGCGGTGTTTGTGTAGCCGGCTTTAATACGATTGTATTGCCAGCGGCTACAGCAGGCCCTACTTTATGGGCCACGAGATTAAACGGAAAGTTAAATGGTGTGATAGCGCTTATGACACCAAGTGGTACGCGCTTTGTATAGCCAAGGCGGTCTGTCACACCAGGTGCGGCATCCATCGGTACTGTTTCACCTGTCGACTGCTTTGTTGCCTCAGCAGAAAATTGATATGTGGCAATCGTACGATCTATTTCAACTAAACCTGCTGATATGGGTTTCGCTGCTTCCTTTGCTAAAATTTCAGCCAGCTCCTGCTTGCGTTCACGCATAATTGTTACAACATTATATAAAATTTCGGCACGATCATAGGCTGCCATTTTCTTAAAGGATTGGAAAGCTTCATGAGCCCCTTCTATAGCACGCTCCACGTCCTGTACATTCGCCTTTGCTACTTTTGCAATTATTTCCCCACTATATGGTGAGGCCAAGTCATATGTTCTCTCTGCCGCTTCCCATTGTCCATTAATCCATAGCTTTGTTTCCTGCATAAAAAGCACCTCCGTTAAAAGTTCACATCAATATCTAATAAACCAGCCAGTCCTTCTGTCGCACCAACCGGTAAGTAAAAAAACAAATCACCAAGTTCCAGAATCCCCTGCCAACCCGTGAAACGCTGCGTATCAATTACTTGATGTAATCCGCCGTACTCCCTTACGAACTTTTGGATAGCAATGATTAACGCAAGCTCCTTTACTCCCTTTAGCGCCTTTGAGTTTCGCAGCTGCTCTTCCAGCATCACAACCTTCACGATGACCTGTGTATCTGCAGCACTTAAGGCAAGAATCCCGAGAAATGGATAATGAATCCTCTTTATATGTATACCCTTCTTTTCCAGTTCTATTTTGAGCTGTGCCACATATTCGGCAAACTCCTGTTGAAAGTGAGCATCATATAAAGTTAAAATTTGTGTGAGTGTTTGGAGTGAATCCCCTGCCTTAAATCCGAGCATATGCAATGCGTCGAAATAGTCATGCATCGTTTGAGCATATAGATCTATGTCGCTGTCTTCGGGGGCCGTTACAATAACTGCAAGCGGAAAATCACTCTTCCTCGTCAAAATAGGATGATGCTTGCTCATCTTGTCATATAATTTTTTGGCCCGTCCAGCATGTTTTTTATCCTTTAAAAAGAAGGAGCTAATCACACGATATGAAGACTGGCCAAAGCGATGTTCATCCAGCAGAGAATCCTTTTTCTCTACTTGCAAAGCACTTTCTTCTATATTTCCGTCTAATAATAAACTGGCCGCAACTTTATATAGTAAACCTATATTACGACTGCACGGCCGAAAAACATGGAATGGTCCTTTACCGGATGTCATTTTATCCATCACTGCCTGATGTTCTACTCCGCTATAGGTTCGGTTAGCGTACGTATATTGGGCAGCTAAAGAAACTACGGTACGTAAATCCGGATGCCCCCCTGTATAATTGAACACCTTTGTATAGTTTTTCTCCAGCATTTGTATGAACTGTGCAGGCATATTCTTCACTCCTCTGTTCTATTGTACGCCTAGGCATTTCTTATTTTACAGAAAAAAGACTTTGCGCCATAAACAGCGCAAAGTCTTTTTAGCTTGAAAGCTCTTTTAATTCTGCTGGAGTAAAAGCACGAGACCTTGTGAGGAAACGCTTTCCTTCTACACCTTCCAGTGAAAACATACCACCTCTACCTTCCACTACATCAATAATAAGCTGTGTATGCTTCCAGTAATCAAACTGGTTCTTATGCATATAAAATGGGCACTCGCCAATTTCGCCTAATAAAACATCCTGATTACCAAGAATCAAGTCGCCTTCCGGATAGCACATCGGGGAAGAGCCGTCACAGCATCCGCCCGATTGGTGAAACATAATCGGTCCGTGACGTTTTTTTAGCAACTCAATCAGTTCCAGTGCAGCATCCGTCGCGATGACTCGCTCTGTCATACATGCACCTCCCCTCGCTTAAAAGAATCCTAATTTATTTGGGTTATAGCTTACGAGCAAGTTCTTCGTTTGCTGGTAGTGACTTAGCATCATTTTATGATTCTCACGGCCGACACCGGACATTTTATATCCGCCGAATGCTGCATGGGCAGGATACTGGTGATAGCAGTTCGTCCAGACACGCCCTGCCTGGATTTCGCGGCCAAATCGGTAAGCTGTATTCATGTCGCGCGTCCAAATACCAGAGCCTAATCCATATAATGTATCGTTTGCAATCTCTAGTGCCTCTTCCTGCGTTTTGAACGTTGTAACAGATACTACAGGACCGAAAATTTCCTCTTGGAAAATCCGCATTTTATTATGGCCTTTAAATACGGTAGGTTTAATATAATAACCACCTGCTAAATCACCTTCAAGGGCGTTTCTTTCACCCCCGATTAAGCATTCCGCGCCTTCCTGCTTACCAATATCCAAGTAAGAAAGGATTTTCTCCATCTGTTCGCTCGAGGCCTGAGCACCCATCATTGTACTTGGATCAAGCGGGTTCCCCGTTTGGATCGCTTCTACACGTTTCAGAACGCGCTCCATGAATTTTTCATAGATTGATTCCTGAATGAGGGCACGGGATGGACAAGTACATACTTCCCCTTGGTTAAGGGCAAATAAAACAAAACCTTCCACAGCCTTATCTAGAAAATCATCATCCTGTGCCATAATATCTTCAAAGAAAATGTTTGGCGACTTTCCTCCCAGTTCCAATGTGACCGGGATAAGATTTTGGGATGCATATTGCATAATCAAGCGGCCTGTCGTCGTTTCTCCCGTAAAGGCAATCTTGCCGATACGTGGGTTTTGAGCTAATGGTTTTCCTGCCTCAAGCCCAAAACCATTGACAATGTTAACGACCCCAGGAGGCAATAAATCTTCGATTAATTCCATCAGTACCATGATGGAAACCGGTGTTTGTTCTGCTGGCTTTAATACAACACAGTTTCCTGCAGCAAGCGCTGGAGCCAGCTTCCATACCGCCATTAGCAACGGGAAGTTCCAAGGAATAATTTGACCCACTACACCGATTGGTTCGTGGAAATGGTAGGCAACTGTATCGTCATCAATTTGGCTGAGTGTCCCTTCCTGGGAACGGATTGCCCCCGCAAAGTAGCGGAAATGATCGATTGCTAGCGGCAAGTCAGCATTTAGCGTTTCACGCACTGCTTTTCCGTTGTCCCATGTCTCTGCGACTGCCAGCATTTCTAGGTTTTGTTCAATACGGTCAGCAATTTTCAATAAAATGTTACTGCGCTCTGTCGTTGATGTTTTTCCCCATGCCTCTTTTGCTTCATGGGCTGCATCCAATGCCAATTCAATATCTTCTTCCGTTGAGCGGGCTGCCTGCGTAAAGGCTTGGCCTGTCACTGGTGTGATATTGTCAAAGTACTGGCCCTTCACTGGCGGTGTCCATTTACCACCGATGTAATTGTCATAGCGCTCTTTGAAATTCACTAATGCTCCATCTGTGTTCGGAAATGCATAAACCATTGAAAACTCTCCCCTTTGCCAAAAATTATTCGTTGAATACCTCTCTGTCGTTTGTATGCTCATGCTTGCCAATACTATGTAACTACAAAAGGTATCTCCATTTACTATATTGTCAGAAAGGGGGAATGAATTCAATTCAAAAGCACAAATTTTCTAAATTTACTGATAATGCTATTCCGGTATATTTTTAGGAAGAAGAATGCTTACAATACATAAAAAAGTTCCCATATTGTATACTGAAACTATTCTAATAATTAGGTGGAAAACTATGCGTATCAATAAATTTTTAGCAGAAACAGGAATTACTTCCCGCCGCGGGGCCGATAAGTGGATTGAAGAAGGGCGAGTCACCATTAATGGCGTGACAGCATCAGTCGGCAGCAAGGTAGAGGAAGGCGATACAGTATACGTGGATGGCAAACCAGTTCAAAAAGAGGAACAGCTTGTTTATATTGCTTTGAATAAGCCGGTCGGTATTACAAGTACAACTGAAAAACATATTAAGGGGAATGTTGTGGATTTTGTTAATCATCCACTGCGTATCTTCCATATCGGACGTCTTGATAAGGATTCCGAAGGGTTACTCCTTCTTACAAATGACGGAGATATCGTCAATGAAATACTGCGGGCTGAGCATCATCATGAAAAGGAATACGTTGTACAGGTGGACAAGCCAATTACAGAACAGTTCCTGAAAAGAATGGCAGGCGGTGTAGAAATTTTAGATACAACGACGCTTCCTTGTAAGGTAGAAAAAGTTTCGAGCCATGTATTTAAAATTATTTTGGAGCAAGGGTTAAACCGTCAGATTCGCCGTATGTGTTCAGCGCTTGGCTACTCGGTTAAACGCCTGCAGCGGATTCGGATCATGAATATACATTTAGGCAGTCTGAAAGTCGGGCAGTGGCGTGATCTCACAGAAAAAGAACGGACAGAGCTGTTCAAACTACTGAATTACAAACAATAATTTACGTAGCAAAGGGGATGGGGATGTATGCTGACAATTCAACCAACAGAAAGGCTTACTGGCTTTCGGATTAGTGGAGACTATTGGGATATCGATTCATTACTGACAGCTATTTATGAAGTGATGGGTGATGAAAACCGCTACTTTGATTTTCAAGGGGCTCGAAATCGCATTCTCCATGTCTGTTTAGAGCTCCGCAGGGCGACGAAAGGAGAACGTCATATCGAGTTTGTGGCAAATGGCATCCATAAAGGGCTTGAAAAAGAAAAAGAGATAATCGCCCCAAAGAAAAATGTCTATTTCTCTGTGAACATTTTAATGCCTGAGCTTATTTTCACAGTGGTCGCTCTCAATGACTTTATCCGTCTCCACAAGGAAATGATCGATTTATCAATGTGGAATATTCATATAGCTACAGTACGTAATTTTCAAGCAGCAGTGGCTGCTGTGTTGAAGGATGTGTGGGAGAAAGAGCATTATGCTGTCTTTCTTCAAATGCTTCTTAGCAAGCAGTCTTTCTATTTTCGCTATGCAACACAGTATGTGGATGTACTAAATCTCGAATATCTTCATTTATCCATTGAAGAGCGGCAAAGCCTTATGTCCGCTTATGCCTTGAGGCTATTAGTCGAAGATGATAGCTACATAGCGTTAAAGGAACAGTTAATGACAACTGCAAGCACTACAAAGTACGCAGTTCATGAGCTTAATATATCTATAAAATATCCCGAAACAATAGATTGGTAGGAAATTTTCCGCTGCATGGATATAGGAGAGGAAACTTATATATATATTTTCATAGCTTCCAAATCAGAGCAGCTTAAGAAGATTGAAGCTGCTCCCTTTGTCCATGTATAGCCTAATCTAGTTTTTCATAGGCCATTTTACGGATGACCAGCTCATGCTGGGGATACTCCTCTAGCAATTCTGTTTGGGTAAACAATTCAAAATCTGCATAATCAAAACCAGGTGATACCATGCATCCTACGAGACTGAAAGTAGAGGATTCATCGACAGAAGACCCAAAAATCGTGTTCTTCGGTACAAGTATTTGGGGTGCTTCCCCCTTTTCTACATTCAGCCCTAGTTTTCTTGCCTCATATGTGCCGTCTTCGTAGATCATATGAACTGTTAATGGGCTTCCGGCATGGTAATACCAAAGCTCGTCTGATTGCAGCCGGTGAAGATGAGAGATATCCTGCGAACGCAGCAGAAAATAAATGCTCGTATACCCCGGACGGCCGCCTGTCTGCGTTGCTACCTGCCCCTCCCCTGTATAGGTGGAGGTATAAAATCCTCCTTCAGCATGTGGTTGTAAGTGTAAATGTTGAATATAATAATCCGCATCAAATGTCATATCAATCGCTCCTTTATACCCCTACTATATCAAAAAAGGCATGTTCCAAGTGAGTCGGAACATACCCTTTTTCCTTTACAGTCCGCCTAGGTAGGCTGCTTTTACTTCTTCACTTTCCTGTAGCTCCTTAGCCGTACCTGAAAGAACAATGCTGCCTGTCTCAAGTACATAGGCACGATGCGCGACGGACAGAGCCATATTAGCATTCTGTTCTACTAATAGCACTGTTACGCCTTCCTTATTGATCATTTCGATAATATTGAAAATATTCTTTACCATCAGCGGGGCAAGACCCATTGATGGCTCATCCAAGATAATTAATTTCGGCTTTGACATCAATGCGCGTCCCATTGCCAGCATTTGCTGCTCACCGCCGGATAATGTACCGGACAATTGCTTGCGGCGTTCCAATAGGCGCGGGAATAATTCATATACATGCTCCATATCTTTTTTAATGCCATCTCGGTCTTTTCTTAAATATGCCCCGAGTTCCAAATTTTCCTCTACTGTCATATTTGAAAATACCCGGCGTCCTTCTGGTACATGGGAAATTCCACATTTTACAATCGTTTGTGCGGGCTTTCCATCTATGCTTGAGCCTAAATACTCAATCGATCCTTTTTTTGGTTTCAGCAAGCCTGAAATCGTTTTTAGCAGTGTGCTTTTTCCAGCACCGTTTGCCCCAATTAATGTAACAATCTCACCTTCATTTACCTCTATGGAGAGGCCGCGTAACGCTTGAATATTGCCATAATATACATCAATGTCATTAATCTTAAGCATTATACTGTAACCTCCTCACCCAAGTACGCCTCGATTACTTTAGGGTTTGCACGTATTTCCGCTGGTGATCCTTCGGCAATCAATTGTCCATGATCCAGCACGTAAATACGTTCACAAATCCCCATGACAAGGTGCATATCATGTTCAATCAGCAGGATTGACAAATTAAATTCCTTACGGATAAATGCGATAAGCTCCATCAAATCATATGTCTCCTGGGGATTCATCCCGGCTGCAGGTTCATCCAATAATAACAGCTTTGGTCCGGCAGCAAGAGCACGGGCGATTTCTAACCGCCTCTGCATGCCGTACGGGAGATTTTTCGCCAGTTCATTTTTATATACATCAAGCCCAAATATTTTCAAAAAGGCAAGGGATTCCTCTTCCATTTTTGATTCGCCTTTAAAGTGACTCGGCAGACGGAAGATGCTGGAAAGCAGATTATGTTTAGCCAGGCCATGGTTTGCGACCTTTACATTGTCCAAAACAGACAGTTCTTTAAAAAGACGAATGTTTTGAAATGTCCGGCTGATCCCCCCTCTTGTTACTTTATAAGGATCTAGACCGTTAATCGATTTACCATTGAACGTAATATTTCCTTCTGTCGGTGTATAAACACCTGTCAGCATGTTAAAGGTTGTTGTCTTACCGGCGCCATTTGGCCCAATAAGGCCGACTAATTCCCCGGGGTTTATATACATATCCACCTTTTGAACGGCCTTTAATCCGCCAAAGGTAATTCCTAAATTATCTACTTTTAAAAGAGCCTCACTCATGCATTAGACCCTCCTCTTTTACCAAACTTAAATAAATCTGTTACTTCTTTTGTACCGAGCAATCCTGATGGACGATAAAGCATAACAAGGATCAATACAAGTGAATAGATAATCATCCTTGTCTCAGGGAAGCCCTGCAGATATGTTGTGACGATTGTCAGAAAAACAGCTGCAATAACTGATCCAGAAAGACTGCCCAATCCACCCAGCACTACCAAGATTAAAATATCAAATGATTTTAAGAATCCAAAAGTTGTCGGTTGGATAATATAAAAGTTATGAGCATAAATAGCTCCTGCCACACCTGCGAAGAATGAACCAATCGCAAAAGCGACAACTTTATAATAGGTCGTATTAATGCCCATCGCATCTGCAGCGATTTCATCTTCTCTTATCGAGATACATGCACGTCCGTGACGCGAATTTGTAAAATTCGAGATGATTAAAATTGTGATGACTACACCAAAGAAAGCATATGTCCAGTTTGTTTGGTGTGTAATCTGCATGCCGGCTGCACCGCCAACATACTCAATATTTAAGAAAATGATTCGAATAATCTCCGCAAAGCCGAGTGTGGCAATCGCTAAATAATCCCCTTTAAGACGAAGGGTTGGAATTCCAACAAGTAAACCGGCTAATGCCGCGACAATTGCCCCCAGTAAAATACCCGTTATAAACGGCATCTCAAGCTGCATTGTACAAATCGCAGAAACATAGGCCCCGACTGCCATAAAACCGGCATGGCCAATGGAAAACTGACCGGTAATACCGAGAATGATATGTAAGCTGACCGCAAGCATAATATTGATACACATCGTAATTAACATGTTCTGATAATAGAAGGTTACGGTACCATTATTAATCAGCACCTGTATGACCGCATAGATTACTAGAGCAAGGACGATATAGCCCCAGAAAACTTTTGATTTTTTCATACGCTCCCCACCTACACTTTCTCGCGCGCATTTTTACCGAAAATGCCCGCAGGTCGTAAAATTAAAATTAAAATCAAGATGACAAAGGCTGCTGCATCACGCCATAAAGAATAGCCTAAAGCACTAACCACCGTTTCTACTACACCAAGTAAAAGACCGCCTACCATCGCACCAGGAATAATTCCGATTCCTCCTAGAACTGCTGCGACAAAGGCCTTCAAGCCTGGCAATACACCCATTAATGGTTCAATACGTGTGTAATAAATACCGAAAATGACACCCGCTGCACCAGCCAGGGCAGAACCAATCGCAAATGTGGCAGAAATCGTATTATCAACATTGATACCCATTAATCGTGCTGCATCTGCATCATGGGAAACTGCACGCATTGCTTTCCCGATTTTTGTTTGATGTACGATAAATTGTAATAGCAGCATCAGTACAAGCGAAATGACTAGAATAATGATTGCCTGTACGCTGATTTGTGCACCCAGAATTTCGATTTTTGAATTTTCAATCACCGTTGGGTACGCCTCTGGTGAAGCACCACGGAAGAAAATTACCGTATATTCAATCAATAGAGAAACGCCGATTGCTGTAATTAGCGCTGCAATCCGGGTAGCATTACGAAGGCGCTTATAGGCTACACGTTCAATAATGACTCCGATGACTGCACAAAGAATCATCGCTAAAATCAAGGCAGGAATAAAATGCATATCCCAGCGTGCAATAGCGTAAAAACCAATGAAGGCACCAAGCATGAAAACATCCCCGTGTGCAAAGTTAATCAGCTTAATGATGCCATATACCATCGTATATCCGAGGGCAATTAATGCATAGATACTACCTAGTGACACACCATTCACAAGTTGTTGTATCCATTCCATTTCGTTTCACTCCTTTATCCATTACTATGTTTGACTAGTGTAAAAAAGTTCTCTTTTAAAAAGGGAAAAAAGGGAGGCATATCGAGCCCCCCTAGAATGGTGCATTAAGGATTCACTTTTGATTTGAACTCTTGATTACCGTCTACGAACTCTAGAACTGTTGCTGATTTAACTGGGTTATGGTTTTTATCCACCGTAAATGTACCTGTGATAAGACTTAAATCTTTTGTCTCCGCTAACGCTTTTTGAACTGTCTCTCCTGTCACTTTATCACCGGCGCGTTCAATAGCATCTTTTAAGAAGTACACTGTATCATAGCCAAGCGCGTGGAATGCATTCGGTTGTTTACTGTACTCTGCTTCGAATGCTGATACAAAGTCTTGGATTTTCGGATCAGGGTCTCCTGAAGAATAATGGTTTGTAATGAATGTATTATTTAGGGCATCTGGGCCAGCTAATTCTACCAGTGTCGGTGAGTCCCACCCGTCAGCACCCATTAATGGAGCGTCGATTCCTAATTCACGGGCCTGTTTAACGATCAGACCAACCTCCTCGTAGTATCCTGGGATAAATACGAAATCTGGATTCTCTGACTTAATATTTGTTAATGTAGATTTGAAATCTACATCATCTGTTACGTAAGCTTCCTCTTTTACTACCTTGCCGCCATTTTCTTCGATTTGCTTTTTAAAGGATGCAGCCAGGCCTTTTGCATAATCTGATGTAGAGTCCATATAAATGGCTACATTTTTAGCCTTTAGCTCTTCTGTTGCAAAGTTTGCTGCTACAATCCCTTGGAACGGGTCGATAAAGCATGTACGGAAAGCATAGTCATTTACCTTTCCATCCTTATCTACTGTCACTGTCTCTGCCGTACCAGATGCAGTCACCATTGGTACCTTGAATTGATTGGCAGTCTGTACAGTCGCTGTTGCATTCCCGGAAGTTGCCGGTCCAAGCATCGCCACTACCTTTTCCTGCTCTGCTAAACGAATTCCTGCCGTTACAGCCTCTGCGTTATCTGATTTATTATCTACTGCAATGTACTCAATTTTTTTACCGTTAATGCCGCCATTTTTATTGATTTCATCGATTGCCAATTTTGCTCCATCATTGATGGAAGAACCGTAGGATGCCACCCCTCCAGAAAGTTCGAGATTAGCCCCGATTTTAATTGTATCCCCATCTGATGAACCGCTTCCCCCGCTTGATGAACCGCCTTCCTCTGATGCCCCGCAACCAGCAAGCATACCAGCAAGAACCGAAGTTGCCAAAAAGATTGATGCGAATTTTTTCATCTTTGAATGTTTCATATCCCTTTTCCCCCAATGAAATAAAATTCAAATATTAGATATTTCTGATAATTATACATGAAGAAAATACTATTCACAATAACTTATATGAATATTCAAAATTAATTATCTATACTAATATTTTCGATAATTAAGACTTTTGTATTGTAAAACATCTTAGCGCTTTCGTCTAGTCTGATTTTTCAGTTTTTTCATATTATTATCGTAGATTCTTTACCAATAAAAAACCTAATAATAAACCGTAGAGGATATGGGCTCCTACCCAAATGAAAAATGCGGGAAAAGAAGTAAGAGGCGGGGTGCTTTCTGATAAATTGGTTAAAGGATAATAACAAATTGCTATAGCGGTATTTAATCCTATGCACAATACAATAAGGGCTCCAGCAGTCATTCGATGCCGGTTTGCTACTCCCATTACTATAAATGCCAGCAGGACAGCAACAGTAAGGTGAAGAACGAATTCCCCAAACTCCGATAGCTGGTAGGATCCAAGCCCCGGGATATAGTCAATATTTAGTAATAGCGTATATACCTTATATCCTGTTGCCTGCTGCGCAAGCTTCAGCAGGAGCCCAAGCGAAACTCCTGCAATAATACCGTTGCAAAACGTATATGCTGCCTGTTTCATGTCAATTCCACCTACCAGTCCAACCTGAAGACACAGATTCGTTCATTTTCATTTTTATGGCCCCGCAATCTTACTTCCTTAAGGAGATCAAAGTTTGTTTCATACTGAAGATACTGCAAATAGTCTGGTGCCGGATAATAGAGAAGAAGGTGTATTTCACGTGGGCGTTGTTCAAAGGACCATAAAATATTCATTAGAACCTTGCGGAAAATTTGGATTGAAAAAGGATTAAAAAAGAAGAAGACGTTATCCCTTTCAGCCACTTCATAATCTTCCGCCAGCATATTGAGAAAAGTAACAGGAATCAGACGCTTCCTTGCCTTTTGAAGATACCTTTCCCGATTGTTCATTGCCTCTAAGAAAAACTTGTAGTCCATTTCAATGCCGGTCGATGGTACTTGAAAGGCGTGATGCAAATAAATAGGTACCCTTCCTTTCCCACATCCAAAATCCACTACTGACGCATGTTCAGGCAGCTCGTAGCTTTCAAATAGCTGTTCTAGGGCTTCATACGGCGTCGGCTCATAACGATGGTAGTGAGAGGATTTCGGATAACCAAGTTGGTAACCCGCTGTATCGATATTCAATAATTTTTCAAAATGCTGTTCTTTCATGCGCTACCCCTTTCTCATTGTCAACTTTCTTTGATTAATCAATAGCCTTTATAAAAAATAGCGAAGGGCAGCTCAGTAATTCTGAGCTGCCCTTCTATTATACAGCAGCCTGAGAAACATGCTGCGCCATAGATTTCACATGCTGTTCAATTGTCTGTGGAACAAACTTTTCAAGTACAGGATTAATCATTGATGCTAAAAAACCGCCGGCTTTCATATTTAAATATCCACTCAGATGATAGCCCCCGGATTCAACACGCTCCATTTCAAAATAGCCTTCACCGTTTATGTTATCTGACAAGCCTACTAAATCAAAAGAAATTCTTTTATTTTCTACTATTTCTTTTATAGTAAGCTGTAGTTTTACCGCCTTTTCTACAATGCCAAAATCACCTTTAAACACCCAAATCATTTCTTCCTCTTTCGGCAATTCATGATGCAAATAGCCTGGCACTAACTGAGCCCACTCAGCTTTGTTCCGCAAAAAAGCCCATAATGTTTCCTCACCAATCTGGACTATTTCTATATGTGTACTGCTTGCCATCCCAACACCCCTTATTCTGACTATTTATTAAATTCTATCAAAACAAGGGTTATTTTACAAATATAGGATTTTGTATCTTCTATATTTTAGAACTTAGCGCACGTAATTCTTCATTTAACTCTTCAAGCTCTTCAGCAACCTGGGCGATAGAGCTCAACATTTCATTCTCTTCAGAAATAGCTGAAACAATTTCTGCCGTAAGGGCTGTGCTCTCCTCGGAGACGGCAGCAAGCTGCTCAATTTTCGCCACCACTTGCTGGAATTCCTCGTTTGCCTCATGGGTTGCTCCCACTTTAGCCATTAGTTTTTCGGTTGAACCGTTGAACGCTACTTTAATCCGATCAAATGCTTGGGCGATTTCTTCTAAGAGCTGTGCTCCTTCCTCCACGGCAGCTTTTCCTGCATGGACCTGTGATTGTGCCGCACCTGATTTTGCAAAAAGCTGACCTGTTACTTCTGTAATTTGGCTGGCTGTTTGAGCACTTTGTTCTGCTAGCTTCCGCACTTCCTCTGCCACAACGGCAAAGCCTTTTCCATGCTCTCCAGCTCTAGCTGCTTCAATTGCTGCATTAAGTGCTAATAAATTTGTTTGATCTGCAATATCCTTAATTCCACCAAGTAAATAATTAACCTTTGTCAGACTTTCCTGTAAATCATCTACCGTATTGGTTGTCGTATGGATTGTTCCATGAAGTGTGTCCATATGATTAGTAACTAGATTTACCTTCTCCCAACTGGAGACAATAGCTTCATTCATATGTTTAGAGTCCGCCACGACCAGTGCAGAGGTTTTCGCTGTTTCATCTATTTTTTTCATGGAGGCTTGCATCACCTTATTAATGCTCTGCGCCATTTCTGCCTCCTCCTGGATGGATTCTGCAATTTGCTGTGCCGATTGCAAGATCGTTCCACTAATCGTATTCATCGTTTGAAGGCTGCCGCTTACTTCATTCACATTCGTACTCAACTTTACCGACCCTTCACTAATCGCCTGAAGCACACCCTTTAAATCCTCCATTACTTCGGTCGCTTCCTGCTGCTTCTGTTGTGTTTCCTGAATGATAGCCCGCCCCCATTTACTTAAGCGGTAAATCATATATTGGCAGCCATTCATAGCCGCATACACTATAATGAACTGTGGTAATTCATTGTTTTGGGCAAGAAAATTCTCTGCTGCACCAAAATAAAGGCCCAGCATCAGTATATTTATAACACCCCAATGTATAAGGGTTACAGCCCGATCAAAATAAAGCGCTGCCATAATGACAGAGATAAATAAGAAATAATGTTTATTGATTGCATAACCGTCTATAAAGAAAAGTACTGCTGTGACAACTGCCGGAAGCATAGCAAATATAATTCCTTTTAACCGGTCAGGAATTTTTAAAAAATAATTCACTGCAGCAAGGCCGAGAATAAGGACACCTACCATAATATATAACGATGCTTTACTAAACCCATACATATATATCAATGGACTAACAATTAGTAATACCATAATTACCGTTGTCCCTAGATTCAATCTATGTGCCCAGTTCATATTGAATTGCTTTCCTCCCATACACTACCTCCGTACTATTTTTATTTATTTTATGAGCCACTTATACTATTGTAAAAAAGATTATATAACAAAAAATTTACATAAAATATAGGGGAATGGAACAAAGATTTTAGATTTTACGATAGTATATCAACATAAATTACAGGAAATAATATCTATCTCGTTTCATTATGGAACATTTAATTTTTTACATCTTACATAATAAGAACTACACAGGGAGAGTAGAATTTATATTAATTAATACAACTTCTACATTAGAAGGCAAAACAGTCGACGTGTATCATGGGAACAAATTTTGTATGGGATATCTTTGCCTCTGTCACTGATATCGTTTGGGGACGTAGTGCATCCTATGAAGTGAAGCTTGCTGAGGGTCGTAAAATCGCCCTGAAAGAAATGACTGCAAAAGCTCGTGAGTTAGGAACAAATGCAGTAATAGGCGGTGATTTGGATTTTGAAACTCTGCGTGAAGGCATGATGATGTGCCTTGCAACTGGAACAGCTGTCACAGTAAATTAGGTAAGCTGAAGAAAAAATGTGTAAAATAAAGGGGTCAACAGATTTTTAGGTAATTCCCTTTAGACTAAGAAGGTATTATTTTAATATAAATTCCCTAAGGTCAATGTCTCTTCAAATCTTTAACAAAGAAAATAGGGCTGCCTTGAAGTTTTCGACTGGGCAGCCCTGTTCTCTTACATTGTTTTTTCCATCCATACCTGTTCTGCTTTCACTGTAAAGCCCTGCTTCAGCAAATAATGAATCACTGGATCATTTTTTATAAAGTTCACAAACATTAATGGCGTATCCTTTTCTCCTAATGTAGCTAACATACGGAGAATATGTGCTGGATGCTCTGTTAGCAGCTTTAACTGATAAACATTTACCCGACTAAGCTTTTTATCTTCACTCCATATTCTCCGAAAAAGAGAATAGCCCACTACTTTTTCATCTATCTTAAATACATGAGCCTCTCCCTGCTTGATGCTAGCAGGCTGGCACTGCCAGACAACCCGTTCCTGATAATCAAACAAAAAAGGAAGTTCCTCGGGGCTGCACACTTCATACTCTAACGGCTCTGCATCTTTTTGTACCCCCAACAAAAACACAAGTTCCTCTACAACTGTATAACCGTATTTTTGATATAGCTTAATAGCTGTTTCATTACTTTTAATCGCTTCTAACGTGGCTATTTTCACTTTTTCCCGTGCATACATGGCCATTGTTTCTTCCATTAACTGATGAATAATACCGCTGCCCCTGTATTCAGGAGCGACGGCTGTCCCTCCATTCCAAGCAATGGACTGCCCTTCCCGTACCCGAAATCCATTCATGATAATACCAATAGGCTCCCCTTTTACGAAGGCAACGATTGAATGATTGGGTGATAACTCTTCTGTAACAAGCCGGTTTAAAAACATCGTTTCATCCATTTCGAGGTTGACGGCATAACCATCGAATCCCCGATTCCAAGCCATAACCATTTCACTCACTGTACAGTCGGTCAATTTTTTTATTTCCATTGTCACATCACCTTTCCCTCTACATATCAATTGGCTGCTATCTTCCAGAGAGACTCTAAATAGAAAAAACTTTTTCTTATTGTAATAGATTAGCTATCAGGAATAAATGAGTTGGATGAATTTTTCAGCTGCTCTTGATAAAGGCACCGATCTTAAGTGGCAAATCCCTATGTTCCTTATAGGAATTGGTTGCTGGAGCGGAATCTCATGAACAAGCCCTCTCCCTAAATAGTCCTCAGAGAATTCCTTTGTTACACAGGCAATTCCTAAGTTTATTTTTGCAAACTCCAGCAGCAGTTCATGAGATCCTAATTCAAACTCTGGAGAAATAATAAATCCTTGGTCTTTTAAATAATCTTCCACATACTTCCTTGAATTGGCCTTCCTCTCTAAAAAAATGAGCGGCATTTTCATCAGAAAGTTTAGGCTGACGGGACGCTCGATCATATTTTTGTACTTTTCCCCGCATACAAAAATATCGTGTATTTCCTTACATGCACTAACATTTAGCTGCTCATCTTGAACCGGCAAATTACAGATCCCGAGATCCGCTTCTCCCGCTTTAATATACGCCACAATTTCACTGGTAGTACCGTTCAGCACCTTTAATTTGATACCGGGATACTTTTTAGAGAACGCTTCAAGAGTCGGCAGCAGATAATAGCGGGATATCGTATCACCGACTCCTATACGGAGCCGTCCGGTTGAGAGATTCTGAAACTCCAGCATCTTCCCCTCTCCCGCCTCGAGTATACCAAGTGCTGACTTAACATAATCATGTAATACCTCTCCTTCACTCGTCAATGTGACTCCTTTAGGTGTGCGATAAAAAAGATATGTGCCGAGATCCTTCTCTAATTGTGCCATGGCTTGGCTGATAGCCGGCTGTGTCATATAAAGTGACTGGGCGGCCTTGGAAAAACTATTGCATTTACAAACGATATGAAATATACGATAAAGATCAAGTTTTCCTAACATATAATTTCTCCTTATATAGCATATTAAAAATATTAATTTTACTTATATCATGCAAAGGAGTTATAGTACAAATTGTATGAGATAGAATAAAGTAACTTTTTATATAGAGCAGGGGGAGTTATTAATGGAACGGGTAGTCGGAACAGTAGTACGAGGCCTTCGCGGACCAATCATCAATGAAGGTGATAACATTGAAGAAATTGTGGTAGAAACTGTTTTAAACGCGGCAAAGGTAGAGGGATATGACATCCAGGACCGGGATATCATTACGGTTACTGAATCAGTCGTAGCACGGGCACAAGGAAATTATGCCTCTCTTGATCATATTGCTGCAGATGTAAAATCAAAATTCGGTGAAGATACAGTAGGAGTCATTTTCCCGATTTTATCACGTAACCGTTTTGCTAATGTATTACGCGGCATCGCACGGGGTACAAAGAAAATTGTTTTAATGCTAAGTTATCCATCCGATGAAGTTGGCAACCATCTTGTAGATATTGATGAGCTTGATGTAAAAGGTGTTAACCCATGGACTGACACATTAACAGAAACTGAGTTCCGAACACATTTTGGTTATAAAAAACATACTTTTACAGGGGTAGATTATATTGAGTACTATAAGGAATTGATTACTGCTGAAGGTGCTGAAGTAGAAGTGATTTTCTCCAATAACCCAAAAGTAATTGTAGATTATACAAAATCCGTACTCGCTTGTGACATTCACTCCCGCTTCCGGACAAAGCGTCTTGTCACGGCTGCCGGTGCCACAACAGTTTATAGCCTGGATAATATTTTATCCCGTTCCATAGACGGTTCAGGCTTCAATGCTGAATATGGCCTGCTTGGCTCAAATAAAGCAACAGAGGAAACAGTAAAGTTATTCCCTCACACTTGCCAGCCAATTGTGGATGGCATTGCTGAAAAACTAAAGACAGCAACAGGAAAAAATATCGAAGTGATGATTTATGGTGATGGTGCGTTTAAGGATCCAGTCGGCAAGATTTGGGAGCTTGCTGATCCAGTCGTTTCCCCTGCATTTACCGCCGGACTTGGCGGAACACCAAATGAAGTAAAGCTAAAATATTTAGCAGACAATAATTTCTCTCATCTACGTGGTGAGGAATTGAAGAAGGCAATTTCCGAACATATCAAAAATAAAAACGAAGATCTTGTAGGAGCGATGGAAGCACAGGGGACAACTCCCCGCCAGCTGACAGATTTAATCGGTTCCTTATCTGACCTTACTTCAGGTTCAGGAGATAAGGGAACTCCAATGATTTATATCCAAGGATACTTCGATAACTATACACACTAATCATCCGAATCTTCCGTTTGTCTATTAAAAAACCCTCGCATGCTTCGTTCATGCGAGGGTTTTCTATGATCTCCGTAAGAGATCGAGTATCTAAAAAGGCTTATTTTTTAATAAACATTTGTGACCAATAGTTACCATCTGCCACATAGCCTACACCAATGTGCGTATATTTTGTGCTCATAATGTTTGCTCGGTGACCTTCACTGTTCATCCAAGCTTGTACAACTTGTGCAGCTGATTTTTGTCCTTTAGCAATATTTTCACCCGCTGCTGTATATGAGATACCGAAGTGTTTCATCATATCAAACGGTGAACCGTAAGTTGGGCTTGTATGGCTAAAATAGTTTTTATCATGCATATCTTGTGCTTTGTATTTTGCTACACGAGCAAGTTCCCAGTCGATTTTAAGTGGAGATAATCCTTCCTTTGCACGCTCTACATTTACAAGACGTACAACTTCCTCTTCCACACTTTGCTGATCATCTTTAGCAATCGCAATCTTTTGACCTGGATAAATTAAATCTGGGTTTGCTAGATTTGGATTTAAAGAAATTAGCTCTGACAGACCTACTTGATTTTTTGAAGCAATTTTCCAAAGTGTATCGCCTTTTACTACTGTATATGATGAAGATGCCGCTGAAGCGGTAATCGGTAATGCGATTGATAATGTAAGAGCTGTTACCATAGCTGCTTTTTTGAACATGTATATCATCCCTTCTTTTTTGCTTGACCTCATCATACATGAATATACTAGACTAAATCACTATCGAAAATTTGGTAGCTTCATTACAAAACCGTTACATTTGTCATAATAGAAAGGACCTATCCTTAAACAATCATGTTTTCCTTGAAACATTTTTGTAATATAAAAAGAAATAGGAATAAATTTCATGTTTTTTATTTCTGTTTACCTGTATTTTCTTTAAAAAACACAGGAAATCAGCACCCTCTTATTGCAACATGCCAAGGAATAGAATAGATTATTGCAGCAGTCCTATGTCATACTGATGGAAAGATAAAATTTTTTAAAAAGAAATGAGTATCGGAGGAAATGATGAAATATTATAAAAACCTAGGAAAATACATTGCGGGAACAACTATGAAAGAGGAGGCATCAGCGGAAGTAAATAATATGGCCCTTCATGTTTGTGAAACTCCTGATGCTGTCCTCCACAATCGCGCACGGTTAGCAGGAGAACTTGGGTGCGTTCCTGCTGATTTTGTATGCGCTGTGCAAACACATAGCGCTAACTTTTATAAGGTGACGGAAGCCGACAGGGGAAAAGGTGCCTTTACAATGGAAGATGCGATTGCAGATACAGATGCACTTTATACGTATGAAACCGGCATTGTTCTTACTTCGTTTTCTGCTGATTGTGTACCTGTCCTTTTATATAATGACAAAAGCGGTGTAATTGGCGCTATTCACTCAGGCTGGCAGGGGACGGTAAAGGAAGTAACACCAAAGCTTCTTCATCAATTAATCATAGAAGAAGAAAATGACCCTTCCTCATTTCATGTCTATATCGGACCTGCACTAAGCCAAGAAAAGTTTGAGGTTGACCGGGATGTATATGAAAAATTCAAAGCTTTAGGCTATGCTGATGAGTTTATATACTACAAGGAGGAAACAAATAAATATCATATCGATAATCAAAAAACCGTCAAAAAGCAGTGTGAACTTGCCGGTATCCCCTCATCTCATATTATAATAGATCCTACATGTACTTATCTGGATAACCGCGGATTCTCTTACCGGGAAGATAAAGGCTGCGGACGCCATATGAGCTTTATCATGAAGAAAGAATGATAAAGCTCTATTTAGGTATTTTATTCGTTCAATAGATCATCAAGCAATTGAATGGTTGTTAGCATCCCTCTCCAGTCTCCCTCTTCTTCTACCGCCCAGCATGTTTGAAGAGTGAGCAGCGCGATGGATGCTTTAAGCAGCCTCTTTTTATTTATATACAGTAGATTGCTGATGCTTTCCACCCTTTGCTTTAATACGGCGGGACTATGGAGTTCATTAAAGAGAAAGGGAACAAAATCAAAATACACATCCCCTATTACTCCTTTTGGGTCAATCGCACACCATCCTCGTCTTTGGTCATATAAAATATTGTAATGGTGGAGGTCTCCGTGCAGCAGTTCATCACCTGCTGACGTTGTTTGAATGTGTCTTACATATTGACCGGCCTTGGCTAAAAGTTCGTTTGAAATCGTGCCTTCTTCTTTTGGATTTCTTTTCATATATTCATCTAGACCGTTAAACCACTGATAAATAGAAGGGAAAGAGGGTTTTGCCGGCCTTCTCAGTGCCTGCCATACATCTACATAATGGAAAACAGCTTCTTCCTCGCTTTTTACTTCAGATAGCATAACGCCCGGCTCTAATCTTTCAAGTAAAAGGACCCCATCCGTTTTATCGAAATTCACCAGTTTGGCAAAGCGTTCGCCATTATATAATTCTACAGCATATATTTCACGTGTAACATCTGCCCCAGGAATGCCAAATTTTAAAATGAGGGGACGGAGGTTACAATCTCTTACCTTGATTACAAAATTATATGAAAGATTACCTACAGGCCCCTCCATATAAAGCTGCCATTTTTTTGTATAGCTCTCTACTAAAGCAGGCAGACAAGATAGCCATTTCTCCCCTTCTTTTCCGAATGCGGCTATTATTTTCTTTTTAAAATCTAAAGGAATATTCATCGTATCCTCTTCCTTTTTGCGTATTTATAGAAAAAATCCCAGTGGAAGAAACTCCATGGGATATGACTTTCTTAGAAAGCAAACGATTTAATTTATTTCATCAAAATGAAGGGCACGGTTTCTTCCATTTCTTTTAGCAGCATAAAGAGCTTGATCTGCATGGACAAGAATGGAGGTTTCAGTATCTCCTGCCGTAAAAGTAGCCACTCCAATACTCACCGTCAAGCTTCCTATTTCCTCCCATACAGACTGTTCAACTGCCTGATTTAACCCATCAGCAAGCATCTTTGCTTCATCAGCAGTTGTTTGTGGAAGAAGAGCTGTAAACTCCTCCCCGCCAAATCGGGAAACAATGTCAGCAGGACGTGTATAGCTTTCTAAAACATTTGCTAAATGAACTAGTACATTGTCTCCTACCTGATGTCCGTATGTATCATTCACCTGCTTAAAAAAATCAATGTCGATTATAAGAAGGGAAAAGTCAGTCCCTTCCTGATTATATAACTGCACTTGTTCCTCCAGCTTTTCCTGGAAAAAGCGGCGGTTTCTAAGCCCTGTAAGCTTATCTGTATGTGATAGTTCAAGAAGCCCTGAATTGATAGCCATGAGCTCTGCCTGCTTTGCCTCAATCTCCTGATTTATTTGTTTGAGTTTAGCAAGTGCCTGTTCTTGCTCTCTATAGGCCTCTTCCATCCTTCTTTTTGTCGTTCGAAGCTCTATCTCATAGTCCATACGTTTTTTCATCTGCACTACTATGCAGTCAATGACCTTTTGGCCTCCCCATTCCCTGCTTTTTGCATTCAGTAAAAAGGGAATTGACTGGTCGCCGGCATTTCGGCAACTAATAAATAATTCTTCCACGCAGCCGTATAGATTAATATTCGGAAAAAAATAAGAATGGAAAATCAATATAGCACCTCTTGGTAAAAGGCTTTCTATATGTTTTCCGATCAACGCTTCTTCCTCATATCCCAACCATTCGAGGAAAGTTTCATTTACCTCCATAACAAAGCCCTTTTCATCAATGGAAAAAAAGCCGCATGGTGCAATTCTTAATCGTTCATCCATCATGTATCTCCCTTAACTCTCTGTTCTACCTTTGATGGTGCTTTAAGAATTCCCTGATAATTTCACCTGTTTCTTCAGGCTGGCTGATATGCGGATAGTGTCCCTTTGCTTCCATCAAGTAGAAAGTACTATTTTTTAAATGTGTATGTAAATATTCTCCTGCCTCAATCGGCACAATGCTATCATTTGAACATTGAATGATAAGCGTAGGAGTATCTGCTTTTGACAAGCTTGGCCGGTGATCCGAAAAGAATGTTACTTCTGCAAATTCACGTGCAATCCATGGTGCTGTAGAAGCAAAACTTTCCTCCAGTTCCTTTGTCAAACTGGGATTTTGTGACCCATCCATGACAATCGGAGCCATATAGCTTGCCCATCCCGCAAAATTCATCTCCATCATGTCCAGCAGCTCAATAATATCACTTTGTTCAAACCCTCCATAATAGCCGTCACTATCATTTAAATAACGTGCAGATGGTCCAATCATCACCAGCTTTTCAAAGCAGCCAGGTCGTTTAATAGAAGCGAGCATACCAATCATGGCACTAATGGAATGGCCGATAAAAATAATATTTTCAAGTTGCAGCTCATCTATAATATCAAGTACATCTTTTACGTAACCATGGAGTGTATTGTATTTTGACGACTCATATGCCCCAATATCCGATTTTCCTGCCCCTACATAATCGAATAGTACAAGTCGATAGTCTTCTTTCAACAACGGAACCATGTAACGCCACATGCCTTGGTCGCAGCCGAATCCGTGAGCCAGTATGATTGTTTTTTCCCCTTTTCCTGTTACCGTTACATTATTCCGTTCCGTAACCTTCCGCATAAATAAATTCCATCCTTTACCTTTTTATATAAATTCTATTTTGAATGGGGCTATCTTAAATATCAAGTTATATTAATAGTGTGTACTATAAACAACACATTTTATATATCGCTAATGTAACATGAAGACCGGTAAAAAAATAATAAAAATCAAAAACTATACGGTATGTACAGTTCTCTTACAATTCCTCCTGCATAATAGGCGGAAAAAATTCTACCTCAAGTTTTAAGGAACTACAGCCGAATGCCTGCTTGCCTGTCAATACCCGATCAGCTAGAGAAACCAGGAGGTACTTTCACCCCGGTGTATATAAAATGTTCATTCATAACCCCACTTTTCCGTTCATATATTATGGGAGTTTTCAATACAGGAGGGTACAACATGGATATATATATGAGAGCCGGAGATTCCCTATGGTACTTCAGTCAGCTATTCCGGATTCCCTTCCAGTTAATCATCGACTCCAATCGAAACCTCGACCCGCAAAGAATCATGATCGGGGAGCGAATTAGAATACCCGGCTACACTATCCAGCGCTATCAAATCAAGAGGAATGATTCCTTATGGACAATTGCAAGGCAGCGTAATCTACCATTAGATACTCTTCTTCTCTTGAATCCAGCTATTAATCCAGATTCTCTACAAATTGGCCAAACTATTAATGTACCGCTCAGAGTTACATGGAGACTCGTCAATGGCAGACAAGACTATAGCTATGAAACGATGCGGAATGATTTACAGCGTTTACTTATGGTTTATCCTTTTTTGCAGATTTCCTCTATTGGAAAGTCCGTATTAGGAAAGGAATTGCCGGAAGTCCTGATTGGGAGGGGAGAGAAAAGAATCCATTATAATGGTTCCTTCCATGCAAATGAATGGATTACTACCCCAGTCATTATGACTTTTTTAAATGATTATGCTCTTTCACTAACAAATCAACAAGCAATTCGCGGTGTTATTACTTCACTTTTATATGAACAAACAAACCTTTCGATTGTCCCCATGGTGAATCCTGATGGTGTCAATTTAGTACTGCAAGGTCCGCCTGAAGAGGAGCCCTATAAAAGTAATGTTACCAAATGGAACGGAGAAAGTATGGATTTTTCCGGTTGGAAAGCGAATATAAACGGTGTCGATTTGAATGATCAGTTTCCTGCCAAGTGGGAGAAAGAAAGAGAAGACAATCCAAAAACACCGGGCCCAAGAGATTATGGAGGTGAAAAGCCATTATCACAGCCTGAAGCGATCGCTATGGCTGATTTAACAAAAAAGCGGGATTTTGCCCGTGTACTTGCTTTTCATACACAGGGGGAGGTAATCTTTTGGGGATTTGAAAATCTTGAGCCCCCGGAAAATGAGTTGCTTGCTGAAGAGTTTGGACGGGTAAGCGGATATGAACCCGTGGAAACAACGGACAGCTATGCGGGCTATAAGGATTGGTTTATACAGGATTGGCACCGCTCAGGCTTTACGATAGAGCTTGGTGAAGGTACAAACCCACTTCCTATCGCTCAATTTGATGAGATTTATGAGGAAGTATTAGGCATTTTCCTAGCCGCCCTGTATTTATGAGAGCCAAACGAGAAGCCTGAAAGTTTTTGGATTTCAGGGCAGCTCCATTTTTTCAACTGTACGATAAAAGTATTACTTCTTCCATTTCTATATTAATGCCCAATCCTTTTCATTATAAATGGGGGTACTACATGCCTTTGTAGATGCCCCCATTTCCTTCACATATACCCTTGACTAATAGGTCTCTATTTTCCAAAAAGAGGGCCGCTGATGGTCAAAGGTTTCCTCTTATTCGGTGTAATCGTCTTTTCGCGCTTGTTCTATTTCTTTCCTAGAGATTTGACCTGTCAGCTCATCAATCTCTGAGATAGGCAGGGACTCAATTTCCTCATCCATTCCCATTTCTTCGGGATCGTCATATAACTCATTATAATCATCAAAATCCCCTTCAAAGTCAGATGGCGTTTCTGATGTCCCATACTTTGCAACGATTTGGAAGGTATCTTCATAATCATGAATATCGTCTTTATCATCCCTTCCTGCAAAAGAATTGTCTACGGGCGGAAGAATGACCTGCTCTTCCACAGGACGATCTGTAGGTACACCTTTAGCATCCGTATGTTCAATGCAGAACAAAGTATAAGGGAGCGCTGCCAAACGGTCATATGGAATTTCTGTTCCACATTTCACACAAACACCATATGTTCCGTTTTCCATCGCCTCTAATGCAGCCTCTACCTTTGCCAATTCATCATTATTATGAACCTTCAATGCCATATCTTTTTCGCGTTCGAATAACTCTGTTGCCAAGTCAGCAGGATGATTATCAATCGTTGATAATTCATCCACAGAATCACGCAGACTACCCTTGTCCAGTAAATCATCTTCACTTATTATATCTTCCGCCGAGTGTTTCTGCTCAATCAGCATTTTCTTTAGTTTTGTTTTTTGCTTTTCCGTTAGAATGACCAACACGTCCTTCCTTTTTCATTTGTATTATGGGCAGATCGGCAAAAAGTTATAAAGTATTTTAGGATTGTTTCCTTTTAGGCTGTCTATTTATTCGCCTTCTACCTTTCCATACTTTCCGCCGCCGCCATGGGTAATAGACAATTCCCCTTTTCTTGCTTTATCAATCAGTTCCGCTAATTTTTCGGGTACAACCTCCACAAGCTGCTCCTTAGTAGCTTCATGCAAAATAGCCATTTCCGTACCAAATGTGCTTAGTAGTTTTTCAAAAGTCTTGGGACCAAGCCCCGGTATGAAATCAAGTGGAACCTGATGAATATAAGGAGGACGGGCAACCGACGGTAACTCCTTTTGTGAAAGTTCTTGTATACGAGTCGAAACGCCTTTAATAAATGTTTTCCCGCCGCAATGAGGACAAGCCGCTTCTTCGTTTGTTATTTGCCATCCGCATTTAGCACACGCCGTTTGATAATATTTTCCCAGCAGCGGGTTTAATCCATAGTTAGCTACGACTTTACGGCCGTCCTGCTCGTTCAATGCCTTTTTCAATTCATCGAAGCTTGGTTCCTCCATGCGGATTTTTTGATACTCCCGTGCTATTTTACCGAGAGAATGGGCATCTGAATTCGTTAAGAACGGGTAATGCTGCAGCTCCTCAATTCTTTCCACCATATACGTGTCAGAACTTAGCCCAAGCTCAACAGCATCAATTTTGTCTGCATCAAAGACCTCTTGAAGGCTTGATTCCACCCCTTTTCCATATAGGCTTTTAAAAGGTGTAAAGACATGGGCTGGGACAAATAATCCCCCTAGTTCACGCACTTTTGCCTGAAGCTCTTTCCCTTCTGCATAAATGCGCTGGGAGCTAAGGTGAATATTTTTCACATGAGCGCCCATCCACTCAGAGAATAACCTCATTTTCTCCAAAGAAGAGAAATAAGCAAGAACATGGATTGGACCATGACAATATTGGTCATACAATTCAATTTCAGAGCCGGGAATTAATGCGGTTTGTCCATAGCGCAGTCCCCCGCCCGGCAGCTCCGCCATCTCATTTAATTGGACTAGCTCTTCTAGCTCCATTAATACTTCCGGAGAGTGACAATCAATAATCCCTATTAGATCAAGTCCTTTGCGGCTGGTGGCCACCTCCAGAATATTGGACAGGGTAAGTGTCCGGCTGCCTGTAATTTTTACAGCTCTGCCACTTGCAGTACGGCCGATATGAATATGTAGGTCTGCATAAAAATCCTGCATTTCTCTTCACCTCCCCTTTAGCTTTTGATTTGCTGTTGATTCTATACATACCCGTTTTTCCGTTAAAACCACTTTCATTATAAGAAGAGGGCAATTTTGCAGAAATTCTTATGTCAAAAGCTATATTTTAACAGCTCTTCATTGGATTCATTTTTATCCTCTCGTGAATTTTTCCTGTGATAAAAAAGCTGCGTGAAGCCATATTAAGGACAGTCTAAATGAAAGGAGCATGCCAAATGGGAAGAGACGATAAAAAGGGAAGCAGCCATAATAAAGACACGCTGCCACAGACGCCGAAAAATGAAAAGATTTCTCCTAACAAAATAAGAGAAGAGTTTTCAAAAGAGCTGGTGGAAATTGCAAAATCAGCCAGCCGCCAGCGTCATAAAAAATAGGAGGAATAAAAGATGGATTATCAACGTGCTCAAGAAATCGTTAATTCCCCTTCAGAATATGAAGTCAGCTATAACGGAGTTTCCATCTGGATTGACAAGCTACATGACGATCATAAAACAGCAACCGTCCATTTACGACGTTCACTGGAAGAACGCTCTGAAGTAGATGTAGCCGAGTTAAAAGAAGAATACAAAGTTCATTAAAGAAAAGCTTCACGGGAATAGTATCCCGTGGAGTTTTATCTCTATACACCCATAAAATCCGTCTGCCAGCTTTTTATCATCTGCATTTTTTTAGCTGCCAAGCATGGGTCCCATTCGCTGACCGAAACGTCTCGGATTGTCGGAATGACAACTTGGTTGATTTTCTAACCTGCATAATTTTCACTATATGGTCAGCATAATGGACAAGCTGCAACTTAATTGCACCGCTAATGAAACATGCCCTTTTACCACCGCATTTCTATAGAAACCAGGCTATCAACCGAAATCAAAGGACCCTGCATGACGGCGGTACCATTTGGTGCCCTGACTTTAGAAAGGATAATTTCATTCTTTAAGATGCCCCCAGCAGCCGGTTCTATATTTTCCTCTCTTAAAAGCTCATGCCCCACCTCAATTAGGTTCGATTCTTTCTCCTCGACACCGATGATAAGGACAAGAAGGAATGCGGCTAGATTAATAATGAACAGTGAGAAGATTGTCTGCTTTTTCACTATAAGAGCCTCCTCTTTAAACAATCGTGTTATTCTTACACTTCCCACCCTTCCTCATAAAAAACACCTTTCACCAGTTTGTCATAAAATAATCAGATTAATTTTCCGGCTCTCCTGCTTTTTTACAGCAAATAAGGAAGCGTCTGAACAATCGGTACAAGACGCTTCCTTAGCTATAAATATCCTCTTATTTTAATAATAAATATTGAAGGAAAAAGACAAGCAGCAGATTATTTATCAGCAAGCTGACCAATAAGTGAATGTGCTTCTCTTTTACTTAATGGGAATTTCCACTATAGCCGTCGTTTCAAATTCACCCGTTGAATAAATAGAGACTTTTCCTTCATATTTTTCTACTACTTCTTTTACGATAAACAAGCCCTGTCCTCTCACTCTGCCTTCTTCCGCCTTCTTCGTCGTAAAGCCTTTATTGAAAATGGAGGCATCTCCTTTTATGGCCGGCCCTGTATTTGTAATTTTAAAGAGGTAGCGTTCCTCATCTGCTTCACAATAAATTTTTATTCTGCGCTCTGCTTCAGGCAGCTCTGTTGCAGCATCAATTGCATTGTCAATTAAGTTCGATAAGATTTTAATTAAATCCGTCGTCTTAATAGCAGCAAATGAAGTTGCCGAGACGGAAATATCCATATCAATACTGTGATTTTGAGCAGCAAGCTTCTTTGTTTGCAGAAGAATAAGCAGCCCTGGAGGATCTATCCCTAACTTAATTACTTCAATGGATTGAACTTCCTTATCAAGGGCAGCAAGGTACTCTTGCGCCTGCTGTGCTTCGCCAATTTGCAGAAGGCCATGCACTACTTGAATATGATTTGTAAAATCGTGACGTAAAGAAGAGACAGAAGCAATTAATGTCTTAATTTCAGCTTGATACGTATCCTCTGTATATCCTACTTCCTTTTGGACTTCCTTTTGATACCATCTTTGCATAAGTAAAAAGGAAGCGATCACTACAATTATAAAGACACCATTAAAGATAAACAGCGAGAGGTTATTTTTTAATACTTGTCCTTTAATATCATTGACTGTATTCACACTAATATCAATTCCTAAGTAACTGATGACGTCCCCTTCTTCGTTTTTAATGGGCGCTCCAACTGTCAGATACGTACCGTATTTCGGATCTTTTATGATATCCGTCACAAACGTTGTCTTTTTATGGTAAGCAATACTCACTTGTTCCTCTGGGACGGTACATATCTCCCCTATTGGAAAGTCATCACGTGCCAATGAACCCTTCGGAGGGTGCCCTACAATCAAGGTTGTAGACACTACCGGATTATCCACATTGAAAGTATAAACATATAAAGCACCCAACTTCTCCCTGGCATCATTTAAATAATCTCGTATTTCCCAGTAATATTCATTTTTGGACTGACTCACTAAAAATTGTTTATAAGCTATGATATCCATTTCAGCAGCAATCGACTTAGCAGCTTCCAACGTTTGATTTGCAATTGATTCTTCCACTGTTCCAATAATCTTTTTATAAGAAGTATAGATATTTAGACTAGTGAAAAAAAGAAGTAACGCAGCAGATAGAATCAGTACAAGTTTTATTCTAGATTTTTTCATAATATAATGTGAACTTCCTTATCTTTTAAAGTGGAATCTATCCTGACAAGATAAGATTCCTCACTATCGGCATGAAAAATACCGCTATGCTTGTTATGTCGGCCTTTTCTTCGAAACTTTTATTATCATACACCTTCCTTTTCCTATTAATCCATCATTCGTATCCTATACCCATTATTTAGTTAACATTATTATTCCTATAAATTTACTTGTACAATACAATCTACACTATTATTTCAAAGCCGTATATATAGATTTTATTTTACTAAGAGAGAAAATCGTGCTTTTTTCCGGGACGAATAGCTGTTTCTATCGATTACATAGGTAAATTCCTTTAATTTGCTCTACAGGGCAAAATAGAGAAGAATACTGACCCCTTTTTTTTGTAAAAAAGTGATACTTTTAAAAGCGTCAGTAGCCTGCTAATGTTGGAACAAATAAAAAAAGAAGGATGATTTTTATGAATACAGCCAAAAGCTATGCAAACACTCGTCTGTTTGACTTGATTTTAACAGCTATGTTAGTTTCGCTTGTTTTCGTAGCAACCCTTTTTATCAATATTAAGCTGCCGATTACCGCAAATGGCGGCTTGGTGCATCTAGGCACAGCGATGCTCTTTATCGCCTCTATTTTATTTGGTCCTAAAAAAGGGGCAATTGCTGGGGCAGTGGGCATGGGGTTGTTTGATCTAATTTCAGGATGGACATTATGGGCTCCGTTTACATTCCTGACACGGGGATTGCAAGGATATATTGTCGGTAAAATTGCTTGGTCTGGTGACCGTGAAGGGAATAGTCTCCTCTTTAATCTACTAGCACTCATCGGATCTGTTCCTTTTATGCTGGCCGGCTACTATATTTGTGAGCGTGTCCTCTTCAATAGCTGGGTAGTGCCATTAGGGTCTATTCCCGGCAATCTTGTGCAAAATGTGGTAGGCCTCTTGGTTGCCATTCCCGTATGTGCGATGTTGAAAAAGCTTCCTATGTTTAAATAAGGATATCGTACATAAAAGGCAGGAAAGAACCAATTCCTGCTGTATGATTTCTCGTTCTCTATCAAAAAACAAAGCAGCTTCCTTAAACGCTGCTTTGTTTTCAAAATAGCTTATTTTATTACCTTTATAAAGTGCTTTAAAATCCTGGCCGTCAAGCCCCAGATCGTATATTTGTCGTAGTCGTAAAACCATTCTTCCATGGAACGTGCTCTCCATTGGTATTGGGCTCCGTTCATGATCTTCTCAAACGGGAAGTCTGATCCAGGTACCGGTTCAACAGAGACCAAATGCATATACGGTTCATATTCCAGCAGCCATTTGACTGGCACTGTAAATATCTCCTCTACTTCTTCTTTATTAAAAGACTGGATGATCTGTCTGTAGTCAATAGCCGCTACAAATGGGTAAACGACAAAAGTTGGAGAAGCCACATAAGGGCTCAGGCTCCCAATAATGTCAACCGTTTTCGGGTCGACCCCTAACTCTTCGTAAGTTTCACGTAACGCGGCTGCCAACGGAGATGGGTCTGTCACATCGATCCGTCCCCCCGGGAAACTAATATCACCGGGCTGCTTCCTCATTGTATAGGATCGTACCTCAAACAGCACATGCCACTCATCATTTATCTTTACTAATGGAATCAAAACAGCTGAACGAAATGCTGTTTCCTCTCCGATAAATAAAGACTGATTTTTAGTTAGCTGATCCTTCATTTTATCCAGGAACATCAAATCCCGCTCCTTCACTCTTTTCTTTTTTATTATCGTATCATTAATAGACGAATAAAGTGATCCGGTATGCTCCAGCCTTTTACCCCTCCTTATATTTTTAAAAGCCCGGGCGAATGAGATGAAAGACAATAAACAAAGTGAAAACAGATGGATTCACCTCAAAAAGCTGCCATTTGCATCTTCTATTTGTTCGCTGACTCCCTCTGCTCATAGAATATACAATTTTTACGTACATGGTAAAAGAACGCCTGGAAACCTAGGGTGAACTGGTTGGCATACGTAGGGACTTGTTAATAATGTTTTCTCGTACTTTTATCAATAAAAATAAGCCTGTCTACTTGAATCTATCAAACAAATTGCCGGATTATGATATAAAAAGGCAATGTAGCCTACTATATTACACAAGGAGTATGAAAATGAAAGATAGCTACAAAAAGCAACTTGCTGAAAAGTTAAAAATAGCGAAACAAAAAAGCCAGAGAAACAATATTATCCGTCATCTTCCTCTTCCTTTAGCCGATGTATTAAAAAACCGTCCCTATATGACTACCCCAAAATTAGAAACGATTTTGATGGGTGTAAACCAAAAGTGGGGTTTCGCATTACATACCCATGAATTTATAAAAAAATATCCGGACAATAGAATAGAGGTAAGCTGGGAGAAGGACGTACTGCAATTTGTAGCGTCGACGGAACCAACTCATAAACACGCATGTTTATTAACGGGCTTTGAAAACAGCCCTCTATTTATTGTAGAAAGACATTGGGCTGTCCAGCATTTCCAGGCCTTATGGGAAGGCATTGGCCTGAAAGATCTTTGGCTGTTTGATGAGGAATTAACTTTCGGTTTACTTATTTGCCGTTATGGCGGTTATATAGAGCACGATCCGAATCCTGGAGAGTATTTCTATGCCATCACATATTGGGGTGAATGATTGATAGGCGATTCAACAAAAAAGTAGATATATTCTTTTTTTGAATATACCTACTGCTATTTAGGGGATAGTCTTCCTTCATTTGTTTACATACGGCTTTTCATTCTTTTTAAGTAGTATAACAAGTTCTTTCACTGTTTCTATACATGCCTCAGCAAAACACATTACTGTAAGTGAAGTATTATTACTAACACATACCCTAAAACAGATAAAAGAACTGAACCGATAAGTCCTGCAGCAAATGCCTTCATCCCTAATTTTCTAAAGGTACGTATTTCAATTCCTAATCCAAGTCCAGCCATAGCCATGCCAATTAACAGATAAGCAATATTTACAATACCATTAGCTATTGTTTCAGAAACGATGCCTAATGTGTTAAACCCGCTCATGGCAATAAACCCTAAAATGAACCAAGGGACAATAGATAAGGATAGCTTTTTCTCACCTTTTTCCTCTTCTTTTCTTCGGACAAGCCATCCAATAATAAGAGCTACCGGTACAAGTAGGGCTACCCGTGTTAGTTTAACGATTACAGCTATATCTACGGCAGTATCTCCTCCGGCTGCAGCTGCAGCAATGACATGGGCTATTTCATGTAGTGTTCCGCCGGCAAATACACCATATCCTTTTTCAGATAAGTTCAGAAAAGAATAAAGCCCTGTATATACTAATGTGAAGATTGTTCCTAATAGAGCTACTGTAGCTGCACCTACAGCTGTTTCCTCTTCTTTTGCCTTTATTTGAGGTGCAATCGCTACAACAGCAGCAGCCCCGCAAATTGCTGTACCACATGCAGTGAGGATACCTAGTCTTTTCTCCACACCAAATAACCGGGTCAATCCATACACAACTAGCAATGCAAAGATAATATTGATGACAGCGATCAAAAATACACTTGTCCCAGCATGATAAATATCCGCTAAATTTAGTCTCATCCCTAAAAGGATAATTCCTACTCTAAGAAGTTTTTTACTTGAGAAAGACACACCGCTCTGGAGTTTCTCCTGAAGGCCGAATAGCGATCTCCATATCATCCCGATCATAATGGCTATAACCAGCTGCCCCATAATGGATAAGAAGGGGAATCCAGCTAAATACCTTGCTGCACCGGCTATAAGCAATGTAATCCCCAGCCCCTTCATAAAAGCGAGAACACGTTGTTGCTTTGTCTGTTTTTCTGCTGTCGTACTCATTGATGACACTTCCTTCTCTTCAGCTCGTACTTATACTGTATAAAACATTGTATTATTAGTAAAATACATATAAATGATTAGTACTATCAGTATTATTAATGATAAGGAGTGACTCATTTGTACTATGATGCTTTAAAGACTTTTGTGACACTTGCCCAATTAAAAAATTTCACCAAGACTTCCGAGGCTCTTCATATTTCACAGCCAAGTGTAAGTCTGCATATCAAAAATTTAGAAAAGGAATTTCAAACGGAGTTATTTATACGTTCTCCTAAACATGTTCAAATTACACCTACCGGAAATATTCTGTACAATCGCGCAAAACAAATCATTTCTCTTTATGAACAGACAAAGGAGGATATTTTAGAGCATCATCAATCGGTGCAGGGAGAATTGAAAATAGGGGCAAGCTTTACAATTGGCGAGTATATACTGCCTGCATTTCTATCTAAACTTCAAGGAGACTTTCCAAAGCTTGAGCTGACAGTAATCATTGGCAATACAGAAGAAATCATTCAACATATTCGGCAGTTTCGGGTAGATATCGGGCTAATCGAAGGGCAAACAAATGACAAGGAATTATCTGTACATCCTTTTATGCAGGATGAACTTTTTCTTATTTCCTCCCCTGCTTATTCGGGCTTTAAAAGGGATATGACCTTACGTGACCTGCAAAACCATACATGGGTTACAAGAGAAGAAGGTTCCGGTACACGCGAATACATCAACCATGTCATCCGTTCTAATGGATTAAAAGTGAGATCAATGCTCACAATCAGCAGCAATCAAGGGATTAAGGAAAGTGTAATGAAAGGAATGGGGATTTCTCTCCTTTCCCGTAGTGTAATAGAAAGGGAAGTAAAACACGGAGACCTGGCGATCATTCGGTTAGAGAACCAATCTTTCACGCGGACTTTTTCTTATGTGCTTTCTCCTTTTATGGAGCATAAAAGAAGCGTGGAAGCTTTTATTCAGGTGATTTGTTCTGCTGAGTTATAAAGGGAAAAAGGCATGTAACTAAAGCTAACTATTGCCAGTAATGAATATTAGCAATACCTAACATTGATTGCATGCTTGAAATACAGCAAAAGTCTATAATGTTTGTCAACATGCTCTGTGAAGAAGGCTCATTATCTTAAAACTAGTTGATTCTTCTTCACTGGATAAAGAATATACGTATTCTCAAAAATACAGGAAAATATTCACAAGAGGAAGGGTTATCAAACTTGCCCTTGATTGTAAAAAGTTAAATATTCGCGGCGCTGTAAAAGAATTTTATGAAATTAATGAGCTTTCAAATGTTAGGCATCTGAAAGTCTACCATGAAAAAATAAAGAAAACTAATATGAATATTTTATTTAATTAAAATAAGATATTACTGAATAATACATCAATTTATTCCCCTTATTTCCAATTATATGTTTTTGTTATATAATTGTCCCATAAATGTCTAAAGGAGATACATATTTGGAAAGAAAATTAAGTTTTATATTGCAAGTTTTTTTCTTTTGCCATCAAAGGCCCGAACGATCGTTTCATTATAAAGGAAAACAATTCCCCATTTGTGCAAGATGCACGGGAATGGCGATTGGTTATCTTTTATCAGTGATCTTATTGTCATTTGTAGGAATATTTGATTTTTGGATTATTGCATTATTAATTTTACCGATGGCAATCGATGGTACAGGACAATTATTTGGTAAATGGACAAGCACTAATTTCAGGCGATTAATAACTGGATTGCCTGGTGGAATTGGACTTATCTATATTTTTTATAACTTCGGCTACCAAGTCTTTTTGTTCGGTCAATATGTTGGAAGACACTTATAACATTCATTTTGGAGGTAGAATTATGTTTTGCAAAAATTGTGGTGAAAAAATATCGGAACACGCAGAGATTTGCACACATTGTGGTGTTCGTGTAAAAAATTCTGCTGGGGAAGATAAACCCAACTGGGGCGTCAATTTAATAACACTTTGCTGTATACCACTTGTTGGCTTAATTATGTTTTTTGTTTGGAAAAATGAAAAGCCGGTTGCAGCAAAATCAGCATTGACATTTTTCCTAATTAACATCGGAATTATAGTAGTGTTCTATGCATTAATATTTATTATTGGTTTATCAGGTTACTAGGTTGGGGGAATTTACTTGCATTGTACAAATTGTAGGGAGCAAATATCCGAGTTAGCTGAGATTTGCCCGAAATGCGGTGTACGCCCTTATGTAACTAAAAATTTCTGTCCCTCATGCGGGACAGACATTAATACGAATCAGGCTATGTGTGTGAAATGTGGGATCCAACTGAAAGAGCTGCAACAAAACCTATCTTCTAATACAACTAACCCTATCCTTATGGGCTTGCTCAGCTTTCTACTGGTTGGCTTAGGCCAAATGATTATGGGGCAAGTTACTAAAGGGATTGTAATATTAGTCGGCTCGATAGTTTTAGCATTCTTCACGTTCGGATTATCTACTTTTATCACTACTCCTATCAGCATTATTGATGCAGTACTGATCGCTAAGAAAAAGCAACGTGGTCAGTTAATAGGGGAATGGGAATTTTTCTGATAAATAGGGGGATATAATATGTATTGTCCAAATTGTGGGACAGATATCGACAAAAACGCTGAAGTTTGTGTAAATTGTGGAGTTAACGTGTTAAAATTCAACTCTCAAACAGTGCCTGTGGACGACCGTTCAAATATATGGGTAAACTTACTTAGTTTATGCTGCTTTCCTTTACTCGGTATAATTATGTTTTTTGTTTGGAAAGAGAAACAGCCTAAAGCAGCAAAGTCCGCCCTAATATTTGGGTTAATCGGCATAGGAATTTCGATTATTTTCTCAATCATTATGTTTGTATTAGGTTTTGCAGCAGAAATGATGAATAATGACAGCTATTATTATTATTAATCTGTAAGGAAGGGGCGTCCGAGAAGGATTTTAGAGACATACCCTCTGTGATACAGATGGTGACATATTAATGTGACACGGTAGGAACAATATTCAATAGAAAATATGTAGATTGTAAAAAAGCTGTGTAAAAAGTCAAAATGACTTTTTACACAGCTCCTTCCTTTTTCAGGCCTACTTATGATACAGTTGAGCATTGATAGTCTAATTATGTTTCTTTTTGGTTAACTCTAATAATATATTAAACTAACAGTGTAGTTTTTACCACATCCCCCTGCATTGCATATAAAGGATTATCATATTTCAGGAATAAATGTGTGATCTCCTTCGCCATATTCTTATATGCTGATAAAGAAATCATATATAAATACAATTTATGAAAATATGCTTGATAAATTTCCTCAAACTCTATGTCTCTCCTCCTTTCATTTATATAACTAATAAACTTGTGTTGCGTTACAAAAAAATTTTTATTTGAATATATTTACCGCATCTTCTTTACCTTATAATAATGTCTCTTCTTATGAACATGAAAGCTATGGTTAATTCATAAATTCTCTGTATGCTTACAATCATTCTAAAGAAAAGACATGCTCTGGAAAGAGCATGTCTCCTAGAAACGTCCTTTGTTTATGATATTCCTCAATTATTTTCCTTGATTAGAACATGTTTCAATACGGATAAGATTTTCCTGCAGTGCTTTTTTCATAAACAAATTCGGTTTTCCCACACTATAAAGCTGCAGCTCATGCATGGCCCTTGTACAGGCCGTGTAAAAAATTCTGCGTAAGCTTTCATCCTCGTATGTTTGCTCTGATGCATCATAAATAATAACCGCCTCAAATTCAATGCCCTTTGCTAAATAAGAAGGAATCACCACAACTCCTTGTTCGTATTCAGCAGAGCCATATTTCAAGAGCTTAATGCTTTCAATTTGCGTCAAAGCCTCAAACGCGGTCTTACTTTCCTCTGCCGATTTACAGATGATTGCAATACTTTCATAGCCCTGGCCTTGCAATGCCGCCACTTTGGATATGATGACCTGGTGCAATTCTGTATGGTTCTTCACTTCGGTCAGCACCGGTAGCTCTCCCGCACGTTCAAAGGGGATAATTTTTTCACCATTTGCAATGAGGCTTCGAGTGAATTCGATAATCGGCTTTGTTGAACGGTAACTACGCGTCATAGTGATGACGTCTGTTTGATCCTCTCCATATAAACGATGAAGAATTTGAAAATCGCCTGTCTCACTCGCATGGGCAAAAATTGCTTGATTAAAATCCCCTAACACCGTCATTTTGGCAGCAGGAAACAATCGCTTCAAAAACTCAAACTGAAACGGTGAATAATCCTGTGCTTCATCAATGAGAATATGCTTTATTGAACGATTCGTTTGAAAGCCTTGAATCAATTCCTGCAGCAATAAAAATGGGGTTGCATCTTCGTAATACAATTTCCCGGCCTCCAGCATTTGAAGTGTAGCATGGCAAATTTCTTCCCATTCCTTTGGTACTTCCCCGCCTAACTGCTGCTGCATCCATAATGGATCTGCAAAAAGCTGCTTGTATATTCCTTCTATATCAATAAAGTCGAGAGCTTGAATTCGTTTTCTTACCGGCTTTAATTTCTGATGAACAATTACTTGAATAAGCGCTTTATGGTCCATTTCATAATCAGCCATTTCTTCCCGTGCAAAGCCATTTTTCTCTGCTAAATACTTGTGGATTTTATGGTAAGTCTCATTGCTAAGCAGCTCAATTTCCTCTTCTGCCCATGGCTTTAAACGCTCCATTTTCTCTATTTCTTTTATTTGACTCATTAGCCAATCCCTTAGCTTCTCCAGTCTGTTGTAAAAGTTTAATGAAATATCTTCCCCATAAAATCGATCTGTTAATTGCTGCGCTGAAATAATCACTTTTCCTCTGAACTTTATATCTTTAAAAAGCATAGCTGATTTTTCTAATGTTTCCCTATATAATTTAATCGCCTCGAAGAAATGAACAGATGCTTTAAATTGGATTCCTTTTATCCTGGCGTTATATGAGGGTGTGTTTGCTGCCGTTAGCACATACTCCAGCTGGTCAAATGGATTTTCCAACTGGAAATCCTTGTTCAAGCGATGATCCAGATATTCCTGGAATGTAACCTGCTGCATATTTTCTTCACCAAGCTCCGGCAGTACGTTTGAAACATAACTATTAAACATGGCATTCGGCGAAAATAATACAATCTGGTCCGCTTTTAAATAATCACGGTACTTATATAATAAAAACGCTATTCTTTGAAGCGCAGCGGATGTTTTGCCGCTGCCTGCCGCGCCATGCACTATCAATAAACGTCCCTGATCATGGCGGATAATACGGTTTTGCTCTTTTTGAATCGTTGCTACGATATTTTGCATATATTTATTCGTCCCTTTTCCAAGCACCTGCTGCAAAATATCATCGCCAATCGTGAGGCTTGTATCGAACATAGACTGCAGTTCACCGTTACGAATCATATATTGCCACTTTTTCTCCAGCTGGCCGTAAATCTTGCCCTCAGGAGTTTTATACTGGGCTGGACCTGGCTCATAATCATAATAGACACTTGAAATTGGTGCTCTCCAGTCATAAATGAGGAAGTCTTCGCCAATTGTGTCCACAAGAGAAGAGATCCCGATATAAATTTGTTCCTCTGCTGTATATCCCTCTTCCAGAAAATCAATTCGTCCAAAATAGGGTACTGCCTGCATGCGGCGTAACGTTGCTAATCGCTTTGCTGCGTGACCATACGTACTTTGGCTGACAGAAAGGGCTTGTGTTTCTTGTCTTAGACTGATAATTGTTTCTAGAAAATCATCAAATGTATCTGTATTTACCTTAATTTCATCCCAAAAATGCCTGCGGATATTGACCACTTCATTTTTGAGATCAGATGTTTCCGATTCCACCTGGCGGATCTGCTCTGTAATTACGTCCATAACACCGTTCAATCGTTTTTGTTCCTGCTGAAAACCTGCATGCATAGCATTCACTCCTCAAACATATTTAAGAGTTGACTAATAAAAAACTTTTGTATATAATTAAAATAGGGACAATGCACACTATATTTATTAACTGTGCATATCTATATAAATTTATCACATGTGACTATTCTTTTCAATGTTTTTCATACGACCTTTACAACAAAAAACTTTTTATAAAAAATAAAAAAGGCCTAACAAGGTATGTTGGACTTTTTCTTTATTTATAAGTAAATGGATTCTTCTGTTCTGTCTTTTGCAAAAAATAATGCTTATGATTTCGAATGTTACGAACATCACAGTATATTTAACAAAAACCTACCTTCTCATAAAGCGGAAGGCAGGTTTTTTTATTTTTACAATATTTGATTCAAAAACCTTTGTGTTCGCTCATGTTTCGGCTGCGCAAAAATATCGTTTGGATGTCCTTCTTCAATAATATGGCCGTCTGCAAGCATGATGACCCTATCTGCCACTTCTTTTGCGAACCCCATTTCATGGGTCACGATCACCATTGTCATTCCTTCACTTGCGAGATCCTTCATAACCTGAAGGACTTCACCGACTAGCTCTGGATCCAGGGCGGAAGTCGGCTCATCAAAAAGCATCACTTTCGGTTCCATCGCTAGCGCTCTTGCAATCGCCACACGCTGCTTCTGTCCCCCAGATAACTGTTCAGGGTAATAGTTGGCTTTATCCTTTAAGCCTACCTTTTGAAGGAGTTCCTTTGCTTTTGCAATAGCTTCACTTTTTGCTTTCTTTTTAACAAAAACCGGCGCCTCAATAATATTTTCAAGCACGGTTTTATGGGGAAAAAGATTAAAGTGCTGGAACACCATCCCTACTTTTTCCCTTACTTTATTTAAATCTGTTTTGGCTATATCTATTTTTTCGGCGTTAATGAAAATTTCGCCGCCCTGCGCCACTTCTAAAAAGTTTAGGCACCGTAGTAATGTGCTCTTACCTGAACCACTTGCACCGATTAAAACAACTACCTCCTTCTCATTTATATGTAAGTCGATATTCTTCAAGACTTCAAGCTTTCCAAAGGACTTTGAAAGATTATGAATTTCGATCATGCTACGCTAACCTCCTTAGGCCTGCTAACATCCATTTTCTGCTCCATCCGTTTCGCAATCCAAGTGAAAATAAGTACAATTACTAAATAATAGATTCCGACCACAAAATAAGTTTCAAATGGCATATAGTTTTCTCCCTGAACCCCTAGAGCCGTGTTATACAAATCTGTTACCGAAATATAGGCGACAAGAGAAGAATCTTTCAAGCCGATAATAAACTGATTGGCCAACGGGGGGATGGATCTTTTGAAAGCCTGCGGAAAAATAATTCTTCTCATTGCAAGCGAGGAGGACATCCCTAAAGACCTTGCAGCTTCCATCTGTCCACGATCAATTGATTGTACAGATCCCCTGAAAATTTCAGCAATATAAGCACCAGTATGAACACCTAATGCCAATGCACCTGCTGTGAAACTATCCAAATTAATGATATTGGCCAATCCATAATATAAAAACATAATCTGAACAATGAGAGGCGTGCCCCTGATAATTCCAATATAAATATCGGCAATCCAATTCAGAATCCTATTTGAAGAAATTTTAAAACTAGCAAAAATAAGCCCAATAATCATCGCAAATAGCAATGAAATGGCTGTTATCGAAATTGTCATCCAAGAAGCTTTTAAAAAGGCAACTCCATGTTCACTAAAAATATCCGCGATATTTTGTAAAAACACCATGAGACCCGCCCCCTTCCTTTATAGTGCAAGCGCCTAGTGAAAGACGCTTGCCTGAAATGCTAATAGCTATTTTTCCATAATGTTTGTATTAAACCACTTCATACTGATTTCTTCGTATGTACCATCATCTATCATAGACTGAAGCGCCTCGTTGATTTTGTTTGCGAGATCTTTATTTCCTTCCGTAACCCCTATACTCACACGGTCCTCATTTAACAAATCGCCAATCGGTTCAATTTTTAAACCCTTTTCATTTTTTGCACTTACACCAACTATTTTATCGGTGATAACCGCATCCAAGCGTCCCAGTGCCAAATCCTGCAGTGCATTCACATCTACCGGATAGCCTTTCACCTTATCTGGGGAAGTTAATGTTTCAGCCATATCCTTCCAAGTACTTGCTTGTATAACTCCAATTGTTTTACCTTTCAAATCTTCTTTTGACTGGGTATCCTTATTGTTTTCTGCCACAAAAATTTGTGCACCTGACAAATAATATGGTTCAGTAAAATCAATTTGCTTATCACGTTCAGGTGTTGCAGTCATGCTTCCAATAATCGCATCATATTTATTTGCCTTCAGTCCCTGAATAATTGTTTCCCACGGATTTGTTACAGGATTCGCCTCAAGTCCCATCCGCTTAGCAATTTCAGTACCAATCTCCACATCAAATCCAGTTAATTTACCATCCTGTTTGAAGTTCAATGGCGGATACTGCCCTGTCATCGCAAATGTTAATGATCCTTCTTTGACTAGCTCATTTTCGGATCCACCTGATTTTGTCTCTTTTTCTCCCTGATCACTTTTCTGCGTGCCGCATGCAGATAAAAGCAATAACATTGCAGCAACTAAAAAAATAGAAAGCTTTTTCATATTTGTTCCTCCTTTAAAATAAAAAGACACTGTCGCTTTTATATGACAGTGTCTTAAATACACCCTCATCTCTTTGCATTTGTCGTGATAGTTCTCCACAATTCAAAGGAATTGTGACAGTTCTGCCCCTATTCGAGTACAGCCCCAGCTTTATTGAAAATAGTGATTTCAAAAAGCTTCGGCGATTTATCCTTTTTCCTATTTTCCTAGATTTCACTAAATCTCCAATAGGATACTTTTATAAACCGCGACCTCTACCCCATCTAATGCAACAGATGAGGATTTAATATGAAATTTAATATAACGTTTTTCATTATAGTTGAATTTTTTAAATAGTACAATAGCAATTTAGTTTATTTGTATAATTATGCACTTGACGAGTTTTATATCTTAAGTTACATTTTGTTAAAAATAATTCACAAGAAAAGGAGACAGTCATATGTTGAATTGCCGTGACGATATACTTACTTATACGAAACAGCTTGTTAGCATAGAAAGTATTGTAAATACAACTGGCGAGGGAGCAATCGCCCATTCTTTATTCGGAACTATCTCTTCATTACCATACTTTTTACATAACCCTGGCTCAGTAGCTTTAGAAAAAACTATTAACGATGACCAGGAACGATATAATGTTATGGCATTCGTTAAAGGAAAAAAAGGAAACAGCAACCGCACAATTATTTTAATGGGCCATATAGATACGGTCGGAATTGATGATTTCAACCAATTGAAAGAGCATGCTTGTTCTCCGGATGAGCTGATAGAAGCATTAAAAAAAGAAAAGCTCCCTGCTTCAGCCAAAGAACATTTAGAATCCGGGGATTGGTTGTTTGGCCGTGGGGTCCTTGATATGAAAAGCGGCGTTGCCAGCAATCTCTATCTCTTAAAGTACTATTCTGAACATCTCGAGGAACTGGACGGCAATATTTTGTTATTGGCAGAATGTGATGAAGAAGATGGCTCACACGGTGTCCTTTCCTCTTTAAAAACATTGAAAAAGTGGAAGGAAGAACATGGTTTTGAATATATTGCGGCTATCAACTCTGATTTTGTTTCACCCCGCTTTGAAGGTGATGAAAACCGCTATATCTATAAGGGAACGGTGGGGAAACTGCTGCCTTCTTTCTTTATAACGGGTGCAGAAACCCATGTCGGCTCAGCTTTTGAAGGTTTGGACCCTAACTTTATCGCTGCTGAACTGACAAAGCAGATAAACTACAATCCCGAGCTTTGCAACGAAGCCTACGGGGAAACGACAGTTCCGCCTGTATCACTAAAACAAACAGACTTAAAGCCATCTTATACTGTTCAAACAGCTCTATCGGCTTATGTGTATTATAATTTCTTCATTCATTCCTGGTCTCCAAAAGATGTACTGGACAAACTTAAAGAACAGGCGATGATCGCTTTTGCCAATGCGCTGGATACTTTTGAAGAGAGATACCGTACATATAGTGAAATGAGCGGCGAACGCTTTGTCTCACCCCCGTGGAAGCCGAGAGTTTTCACATATGAGGAAATGGAGCAATTACTAATCGAAGAAAACGGTGATTCATTCATTGCACATATGAATGAATTTAAACAAGCCCTTCTGACGAATGCGGAATTAGATACACGTATGTTTGCTGCACGAGTTGTCGAGGAAGCCTGGAAATGGATGAGGGATAAAGATCCGGCTATTATTTTATTTTACTCTTCTCTATACTCACCCCGAATTGAAGTAACAGGGAAAACAGATGATGAGCTTAACTTAATTAGCGCACTTGATAAAGCAGTGGAGGCGATACAGCCGGAATATCCACACCCTATTGTTACGCGGAACTTCTTCCCGTATATTTCTGATATGAGCTTTATGGCCTTAAGTGATGATGAAGAGGGCATCAACGCCGTTTCGAGAAATAACCCTGGCTGGGGTACAAAACACTACGTGGAGTTTCAAGATATCCGGGATATAAATGTCCCTGTTATTAATATTGGCCCATATGGCTTAGATGCTCACAAGAAGCTAGAAAGAATGGAAATGAAATACTCACTGGAAATAGTTCCGAATATAACAAACCTCGTTATTCAAAATTTATTAACGGACGATGAAAAAAGCCTGTAGTCCATCTACAGGCAGTCTTGCTTATCAATTATTAATAAGTTGAATAGTACGCTCCCCAATAAGGAAACAGATGAAAAATAAAATCTGTTTTCCTATATTGGGGAGATTTTAAATTTTTATAACAATGGCTACTTTACACGGAAACGGGCAACACTCTGCTTCAATTCATCCGCCAATTCATGAAGCATAGCTGCAAAACTGGCTACCTCCTGCATAGCTGCTAGTTGTTCCTCCGAGGAGGCGGCCACATGCGCAGATTTGGCTGAAGATGAATCTGTAATTTCTTTCAATACTGTTAGTGAAGCAGCAACCAGCTCACTTCCTGCCGATAGCTGCTCTGAAGCAGCAGACACTTCCTCAACCTGCTCGGATACTTTCTGAATCGATTCCACAATTGCGCTGAATGTTTGTCCAGTCTTATTGGCGATATGTGTACCCGTTTGTGCTTCTGTCATTGACTTGTCTAATGATACCACTGTTTTACTTGTGTAATCGCTGATGCCTTGGAGCATATTAGTTATTTTCTCCGAGGAGGTTTTGGACTGTTCAGCGAGTTTACGAATTTCCTGCGCTACTACGGCAAAACCTTTACCATGCTCTCCTGCCCTCGATGCTTCAATCGATGCATTAAGTGCAAGTAAATTAGTCTGATTAGCAATGCTTCCTATTAACGTCACCATTTCATGGACTTGATCGCTCAATTTTTTCAGTCCATAGATTGCATCGACCGATGTTTTCAAATTTTGTTCGATTGCGTTCATTTGAGCAACTGTTGTTTCTATATCCTTCATTCCTGCAATTGCGCTATTTGCTGTAGTCGAGGCCAATTCTGAGACAATGGAGGAAGCATCCGCAATTCTATGAATACCTATTCCCATTTCTTTCATTGCCTGTTGGCTGTCATTAGTATGGCGAAGCTGTTCATCGAGTCCAACCGCAATATTCTGAATGGCATCTGTGATTTCCTCGGTAGCTGCTTCGGTTTGTGCAGCACTCTCTTGTAATTGAGCGGAAGATACAGCTACTTCGTTCGAGGAGTTTTGGATGTTACGGGTTAATACCCGAAGACCGCTAATCATCTGATTAAATGAATCTGCCGCTTTACCAATTTCATTATGATTCAGCACAGGAATCTCTATAGTTAAATCACCTTTCGAAGCGTGTTCAGACATTTCGGCTAAATGAGCAAGCGGGCGCAGCATTTTACGAAGAATGAATACAATCAGCCCGATTAACAAAAGAACAGAAATGATACCAACTGCTATATTCGTCCATAAAATTCGCTGCAGCTCCTTTTGAACAACCCCATAATCAAAGTCGACACCAAACAGCGCAACCGGCTTCCCGTTTTCATCATTAATCGGGGCTAAATATGAGATGAAAGTCCCTCCTTCATCAGTGTAAACATCAGTTAAGGCACTGCCGTTATTCATTGCGTCATTATAGCCTTTAAGAAATTCGGAATCTACTTTATATAATGTCCCTAAGACATCAGTTGGCTCAGCAGGGTCCCGCCCGTATTCTGAATTATAGAGGTAGTCATTGCCATCCTTCTTGACAATATCCGGCGTTAATAGATAAACAGCTGTTACCATACTATTGGATGTCATGGAATTCAAAATATGAGGGAGTTCCTCGAATGGTTCTCCTTCTAGTGGTTCTTTCTCAAGAATTGCCTTTGTCGCTTCGGCAACAAGAGGCTCATTTTGTTGAGTTAAGGATTTAAATACATTTCCATATTCATTAAATTGGTGAAAGTACGTCTCTCGTTGATCACGGATGGATAGGGTTATCATTAATCCGATAACAATAATGATAAGTACAGAGAGAAATAATGAGCTCGTAAATATTAAACTTCTAGATTTCGCTTTTATAGAGTGCATTGTGGTCCTCCCAGTTTATAGTAATTTTCTTCAATCAAGCGACAATCCATTTTCAATACATTCGGTTTATTTCCATTATGAGGAAAAATAGTTACAGACTTTCAATTAAATACGCGCTCCATGCTAAGTAATTCTTACTATTGTATCGGAGTGCTGAAGATTAAAAGTGCGATGCTCATTAAGAACAAACTATTTTATCTAAACTATATTCCTATGAAAAATAAAGTACAAAATAAATTTCAGCTCTCTCCTTCTCTTTTATCGCCAGTATGTCCATCCTTTTTAACAGGAAAATATTATGATATATCCAAAAGTAATTCTAGGGGAGTAAATACTTTATATGCGGGTAATATATAATTCTTACATCATATTAGCAAATACTCCTAATTTTCTATTTCTCTAAAACATCGGAGTAAAAGGCGATCGTGAATAATCGATTATGTTACCGGCCAATTCCATTTGCTTTTTGTAGGGATTGAAATGGAATTTATATAACTTCCGGACAAACATGAGTCTCCATCGCAAACTGGTGATAAATACTATAATATCCATATTTTTTGTTATAGTAATAAGCCTCACGATAGGTATTTTTATTTAAATAAACTATGTCTGATTCCTTTTTATAAAAGATGGACAAAATATCTATTGCAATCACAAGTAAAAGGGGTTATTATTCTGCGGTAATGTTATCGTAAAATAACAAATCAATAAATTCACCTGGAGGTTATCTGTGCAATACGTTATTTCTATTTTAGGTATTCTCGTTGTATTGTTTTTTGCCTGGTTGGCAAGCTCCAACCGAAAAGAAATAAAGTTTAAACCAATTATTATAATGCTTGTCATTCAAATTCTTTTATCATTGTTACTGTTGAATACAGAAGTGGGGCTGGTCATTATTAAGGGGGTCGCTGCTGTTTTCAGCAGACTGCTCGAATTCGCAAGCGAAGGTGTTTCCTTCGTATTTGGCGGTATAGCGAATGAGGGAGAATCTCCATTCTTTTTAACTGTATTACTGCCAATTGTATTTATTTCCGTATTGATTGGTATTCTTCAGCACTTGAAAATACTACCATTCCTTATGAAGGGCATCGGATTGTTATTAAGTAAAATAAACGGCATGGGGAAACTTGAATCATATAATGCAGTTGCTTCACTGATGGTCGGGCAATCGGAAGTTTTCATTACCTTAAAAAAACAACTCGGCATGCTTTCCAACCAGCGTTTGTATACTTTATGCGCCTCAGCGATGTCGACTGTATCGATGTCCATTGTGGGCGCTTATATGACGATGCTGGAACCGAAATATGTTGTGACAGCCTTAGTTTTAAATCTATTTGGCGGTTTTATCATAGCTACTATTATTAATCCTTACACAGTTGACCCACAGGAGGATATATTAGAAATACAGGAGCAGGAAAAGCAATCCTTTTTCGAAATGCTCGGTGAGTATATCCTTGATGGTTTTAAGGTAGCGATTATCGTCGGGGCTATGTTGATTGGGTTCATTGCATTAATGGCTGCATTCAACTATGTGTTCGAGCTGTTATTTAATGTTTCCTTCCAGACGATATTAGGTTATATATTTGCTCCAATAGCCTTTCTTATGGGGATTCCTTTCTCAGAAGCGGTTAGTGCCGGAGCAATTATGGCAACTAAGCTGTTAACTAATGAGTTTGTAGCGATGCTAGATTTATCAGGAGGCAATTATCACTTTAGTGAACGAACAATGGGAATTCTTTCTGTATTCCTCGTTTCCTTCGCCAACTTTTCATCCATCGGCATTATTGTCGGGGCTGTCAAAAGTCTGAATGAAAAGCAGGGGAATGCCGTCGCGCGTTTTGGATTGAAGCTGTTATATGGTGCTACACTTGTAAGTATCCTTTCAAGTATCATCGTTAGTTTCGTTTTATAACATAATTCGGGTAACCTCTTTACTACAAAACCACTAAAAACCGTTGATCACTAACGGTCTTAGTGGTTTTTTCATGTACCACGTTTATGAGACGATTTGCCATAATATATCTAATTGAAGTTTTAATGAAAAATTTCGTTGGGTAATATCCCCATTTTTCTAAGGATATATTATATTATAAATAGGTAGTTATTATCCTTGTTAGGGAGCGGATTCGTATGATGATCGTAACAACTGAAAATATTGCTAATCACCAGATTACAGAAGTGTTAGGGCCGGTATTTGGGTTAACTGTTAGAGCCAGAGGAATTGGTAAAGATATTATGGCTTCTTTTAAAGGGTTAGTAGGTGGAGAAATAAATCAGTATACAGAAATGCTTGAAGATGCCAGAAAACAAGCGATGGATCGTATGGTGAAAAATGCTACAGCAATGGGTGCAAACGCTATTATTATGATGCGTTTTGACTCTGGTGAAATCGGTCAAAACATGAGTGAGATTGTGGCTTACGGAACAGCAGTTATTGTAGAAAAGAGATAATTAATGAAATGGATTATAGGGTTTTACGGTATCCAGTTATTGATCCTGATACTTTTAATTATCGGCTCATGGCTTATTTGGGATCGCCGTTTCAAAACAAAACATGGCACCCAAGTACCAAAAGGATTCATACGGACAAATGAAATTTCAATTGATCCAATTACAAATAAAAGATTAGTAGTGTATTTCAACCCAGAATCCGGCGAACGTTTTTATAAAGAGGAAAAATAAAAATTGTAAGGAGGCTGAGACTAGTGCTGTCCCAGCCTCTTTGTTTCTAATTTTTTCAGCATGCAATACGATTAGTCTTCTCACGCAGCCCATACCTATTAATTATTCAGTTTTATTGTTGAATAATCAAGAATGATCCCATCTTCATAGATGAATTGATGTTCCAACCCAAACTTCCCTTCTAGTATTTCAGGCAAATAATATTTAATATTGGGAACCACCCCTATATTATTGGGATTCGTAAGCCAATCAATACTTTTCCATTCAAGAATTCCCTCAATAGTTGAGATGGGGGTTTGCACATTTATCTCCTCTGGTATATCTGATAAATAAACATACATCCCTCCATCTCCACGATTACTTTTCCATACAACATTCCCTGTATAAACAGGGTTATCTATCTTTATCCCTGTTTCTTCAAAGGTTTCTCGTATCACTGACTCAATATGTGATTCATTTCTTTCAATTTTTCCTCCTACGCCATTCCACAATCCCATATTAGGCTTTTTATTTCGGTTTAGCATTAAAATCTCATTTCCCTTTTTTATAAAACAAATTGTATATTCTAACATTTGATACTCTCTTTACTTAAATTTTATTTAAGGTTATTAACCTATTTTCCCGCTTTCCTTTATGGAGCATATCTATTTTACAATATATTTAATACCATTCCTTATTTAGTTAAACCGTTATCTCAAATATTATAGATTTTAAAATAATTCTCCTATTAGCAAGCGGTAAAAACCATACTTACTTGTGATACGGTTCACCGTCATATAGCTAAATGAGATTTTTAAATTTTAATGTATTTTTACATTATTTACGTTTCGAAAACTTTAATAGTAACCAAAATGCCATACACAAGCTTTTCTCTATAAAAATGGCCGTTAGCTGAGTTAGAATTTGTAGAAACGATACTCGTATAGAATGGACGTCAATTTACTATTAACCAGTAGTCTGCCTTTATTGAAGGAGAAGACTACATGTATAATTCCCCACGACTGCATAGCCAGAATACAAGTAACCAGTATATGATTTATACCATTATACAAAAATGTTACTTCTCAAAGTACTAATAAAGCATTGACATATGGCGAAAAAACATGTAAATTACCAAATATCGAACGATTTTAATAAATATATAAATATTATTCGTATTTAGGAGTGTTTATAATGGATAACGTATTTGATTATGAAGATATTCAACTAATTCCCGCAAAATGTATCGTAGAAAGTCGCTCTCAATGTGATACTTCCGTGACTTTAGGAGGATATACCTTTAAGTTACCTGTAGTACCCGCAAATATGCAAACTATTATTGATGAAGATATTGCTGTGACATTAGCTGAAAACGGTTACTTTTACATAATGCACCGCTTCAACCCTGAAAAACGTGCAAATTTCATAAAAAATATGCAAGATCACGGCCTCATCGCGTCTATTAGTGTTGGGGTAAAGGAAGAAGAATATTCTTTCATAGAAGAACTAGCAGCGGCTAATTTAGTACCTGAATTCATTACAATTGATATTGCACATGGTCACTCCAATGCTGTTATTCGTATGATTCAGCATATTAAAAAGCTTTTACCGAATAGCTTTGTCATTGCTGGTAATGTTGGTACACCGGAAGCTGTTCGTGAACTTGAAAATGCCGGCGCTGATGCAACGAAAGTGGGCATAGGCCCAGGTAAAGTATGTATTACAAAAATTAAAACTGGTTTTGGTACAGGTGGTTGGCAACTAGCTGCGCTGCGCTGGTGTGCAAAAGCTGCAACTAAACCAATTATTGCAGACGGTGGTATACGTACACATGGCGATATCGCAAAATCCGTACGTTTTGGGGCTTCAATGGTCATGATCGGCTCACTATTTGCTGGTCACGAAGAATCACCAGGCGAAACAATCGAAGTCGATGGCAAGCTTGTCAAAGAATATTTCGGTTCTGCTTCTGAATTCCAAAAAGGTGAAAAGAAAAACGTAGAAGGTAAGAAAATGTACGTGGAGCATAAAGGCAGCTTAAAAGATACACTGATCGAAATGGAACAAGATCTTCAATCATCTATCTCTTATGCAGGCGGTACAAAACTAGATGCTATCCGCAATGTAGATTACGTTATCGTAAAAAACTCTATTTTCAACGGTGATAAAGTTTACTAAGTTATAGAAATGAAAAGCCCGGTCAAGACTTTTATATGCTTTGGACTAAACTTACTTTAATAAGACAACATAAAATAACTCTAAAATGGTTATGCATATCAAAGCGAAATTAAAAATCAGAAATGTTGTTAAATCAACATTTCTGATTTTTACTATTTATGCATTTTTGATTAAAAAACCCTTTTGGGACAGCCCCTATCTATTTATTCAGAAAAACCGCACTTACTTATGATACGGTTCCCCCTTAATAATCCGGAAGCTCCGGTAAATCTGTTCGACCAGCACAAGCTTCATAAGCTGGTGGGGAAGGGTCATTTTGCCGAAGCAGAGCTTTTCATCAGCACGCTTCAATACGTCATCGTGAAGGCCAAGCGATCCGCCGATCACAAAAGCGACTTTACTTTTGCCGTATGTCATGAGGGCATCAAGATCGGCTGCCATCTGCTCACTTGTTTTCATCTTTCCGTCCAGTGCAAGGGCGATCACATATGTACCCTCATTTATTTTAGAAAGAATGCGTTCGCCTTCCTTCTTTTTTACCATTTCCATTTCAGCATCCGATAGTTGTTCCGGTGCTTTTTCGTCTGGTACTTCGACAAAATCAAGTTTTGCATAGCTTCCTAGGCGCTTTGCATATTCATCAATTCCCATTTTTAGATACTTTTCCTTCAGCTTGCCGACCGATATGATCGTTATATTCACAGCTTATCCACCTTTACATTTCATTTACAAACACTTTATCCACAAAAGTTATCCACATATCAACAGGCTGATGCTATATATTGTGTAAAGTTATTTACTTGATACAATATATGTTGCCTGCTCTTCACAATAGGAACATTTTGTGGATAACTTTTCTTCATCTGATAGTTTATCCATGATCGGGTATTCTTCCGTTTCTGCCACAAGCATGTCTAAAGCGTGATCTATATGGTTTTCGCAGCTATATTTTTTCATTTTTTAAATCCTCCACTATTCTGAAATTTCCACAAACTTATTCACAATTTGTTAAAAGTTATCCACAAACCATTGTAACAAACAAAAAACAAGTAGGAAAGAAAAGCTTATTCTTTCTCTACTTGTTGTGCAAAGAGTTATTCAGTTATCCACAGTTTTAATTAATCAGTGCTTTCTTTTAGCACTAAATTCAGCTCAACAGTTTTTCCAGCACGGTACACTTTTACTTTTAATTTGTCTCCAACATCTGTTTTTGTATAAAGGTGCTTACGAAGATCAATGACGTTTTCAATTTTCTCGCCATCCATTTCATAAATCACATCGTACTGCTTCATACCTGCTTCTGCTGCTGCTGAACCAGCTGTTACTTCCGCTACGACTACCCCTGTTGTGATACCTTCAGGCAGTTCAAGTGTTTGTGCCTGATAAAACGCCGGGATATCAGTTAAATCCAGTAAAGAGATACCCATTGCAGGACGTACAACTTCACCGTTTTTCTCCAGCTGCTTGATGATTGGGATAACCGTATTGATTGGAATTGCAAATCCTAGCCCTTCCACCTGCTCAGAGGCAATTTTCATCGAGTTAATACCAATTAAATCACCGTTTAGGTTTACTAGCGCACCACCTGAGTTTCCTCCATTGATTGCAGCATCAGTTTGAAGTACTTCAGACTGCCAGTCCTCTGTTCCATCACCGTTTAAATCAACCGGCACGGCACGGTCTGTACCGGATATGACCCCAACTGTTACAGAACCATAGAAGTCAAGACCAAGTGGGTTACCAATCGCAATAACTGTTTCCCCTTGCTTTAACACTTCTGAATCGCCGAAGTTAGCTACTGTTTTAATACCGTCAGCTTTTACTTTAATAACGGCTAAATCTGTCCAAATATCACTTCCGACTAAAGTTGCTTCCTTTTTCGAGCCATCCTTTAGTGTAATTTCCAGCTTTTCAGCTTTTTCGATTACATGGTTGTTTGTCACGATATAGGCTTCACCATTCTCGATTTTATAAACAACGCCTGAGCCCGTTCCAGCTTCCTGCAGTTTGCCCTCTTCGTTTTGGTTTTGGTTTTGCTGCATGCCGCCTTGGCCAAACCAGAAGCCCCCTAATGAGTTTTGAGCGACCTGATAGTTGGAGATGCCGACTACCGCCTCTGATACCTTCTCCACGGCTGATGTTACGTCTGTTGTAACAACAGTGGCTGTCTGCTCTACTCCTGCAGTCGAACCGGATTGTTCTGTTTTTTCCGTTTTAGAACCCGGCAGCTGGTCTGCTAAAGAAGGAAGGAGCAGCCACATGAGTAAAACTCCTACAATAACGCCCGATAGCCCGGTAATGAAATACCCTGCCTTGCTTCCTCCCTTTTTTTGAGAAGCACGTCTATTCCGCTCCTCTTCTTCCCTTCTCAAACGTTCCTGTAAAGGTGTTAATTCAGGATTATTTTGATTATTACGTTGTTCATCCATTTTTTTCGTCCCCCTTCTATTTAGTTTGTACCCTTACAATACAGGTGAAACATTAAAATTAGATGAAAATTTTTTTAAACTCATTTAAAAAAGCCCCGCAAATTGCGGGGCATGTCATCAAACTGTTACTAAAGCTGTCGGTTCCTCGGCATCTGTATCATGCAGATGGAGATATTCTCCGGTAAGAATACCACATGACTGCAATGTTTGCGACACACTTAAACGTGCCAGCTCTTTCATATTATTATCTTTACTTAAATGGGATAAATAAATCTGTGTCGGCTTTTCAAATGCTACCTCACTCATGGCAACAGCCGCATCCTCATTGGAAACATGTCCCACATCAGATAAGATGCGGCGTTTAGTATTCCATGGGTAGCGTCCCATTTGCAGCATGCCCACATCGTGGTTGCTTTCGAATACAAAGGAATCTGCTCCTTTAATATGCCCTTTCATTCTATCGCTGACATAGCCTGTATCGGTGATAAGAGCAAGCTTACGGTCATTTTCATGGAATATATAAAACATTGGATCCGCTGCATCATGGGAGACAGCAAAGGACTCGATTGATAGGGAGCCAAAAGACTTTGTTGTTTCCATATCAAATTGGAACCGCAAATCAGTCGGTATATTCCCTACAAGCCCGTCCATCGCCTGCCATGTCTTTGCATTAGCATACACTGGTACATTATATTTCCGTGCTATCACACCAAGACCTTTAATATGGTCACTATGTTCATGCGTCACTAGTAAACCGGTAAGCTTCTTCATATCACGATCAATTTTCGCAAACAGCTCTTCCATCTTTTTCCCGCTGAGGCCGACATCGACAAGAAAGGCATGCTCATCATTCTCTACATAAACAGCATTTCCTGTACTCCCGCTTGCTAAAACACTAAATCGCATTATTTAAACTCCTTTATTCTTCTCCTACCTCTTGTGTTTTACGTTGTAAATCCATTACTGTCCCTGTATTGGCATTGACGAAGTGTATTTGTTCTTTCCCTTTGTCTGTCTTTACATGTACTTCCCATGTAGGGGTTAATACTTGCTTTTCAGTAAATTGGACATGTGTGGCATAACCAAGCTTCATAGAGGTAATATGGTCATTTGTTTGTAAGATTTTCTGGTTATACAACCCTTTTAGAACTTGAAGCGGTGGAACGATTGTTCTCGGCCGCCCAACCTCTTCTATTTTCTCCAGCATCGCCTGTTTGTACATATATACTTCTCCCTTTGTATTCCAATGGAGCTGTAATCCACCCTTTTCATTGTAATACACTGTGCCATTCTTTACACTTTGGAAGAACGTTGCTGTTCGTGTTTCTTCATCTATTTCCCATAGAACAAAGGATTTCCCTTCATATACATACTGATTCACAAACTCTTGAAGAGCACTTGGCTCCTTCGTACTTGAAAGCTTAATCGGTGTCTTAAAATTAACAACAAGCTGATTATCATTAAGTAACTGGTAGTCTTGATTATCATTAGTAGGAAAATCATCTGAAGAATATTTTTTTACCTGCGCAGAGAGAAAGAAAGCCGATTCAACAGAATTAGGCAGCTTATCATATGTGATATTTTCACTTTGCAGCTTCACTTCAGCATCTTCCTCGCCGGGTTTTTTCTCCAGGTTTTTCCCATTGTATGTTTCAATATACTGCGAATAAAGGAACATGTTTAGAATGAGGAAGACCCCAATAAATATAGATTTTGTCTTACTCCAATCCATATTCGTCACCTCCCCAAAGCTCCATAATCAGAGGTGTCCAGCTATTATCGCGTAGGATAAACCAGCCGGGCTCCATTTCATATACTTTCTTTTCCACATTTTCCGTCAGATAATAGCCGATCACAATATCATCAACTTTGGAAAGGTTTACTTCATTTGTATCTTTAATATGCTGTATTATATCTTTACCAGCGTCGAGCTCCTTAATACTCTTTTCAAAAACGTCAGGATCCAATAAGTAATACGGGCGCCGGTAACGGTAAATATCCCCCTCACCCCAAGTTGTAATAAGACGGGTTAACGGCTCTTTACTGCCAAATACCGGATAACCTTGCCAGTAAAGCTGATACTCTACTAAGTGCCGGTCTGTATTCATAGATGCCAGCCGATAGTCACCCGTAAAGCCGCCATGTTCATTAATGAAATCAAAAGTATCCTTAAACAGCTCATATCGGTTAATAGGCGCACTGCTTTCAGCAGCCGGATACACATAATTCATCACTTTCATATTCGTATCAAGCACCAGCTGTGACATACTGTCTGAATATTTATCTTGAGTACCTTCGGATGTTTTTTGGGGAATCGTCGGGTCCTCAAATAAAATAGATTTTAAAGTATCGACCGGAATTTCATCCTTGGAATATTCATACTGAGTTGCTTCTACCGGTCCTTCTATTAGATAAAGAGAAAGATTCTTTGCCCGCTCAAGCTCTGCGTATACAGGGAAAGTTTCTGATCTCTTCACGAATAGCTGTTCAAAGGCAGCAATATCTGGAACAGCTGCTTCTGCTTTATAGCCGGACTGTTCATCCGTGTTAAGGAAGGACAGCCGTACATGCTGGTCCTCCCTGAGTGTGCTCCAATCAATGATAAGCCGATTAAACGATGCTTCACTCTCTTTTGCTTCATCCAATGAAAGGATGTCATAAAAGGCTTGGATCGGCACGTTTGTGGGGAAGAACATCGTCATCTGGTTTTTTGTACGAACCATTACATTTATCTCATTTGCGGAAATAGTCGCATCCATTAATGAAAGATTTTTGATTTCCAGCTTACTTAAAAAAGTAATGAATGTGTCGATTTCCTCTGTTGAGCTTGTGCCTCTGAACTCTTCTTCAGTGGAAAAAAGCAATCGATATGGTCTGATTACTTCCCCCAATGTTTTCTTTTCATCCGTGATGGTCACCGCATTTTTTGGCGAGTCCCCCGGCAGTAAATCAGGCTTGTAATTCCAGATGAGAAATGTAAACAATAGGCTCAGGAGGACAAGAAATAGTAATATAAACGATTTCACTTGTTCTACGTATTTCATTCCCAGTCCTCCGTTTCATCCTCAGCATATGGAAGCGTAAAGAAGATTGTCGTACCGACGCCTTCTTCACTTTCTGCCCATATTTTCCCGCCGTGCGCTTCAATCATTTCCCGTGCAATGGCAAGCCCGAGACCTGTACCGCCCATTGAGCGGGCACGGGCACGATCGACGCGGTAGAAACGGTCAAATATACGGCCAACATTTTCTTTCGGAATGCCCATACCGTCATCCGAAATCATTACTTTCAACATATTATTGCTCACCGTAAAGCCAAACCGGATATTCCCTCCATCAGGAGAATATTTAATCGCATTGGAGATAATATTATCGATTACCTGTGTTAATTTATCAGTATCAATATCTACAAAGTAGCTCGTTTCAGGTAATAGTTTGATAAAATGGACATTTTGAGACTTTGACATCTCAAAGCGTTCGATAATCCGTTCAAAGAATTTATTGAATTCCACAAAGTCTGTATTTAATTCATATTCCTGGCTATCCATTTTGGAAAGCTGCAATAGATCATTCACAAGGCGAATCATACGTTCAGTTTCTGTTTGTGTAACATGCAGGAAGTGCGGCGCAATATTTTCTTCCTTCCATGCCCCGTCGGCAAGTGCCTCCAAATAGCTGCGCATTGTTGTCAGCGGTGTCCGAAGCTCATGCGAGACATTTGCCACAAACTCACGCCGTTCCATATCAATCTTCTCCTGTTCGGTAATATCATGCAGGACGGTAATTAAACCGTTCACAAACCCAGTTTCTTTTTGGATAACAGAAAAATTGGCGCGCAAAATATAAGGAGCCTCCATCGTGCTGAAATTCAAGTTCACGGGGTCCTTCATGTAAATCAAATCCTCAAAACTATATTCCTGTTCAATACCAAGTACTGAAGCAATCGGGCGATTCAAAGTCATCTCCCGTGAAACATGCAGCAGGTCAAGTGCAGGATCATTGATGAGGATGATCCGACCTTTGCGATCGGTTGCAATTACCCCGTCCGTCATATTCGTAAGCACGCTTGCCAGTTTCCGCCGCTCTGCTTCTGTCGTAGATTGAGCCTCCTGCAGACGATTGGTCATATTATTAAAGGCAATTGCCAATTGGCCAATCTCATCAGTTCCATACACACGCACCTTTCGGGAAAAGTTCCCTTTTGACATCGCCTGGGCCTGTCTTCTCATATCAGAAATCGGCCGCGTAATCGTCCGCGCTACTAAAATCCCTAAGAAGATAGTAATAATAAGGGCCATTGCTGTACCGATAGCAAAAATCTGGGTAATCTCACTCATCTGTTCAAAGACACGTTCAATATCCGATTCGATATAAATAGTTCCCATGACTTCCCCGTTTGACCCAACTGTATCCAGAATCGGCGTAGCCAATAGCCAGACACGGTTATCGTCATCGAGCCATACTGCCTCTTCACGGCCCTTTGAGGACACCGCCCTCTTTACAAGGTCTGAAGTCCATTTCTGCCCGACAAGCATCTGATTATTAGCATCTGAAGTAGCAAGTACACGGTCGCGATCATCAATGATAAGGATTTCATTAATATCTGTTGTAGAGAATTCACGTAAAATAGCAGCAAGACTTCCCTCACGTGTAGGCATTGACTCATCACGCTCTTTCAGCATTTCTTCACGTATGCTGTATTGGGCAAGATCCAAACGCTGCTCTATGGAATCTTTGAAATTCTCCGTTAAGTTCTCTTCAAGTTCCTTTGAAAAATAAAGGCCAATAATTTGAATGGCCATAATAATTAATAGTACATAGATTAATACAAGCTTTACATGAATGGATTTAAAAAAGCTTACCTTTTGCATGCACCTTACTCCTGTTCAGGATTTCGTAGATAGTACCCTACACCTCTTCTCGTTACAATCCATGTTGGATGGCTTGGGTTATCCTCAATTTTCTCGCGTAAACGGCGGATTGTTACATCCACAGTACGGACATCGCCGAAATAATCATAGCCCCATACCGTTTGAAGCAGATGTTCACGTGTCATTACTTGTCCGATATGCTTGGCAAGATAGTGTAATAGTTCAAACTCACGATGTGTCAGCTCAATTGCCTCTCCCCGTTTTAAAACGAGGTAAGCATCAGGTTGGATAATGAGAGAACCTACTGTAATATTATTGGATTCCTCCGCTGACTCGTCCACTTGGGCTGCAACATTCAGACGGCGCATATTAGCTTTTACACGGGCAATCAATTCACGTGTACTGAATGGCTTTGTTACATAGTCATCGGCACCCATTTCAAGGCCAAGTACCTTATCGATTTCCGATCCTTTTGCTGTCAGCATAATAATAGGGAAGTCATATTTTTTCCGGATTTCCCGGCAAACTTCCATCCCATCTCTTTTTGGCAGCATGATATCTAATAACATTAAATCCGGCTGTTGCTCCTCTACGCGGACTAATGCCTCTTCTCCATCGTAAGCACAAATAACTGTATATCCTTCTTTAATTAAATTAAATTGTAAAATATCTGCGATTGGTTTCTCATCGTCAACTACTAAAATCGTTTTACTCATTTCTATCTTCCTTTCGCATTGCAATATATTCTTACTCTATCATGCTTTTTCTTTACTTGCATCAAACACGTATAAGCCATGAGCTATTTCCCAAGAAATAATCACAGCAGGAAAAAAAAGGACAGCCCGTTAGCGCGGACTGTCTACTTACTTATTGTAACACAGATAATGGATTTACGAGGGAACCGTTTTTATGGACTTCAAAATGCAGATGAGTGCCTGTCGAGTTACCCGTAGATCCCATAATACCAATTTTCGAACCTTGGCCGACCACCTGGCCTACAGATACAGTGATGGATGATAGATGGGCATAAATCGTTTCATAACCGTTATTATGATTGACTACAATTTTATTTCCGTATGTTCCGTCCCATCCTGCAAATGTAACGACGCCATTATCAGTTGCTTTGATCGTATAATTGGATGGACGGGCAATATCTATACCACGGTGCTGAGCACCCCAGCGAGCGCCCATGTTGCTTGATATATAACCGCCAGCTGCCGGCCATGCAAACGTCCCTGTACCACGGGAGGGGATCACTTTTGTTCCGATGACCTTAATATAATCTATCGGTTCGGCAGTCACTGCTTCTTTCGTGACCTGCTTGTCTGTGCGGACACCATTTTCAGAAGTAATGGTATATAAAACTTCTTTTTGTCCCGCTTTTCCTTCCTGCTTTACTTTTGATTCGCCTTTTAGCATAGTAGCGTCTTCTTCTGTAATATTTTTAAAATCTATTTTTTCTACTTTAAACTTTTCCATTACTACCTTGACCGTTACAATCGGTTTGGTAACAGTTACATTTAATGGTTGTCCGATTTTTAAAAGAGATGTCTCTGTCAATCCCGGATTTAAATCAAGCAGCTCTTTAAGACTTAAATGATGGGCTTTGGCAATAGAGCCTAATACGTCCCCTTGCTGCACCGCATATGTTTCTTTTTCAAGGGTACCAGAAAGCAGCAGTTCAACAGTCTTTTCAGGTGTAAGAATTTTTGAAGGGTCAACCTTTGCTTCTTCTCTTGTAATTGCTTCTTTAAAAGAAATTTCCGTTACATGTGTTTGGTTATTTTGAGTAAGGGGTACTAATCCACTAGCAGCTCTGTTATTCAATGCATCAAGCTCTTGTTGGGTAACGTATTGAAGCTTTAACAAATTCATCACTTTTTCATAATCGCTTGCATCCTTTACATAAGCAACTGCCTTCCCATTAACTACAATGGCGTTTGCCTCTGCTTCTACTGCAAGTGAGTTTTCAAGTTTCTTTGCTGTTTCAGTATCATTAGCGGCAGCTGTAAATACTTGTTCTGGGATAATCGTAATATTAGAGCCAACATCCACTACATATCCTTTGTAATGAGTGCTTGCCTCTTGCTTTTTAGCTGCTATTATTTCTTTAATTGTCTCTTCATTTGATACTGCGCCAATATATTCGTTTCCGTTATAAAGGTGATAAATTTCCTTAAAGGAATTTTTTGAATCTGCATTTGCAGAACCAAGGCTGAATGTTGATGCCATCAGCATTGTTGCTACAAAGGTAATTTTTACACGGTGGTTTTTTAAGCTTCTTACAAAGCTTTTTTCCTCCTTGGCCGTTTTCTCTCTCAAATTCATTATAAAGCTCCTTCCAACAAACAATCCTCTTATAATATGAAGTAGTTATTTCTTATTTAAAGACTCACGCTTCTTTAATTTAACATATTGGTTTTTTTGTTTGGTAAAAAATGAAGTTTTGTAATGAAATTGTATTACTTTTGAAATAATTCATATTACCCAGGATAATTGACTTATGTCATTACCTTTTTTTAATCTATTTTTTCTTCTCTCTTTTCTACAGCCGGCCGGTTTTCCCATTCAATGCTCTACCCTTTTTTATATAAAAAAGCCCCCCGGGATGTCATTCCCAAGAGGCAGTTTCTTTTATTCCCAAATCGCATTTACAACGTTTGTTTGTTCACGTGCAGGGCCAACCGAAAACGTCATTAGCTGAATACCTGTCAATTCTACAATTCGTTCTACATAGCGGCGTGCGTTTTCCGGAAGTTCATCCATTGTACGGACACCTGTAATATCTTCGCTCCAGCCTGGAAGCTCTTCATAAACAGGTTTACACTGTTCGATGATATGAAGGTTCGCAGGATATTCTGTAATGATTTCCCCGTTATATTCATAAGCAGTACAAATCTTCACAGTTTCCAGCCCTGATAGCACATCAATCGAGTTCAATGCCAAATCTGTAATACCAGACACGCGGCGGGAATGACGTACGACAACTGAATCGAACCATCCTACACGACGCGGACGACCTGTCGTTGTTCCATATTCACGGCCTACTTCACGGATATGATGACCTTTTTCATCAAATAGTTCAGTTGGGAAAGGACCATCTCCAACACGTGAAGTATACGCTTTGCATACACCTACAACACGAGAAACCTGGGAAGGACCTACACCTGCCCCAATGGCAACACCACCTGCAACAGGGTTAGATGATGTAACGAATGGATATGTGCCCTGATCGATATCAAGCATGACGCCTTGAGCACCTTCAAATAGTACACGGCCGCCCTCATCTAATACATCATTTAAAATTTTCGATGTATCTGTTACATATTGTGCAATTTCCTGTCCGTAACCATAATACTCTTCGAAAATATCTTCGAATGGAATGCCCTCTACTTCATAAAACTTTTCAAATAGCTTATTTTTCAATGCCACATTTGAACGAAGCTTTTGTTCAAATACTTCTTTATCCAATAAATCAGCTACACGGATACCGATACGAGCTACTTTATCCTGATAGCATGGACCGATTCCTTTACATGTTGTACCGATTTTTTGATCACCACGAGAAGCTTCTTCCACTTTATCCTGATGGATATGATATGGAAGAATAATATGTGCGCGGTTAGAAATACGCAGGTTAGACGTATCAATACCACGCGCCTGCAGACCTTGCAGCTCTGTTACTAAAGACTTTGGATTGATTACTAACCCATTTCCCATTACTGAAATTTTATCCTGATAGAATATACCTGATGGAATTAAATGTAGCTTATATGTTTCACCGTCAAATTTAATCGTATGACCAGCGTTATCTCCACCCGCAAAACGAGCAATAATATCTGCCTTTTTAGAGAGGAAGTCAGTAATTTTCCCTTTTCCTTCATCTCCCCATTGTGTACCTACAACAACAACTGATGACATATTTGCACCTCCGAACACAATTAATCGCTCTTATTGAACCTACTTATTGTAACAACCAAATTTCCTTTACGTCAATAAAAAAACACGAACATAAAAATCTAGTATTTTTTTAATGTTCGTGTTTTTATTATATTATTTTTTCTCTTATGCTGGTGGAGGAGCTACTTGCGACCAATCCACATCTAGAAACTTATTAAACTCTTTTTTGAATGCAAGGGTAACTGTCCCGGTAGGACCATTACGCTGCTTCGCAAGGATGATTTCGATTTGGTTTTTACTTTCTGATTCCTTATCATAGTAATCATCCCGGTAAAGGAACGCTACGATATCGGCATCTTGCTCGATACTTCCTGACTCACGCAAGTCACTCATCATTGGGCGTTTATCCTGCCGCTGCTCTACCCCCCGGGAAAGCTGCGAAAGCGCAATGACCGGTACCTTCAGCTCACGGGCTAGTCCTTTTAGTGAGCGGGAGATTTCTGATACTTCCTGTTGACGGTTCTCGCCTGGTTTTCCGCTTCCTTGAATAAGCTGCAAATAATCAATCATAATCATCCCGAGGCCCTGTTCCTGGGCTAGACGGCGGCATTTTGCCCGAATTTCATTCACTCGTACACCTGGCGTATCGTCAATGAAGATGCCTGAATTGGATAGGCTCCCCATAGCCATTGTCAGCTTACGCCAGTCCTCTTCCTGAAGAGCGCCTGTCCGCAGCACCTGTGCGTCGATATTTCCCTCTGCACATAACATACGCATAACAAGCTGATCAGCGCCCATCTCAAGAGAGAAAATGGCGACGTTTTCTCGGGCCTTTACCGCTACACTTTGGGCTATATTTAAGGCAAAGGCCGTTTTCCCTACAGAAGGACGTGCAGCCACGATAATTAAATCGTTTCGTTGAAAGCCCGCTGTTATACTATCTAAATCGCGGAATCCGGTAGGGATCCCTGTTATTTCTCCTTCACGTGCTTGAAGTTTTTCGATATTATCATATGTTTGAACAAGTACGTCCTTTACATGCTTGAAGTCCCCCGCATTTTTGCGGTTGGCTACTTCCATCATCTTTTTCTCGGCTTCTGAAAGCAGTGCCTCGACTTCATCTTCACGTGTATAGCCATCCTCTACAATTTTCGTAGCGGTGCGAATTAGCCTGCGTAAGATAGATTTTTCTTCTACAATTTTGGCATAGTGCGAAATATTCGCAGCTGTTGGTACGGCGTTTGCAAGCTCTGATAAATACGAGAGCCCGCCTACATCCTCCAGCTCTTTCTTAGCCGAGAGCTCCTCTGTCACTGTCACAACATCTATCGCTTTTCCTTGATCGCTTAAACGTAGCATCGTCTGGAAAATTTTCTGATGCGCGGTACGATAGAAATCATCTGGCATTAAAATTTCAGACGCTGTAATCAGGGCTTGAGGTTCAAGGAAGATAGCACCAATAACCGATTGTTCTGCTTCATGGTTATGCGGTGGAACGCGGTCCATCATGGATTCGTTCATTGTTGTTTACTCCTTACTCTGCAATCACATGTACTTTAAGTGTTGCTTTCACTTCATGATGAAGTTTCACTGGTACATTTGTATATCCTAAAGAACGGATACCTTCATTGCAATCCATTTTGCGTTTATCGATTTTAATGCCATGCGCCTTTTGAAGCTCATCGGCAATTTGCTTAGTAGAAACGGATCCGAAAAGACGGCCGCCTTCACCTGATTTTGCCTTAACTGTTACTTCAAGCTTTTCAATCTTTTCTTTTAAATCTTTTGCCGCCTGTAATTCAGCTGCAGCATTTTTTTCTTCTAAACGTTTTTGCCCCTGCAGCTGGCTTAATGCAGCATTTGTAGCCTCCACTGCATGGCCGTTTTTGATTAAGAAGTTGCGTGCGTATCCTTCCGCCACTTCTTTAATCTCTCCTTTTTTCCCTCTACCTTTTACATCTTTTAGAAACACTACTTTCATTACTCATTACTCCCTTCAAGTACTTCTATAATAGCATTTGTTAAGTATTGTTTTACTTCCCCTATCGAATTGGCTTCCATCTGGGTAGCCGCGTTCGTTAAATGACCGCCGCCTCCAAGCTTCTCCATTACCAGCTGAACATTCACTTCTCCAAGTGAACGGGCGCTGATACCGATCAGGCCATCCTGTCGATGGGCAATGACGAATGAAGCGGAAACATCCTTCATTGTCAGTAGAATATCCGCTGTCTGAGCAATCAGCACAGAATCATAAATTCTACTGTCATCCCCATGTGCCACAGCAATGCCAGGCCGTACAAAGTCAACCGTTTGGATGAGTTTGGAACGTTCGATATACGTATCTATATCTTCTTTTAATAGCCGCTGAATTAAAATCGTATCTGCTCCGTGTGTTCGGAGATAGGAGGCAGCTTCAAATGTACGGGCTCCGGTTCTCAACGTAAAGCTCTTTGTATCGACAATGATGCCGGATAATAAGGATGTAGCTTCCAATCCCGTAATTTTTGTATTTTTGGGCTGATACTCTAACAGCTCTGTCACAAGCTCAGCTGTAGAAGATGCATACGGCTCCATATAAACAAGTGTAGGGTTTTCTATGAAGTCTTCTCCTCTACGGTGATGGTCAATGATGACAACTTTTTCAGTCCTGTTAAGCAGCGTACTATCAATCACCATAGCTGGTTTATGCGTATCCACTATAACAAGCAAGGATTTATGGGTAATACGGGACAGTACCTCTTCCGGTGAAATAAAGCGGCTATACAGGTCATTATTATTCTTTTCTATTTCGTCCATCAAGCGCCGTACACTTCCATTTAACTCCTGGAAGTTTATTACGACATAACCTTCTATTTTATTCATCTCTGCCATTTTACGCACACCGATTGCTGCACCGACAGAGTCCATATCCGGATTTTTGTGCCCCATGACAAACACTTGGTCACTATCTTGGATCAAGTCCCGTAAAGCATGGGATATGACCCTTGCACGCACACGCGTCCGCTTCTCTACCGGGTTTGTTTTTCCCCCGTAGAAACGCAGCTTGCCGTCCGGCTGTTTAATCGCCACTTGGTCACCGCCGCGTCCAAGTACTAAATCCAGGCTGGACTGTGCAAGTTCCCCAAGCTCGGTTAATGATGGCGAACCAGCACCTACACCAATACTCAGTGTTAGTGATAAGTTCTTCTGCATTGTTCTTTCACGGATATGATCAAGAATAGAGAATTTCTTTTGCTCTAATTCCTCTAGAATAGATTCATTCAAAACAGCCAAGAAACGGTCTGAGGACACCCGTTTAACAAAAATACCGTATTCAGCTGCCCATTCGTTTACAATCGAGGTAACAGTAGAATTTGTCATACTGCGCGTCTGATCATCCATCGCCTGGGTAATTTCATCATAGTTATCAATAAATAAAATAGCCAGAACGGTACGGTCGGCATAATACTGCGTTTCGATTTCTACTTGTTCTGTAATATCGAAGAAATATAAAAGCCTCTCTTCCGGCTTTGAATACACACGATATTTCCTATCCCTTAACGTTACCGTAAGTTCCCTCAATTCCTCAGGTTTTGAAATAGCCATCAGCCCATCTGATAGCTTAAAAACTTCTTCTCCAATTAAACTTTCCGATTCTGCCGCATCAAGCATAAAAGGATTAGCCCATTCGATTTTATACTGGTCATCAATCAGTATAATACCAAATGGCATGTGTAAAAACGCTTCTTCCCCTACTTTTTTCAAGCGGAAGGAAAGCGATTCAATATGCTTCTCCGTCTCTATATATACGACGTTTTCAACCTTCCAGCCGTAATACAGAAGTGCACCTGCAACAGCTATATATCCAAAACCAACCCATATGTTTATATAGAATAGTAAGGCAGCTGTAACTATCGATAAGACCGATAAATACAAAAGCGGATATCGGATTGAGCGTTTCCTGAAAATACCCATTTTGATCAGCTCCTCATTTTTCACTCTTTGCCTTAATCCACTCTCGTAAATTAAAGCCCAAATCGATAATACCTACTAGCACGACAAAGGAATACATCGGAACCGCAACAATAGTTGCCAGAACCTTTAAAAAGCGAGGGTAATGGAATGCATCAATAACAAAGTGGATAAGTGAAATCCCCTGTACTGTTAGCAATACCCAAAGGATGATCGATAAATTCAGCATCACTACATAAAACGCTGAGCCATACTCCGGCTGTACAAATAAATTGATCGATAAAACGATCAGGTAATACCATAATATTGCACGTGGCAGACGCATGTCACGAAATGGAGGAAACTTTGGCACCTCCACCTTTAATCTTTTCAAAATAGGCAAGAGGACAAGCAGCCAAATGAAGGCAAGTACAAAGATAGAAATCGTGATAGTTGCCGGCAGCGCCATTTCCATCATATCGAACGCTTGCTTCAGCTGTTCTTCCATTTGTGCCTCTCCGCCTGTAATTTGCGCGGAGTATTCCAGCGACTCACTGTACGTGTCCTGGGCTAATTGCATACTCTTTTCAATAAAATTTACATTTAAGAAATGCACTAATAGGATAAATTGAAGCGCAAAAGTAAGAAGAACCGCCGTTCCCGTCGCCATCAATAAATAAATCTTACTTTTCTTTTCCCGTAAACAATCTCCCATAACCAACCCGACAATGGCCAGAATGAGAGCAAGCGGGACAATGAGTAAATTACCTATTAGAATACTTGCAGCAACAGCTAATAAGCTTATACCAATTGCTAATTTCCGGTTATAGGTAGCACTAAACCAGGCAAGAGGAAGCGGGGCAAAAACGAAAGCTAATAAATTGATTACCGGCACATAAAAGGCAAGTGTCAGTAAGATTAAAAATAAAGCAATCATCATCGCGCCCTGCGTCATTGCTTTTGTTTGATTATTCGGCATAAAAACCTTCCTTTTTATCAGTCAAAGCATTTTTTCACTTTCTCTATTGTACCATCTTTTACGTAGACAAACAAAAACTGAAATAGAACAAATGATTCCATTTTTTCTTCCTTTTCTTTTACAACGGCATGCCTGGAAACAGCAAATAGACTGTAGTGCCTGCCTATCTTTAATAAGCATTTGGAAAAGAAGCATGTTGTTTGCTATTACCAAAACTTTCAGGAGAAATATAGCTTGATGTGGATATCTAGAAACTAACGGCTATTTTTTCTCTCCTTCCCCTTAAACATCCATATTTCCTATATAAAAGTAAAACCCGGTGAAATCAAAAGATTTCCCGGGTTTAATCATCTTATTTATCTTCTGCTACGAATGGAAGTAATGCCATAATACGAGCAACTTTGATTGCAGAAGTTAATTTACGTTGGTACTTTGCACTTGTGCCAGTTACGCGACGTGGTAAAATTTTACCGCGCTCAGAGATGAATTTCTTTAAAAGATCTACATCTTTGTAGTCGATGTGCGTAATGTTGTTTGAAGTGAAGTAGCAAACTTTACGGCGTTTGCGGCCTCCGCGACGTGGTGCCATTAGCGTTGTCCTCCTTTAATTATTATTGAGTGGATGTGAAGCAATTAGAATGGTAAATCATCCTCTGATACTTCAATCGGCCCTTTGCTATTTGCAAATGGGTCTTCATCCATACGTGTATAATTTTGCTGATTCTGAGGTGGTTGATTTTGCTGATAACCAAACGAATCTTGAGGAGCGCCGCCAAATTGCGGTTGCGGTGGATTATTATAAGACGGCTGGCCGCCTCCATAATTTCCTCCCCCGTACTGCTGGTTTGGCATATTTTGTGAAGCATTGCTGCCTCCGCGCGGTTCTAGGAACTGCACAGCGTCTGCAACGACATCTGTTGTATAAACGCGCTTACCATCTTGTCCTTCAAAGCTGCCCGTTTGAATACGACCTTCTACTCCGATCAAACTTCCCTTTTTCATGAAGTTTGCCAAGTTTTCAGCTTGCTTTCGCCAAGCAATGCAACCGATGAAGTCAGCTTCTTTTTCGCCTTGCTGGTTCGAGAATGGACGGTTTACAGCAACTGTAAAGCGTGCCATTGGAACGCCACTCGGTGTATAACGAAGCTCTGGATCCTTCGTAAGTCTTCCAACTAATACGACACGGTTAATCATCCGTATTCAACCTCCTCATTTCAGCATGTTGTTCAAAAATTATTTTTCTTCTTCGCGTACAGCGATATGACGGATAATGTCTTCGCTGATGTTAGCTAAACGAGTGTACTCATCGATTGCTTGAGAATCAGCGTTTACTTTCACGATTTGGTAGAAACCTTCGCGGAAGTCGTTGATTTCGTAAGCAAGGCGACGTTTGCCCCACTCTTTAGACTCGATGATTTCAGCGCCGTTTGAAGTTAAGATTTCGTCGAAACGAACTACTAAAGCTTTTTTCGCTTCTTCTTCAATGTTCGGGCGAATAATGTACATTAATTCATACTTTCTCATCTATTGTGCACCTCCTTATGGACTTGGGCTCTCCGTCTATGCGGGAGCAAGGAGTAAGTAACATGTATTACTCACATCAATGAATTGTAACATAGATAGATTGGATGTTCAACATTAAAGTAGTAGTAATAGAGAAACTAAATGTTTAATATAGGAACATATATTCTTATTTTATCATAGACTTTTCCATTTACAAGTGCTTTCCTTTATAATTTTCACTATGGAGGAGGTACTTTTATGCAGCCATATGTTATCCAGTTAGATCTGCCGAAAGTGATCAAGCAAAATATTATTTGGACGGTAATCGTTAGTATACTGCTGGTCAGTCTTCACTTTGCCATGCAGCCGCAGAAATTTGATCTTTCTTTCAGCTCCATCATCCTATCGACCATTTTATTTGTTCTCTATTATATTTTGCTCATTATTTTGCATGAGGCATTTCATTTATTAGGCTTTGTTATTTTTGGCAAAGTCCCGATTCGTTCGTTATCGTATGGTATTGATTTAGAAAAGGGTATCGCCTATGCAACCACTACCGAGCGTATTTCGAATGCTGCCATGAAAAAAGCGCTTCTGCTTCCTTTCTGGACAACAGGTGTCATTCCTGTACTGATTGGTTTTTGGCTCAGCAACTATACCGTTATTCTAGTTGGGGCTTTTTTGATAGCAGGTGCTGTTGGTGATTTTGCAATGTACAGAGAGCTGCGTAAATTCCCAAATGATGCCCAAATTGAAGATGACCCCAAAGAACCAAAACTCTACGTATACGAAAAATAAGAAAAGCCGATTCACTTTATGTGAATCGGCTTAGTTGATTATGATTATACGTTAAATCTAAACAGCATAACATCGCCGTCTTGTACAACGTATTCCTTTCCTTCAAGGCGTACCTTGCCTGCTTCTTTTGCAGCGGCCATAGAGCCTGCAGCCACTAAGTCGTCATAAGACACTGTCTCCGCACGGATGAAGCCGCGCTCAAAGTCCGTATGGATGATTCCTGCACATTGCGGTGCCTTCATTCCTTTGCGGAATGTCCATGCACGAACCTCCTGTACGCCGGCTGTGAAATAAGTCGCCAGACCAAGCAGATTGTACGAAGCACGAATTAACTGATCTAAACCTGATTCTTTAATGCCCAGTTCTTCTAGGAACATTGCTTTTTCTTCATCATCCAGCTCAGAAATTTCTTCTTCTACTTTCGCACAAACAACGATGACTTGAGAACCTTCATTTGCTGCGTATTCTTGTACCATTTTTAAATACTTATTATTAGCCGGATCGGCCACTTCATCTTCTGATACATTTGCTACATAAAGCATAGGCTTAATCGTTAGCAGATGGAGACCCTTGATAACTTTCATTTCATCCTCTGAAAGGTCTGCGGCACGCGCCGGTTTTTCAGCTTCAAGTGCTTCTTTTACTTTCAGCAGTACCGGTTCCTCAATTAAAGCCTCTTTATCTTTTTGCTTCGCCATTTTAGAAACACGCTGCAAACGTTTTTCTACTGATTCCATATCTGCTAAAATCAGCTCTAAATTAATGACTTCGATATCGTCAATTGGATTAACTGACCCTGCTACGTGTGTAATATTTTCATCCTCAAAGCAGCGTACTACCTGACAGATTGCGTCTACTTCACGAATGTGAGCCAGGAACTTATTCCCAAGGCCTTCTCCTTTTGAAGCTCCCTTTACAATCCCGGCGATATCCGTAAATTCAAAAGCAGTTGGAACTGTTTTCTTTGGTGTGACTAATTCTGTTAATTTATCTAAACGCACGTCCGGTACTTCTACAATCCCTACGTTTGGATCAATTGTTGCGAATGGATAGTTGGCAGCGAGCGCCCCTGCCTTTGTAATTGCATTGAATAATGTGGATTTACCTACGTTTGGCAATCCGACAATCCCAGCTGTTAATGCCATGGATGGACACAACCTTTCTATGTTCAATAAGTGATTTTCAAATTTTTTTGCTCATTTTTATTTATATATATTGAATTAAATTCTTCTAAAAGCATTTGCATGCTTCTAAATGCAAGAATTTCAACTTATATACGTAATAGCTTTTCGTATAGCCTTATCTATTATATTGATTCGGCCTTAAAAAGTCTAATGGCCCCTTAATCAGGCTTCACTTACTGGTTTAATGACCTTTTTCATCTTCTTTTCAAATTCCCGGCGAGGAATCATAACACTATGACCGCACCCTTGACATTTAATACGGATATCTGCACCCATACGGATAATTTTCCAGGCGTTTGTCCCGCAAGGATGCTGCTTTTTCATCTCTACAATATCATTCAATTCAAACTTCTTTACTTCCATTATTCTCCCTCCACCTTTACATCGTACTCTTCAAGTAATGTCAATAAATCACGGCGTATAATCCCGGCCATTTTTGTATGCTGCATCGATACAGTTTTAATTTTAATACGGAGTGTTACCGCCTCTGGACTGAAGTTTTGCACGCCTGCAAGAACCGGCACCTTCGTTAACTCGTCGTATTCATCAAAAAGATTTTTTAAATAAGCTTCTACCTTCTTTTCAATTTCAGATAGATCCACTGTTGTCGGCACGACGAAATCTACAAAGGTTGAAGTATCATTGACTGAATAATTGATGACGGCTCCAATTGAACCATTAGGGATGATATATTGTTCTCCTGATGTACCCGTAATCTTCGTTGTTCGGAGACCGATTTCCATCACTGTTCCTTCCGCAGGGGTCAGCTTTATATAATCGCCTACCCCAAACTGGTCCTCAAAAATAATAAAAAATCCGCTAATGACATCTTTTACTAAGCTTTGCGCTCCAAAGGCGATAGCAACAGATGCAATCCCTGCTCCTGCAAGAAGACCCGCTACCTGAATGTTCAGCGCCGATAAAATCCCTATAATCGCCGAGAAATAAACTAAATAGGAGAGGACATTTTGCAAAAGCTTCAAAATCGTCCGTTGACGGCGCTCTGAATAACGCAGCGGCGCCCTCATACGAATAGCAAAAAACTTTTCTATTAATTTATTTCCGACCAGTACTACTAAATAAGAAACTATCATTATAAAAGTAATTTTCACCGATGCTACAATGATGAAATTCCATAAATCTTCACTTTTCAAATAATCCCAAAATTTCTCCGTTAACCGTTGCAGGCCTTTCAAATCATCTGCTGTTTTTTCTTCCATATTTACCACCTCTTGTATAACAATGTCCAAATTTGAATATACTGCCTAAATAAAACGGACTCTTATTAAGAAAATAAAAAAATCCTATATTAAAGTGAGGTAATTGTATGCAACCAATCCCGGCATTTCACTATGTTATTCATTATGAAAAAACAAGTGCCGTTTGGCAACTAAGTGAACTGTTCTTACAACATATCCCCTTTGACCATGAACAGCTGATCTTTTGCTGTATTGGGACAGATCGGTCTACAGGAGATGCTCTTGGCCCACTTGTTGGCAATCAGCTGATTCAAGATTACGCTTTCCCGTTCAAAGTTCTTGGGACACTTGAGACACCGGTTCATGCGCTTAATTTATTGGAAACACAAGCGGAACTTGAAACAAGCACTCCTTATCCTTTTATTGTAGCAATTGATGCATGCCTTGGTGAAGAGGGCTCCATTGGCTCCATCATTGTAAAAGATGGAGCTCTTTATCCTGGAAAGGCAGTAAAAAAAGAATTGCCGCCAATCGGTGATCTTTCTATTAAAGGAGTAGTAAATGTTGGTGGCTTTATGGAAGCGATGGTACTGCAAAATACGCGCTTACATGTGACACACTCGATGAGTATGACGATTGCCCGTTCTTTGACTCTTGCCTGGCAGCGTCATTTACTAAAAAATAAACAATATGGCAACAATCACTCCGACTACCGCAATACCCGGCAGCAAATTGGCTACTCGAATTTTCGTTAGTCCTGCAATATTAAGACCAATTGCCATAATCATGACGCCGCCTGTCGCTGTCATTTCTTGAATGAATAGATCAAGGGCAGCTTCCGGAATGTATGTACTGATCACTCCTGCTAACAGAGCAATCGCTCCCTGGTAAATAAGGACAGGAAAAGCAGATAGCAACACACCGATTCCTAATGTAGAAGCAAGAATAACAGCTGTGAAGCCGTCTATAATTCCTTTCGTAACAAGGACGGCATGATCATGGCGAAGACCGCTGTCGAGAGCTCCAATAATGGCCATAGAGCCAATGACAAAAATTAATGTAGCGGTCACAAATCCCTCTGCAATGGAACCTTTGCTTTTCTTGTTTGAATTTCTTTCTATCACCTTTTCAATCTGTTGGCCAAAGCGGTTGAACCAGCGCTCTAGATCTAGCCATTCCCCTACTACTGCTCCGACTACTAGGCTAATAATAACAATAACAAAATTGCTGCTTCCAAAGCCCATCTGGATACCAAGCACCGCTACGGCAAGACCGATAATGGACAGCGCTGTTTCTTTCATCTTTTCCGGTATATTTTGAAAAAGTCTGCCGAAAAGTGCCCCTATAATTATAAATAATGCATTTAACAATGATCCGAGTAAAACCATGAATAAGCTCCTCTTCCAATAAAATAGAGCCCTCTTATGTGAGAGCTCTCCATTTAATCTATTTGAACCTTCAAGATTTCTAAAATACGCTCTAAGTCATCCTCTGAATAAAATTCGATTTCAATTTTCCCTTTGTTTTTATTTTTTCTTATTTGAACACCTGTACCAAAATACTCCCGCAGATGAGATTCTGTAGCTTGCACAAATACATCCTTCTTTGGCTTTTCTTTTGTTCCATGTGAAACATGAGTATTTAATTGTTGTACAAGCGCCTCCACCTGCCTTACATTCAATCCTTGGGTGATAACACGGTCAGCAATCTCTTTGATGCTTTCCTTATTTTTTAACCCAAGCAATGTACGGCCGTGTCCCATTGATAGTTTGCCTTCATTAATAAAACGGCGTACTTCTTCCGGCAGCTGCAGCAGGCGTATATGATTGGCAATATGTGACCGGCTCTTCCCTAGACGCTTTGCCAGCTCCTCTTGTGTGAAGTTTAATTTTTCAATTAAACTGCTGTATGCTTCTGCTTCTTCAACGGGGGTTAAATCTTCACGCTGCAGGTTTTCCAAAATCGCGATCTCCATCATCTGTTGTTCCGTCATCTCTTTAATGATGGCTGGCACTTCCTTTAAACCAGCTATCTTAGCAGCGCGGAACCGCCGCTCACCTGCAATAATCTCATATTTCTTACCTGATTTCCTTACGACAAGCGGCTGAATGATACCATGCTCCTTTATTGATTCAGCCAGCTCTTCCAGTGCCTCTTCCTTAAAAATTTTACGAGGCTGATATGGGTTGACGATCAATTTGTTTACAACGATATACTCTACCGTATTATCGCTATGTATGGATTCTTCAGGAAAAAATGCACTGATTCCTTTTCCTAATCCTTTAGCCATTTTTAATCACTTCCCTTGCTAACTCTGTATACGTATCTGCTCCCCGTGACCTCACATCATATAAAATAATCGGTTTTCCATGACTCGGCGCCTCACTCAGCCGAACATTACGCGGGATGATCGACTTGTACACCTTTTCGCGGAAATACTTCTTTACTTCTTCAATTACCTGCAGGCCTAAATTTGTGCGCGCATCTAGCATAGTGAGCAGCACTCCTTCAATAACGAGCTCCTTATTTAAATGTTTTTGGACGAGACGTACTGTCGATAATAGCTGACTTAGACCTTCTAACGCATAATACTCGCACTGTACAGGGATTAATACACCATCGGCAGCGGTCAACGCATTAATCGTCAGGAGCCCTAATGAAGGCGGGCAATCAATAATAATGTAGTCAAAACCGCCCTTTACTTCATCGAGTGCCCGCTTTAGCCGGACTTCACGTGAAATGGCTGATACAAGCTCAATTTCCGCACCAGCCAAGGACATAGTAGCTGGAACAATCCATAAATTTTCAATTTTTGTTTCATGAATATAGGATTTCATCGGCTCGTCTTCGATTAATACATCATAAATACAGCCTTCTATTTCCTTCTTGTTGATTCCTACCCCGCTGGAAGCATTTCCTTGAGGGTCGATGTCGATCAGAAGCGTTTTCTTCCCTAAATAAGCCAGACATGCGCTTAAATTTACAGATGTGGTTGTTTTCCCAACGCCGCCTTTTTGATTCGCAATGGCAATAGTTCTTCCCATTTGTGCACCTGCTTTCAACACATTATTCGTTTAATCGCTCTCTATTTACACGAAACTTTCTAAACTAATACTCTTTTATTTTAGCAAAAAGGAAGCGATGAGTCGTCAAAATATTCATAAATTTAAAGTTATTGGATAATCTGTACACAAATGAAGCCTGTTTATAATTTAAAAAAACTCCCGAACGGGCTTGTCCGGGAGCTATATACTATTTTCTTTTCGGTATTCTTACCGTAATTTGATAGTAATCCTCGTTATCTTCCTCTTCAGTTTTCACATCGATTCCGCTCTTTGTGACCATCGATAACGATTGTTTAATTGTATTAAGGGCAATTCGTACATCTTTACTAATCGCTTTACGCTGCGCCCTTTTTGGCTTTGGTTTCTCCTCAGGCTCTTCTTCCTGCGGATGTAGGATTTGCTGAATTTGATCTTCAAGCTGCCGAACATTCCAATCATATTCCTTTACGGCCGCAATTAACTGCATTTGAAGCTGTTCATCTTTAATAGAAATCAAAGCACGTGCATGCCGCTCACTGATTTCCCTTTGTAAAATAGCATCTTGCACAAATTGCGGAAGTTTCAGCAGACGGATTTTGTTCGCTACGGTTGACTGCCCTTTTCCGAGACGCTGAGCAAGCGCTTCCTGCGTTAGTGAATGAAGTTCCAGCAATTGCTGATATGCCAACGCCTCTTCGATTGCTGTCAATTCCTCACGCTGCAGATTTTCAATCAGCGCTATCGAAGCTGTTTCTTTATCATTTAATGTGCGGACAATTGCCGGTACTTCTTTCCATTCTAATTTTTTCATTGCACGGTATCGGCGTTCACCTGCAATAATTTCATACATTCCTTCTGCTTCCGAGCTTGGACGTAAGACAATTGGCTGAATGACTCCATGAGTATGAATCGTTCTTGATAACTCTTCAATTTTTTCATCATCAAAAACTGTTCGGGGCTGGAAACGATTCGGAACTATTTTTTCAATTGGAATTTTCACTACTTCTTCTGTAGCTGTACTCACCACTTCTACTTCACTTTCCACTTCGGATTCCTGCTTTCCGCCTCCGAACCAACGTGAAAAAGGACTCTTCATCCAAAGGCACCACCTTTAAGAAACTAACTTGCTCCATATTATTATTATTTATGATTCTAGGGAAAATGTACATAGTCCAATAATCGATAATTTCATGCATTTTGTCGTAAATATAAATGTATATGCTCCAAACTGACGAATTATTTCTAATTTCCGCTTTTTTTTACTGAATCGGCGTTTTATTTGGCACACCAGGTTTACGAGGATACTTTTTAGGTGTCTGTTTTATTTTGTCGAAAACAAATAAGGACCGTTCACTTTCTTCGACTGGAAGTAGGAAACTAAATTCTTCTTTTAAGGCAGCTCCTAACGTTGAAATAGCCTTCTTTGCATCTTTCAGCTCTTCAGCCCCTGCAGCAGCCTTTAAAGCAACAAAGAAGCCTCCCTGTTTAGCAAGCGGGATGCAAAGCTCTGATAAAACAGACAGTCTTGCAACAGCACGAGCCGTCACTACATCAAATTGCTCACGGTATTTCATATTCTGTCCAAACTCTTCTGCACGTGCATGGGCAAATTCCATGTTGTCCAGTCCAAGTTGTTCACTTAAATGATTGAGGAAAGTAATTCGTTTATTCAATGAATCAACGATCGTTACATGCAGATGAGGGAAGCAGATTTTAATAGGAATAGAAGGGAAGCCAGCTCCCGCCCCGACATCACATACAGACTCTGTCTTAGTAAAATCAAAATAAAATGAAGGACTAATGGAATCGTAAAAATGCTTTAAGTAAACACCCTCTAGATCCGTAATCGCCGTTAAATTCATTTTTTCATTCCATTCCACCAGTAGCTCAAAATACTTTCGGAATTGTTCAATCTGGGCATCTGAAAGTTCAATGCCTTTGGCGGCAAGCGCTTCGATAAATTGTTTTTCGTTCATAGGACTCTCCTTCATAAAATGGGGGCTGTCCATAAGATATTACTTACCGGACAGCCTCTTTTACAGCTTATTTACATACCGTTAAAAATATATTGGCAGTGAATACATCCCGGATATAGGGACACCATCGCTTTTCAGGCGTCCTCTTTATTCAACAGGTCCGTATTCACTTACAAACAGAGCTTCATTTTAGCCAGTATTTATTGTCTTCGATTAATCATTTGCTACACGGGCAATTTTCCCTTGCTCGATATACACGAGGAGAATGGAAATATCAGCCGGATTGACGCCTGAAATACGGCTTGCCTGTGCGATGGATAATGGATGTACATTTTTCAGCTTCTGACGGGCTTCTGTAGCCAAACCAGAAATAGCATCATAATCAATGTTTTCCGGAATTTTCTTATCCTCCATCTTTTTCAGTTTCTCGACCTGCTGCAGCGCCTTTTGGATATATCCTTCATATTTCAGCTGGATCTCAATCTGCTCTCTTACTTCTTCGGAAAAATCCATTTCTGCAGGTTCAATTAAGCTTGCTACTAAATCATATGTCATTTCTGTCCGCTTCACTAAATCGGATGCACGAATGCCATCTTTCAACTCTGTACCACCAACTGAACGGATTGTTTCCTGTGTCTTTTCGTTCGGTTTTACAATAATGTCCCGGAGACGGGCGATTTCATTTTCAATCTGCTCACGCTTCTCTTGGAATTTCGCATAACGCTCTTCTGAAATCATACCAATTTTATAACCGATATCTGTTAAACGGAGATCGGCATTATCATGACGGAGCAGCAGGCGGTATTCAGCACGCGATGTCAACAGGCGGTAAGGTTCATTTGTTCCTTTTGTTACAAGATCGTCAATTAACACGCCGATATAAGCATCTGAACGGGAAAGAATGATTTCTTCCTTCCCAAGAACTTTTGCCGCCGCATTCATACCTGCCATTAAGCCCTGTGCGGCTGCCTCTTCATAGCCGGATGTTCCATTAATCTGGCCGGCAGTATATAGATGTTTAATGCGTTTTGTTTCAAGTGTCGGCCATAGTTGTGTTGGTACTACAGCATCATATTCAATCGCATAGCCAGCCCGCATCATTTCAGCTTTTTCCAACCCCGGTACTGTTGCAAGCATCTTCTTTTGAACATGCTCAGGTAAACTTGTTGAAAACCCTTGAACATATACTTCGCGTGTATTGCGTCCCTCCGGCTCAAGGAAGATCTGGTGGCGCGGCTTATCGTTAAAGCGGACAACCTTATCTTCAATGGATGGACAATAACGAGGACCTGTCCCTTTAATCATACCTGAATACATTGGTGATAAGTGCAGGTTAGCTTCAATAATTTCATGTGTCTTTTCACTCGTGTAAGTTAACCAGCATGGCAGCTGGTCCATAATATATTCTGTTGTTTCAAAACTGAACGCACGGGGTACATCATCACCAGGTTGAATTTCTGTTTTTGAGTAATCGATTGTACGACTATTCACCCGCGGTGGTGTACCTGTTTTAAAACGTACCAGGTCAAAACCAAGCTCTTTCAAATTGTCTGCGAGCTTGATTGACGGCTGCTGGTTATTTGGACCTGAAGAATATTTCAAGTCCCCAATTATAATTTCTCCTCTTAGGAATGTACCAGTTGTAATAATGACTGCTTTAGCACGATAGATGGCTCCAACTTGTGTAATGACACCACATACTTCTCCATCTTCTATAATAAGCTCATCCACCATTGCCTGATGAATTTGAAGATTTGGCTCCTCTTCAAGCAGGCGTTTCATTTCATGCTGGTATAAAATTTTATCAGCCTGTGCACGTAATGCACGAACAGCCGGGCCTTTACCTGTGTTTAACATGCGCATTTGGATATGCGTTTTATCAATGACTTTGCCCATTGCGCCGCCTAATGCGTCAATTTCACGTACAACGATTCCTTTAGCCGGGCCTCCTATTGAGGGATTACATGGCATAAATGCAATCATATCCAAATTAATCGTTAGCATCAGTGTTTTTGCGCCTGTTTTAGCAGCAGCGTATGCCGCCTCTACACCTGCATGGCCGGCGCCGACCACGATGACATCAAATGTGCCTGCCTCATATTGTGTTGGCATGCTTAGTTCTTCCTTTCTGTTTGTAGCATTTCTATAGTCCCTATGACTCGTTGCAGCTCTTTATTAAAAGAACACTTTTCAACCGAAATAGGCCAAAATCATATTCTTTTTTTACAATTATCCAGTAAATATTCTCCCTGCTAACCGCTTAGAAAGAGGAAAGTTCATTTAGATTACTTTCCTAAACAGAACTGGGAAAATAGCTGGTTTATTAAGCTTTCCTGTACTGTATCACCGACAATTTCACCAAGTAATTCCCATGTGCGGGTAACATCAATTTGCACCATATCGACTGGAACACCTGCTTCAGCAGCTTCCAGAGCGTCTTCAATCGTTGCCTCTGCCTGATGTAAAAGGGCAATATGGCGGGCATTTGATACATATGTCATATCTCCGGCTTCGATTTGACCCTCAAAGAATAGAGCAGCGATTGCTTCTTCAAGTTCCATTACGCCTTCTTCCTTCAGCAGGGAAGTCGTAACGACACGGTGATTACGTGCAAGCTCCTGCACGCGCGTTAAATCAATTTTTTGGGGAATATCCGTTTTGTTCACGACAACAATGAAATCCATATGCTGAATCGTTTCAAACAATCGTTCATCCTCTGGTGTTAATTCTTCTCCATAATTCAAGACAAGAAGGATCAGATCAGCACCCTTTAATGCTTCACGTGAGCGTTCAACACCAATTCGTTCCACGATATCCTCTGTTTCACGAATTCCGGCCGTATCCACTAGACGAAGTGGCACACCGCGAACATTCACATATTCCTCTATAATATCACGAGTTGTACCGGCTATATCGGTTACAATTGCTTTATTTTCATGGACAAGACTATTTAATAGGGATGACTTCCCTACATTTGGCCGGCCTAAAATGACGGTAGATAGCCCTTCACGAAGAATTTTCCCTTGCGATGATGTTTGTAAAAGCTTTTTAATTTCGTCACGGACCCATGTACATTTTTCAAGAAGCACCGGAACCGTCATCTCTTCTACATCATCATACTCCGGATAATCAATATTTACTTCCACCTGTGCTAACGTCTCAAGCAGTGCCTGACGAAGTGAGTGAATTAAACGTGACAGCTTTCCATCCATCTGACCAAGGGCTACATTCATGGCACGATCCGTTTTGGCGCGAATTAGATCCATAACGGCTTCTGCCTGTGACAAATCGATCCGTCCATTCAAAAATGCACGCTTTGTAAATTCACCAGGCTCTGCAAGACGGGCGCCATTTGCTAAAACAAGCTGCAGGACGCGATTGACTGATACTAAGCCACCATGGCAGTTTATTTCTACTACATCTTCCCTTGTAAAAGTCTTTGGCCCCCGCATTAACGAAAGCATCACTTCCTCCACAACCTCATTTTTTTTCGGATCAATTAAATGTCCATAATGTATTGTGTGTGTCGCCACCTCTGTTAACCGTTTATTTGTTGGCGATTTAAATATCTTATCTGCAATTTCAACTGCTTCATCACCGCTTAAACGGACAATAGCAATGGCTCCCTCACCCATTGGTGTAGAGATTGCAGCAATTGTATCAAACTCCATTTCAGTTCCTCCTATAAGAACCATTTCTCACTGGTTACTCTATTTCTTTACGCCTGGTCGCAGTTATATCTACCCCAAGCTTTATTGTTAAGCCTACGAAACATCGATCAGTCAGCCGCTGCCGACCGATACGGCTAAGCTAGTATAATCTTCTCTTTCAAAAGTTCTTTTCAAATGGCAGCGATCACTTCCGTATCTCTTTCTTACAATAGCCATAAGACAGTCAAAAAAGAGCACTTAACACATCTTCATTTCTCTGCCTGTATAAAATTAGGTAATTCTTCAGCCTATGCTATTACAAAGAACTATCCACATGTGGATAACTTTTCTGCCTGTCTATCTTATTTACTAACAATTTAGCCTACCATATTTTCAGCAAAATCTAAAGTAAACAAGACTTACATATAAAAGGAAATCACGCCTTTCAGACTGCTTTTCTACTGTTGTATTCCAACATAGAAAGTAAGCAAAATTGCCAAATCATCTTCTCATTTCCACTTATCTTCCATAATTGCAGATTCCTTTAGGTGCAGCATCTAACTGCCGGGTTTTTGCTCAGCTATTGTCCACAGCTCCAAATGCTTTTGCTCCGCAAATAAAAACAGAGGCGCCGCGGACAGCGGCACCTCCATTAGTGTCTGTATATTATTTAATTGGTTCAATTACTAAATAGCGATTTGGCTCAACGCCCTCCGAATATGTCTCGATATCTAATCGATTAGCCAGGACGTTGTGGATAATTTTCCGTTCATATGACGGCATTGGCTCCAACGTTACTTTTCTCCGAGTGCGGATAGCTTTATCGGCCATACGCTCTGCCAGTTGTTCCAATGACGCTTGACGGCGTTCGCGGTAATCTTCTACATCCAGTCTCACAAGCATAAAGGATTTTGCCGTTTTATTTAGAATAAGCTGTGTTAACTGCTGCAGGGCATTCAATGTTTGACCCCGTTTTCCAATTAAAAATGCTGCCTTCTCACTTTTAAGCTTGAATGATACATATTTGCCTTCAGATTCCGTATAAATTTTTAAATCGGTAACGCCCAATTCTAAAGCAATATTCTTTAAATATGTCTTTGTTTCCTCAATTGGATCTTGTTCTTCCGTGGTAGATCGATCATCATTCACGTTTTGAACTAGCTCGTCCCCGTTTTCAATAACAGCTGACACACTGGAAAGACTGCCATGTTCCTCTTCATCTTCTGTTAATACAGCAGATGAAACCTGATTTGGCTTTTCTTCCGGCAGTATGTTCGGTTGAGATATAGTTTCTGTCTCTTCCTTACCAGCTGTTTGTACTTCTGCTTTTACCGTGATGCGTACTTCCGCATCTCTGGCACCAAAACCTAAAAATCCTTTTTTACCTTCTTGCAAAACTTCTACTTCTACTTGATCACGGGTCTTGCCAAGCTTTTGTAACGCTAATGAGATCGCTTCATTTACTGTCGCGCCTGATTGCGTAAGTTGGTTCACTATTTTGCTCCTCCTGTAACAGTAGCATCAGTTTTTTTCTTCCAAGGTTTGTAAATCACAAGGTTTTGCAATGCCGAAATGATGTTTCCGACAACCCAGTATAACGATAATGCGGCAGGCAAAAATGTCCCAAAACCAATAATCATTAACGGCATAATGTACATCATGACCTTCATTTGTGGATTATCCACTGCTGGACCAGTAAGCAGTACAACAAACTGAATTAAACCGGCCATAACCGCAAATACAATACTTGGTTCTCCCAGCGGTACAGACAGGAATGATCCCAATTCATAAACAGATGTTGCATTCATACGGCTAATTGCATGGTAGAATCCAATTAAGATCGGCATCTGAATAAAAATCGGTAAGCATCCGGCAAGCGGGTTAACACCTGATGACTGCATCAATGCCATCATCTCTTGTTGATACTTCTGCTGAGTAGCCGCATCTTTAGAGCTGTATTTTGCCTGTAGCTCCTTCATCTTCGGCTGAACTTCCTGCATTTTCTTTGAGCTCTTAATTTGTTTAATCGTTAACGGCAGGATTGCTAAACGGATAATAATTGTTACAGCAATAATACCGAACGCATAAGAACCTAAAAGATCTGAGAAATATTTGATGACTGATACTAATGGCCAAACGATAAATTCATTCCAAAAGCCTTTGCTTTCAGCTGAAATCGGTTGGTCGAATTCCCTACACCCAGACAGCAGTAAGGCTACCGATACAAGTGTAAGAATGACCCCAAGTCTTTTCTTCAAGCCTTCTTCCCCCTAAAGCAACTATTCAATTTTCTTTATAAAGCCTATTTTACCATGTGTAGACGCTTACACTCTACTAATTATTTCAAGATTACTCATTCACGTTCCAGTTGTTTCTTCTTTAATACTTTGGCAATTTTCAAAACGTGCTCCAAACTTTTCTTTGTTTCGTGAAAATCTAATGTGGCCGCCTGATTTCTGGCGATGATAACATAATCCATATCTTGGCGAACTTCCTCTTTCAACTCAAGAAATGTTTGGCGAATATAGCGCTTAATTTGGTTACGCGTAACCGCTTTTCCTATCTTTTTACTTACTGATAAGCCGATGCGAAACTCCGCCTGTTCTTCCTTCTTCAGGCAATAAACGACAAACTGGCGATTCGCAAACGACTTACCCTTTTTAAACACCTTTTGAAACTCTTCATTCTTTTTGATCCGTTGACGTTTGTTCACCTTTTACCAGCTCCATCTATCTCATCTTTGAATCTGATTATGAAAAATAATGAAAAAAAAGACCACTGATGAGGCTCAGTGGGCTTATGCTGATAAAACTTTACGACCTTTACGACGACGTGCAGCTAATACTTTACGACCGTTTTTCGTGCTCATACGTGCGCGGAAACCGTGTACCTTGCTGTGCTTGCGTTTTGATGGTTGATATGTGCGTTTCATTCTATATTGCACCTCCTAAATGAGTGTCTTTATATTTTCTTATCATACAGACTCGACTATTATATATAAAAAACAATTATTTTGTCAACGTTTAATATAAAAAGTCTATCAATGTCCATTACGATGGTATTTATGTTTATCCACAGACGTATTCTTATTTATAAAGAATAGCTGTGGATATTTTTTATTTTAAAAATATTTATCCACATCTCTTATCTACACCTTTTTCACAAACTCATAGCCTGTGGATAATTTTAAAATAAATAAACATGAATCATGTGGATAAGTTCGATAAACTATTGAAATGCCTAATCTTTTTTGATACGATAATCATGTTTTCCCTTGTGGACTAGTTTTCTGGGAAATATTTTATCCACAGTTGTTAATAATCTGTGGACAGTTTTTTTCACATCCAGGGAATAGATTTTATCCACAAGCTGTGACTATGTGAATGTACCAGAAAAATAGATAAAAATAAATAGCTTCTATGTTTTGATAGAGAATATTGTATGAAGGGACGAAAATAGCTTGGAACATTTAGAGCAGTTATGGAATAACGTCCTGGCAAAAGTTGAACAAAAAATTTCTAAGCCGAGTTTTGAAACTTGGTTAAAGTCGACAAAGCTCCTGTCACACAAAGGAACAAATGTGACCATTGCAGCGCCAAATTCCTTTGCAAGAGATTGGCTGGAAAACCACTATGTCCATTTAATTACGGGCATCTTGACGGAGCTGACAGGTGAAGACTTGCTAATAAAATTTGTTGTTCAAAAAGACCAGGGCGCCGATGATTTCGAATTGCCAGCACCAAAAATTCAAGCCAAGGCAACAGATCATCACGATATTTCACCAGGTATGCTCAACCCGAAATATACATTTGATACGTTTGTCATTGGATCCGGCAATCGATTTGCCCATGCAGCTTCGCTTGCTGTGGCCGAGGCACCGGCAAAAGCCTATAATCCATTTTTTATTTATGGGGGAGTTGGATTAGGGAAGACCCACTTAATGCATGCAATCGGTCATTATGTACTGGAGCATAATCCCAATGCCAAAGTGGTGTACTTATCTTCGGAGAAATTCACGAATGAATTTATTAACTCTATCCGTGATAATAAAGCGATTGATTTTCGTAATAAATATCGGAATGTTGACGTACTGTTAATTGACGACATTCAATTTTTGGCCGGAAAAGAGTCAACTCAAGAGGAGTTTTTCCATACATTTAATACATTGCATGAAGAATCAAAACAAATTGTCATTTCCAGTGACCGTCCGCCAAAAGAAATTCCTACGTTAGAAGACCGCTTGCGTTCACGCTTTGAATGGGGATTGATTACAGATATCGCGCCTCCGGATCTCGAAACACGTATTGCAATTTTGCGTAAAAAGGCAAAAGCGGACGAGCTGGATATTCCAAATGAGGTAATGCTATATATTGCCAATCAAATTGATTCAAATATCCGGGAGCTGGAAGGCGCTTTAATTCGGGTTGTTGCTTATTCTTCCCTTGTTAATGAAGAAGTTACTCCTGAATTGGCGGCTGCCGCACTGAAAGACATAATGCCAAACACAAAGCCGCGTATGATTTCAATTTTAGATATACAGCATGCTGTTGGTGAACACTACAGTATCCGCTTGGAAGACTTTTCTGCCAAGAAACGGACAAAGTCAATTGCTTTTCCTCGCCAGGTTGCAATGTATCTGTCCCGGGAGCTTACAGATTTTTCTTTACCTAAAATTGGTGAGGAATTTGGCGGTCGTGATCATACAACGGTCATCCATGCTCATGAAAAAATTGCATCTATGTTAAAAAACGATCAAATATTGCAACAGGACATCAAACAAATCCGCAATATGCTAGGTAAGTAAGTTGTGGATAAGTGGGGTATTATCCAGCTGAGTTATACACAGTCTATCTACATGTGGATAGACTGATTTTATGCGCTAAACATATACTTATCCACAAATCCACAGGCCCTATTACTATATCTATTATTCTTTTTAAAAAATAAATAATTATATAAGCGAGGTAATGACATGAAATTTGAAATAATGCGCGATCATTTATTAGCAGGTTTAAATGATGTAATGAAAGCAGTCAGCTCTAAAACTACTGTACCCATTTTGACAGGAATTAAAATCGATGTGTCAAACGAAGGTGTCAGTTTAACAGGTAGTGACCAAGATATTACAATCCAAACATTTATTCCGGCAGAAGAAAATGGCGAACAAATTATGACAATCACTACGACAGGCTCGATTGTCTTACAAGCTCGAATGTTTAATGAAATTGTTCGCAAATTGCCAACTAATGATGTGGAAATTGAAGTGACAAATGGCTTTGCCACATATATCCGTTCTGGAAAATCAGAATTTCATCTCATCGGACAAGATGCTGTTGAATATCCTCAATTGCCGGAAATATCTGCAGATCAACAATTTACTATTCCAGCGGACTTACTTAAGTCCATTATTCGGGAAACAGTTTTTGCTGTAGCAACGTCCGAAAGCCGTCCTGTACTAACGGGCGTTAACTGGCATATTCAGGAAGATGAATTAATATGCGTTGCAACAGACAGTCACCGTTTGGCGCGCCGTAAAACAAAATTGGAACAGTTACCGACAGGGGTATCTAATGTAGTCATCCCAGGCAAGAGTTTAAACGAGTTAAATAAGATTTTAGAAGATTCTACAAACCCTGTACAAATTGTTATGACAAACCAGCAAGTACTGTTTAAAGCGAATAATATGTTATTCTTCTCTCGTCTGTTGGAAGGAAATTATCCAGATACATCGCGTTTAATTCCAGAAAACTATCAAACAAATGTTATTCTTGACGGCAAGTCATTGTTACAAGCAATTGATCGTGCTTCTTTATTAGCACGCGAAGACCGTAACAACGTCGTTCGTTTTGAAACATTAGAAGAAAATATGATCGAGGTTTCCTCTAATTCACCGGAAATTGGTAAAGTTCAGGAGCAAATCCAGGTAGAGTCCCTAGAAGGAGAAACGCTTAAGATTTCATTCAGCGCAAAGTATATGATGGAGGCTTTAAAGGCAATTGATGGACAGGATGTCATCATCCAGTTTACAGGAGCAATGCGTCCGTTTATTCTACGTTCCGTTCATGATGATGCTATTTTACAACTGATTCTTCCTGTTCGAACATATTAAGAAGCCCTCGTTATTTGGCCGACAGCAGAGAGTTGTTTCAAATTAAATTTGAAACAACTCTTTTTTTACTTATTGGATACTTTTTTGGTATGATAGAAGGATGAAACTTGTTAATCGGAGGATGAAATATTTTGAAGGACATCGTAATTGATACAGAGTTTGTGACGCTAGGCCAATTGCTTAAAATGACAGATGCGATCAGCTCTGGGGGGATGGCTAAATGGTTTTTATCTGAAAATGACGTCTATGTGAACGGAGAAATAGACGACCGCCGTGGACGCAAACTGCGGGACGGGGATGTAGTTAATATTCCAGGAGTCGGCCGTTTTCGAATTGTGTACGAGAATGGGGCTCAGTAATGAATATTGAGCACCTGCAGCTAACAAATTACCGTAATTATGAATCACTTGCTTTAGAATTCTCCCCGAAGATCAATGTATTCATCGGGGAAAATGCGCAAGGAAAAACAAATGTCATGGAGTCAATCTATGTATTGGCCATGGCAAAGTCCCATCGTACCTCCAACGATAAAGAATTGATACGTTGGGAACAAGACTATGGTAAAATAGAAGGTGTTGTCCATAAACGGTATGGTCCTGTCCCAATCGAATTAACACTATCCAAAAAAGGTAAAAAAGGAAAAATAAACCATTTAGAGCAATCGCGCCTCAGCGAGTATGTCGGACAAATGAATGTGGTCATGTTTGCCCCGGAGGATTTAAATGTTGTAAAAGGGAGTCCTCAAATTAGACGTCGCTTTATTGATATGGAAATCGGGCAAATATCACCGGTTTATTTACATGACTTATTAACCTTCCAAAAGATTTTAAAACAACGTAATCACTACTTAAAAGCAAATCAGGGACGCTCCTCCTTAATGAATGACGTCATGCTTGATGTTTATACGGAACAATATATTCAGGCTGCTATAAAAATTATCCGGAAGCGCTATGAATTCATGGAATTGCTGCAGGCATGGGCTGAGCCTATTCATGCTGGTATTTCGCAAGGAAAGGAAAAGTTAGTCATTAATTATCGGACTGTCAGTGGGATGGATCCAAACTGGACAGCAGAGGAAATGGCAGCACATCTGGAGAAAAAAATGACAGAAGCAAAACAAAGGGAAGTAGAACGAGGGGTGACTGCCGTAGGTCCCCATCGGGATGATTTGCAATTTTTTGTTAATGATTATGATGTACAAGTGTTTGGTTCGCAGGGGCAACAGCGTACAACAGCGTTATCGCTTAAACTTGCGGAAATTGAGCTGATCAAGCAAGAGACGAAAGAAGCGCCTATTTTGCTGTTGGATGATGTATTATCCGAATTGGATGACTATCGTCAGTCGCATTTGTTGAACACAATCCAAGGGGAAGTCCAAACATTTGTCACAACAACAAGTGTAGACGGTATCCACCATGAAACAATTCAAAATGCGAAAATGTTCCACGTGAAACAAGGAACTGTTGAATAGTAATTTTTTTGGGCAAGATGCCTATTGAATAGATGCAGACTGAAGTTACGAAAGAGTAGGTGAACAAGGTGGCTTTAGAGGAAAATAAAGTACAGCAAAATTATGATGCTGATCAAATACAAGTTCTAGAAGGCTTAGAGGCGGTTCGAAAACGTCCGGGGATGTATATCGGTTCTACGAGTTCAAAAGGTTTGCACCATCTTGTATGGGAAATCGTTGATAATAGTATCGATGAAGCGCTGGCTGGATTCTGTACGGATATCATAGTAGCGATTGAACCGGATAACTGGATTCGTGTAGAAGATAATGGCCGCGGTATTCCGGTAAGTACTCAGGAGAAAATGGGGCTTCCAGCCGTTGAGGTTATTATGACGGTTCTTCATGCAGGGGGGAAATTTGGCGGCGGCGGTTACAAAGTATCCGGTGGTCTGCACGGTGTAGGGGCCTCGGTTGTAAACGCGCTATCTATTGCTACAGAAGTATATGTCAAACGTGATGGGCATATTCACTTAATTAAGTTTGAACGGGGCCAAACAATTCAGCCATTAAAAGTTATTGGGGAATCAGAGGAAACAGGTACAACAACCAGATTCAAGGCCGACAGCGAAATTTTCCGCGAAACTACGGAATATGAATATGATATTTTAGCAACTCGCTGCCGTGAGCTTGCTTATTTAAACCGTGGCATCCGTATTACAATTCGAGATGAACGTGAAGAGGAAGTACGTGAAAATGTATTCCACTATGAAGGTGGTATTCGCTCATATGTGGAACATTTAAACGCCAACAAAGAGCCGATTCATGAACCGATTGATGTCTTTGGAGAAAAAGACGGCATTTCAGTTGAAATTGCTATGCAATATAACGCGGGCTTCAATTCAACTATCATGTCATTCGCCAATAATATTAATACGTATGAAGGCGGTACACATGAATCCGGATTTAAAACTGCTTTAACACGTGTTATTAACGACTATGCACGTAAAGCAGGGTTGATTAAGGAAAATGATGCAAACCTGACAGGGGAAGATGTACGTGAAGGATTAACAGCCATTGTGTCAGTAAAACATCCAGACCCGCAATTTGAAGGACAAACAAAAACAAAGCTTGGAAACTCTGAAGTCAGCCAAATTACAAATCAGCTGTTTACGGAAGGATTCGAGCGCTTTTTACTTGAAAACCCTTCAGTTGCACGTCAAGTTGTTGAAAAAGGAACGATGGCTGCACGAGCACGTGTGGCAGCAAAAAAAGCACGGGAATTTACACGCCGTAAATCAGCTTTGGAAGTTTCGAGTCTTCCGGGGAAACTTGCTGACTGCTCATCAACAAACCCAGAAGAATGTGAAATTTATATTGTAGAGGGTGATTCTGCCGGAGGATCTGCCAAGTCAGGGCGGGACCGTCACTTCCAGGCAATCTTGCCGCTTCGTGGTAAAATCCTGAATGTTGAAAAGGCCCGGCTTGATCGTATTCTTTCCAATGCGGAAATCCGTGCCATGATTACGGCGTTCGGTACAGGAATTGGGGAAGAGTTTGACTTAAATAAAGCACGTTATCATAAAATCATTATTATGACAGATGCCGATGTAGATGGAGCACATATTCGTGTGCTGCTGCTTACGTTCTTCTTCCGATTCATGCGCCCGTTAATTGAAGCTGGCTACGTATATGCAGCGAAGCCACCTCTTTACCAGGTAAAACAGGGAAAACATTTAGAATACTGTTATTCTAATGAAGAGCTTGCAGAGATTTTAGAACGTCTGCCAAGCGTTCCAAAACCGAATATCCAGCGCTATAAGGGGCTTGGAGAAATGAATGCAGAACAACTGTGGGATACAACGATGGATCCGGAACACCGTACATTAATTCGTGTAAATCTTGACGATGCGATTGAAGCAGATAAGATTTTCGATCATCTCATGGGGGATGAAGTAGGCCCTCGTCGTGATTTTATCGAAGAAAATGCAGTGTATGTTCAAGATTTAGATATTTAGTTAGTGCAAATGGAAGGAGGTCCTTATTGTGTCTGACATTCAACATGGAAACATTGAGTCTAGAAATATTACAACTGAAATTAAAACATCATTCCTAAGTTATGCGATGAGTGTAATCGTCTCTCGTGCCCTGCCGGACGTACGGGACGGACTTAAGCCTGTACATCGTCGTATTTTATATGGCATGCAGGAGTTAGGGAACACTGCAGATAAGCCATATAAAAAGAGTGCTCGTATTGTGGGAGATGTAATGGGTAAATTCCACCCGCACGGTGACTCTTCTATTTACGAAGCAATGGTGCGTATGGCGCAAGACTTCAGCTACCGCTATATGCTGGTGGATGGACATGGTAACTTTGGCTCTGTCGATGGTGATGGGGCAGCAGCTATGCGTTATACAGAATCACGTATGTCCAAAATTGCAATGGAGATGCTTCGGGATATTAACAAAGATACCATTGATTACGGTCCAAACTATGATGGCAGTGAGCGTGAACCGCTTGTATTGCCGGCACGGATTCCAAACCTGCTTGTAAATGGCGCCGCTGGTATTGCTGTAGGGATGGCAACAAATATTCCTCCGCATCAATTAGGCGAGGTTATTGACGGGGTATTGGCTGTTTCCGAAAACCCGGCTATAACAACTGAGGAACTAATGGAAATTATTCCGGGCCCGGACTTTCCGACTGGTGGTTTAATTCTGGGGCGTTCAGGTATCCGCCGCGCTTATGAAACAGGCCGCGGTTCATTGCTGATACGTGCCAAAGTAGAAATCGAACAAAAACCGAACGGCAAGGAAACGATTTTAGTTTCTGAATTGCCATACCAAGTGAATAAAGCGAAGCTAATCGAAAAGATTGCGGAGCTTGTACGTGATAAAAAAATCGACGGCATTACAAATCTTCGAGACGAATCAGACCGTAATGGTATGCGTATTGTAATCGAAGTGCGTCGTGATGCGAATGCAAATGTTGTTTTAAATAATTTATATAAACAAACTGCTATGCAATCAAGCTTTGGGGTCAATATGCTTGCTTTAGTAGACGGCCAGCCAAAAGTACTTTCATTACGGGAAATGCTTTATCATTATTTAGAGCACCAAAAAGTAGTGATCAAGCGCCGTACAGCTTTTGAGTTACGGAAGGCGGAAGACCGGGCTCATATTTTAGAGGGCTTGCGTATAGCGTTGGATCATATTGATGAAATCATTTCTATTATCCGTAGCTCCCGCAGCGGGGATGAAGCAAAACCAGTATTAATGGAGCGCTTCGATTTAACGGACCGGCAGGCACAGGCAATTCTTGATATGCGCCTTGTTCGTTTAAGCGGATTAGAACGCGAAAAAATTGAAGCAGAGTATCAAGAACTTCAAGTACTGATTGCGGAATTAAAAGCAATTTTAGCTGACGAAGCGAAGGTTGTAGAAATTATCCGAAATGAGCTGGCGGAGATTAAAGAGCGCTACAATGATACTCGCCGTACAGAAATTACTGCTGGCGGCCTTGAATCAATTGAAGACGAAGATTTAATCCCACGTGAAAATTCAGTAGTTACGTTAACACATAACGGGTATATTAAACGTTTAGCCGCAAATACGTACCGCAGCCAAAAACGCGGGGGACGCGGTGTGCAGGGAATGGGAACAAATGAAAATGACTTTGTCGAACATCTATTGTCCACTTCCACACATGACACGATTTTATTCTTTACTTCCAAAGGGCGTGTTTTCAAAGCGAAGGGATATGAAATCCCTGAGTTCGGACGTACAGCGAAAGGTCTGCCGATTGTTAACCTGTTGAATATTGAAAAGGGCGAGCACGTAACAGCGATGATTCGTATAGAATCGTATGATGAAGATGCCTTCTTCATTTTCACAACGAAAACAGGTATTACAAAACGTACACCAGTTTCTCAATTCGCAAATATCCGTACAAATGGATTGATTGCGATCAGCCTGCGCGAAGATGATGATTTGATATCTGTCCGCCTAACAGACGGTAAAAAGCAAGTAATCATTGGAACGCATGATGGTATGCTTGTCCGTTTCCAGGAAGAGGACATTCGCTCCATGGGACGTACAGCTTCAGGAGTACGGGGAATTAAGCTTCGTGATGGTGATTATGTAGTCGGCATGGAAATCTTAGAAGAAGGCCAAGAGATTCTAGTTGTAACCGAGAAAGGCTACGGAAAACGTACTCCAGAGTCAGAATATCGTCTGCAGAGCCGTGGCGGTGTAGGTATCAAAACTATTCAAGTAACTGAAAAGAATGGGCCTATGTGTGCCGTGAAGACGGTGGATGGTGCCGAGGATATTATGTTAATTACTATTAATGGAATGTTGATCCGGATGGATGTTAATGATATTTCCATTATCGGCCGTAGTACACAGGGAGTCCGTTTAATCCGCTTATCCGATGAGGAATTGGTGGCAACCGTTGCGAAAGTAAATAAAGAAGATGATGCAGATGCTGAGGAAATAGAGGAAGCGGAAGTATCAGGCGAATAATAAATGGGGAACAACTAATCTGCTGATTAGTTGTTCTTTTTTTAGTTAGCCTAAAAGATAGTGATAGATACTTTTAAAATGGTTCGAAATGCCGCAAAGGAAGTGCTAGGAAAACAATTTAACACTTCCATTTGTTTACATGCTCCGTTACAATGAAAGAAAATTACTAATCAAAGGTGGTATTTAGTAATGGACGCTACATATATGTACATATCAGAATTAACGCCCGGGAAAGTTGTAGCTGAAGACATTTTTGCTAACACAAAACACTCCATTTTACAAAAAAATACAAAAGTTAATTATGAGCATCTACATGTGTTAAAAGCATTTAATATTTCAAGGGTTTTAATATTTAAAGATGAAGATGTACCTGCACCTACGGAGATAAATGGTAGGGAGATGATCATTGATGTACCGGTGCCGGCAATTTCCCCTTTTTTACGTTACTATGAAGATGGCGTAGCGTATTTAAAAAAGGAATTTCAAAATTGGCAGGCAGGCGCAAGAATTGATATTACAAAAATTCGCAATAAAATGATTCCCCTGTTAGAGATTGTCTTAGCTGAACGTTCTCATATATTTGATTTAAACAGCTATTCAAATCCGAAAGATTATTTATATCACCATTGCATCGCCACAGGCCTTATTTCAAGTATCATTGTACAAAAAATTGGCCATGACCGAGGGACGGCTATTCAAATGGCTCTTGCAGGAATGTTGGCGGATTGTGGAATGGCTAAGATTTCCGCAAGAGTAAGGGATAAAAAAACTGCCCTTTCGGAGCAGGAGTTTTTAGAAATCCGTAAGCATCCTATTTATAGCTATCAAATGGTAAAAGATTTAACGGCTATGAAGACTGATATGAAAAAAGCCATTTACTATCATCACGAAAGATTAGACGGCAGCGGCTATCCAGAAGGGAATCGGGATGCGAATGTGTTATTTTATTCCCAAGTAATCGCAGTTGCTGATGTTTTCCACGCGATGACAAGTGAACGTTTGTATAGATCAAAACAATCCCCATTCCGTGTAATAGAAATGATCAAGGAAGAGGAGTTTGGGAAATTTGATATTAAAGTAGTACAGGCATTGATTGATATCGTAGCAGATTTGCCAATCGGAACTAAGGTGGAATTATCAAATATGGAGCATGCAGAAGTGATGTTCATCAACCCTTATGCGCCTACAAGACCTTTAGTGAAATTATATAGCACCGGCGAAATTATCGACTTAGCGACAGTTCGGCAGCTATACATTTCTAGAATTCTTCCCAAAGCTTAATTATGCAAAGCCCTATATCGATATGGAATATAGGGTTTTTCTTTATTAAATTATTTTAATAAAACTATTGACGTATGATGAAAAGCTTGATATTATAAGTGAGTCGCTAATTTATGAATAAATAACCCAGTAAAAAAGTTATTGACTTTATAATAAAACGATGATAAGATATAAAAGTTGCTGTGAAATACAGCATCAAAAAACTTTTTAAAAAAAGTATTGACACAAACTTCGGTAAAGTGTTAATATATAAGAGTTGCTGCTAACGAGCGGCAACAAAA
>NZ_BCVX01000013.1 GCF_001591965.1 Lysinibacillus odysseyi 34hs-1 = NBRC 100172
ATGGAAACTATTTCATCATTTAAAGCCTGCAATGCAGTTTTATATTCCTTTTGAGCCGCAATACGCTGATCATTGGAACCTTCAAACAACGATAAAGACTGTTCCCATACCAAGACTTCATCCTTCATGGAAAGTTGGTCCAGTGACTTCTTATCGCTGATAAACGATTTAATGCTTCCTAACAAATCTTTATATTTATTTTCGATTTCCTTCTTTTCATTTACTGCAAGTTTTGAACGGTCAGATGCAGCCTTTTCCTCCAGCTTCAAAATGCTCTCTGCTGCCTGGCTACGTAGTTTATAAATCTTCGCGATTTCGTCACTCGTTAAAGCACGTTTCTTACTAGCAGCTGTCTTCTGGATTTTGGCAATATCCTTGTTAGCCTTTTCGTTCGTGTTTTTAATGGCCTTCGCTAGGTCCTGGTCAATTTTTACGGCTTGGTCCTTGTAAGACTTTTTCACTGCCAGAATGCCATCTGTAACACTTTGCATCACTTGCTGATTGAGCTGTTCGGTGGATTTGATACCATTAGCAAGACCAATACCAACCCATTCGCCCAGTTCCATCATGACACGTGATGGAGAGTGAATGCCTAATACTTTTTTCGCCCAATCCGGGATACTCTGGGCTAACTCTTTCACTTTATCAACAACCGTATCTGCCATGGCCCCAATACCTTTAACAAGTCCGTTTATAATATCCTTACCGATTTGCATAAGGTTGATATTTTTAAGAAATGTTACGGCTTCGTTCCAAGTAGTAACAATTGCTTGTTTGGCATTCCCCATCAGCGTTTTCACGTTGGTGACAAAATTTTTAAAGAAATTGACGACCACCGAAAGAGTATTGCTTGTTAGATTCTTTATGCTGCCTCCCACACTTTTGAAAACGCCCAGGATGTTATCCCACATGCCTTTCATAAGACTGAGACCAGTTTTAGCGAGATTTGTAAGCAATGTACGTATACCACCAAAGAACGAAAGAGATATCCACCCAATAATTAATTGAATAGCGCCACTGAAGATATCTTTAATGCCTTCCCACATTTTGCCGAAGTCGCCGGTAAATAGACCACTGAATACTTTGACAGCACCCATAATGATATCGAGTGCCCCTGTAATTACTTGCTTTATAGCCGTCCACGCAACTTCAACGATAAACTTAACCGCTGGCATGATAAACTCAATAACGGCCATAATGCCCTTAAAGATATTCTCGGCCGCCTGTAAAATTTGCGCGCCCTCTGCATCCCAGAATCCCTTAATCTGAGCTATTTTTTCATCAATAAAAGAAGCCACCGCTTCAAATACGGTGACCGCCACATTTTTTATCGCTTCAAATACGGTGGTTAAATTATTTCGGAAGGTTTCGCTATTCTTCCACAATGCGACAAACGCTGCTCCTAACCCGGCTATGGCCCCGACAGCAATTAGGATGGGCGCTCCTATTGATCCGAATGCTGCAGCTAACACCGGCCATGCAGATATCAATCCGGCTATGGCAGGCATCAGGACGGCAAAGGCCCCTGTTAAAATACCAATAGTTGCGACAATAGCTACAATGGCTGCGCCTAACGTTGCATTTTCGGAAACCCATTTCGCTACGGAAGTGACTATTTCCGCAATGGCAATTAAGAGAGGTGCTAATGCTGTTTGTAAATCCGCAAAAGCCTGTCTCAATTGGGATGCTGGATCGGTATTTATACCCTCCATCAGTTGATTAAACTTTTCCTGATTTTGTACCGTTTGATCTTGAGCTCCGGCAAGACCTTGGAAGACAGAAATCATATTTTGTCCTTGGTCTTCCCATTTCGTACCAAAGGCTGCGGTCGCAATTTCATTTTTCAAGGTAGCATCTTCTATGCCATCTAGCCATGTGACCATTTCAGCCATAGCTTTAGCGCCTTCTACACCTCCGCCCGCAACTGACTTACCCCATTCTTGAAATTTCTTTGATGAGACATCAGTTTGAGATAAAAGTTCTCCTAATGCTTTAGGAACTTCGTTACCAAAGGCTTTCATTTGAAGATTAGCTTCTTTTACACCGTCATTTAAGTTATCAATATTCCATGTTTTTGTATCAATGCCGGCCTCGAAAATCGCTTGAATTTGAGCTGTATTGAATCCGATTTGCTTCATTTGCAAACCGTATTCTGCTGCTGTATCTATTTGTTCCGGTGGGAATCCTGCTTTTAAAATTGCGTTAGTTAATGCAAGCGCTTCTTGATTCGAAATTTCTAAAGCTGCAGCAAACTCGTTTACTTCCTGTACAAGCTCTACAAAATCAATCTGAGAATATGCTTTAGCGACTGCTCCAGCGCCTACAGCAATTGATACATTCATTTCATCAGATGCATCTTTATTTAGTGCCCATTGACGTCTTGTGCCTTCAAGCGCTGCTTCTTGGTCTTCGATGTATGCTGTAATGGTCTTTACTGTATCTCGAATAGTTGCTTTAGACTCTTCGGGAACTTCAAACGTGACATCGATTTTTGTTTTTAAACTTGCTACATCCAACGCCTGGTCAACAGCCCCTGCAATACCTCCGCCTGCAGCTAACCCACCTATAACCGTTCCTAATTGACTGCCCAAGCCTTCCACAGATTGTTCGGCTTCGTTAGCCGATTGTCTAATTCGATCTATGTCCGCCTGGATTTGATCTAAATTGGCCCCATTATCGACGTTTCGCAGGGCCTCACGTAATTGATCAATATCCACCTCTGCACCGACTGCTCGCTGACCGATTTGACGTATGGCCTGCTCGATCTGCGCAGTAGACGCTCGGCCCTCCTGAATAGCTCGTACTAAATCATTACCTATTGCATCGGCGAATTGATCTACGCTGGTACCTGTTGCATCGAATAACGTCTGTAAATGGCGTGTAGAGGTTTGAACCTGTTGTTGTTCCTGCTGCATGGTATTTAATTGATTTTGATAGCCAACTAAAGATTGTTCAGTTTGTTCTATTTCACGTCGGAATGCTCGATACTGTTCTTCTCCTATTTGCCCACTTCGGAATTGCGCTTCAACCTGCGATTGTCGCTGTTGTAGTTGCTGCAACTCTGTAGAAGTATCCTGAATAGAACGAGTTAACAAAGCTTGTTTTTGAGTAAGCAGTTCAACATTATTTGGGTTGAATTTTAAAAGCTTATCAATTTCTTTTAATTCGCTTTGTGTCGTTACAACCACAGTATTCATTTGCTGTAGCTCATTGCGAATCGCGTTAATGGAACCGCCGTTATTAATCTGGTTCAATACCCTGCGCATTTCATCAATATCTGTGCTAGCTCCAAGAGCTTGGCGCCCCATTAAACGTAAAGCACGTTCCATCTGGTCAGCGCTCGCTGTACCGTTCCGTATAGCCTGTGTAAGGCGTGTTCCTAACGTTCCTGCGAATTGTTCAACGTCTGTTCCAGTCGCATCAAAAAACGCCCCTAAAGAGCGTGTAGTTTCTGATAACCGTTGTTGTTCGGATTGCATGGAGTTCAATTGCCCTTGCAAGCTACGCATATTATTTTCGGTATTAACAAGCTCGCGTCTAAACGCCCTGTATTGTTCCTCGCCGATTTCACCGCGCCTAAACTGTGCTTCTACTTGCCCCTGTGCCTGCCGCAATACATGCAATTTGTCACTAGTTGCTTCAATTGATTGTGTTAAGAGCTGTTGTTTTTGTCTCACAAGCTCGACATTGCCGGGATCTAATTTTAAACCGCGCTCTACTTCCTTTAATTCGGTTTGCAAGTCCTTACTCTGCTTATTAACGTCTTTCAAGGCGTTCTCGAGACCGGTTGTATCGCCACCGATTTCAATCGTTATGCCTCGGATGTTTCCGTTTGCCATTTCCTCACCACACTTTTACATAAAATAAAAAGCCCGCAAATAAATGCGAGCTTTAGAAGCTGTCGAAATCGGCTTGAGAAGCCTTCCGAACAGCCTTTTTCTTTTTATTTGGATTCTTCATTTCGAAATATTCATCGATATAATCCAATGCCATACCGAACGTCATATTATCTAAATCTGTATGATCTAACCCGCACTCTTTACAGAGGACTAAAAAAGTTTCTGTAGAAATTCCTTCACTCTGCGTGGAGGAGGCCTCTACTTTTTTTTAGAGCCGATTGTTTTTATCAATAACTCTTGTAAAGGTTCGATGACATCTAAAATAGGAAACTCATCGAAAGAATCCAGCCAAGTGAAAGGTTCAGGGATTGCCGGATTAGCTGTTTTAGCGTATACCCAGGCGACATCGTAAAACATATTGAAATCAATATGATCACGCATCCATTCAATGGCCTGTTCCTCTGTCATGTTATCGAAATCAATATTCGCTACGCCCATTTTCATAATGTCTTTTAATAAATCACGTTGAAATTGCGCCATATAACGCTTTACAGCCGCTCCCGTTGATTTGAACGGAATTTCTTTACCATCTATCGTTAATGTAATTTCCATTTACTTGCCCTCCACAGATTTGATTAAGGTACCGGTGTTACTTCCGGGACCAATACTGATGAATACCATGCATTGTAAACAGCTGGAGCTGTCTCAACAGTAGTGGAGCGTTTTACAATACCCTCTGCTGTCGGTGCTGCAACGAATGATAATTCTTGTGTACCTGGTTCCGTCGTATCCGTTTTCGTTTCACCGGACATGCCAGGGCGTGAAACTGTTACGTTGTATAGAGCATGACGAGTAGCTTTCACATCGCCATCAAACTCGAACAACAAAGCAATACGCTTCGGTTTGGCATTAGAAGTTTCTGTTAGGATGCCATCCTCACTTAACTCATCACCTAATACATCCACACGGAATGATTGAATCAAATTAGCGACTGTCAGTGTGCCTTCGTAGCCGCTATTTGTGGAAGTCGTGTAGTACACGCGATCATCGGCATAGAAGTCTGATTGCTCACCTCGTGGATCTAGTGTGATTGCTGTAGCACCCGGGAAGTGAATCGGCGTTCCATAAGTCAATGTCCCGTCTGCTCCCTCAGTGACAACTGCATAGTAAACATTCTTAATACCAAATTGCACTTTGTTTTCTGCCATAATATATAGCCTCCTAATTGATTAATTTTGTTGAAAATGTGCATTTAAAAACTCCCTCGTCTTCGATGAAAATTTCATCGTAGCTCCAAGGGAGTTCGTTTTCTTTTAACATATCTTTGATTTTCTTCTCAGCCTCTAAATTTTTTGTGGTCGTGTACAGCTCGATATCTACATAAGTCGATTCTGTTAGAACCGTATTGTCTGCTGCAAAGGTATCGCTACTCACGACTAGATAACAAATGAAAGGCAATGGCTGGGCGCTCTTAAAATGGGAATATGCCGTAGGATAGATGGTGTTCAACTTCTGCGCCAACTGTGGTAGTGTCAGCTTCATTGCCGCGCCGCCTCCTCTACCTTACGGGTAAATTCTTCAACCATTTCCTCCTCGACAGGCTTCATGTGAACTATTGGATCAACACGACCGCCGTTAACCTTGGCATGACCCTTCTCAAGCAAATGAGTAAGTTGATAAATCTTGTTGTAAGTAACCCATTTCGTACCAACTTTTTTCATCCGCCAACCTTTAGAGTACGTACCGCCTTTAACTTTTCGTTTCGGACTAGTCTGTTTTAATTTTTGTACACCCTGCTCAGATACTTCCTCGCCAGCTTCATCAACCTTTTCTTTCACTACATTTGCATAACGTTGCAATTGACGTGTGATTTCAGATGCCAGGTTATTGATATTTGTCATCTACCCACGCCCTTCCGCTACAATCGTGACCGTTTGATTTATGAAATCATCATTCATCGCACTCTGTACGTCGTAGGTAATTCCATTGTGGACGACCTCGAATGTCGTTTTCTCTGCTGCAATAAATTCATCGAGAGACTTTGCATATCGGACTACAAATCGGACTGTGTTTTCCGTTTGCTCTTTGGCCGCTGCGATAAATTCGCTGCCCTTCAGCGTCTTGGTCATAGCCCAGTAGTATCCGTAATCTTCAAAGACCTCAATTTCCTGCAGCAACTCATCGACAGTCGTTGTACGCTTGCGAATTAATATGCGATGACGGTACAAGCCACTATGATTGTTTTCATTGTATTTAAATTGCTTCATTGCCTTCGCCCTCCACAGATGAGGAAGAGGATTCAAGCGCCTTGGCGATGCTCAAATTATTGATTTGAGTTAAAAAATTCTCATGGAAGTATTCAAGCGCATCATTGTAAACATACCGAGAACGCTCGAAAACAAGCTCTTTAAAACGTCCGCTAGTGTTTATATCATAATCACCGCAAACGTCCTGTAAGTCCTCTAAAGAGGCTTTTAAGATGCGTCTTAAATTGTCATCCTCATCATCACCAAGCCTCATCCGCAACTTAAATTCCTCGATAAGTTCCTGTGTAATTACTTCAGCCATTTAGATCACTCCTTGTCTTTAGGAGCTACTTCCTCAATAAAAATTTGCTCATACTTGTTTTTCTTCGTCGACAATTCTTCCAGTCGCGCTTTAGTCGCTTTCTTGCCCTCCGCAGGATAAATATCACCGACCTCGTACACATGACCATCATGCTTTGTTTCCTTGAATCGTCTCACTACTTTGTATTCAGGCATTTATATCCCTCCTATAAATAATTGAAGACCCCTTAAATTAAGGAGTCTCTACTACCGGTGCTGCGTTAAAATCAATATTCAAGTCATAAACCAAAGCAGCTTTATTATCGCGTGGTTCCCCGTTTGCGAATTGTTTAAGTGTGTAAAGTGTTGCATCTTCAATTGCTAGCGTTTGATCAAACTTCTTAATCTTCACACCACCAGCTAAACGAGCAGCATAGCGACCTTTAACAAAGAATAAAGCTTTATTTGATGGGATTTGATCAGATTCTACAACTTGAATGTTGTAAGGTAATGCTGTTACCCATGCGCCGTTAGCTGTTTGAATTGTATTACGGAATTGTACAGCTAAAGCGTCAGTTGGATTTACAACCATTACAACTTTTCCTGCCACTTTAACTTTCTTTCCTTTTGAATCAGTAGATAATGCAGAAACGACATTATATAATTCGCCTGCTACTACTTCCCCGCGCTCTGAAGGAGCGAATGTTAATGTGCCAGAAGATACTTTGTCAGTAACGGCACCCTCTGCACTAACATCTTTCATAAGTCCGATTGGCTCTTTCTGAGTTGCTCCGCGACCATTTACAAAGCCATACTCTAAACCAGTTGAATATGACTCTACCAAAAGAGTACGAACGTATTGTTCAATCCATACTGGACCAAGTTCAAGCATGTCATTTGGAATAGCAGCAAACGCCGTCAATTTAAGTTGACCAACCTCTTTATCACTGAAAGCTGTAGATACTTGACCAGCGATACCCTCGAATAGATTACCCCATGCAAAAGCTTTTGTCGGGTCAGAATCAATATAACGAGTAACCGCCCCCAAGTCTTGAAGACCAATTGCAGCAAGTAATGGATGTTCGTTTTCCAGATCTTCAAACACACGATTAACAGTTGTTTTAGGCAGGATAGTATCATCTGAAAAACCACCGCTAGTTACAACGGCATTGAAGAATTTCATTTCCTCTGAAGTTAGAACGTTTTGTCCGCGTTGTTGCAAAACTGAACGGTCTAACATTTCATTATTTACTTGTGCTGCAACCGCATTTGTAACCTCTGTTTGTAGTACATCGAAATAATTTTCGAATGCTTGCGTTTGTTCTTCTTGAGTAGCAGCTTCATTTGCCAATACTGACGTTAATTTTGCTTTCGCATTTTGGAAAGCTTCTGATTTGTTAAATTTAATGACCATTTTTATATTCCTCCGATTTTTAGATATTTAAAAAAGCCTTGCGAACATCGTTATTTTTAACAGATGCTACAGGCTTTTCTGGTTCCTTGTTTTTCAATTGATCTAACTCAGTTTGCATTGCTTGCATTTTTGCATTTAAATTTGTGATTTCTTCATTGTCCTCCACAGTTGATGAAGCAGAGGATGTGGCAAAGCCAATTTCAATGGCTTTTTGAGCACCAAACCAAGTTTCAGCATCAACCATATTACGAATTTCTTCTCGACTAATATTCGCTTTTGTCATGTAAATGTCTATGATACCTTCTTCGAGTTCATCTAAAACATCAGCTTCTTTACGCATTTCCGTTTTAGTTCCCCAAACAAGTGAACTCGCTTCATGAATCATAACCATAGCACCTAAACCTATGTTTACTTCATCGCCTGCCATCATTAATACAGAAGCAGCTGAACAAGCCCAGCCATCAACATTGATTATGACTTTACCATTATGCTTTTTCAATCGATTGTAAATTGCAATTCCATCGAACGCATCGCCACCTGGGGAGTTAAGATTAATTACGATATCACCACTAATAGATTTTAAAGCATTGTCAATGTCTGAAGCCGAAACCGAATCTTCCCACCATGAATCACCGATGATACCGTAAATCGTAATTTCAGTAGCATTCGTTGCTTCGTTGTGGAAGGTCTCAAATTTACGTTCTACTTTTTGTAATTGTTCAATGTAGGACTGGTTTTTAAATGTTTTAAAATAATCTTGTTTTGTAAACTTACGCATTATTCATTCTCACCTCCTCCTGATGAATTCATTTCTGTATAGTTCTTTGTAATGTAATGTTTGTTCAAGTTATCATCCTCCGAAGGTTCCCATCCAGCTTCTTCTCGAATTTCATTACCTGTAAATGCACCACTCGAAATCAACTTGTCGACACTATCTGCAATATCGAAAATGCTTTGATATGAAACTACTTTTACGTCTAAATGAGTGCCATTTAAGTAATCTTCCTTCTCGATAAACTTCGCATTAACTTCATCCTTGATTTTTTTGAGGAAAGGTTTAATAGTGAATGTGAGATAGTTCTGCATCTCGCCACTTATGTCAGCCATTTCGCCATAAAGTAATCCGGTCGGGATGCCGATTGCCATTGCCACTTTATCTAAGAAACCATCTGTTACTTTGTTTATTTCATCTACAGATTGAATACCATTACCACTGCCACTATAGTGTTCCTTGTATTCAAACCCTGGTTGTTGGGGAACGATAGCAACTTCCTTTTCACCAATAGCCCCGTACATTTTGTTAATAAATTCTTGAAGCCTCGACATGGATTCTTTGTTTTTTGAAGTATTGGCATCTACATTAACGGTTGAACGGATTTGATTTTTACGTTTTTGTGAACCTAAAATACGACCAAATAAATCACCATAATCTTTATAAAGGCTATCGATTAATGGTGTAAGATTTTCATTGGTGTAACGTAAATGCATAACTTCACTTTGCTTAAATGTTCTTTTAAACTCGTAATCTTTTACAACTACCTGAGTAAAAGTATCTTCAAAAACTGCGTACTCGGTATGTGTAAATGAATCTGCTATAAGCAAATCTTCATCATCCGACTGGATAATCAAGCATTCATTTTCGTGGATCAATTTATCAACAACTGTTTGCCAAAAGGTTGATGCTGTTTGATTTTTATTAGGCCGTACATTTAAGCGATAGTACAATTCATCCTTTTGATACTTGCCATTTTTCTTCAATCGAAATTCCGACTGGGCAATAGTTCGTGCTAAAAAAGAAACGCATGTATTGATGGCTAACTTTTTCATTTGTATTCGATTGGATGTTTCTTTAAAAATATCAAAATCGAATAAGAATTCTATCTCACTATTCCGTTTAAAAACTGCATCTAAAAATCCCAATTTCTCACCTCCCTCTTAAAAATCAATGTCAGCAAATGCAAAGCTGCTTCCCACACTGATTTCATCAGCTCTATACATTCCATGTACAAATGCCTGGAAACCATCTGTCTTACGTTTAACCGGCTCTTTCTTTTGATATTCTTTATTGCCGCGCTTATCGATAGTGACCAGAACGTTGTTTGTATACCAGCGCATCAAAGGATTATTGCCGAATAAAATTTTATGATTAGCAAAAGCCGTTTCGATTCGTGGTGCTAACAAACTGTGGATGGCACGTGGATTCTTAATTACTTCCACTTCAAATCCTTCCGCTTCAAATAATGGTTTTAGAATTTCCATTCGGAAGTTATCTGCGATGATTTTTTTGATTACATAGTGTTCTCGCATATCTACAAACCATTGAACAATTATGTGAGGGTCTATCGTAGGGCCTTCCACAACCGAAAGTAACCCCTGTTCTTCCCACTCACGGATAGGAGCCAGCTTCTTTTGGTTTTTCAAATTGTCATTTTGCTTTTTCGAATACGCATAATGCTTGTCTACAAATTCCTTGCGCACATAAGAATGAGTTTTGAAGAGATAATTTTCTTCTTCATCTCTGAATAAAAGACCGCATGCAGCAAAGTCACGAATAGAAGCGTAATCTAAACAGCCGATACATTCTTCATTAAGAAGGTCAGGCAGATCACGATTAGTTGCTTCGATTTCTTCCCAAGTTGCTACCGATTTTTCTAAATCAACTTTCGGTAAGTTCATTCTCTTTGTCATAAACTCTTCAAAGTTGGATGGATCTTCTTCCAGCTCTTCATACTCTTCATAAATCGTATCGAAAAGACCTTGAGCATAATCGCTACGTGGTTCACACAACATCGGATTTGCTTTTTCCCAAAGTTCAGGACTATCCATCTCGGATTCATCATCTAGCTTGCAGATAAATGGGAACAATGAATTCCAACGCGCTTCACCATTAAGAACTTTCATAGCTTTTTCTTTCAACTTGTCCAGGAATCCATCACGAACGTATCCGTCTGTTCCTATGTAGAACTCTCGTGGATTCGGTTTCTTACCAAGACCAGATATATGAACGCGTACATCTTTGTTATCCTCATACTGATGGATTTCATCAAAGATAACGGCACCGTCTCGCAGTCCATCTTTTGTTCCGCCATTAGATGTCCTGAAAGTGAATATCGAATTAGTTTTCTTTGAAACAATTTTGGTCAAGGTTGCTTTGAACGCTCGCTGCAGCACCTCATATTTCTTCACGCATTTATAAGCTTCATCAACGGATGTCTTTGCCTGCTCCTCACTATTCGCTACAATCGAAATGTTGTAGTCATCGATACCGTGCAATTCGCTGATAAGAAAATTTGATATAACAGTAATCAAACCGTTCTTACCGCCACCGCGTCCGAGCATCCAAAGGAATTTACGAAAGACCACACGGTTGTTCTTTTTCCAAAATAAAAAAACGAATGCTATTAAGAATCTTTGGAAGGCAGTCAAGGGGAAGTACCACTTCTCACCAAATGCAATACAATTCTCAATCAGTTCGTCATCAAAATAAACTTCATCATTATTGAGGATGTTCTTTTGAACAAACTTGATTAATAGCTTTCGTTCTTTGTTTAGTTTTATTTGTCCCGTCTCATACAGACGGATATATTCATCTACATATTTTTGACTGTTCAAATTAAATCACTAGGTTCGTACTCACCTTGTTTCCCTTCCACAGATGCAGATGAAGGGGACGGCACTAAATTTCCATTAATGAAGTTAATGCTCTTTTCCAAAGCGATCATTTGTGAATTTAATTTGCTCTTCTCATTCATAGCTGGATGCGCCTTAATAAATCGTTGGGATCCATTTTCAATAGTTATGGTTGCCCCTTCTTTTTCAATCGCTTCATTACAGGCCATATCCAATTCGCGTAACTTGATATACCGATTCACTTTATCAACTTCGAGTAAATCATCTGTATCGATCCTCGCTAGAAGCTGCTCTTTTAATTGATCTAACATTTCAGCCATCTTACCCCCTCCCCCCTATCTGCACCCCTTACGTGCGCGAATTTATAAAAAACATTTGCGAGTTAGGCCCCGCACCGGTCCCCATTTGAAAAAATTTTTTAAAAAGTTTTGACCCGGGGGTACAATTATTTTTGCAATGTTTCTTTTTCCGTTTGAATTTCTTTTAGTTTTTCTTCTTGCTTTGCTAACATTTCTTTTGTATAAGCAATGGACTCCTTTACTTCCTGTTCTTCCATGTTTAGAAATTCAATTCGATTGTCTACTAATCGTTTTAAATATGGATTCATATCTATTCTCCTTTACCATTTTTCGTCATCCCAATTAATTCCCTTTGTTGCTTTGCCATCGAAACGATTGTGTCGTTTGTTATGATGATGTTTGCATAGCGTCCTGAGATTTTCTAAGTCGTATGCTAATTCGGGATAATCTTCTATCTCTTTAACGTGGTCAATCTCTAATGTCGCTGCATCTTTGTGAGTAACCTTGCCATCCTTCTTACACCATTGGCATTCATGATTGTCACGTTCTAATGCAAGTTGTCGTAACTTCTTCCATCCAGTTGATTTGTAGAATTTACGTTTCTGTTCGATGGTTTTGTATTCAGACATCAAGCATCACTCACTGTTGGTTCATCTGGAATAACATAAGCTTCACCACAATCATTGCAAATACGTTTTGCGCATATGACTTCATCTGTTCCACTATTTATAAGACTTTCATCTACATATCTTGTGCATCCACAATCACATTGCCATTCATTTTCAATAGCTTCGAGTTCCCTCGCTAATTGTTTGGCGTGCTTTGCGATTGCTCTTAACTTACGCGCCATCTTTGATGAATCAATATCGATTGAATGTAATTTCATTTCCTCTTCACCTTCCCTCCACAATTACTTTAGTGAACCACTTCGTTTTAATTCCCTCATACAAGATATACTCCCTCGTATGTGCCCGAGAATATAGCAGAACAGACAAGACAGGAATATTAATAAAGGTTCCATACGTTATCCCTCCACAATCATTCGTTACAAGCAATAGATTTATTCGCCCACATCACTGCTTGCTCTAGGTTTGTTTGAGCAATAGACTTCTCATGGCTATCTGGACATAGTTCATCAAGCATGTGTGCCAACTCTTTAGCTTTATTTCTGATAGCTTCATATCGTTGTGGTTGGTCGTTCTTTGGTGCGTGATATGTGAAACTATTTTCTAATTCAGAACGGATGTAATCTTTCGGTACTATGCCACCATTCATTAAACATGGTGCGCAATATTCGGTTATTGCTTTGTTGTTACACTCTGGATAGTTGAAACATTTATTTGTCATCCTACTTCCTCCTAACCTTTCCGTTTACTCTGTGATACCTATCCCGATTCGTTCCCATTAACTCCTCAACCTCACGCCTCGTTAAACGCTCTTTAAATTGCTTGTGAGAGGTTTTAATATTTGGATGATGATTTATACCATTTGATAGTTTAGTAAGCTCAGAACGAACGCTAGGCGTTAATAAATCGAACATACGCACGGTGTTCACCTCGACCTTCCGTAAACATCTTCATAATCCCTCTGAAGTACTTCACGCGCTCTTTCGATGTCTTGATTGATTTCTTTGAGTAAAGCTTCATCAGAACGTAGTTCAGCAGCTTGTCTTACTGTTAATTCGCCAGTATGTGTCGTTGCTTTCTTGTGTGCGATAAAATGTTCTAACGCATTACGTTCAGCCATTAATTGCTTGTAGCTACGTTTTACATTGAATCTACTCATGACGTTCTCCTCGCCTTCCACAGATAATGATATTGGTAAGGCGCCCAACAGGAATCGAACCTGTATCTCATGGTCTATAAACATAGCCTTGCTCTGCCATTGAGCTATGAGCGCATAATAAAAAGCCCCACTCAATTGAGCGAGACTTTGGTGTATTACGGTAGTTTGGGTAAATCCCAATAATGAAATTGTGGATAGTAAATATGTTCGTTATCTTCAGGCACAATATATTGATTTGATTCTCGTTCATATCTCTTACATAATTTTTGAACCTCTTCTTCTGTCCCTTCAAAATAACCAATTACTAATTCGTCTGTTACGAAACGTTCATCAAAATTACCTTGATTGACCATTACTCCGGTCAACTTGTAAATTAAATAAATTTTATTTTCCACTCAAGACACCTCCAGTTTATCTATCATTGTAAAGGAGCCAGAGTTTAATAGCATTAATACATTTTTGCTCACCATCCCACGAGTGAAGAAGCTTGTGTGTAAATACGCGCGAGATAGTGAGCTGTATGCAAAAGACTACAATATCATCATATAATGGATTTTCAATAGATTCATTAATTTCATTTTGATTTAATGAAAATTAAATTAACGAATCATGTAACGAAAGAAGTAACCTATTTTTTTCCGGAATGCTCATTAAATTTCTCCCCAAGATTTAAGATATTCCTCAATTTCTCGGATGAGTTTTTCATGTTCGTCATCTAAAGTGAACTCACCTTTTGCGACGTTACTCCAAAAATGAATCATCTTTAATTGCTCTAAATTAAATTCCATATCGTCACCTCGTTACTTCGCAAAATTGTTTCTTATACCGACAACTCATCCAAATACCCGATAGTCTTCATCAGTGCAGCGTGCTTATTGTAAACAGTGCCCTTGCTGTATCCGATATCGTCTGCGATTTCATCAAATGTTTTTCCTTCAATGTAACGGCCGTATAATATCTGGTGATCTACCTGTTCAAATTTCTGTACCATACGTTTGATATCGTGGAGATCATTCATTTTGTATGCAAGTTCCCATTCAATACGTTCGATGTGTTCTTCCAGTTTTGCTCCGTCTGATTCGGCAGTCAATTTTACATTTTGCAAATCACCGGAAACAAAACGGTCTAAATGTTTTTTAGTACGCTCCAAATTATTTTCGAGATAAATGATATCCATTTCAATTTCCCGGTAATCTTTTAGCCATGCAAATTTACTCATGTTGATGCCCTCCACAATTATTAGTAGCCGGTTAGCTGTCGTTCATGATTAACCTTATTCTTATCAAAATAGGCTTGTTCGATTTGTTTCCATGTGAGGCCGAGTGATTTCCCGAGTGAAAGAAAAACTATAAGCAAACGTTCGTAGTTTGATAACCACTTATTCACGTAAAAATGGGATACTGCTAAAAACGCTTCACTAAATTGAATTTCTAGTGATTCATCACTATTTAATAAGTCCACTTTTTCAAAGGTCCAGTCCTTTTCAACTCCAATACTTAAAATGAAGTGTAAGCAATCTACGTATTCTTCAAGAAGTGGATTTTTTTCTATAAATCCTTCCCCTTTACAAAATTCGCATTCCCATTCAGCTGGACCGTCACTCTTTCTCCCAGCATACTGAAGATTTTCAATCCACCCCGTTCCTTCACACGCATGACATTTTACTTCTTTATTCGTCCGTGGCTTCCGGTCATTGCTCCATTTCTTAAACCCTCGCCATTCATTAGCGCACTCGCCTAGTTCAACCTGCAACGCAAGCACCTTCCAGTCAAGATTGTCCTGCCCTTTTAATTCTTCATGCTTATCTAAAATATGTTGGTCAAGTGTACGCTGCATATCATATAGTTTTTGAATGTTCATTTTTAGCCTGCTTTCTATTTTTATTGTCATTCATGAGATGCCGGCGAATCGCGTCTATTCGAACGCGACTGCCGTTTGTTTCAATGAGATATTCAAGCTCGTCCAGTAATGCCTGCCGACTTTGATTACTCATCATCTTCATCATCCTCCAGTAGGATAGCGATTTTATACCCACCCCGTTCACCTGTTCCTCTTTTCTGATAGGATGGAGCAGACCAGAATCTAATGGTTTGAGGCCGTACATTGAATTTTTCTGCCAATTCTTCAGCCGTGCCGATACCTAGGAGCTCATCCCCTTTATAAACGGCGTATTCTTTCATTTCGCTTTCTCCAACAGTTCAGGGTTTTCGTGGATGTTGCCGATAATCTCAATGTCTTCATCATGTTCTGCTAAATAAGATGTATTGCCACCTTCCTCAATGACATCGAACATAGCATTTTGAAACTTCACAGAACCTTTAATTCGACCACTGTAGATCCTTACGATATCCCCCTCAAAAATCTCCTTGCCGTTCTTATCTTTGAGGCCTGTGTATTGCATAAAAACCATATCTTCTTGTGGTTCCGTTAAAATCGTATACATTGCATAAAATTCTTGATCCATATCCACCAAATCTTCATGCGAAAGCATTTTATTTTCCAACCATGCTCTAAATTTAATCTCCCTCATTACTGCACCATCCTCCCATATTCCATTACCTGCATATATTCTGATTTATAAATCCCGTGTAGTTCGCATGTTTTACCGACTCTGCGCCAGCCACGTCTTTCGTGATCTTTTACATATTTGCGTAATTCCTTTTCATTTCTCCCCTTGACCACTTTGCGATTTGGAGTGCTCATTTTGCTTCCTCCAATTCAATTAATTTCTCAAGTGATACAATAGCTTTCTTTAAATCATTAATGTTCTTTCCGTTCTTCCTGCCATAGCGCGCAATGTATTTAATAGCGTTGATTCGATGGAAACCAATCACTTCATCTTGGTTAAAGTTTTCATCAGCGAAGGCCCACACATCAATTGAACCAGAGTGATAATGTGCTGATTCCGGTCTTTCATTCATTAAAAAACACCTACCTTTAGGTAATGTCTTGCCTGGTAAAGAAAATGATGATAGATCCAGTTACCGGTATATTTTTTATCCAGATATACGATTTCGAAATTGTAACGAGCTTTGAAACTGTTCAACAATCCTAATAATGATTCGGGTTTATATTTAGAACGATATTGACCTCTTATCATTTTTCCGTAGCCGTCCTGGTCCTCCACAATTAGAGTGAAGGGAATGTCCTTTGAACGGATTAATTCATTTTCAAATGCTGTCTTTGTATCCTTTTGAAGATTTCCTGTGATTTCATCTATATGTGCTTTGCGTTCAATACGGCTAGACAGGTAAATATCCCTTTTGATGCCCAACTCTTCGTTTGCCGGAATCATGCAGCCATAATCGCCTGTTTTTAATCCTCGAATAAGATACGGGATTTTTTTCTGTTGGAAGTATGAAAGAATATGGTCGTTTACTTTTTCACGGGTATCAATGATGATTGTGAGTGTATTTAGGATTGCATCGAGTTCTTTGGCGTTGTATTGGTAATGGATCACTCGGCAACACCTTCTAATAGTTCAGGGTTTTCGTGGATGTTGCCGATGACTACAGAATCATATATTCTGTGTTCGTCATACAAGAAGGTGTATTCATCACCATTTTTCAACCAATAGACGCAATCCGCATAAACCACTTCGCCTGTAAACGCTTGTCTTTGGTTATACAAATCTCTGTAGTTTTGCTGAACAATATCCCCCTCAAAAATCTCCTTGCCGTTCTTATCCTTGAGACCTGTGTATTGCATAAGCACATACCTATTTTCATTGGCGTACTTCATAAAGTGACCACCATGCACATTCCATACATCTTTTTCATCATCCGTGTAACCCTTTATCGTGTTAGGTTCTCCGTTGAATTTATTAAATACTAATTCGTGTACAGGAAAAATTTCCTTCAGTTTCTTATCCCACGCTCGAAATTTAATCTCCCTCATCATTAAGCCCCCTTCTTGAAATAAACCTTCGCCCGGTCGTACAGCGCCTGCTTCAATTTATTTGATTCTTCATTTTCGTATTGTCGAAAGTCATCATAGATATTCTTCCAACCGTTTCTATCTAATGCCTTGCACCAACGATCAAGCATATCGAGTGATTCAAGGTCATTACTTAACCATTCATTTATTTTTTGATTGCTTTGCCATCCACAGAAGAGATGGAGCATTTTCATTATCGTTATATCGACAGCTTCAGCCTGCTCCCATGAAGCGAACCATTTTTCAATATCCGGGAAAATCGGCTCTGCAGCTTTCAATACTTCTTCAGGTATCTTCTTGGCATTTTTCAAGGCCAATCGATTATCCGATTCATCCCTGTAAATTTCAGCACCGGATTTCCAAATTTGTGAGAGTACCATTAATACTTGCATTTGAGTAAATACACATCCTTAAATTGCAAAATACCTCTTGTACCTCTGCATTTTCCGAATCCGAATTTGACCATTTCTTTATTAAAAAGAATAAAAGTCAAAGGCTTAACGGAATGCATTTCGCAATATTTTAAATAACGTTCATATATTTCTTTGGCTGGTATATTTGAAAACTTTACAGTCCTGATATTTTCGTTTAGGAAATTTTCCATATTCTTCAACACCTTTCGGTTACTGAAAAACAACTGCAATTACCTATGAGTTACTTTTCGAATAAGCCTTAAACCTTACAGTCTCAAGGGTTTCGAGCATTTAGTTACAAAAGTTACTGCTCTAGGGGTATTACTGCTCCTAATATATATATTTTTATTTTTTTATTTTTTTTATAAACTCCCCAAACAATAACTAAAGTAACTAAAACACTATCAAACTCTATTCAAACCCTTGATACCATTGAGTTTCTACGTAATTTTAAAAGAGTTACTTTTTAACTCTTCCTTCTGATTTTCATCGTTTTTCAGTAATTCTTGTTGCGAAAAACTACTTTTGCGCTCCGTTAAAGTAACACCATGGACGAAAAATTTATTTCCTGCCCCTCGTTCACGCTTAAATCCTTGTGCTTCGAGTGTCCGATAAAATTTTCGATTTGGTAATGCATGCTCCCCATTTTGATAGCACCAATCGGAATAAACTTTGTATAATTCCTTCGCTTCAATTTTTTGAGATTCATTTTTATAACAACGTTCGAATAAAAATGGTCCTAGAATATCCATATCCTCTTTATAATCGCCAGTTGCCTTCTTAACGACCTTCGGCTCCTTCAACCCCGACTGCTGCCATTTCAAGCAGCCTTCAATCGCCCAATTCAATATTCCTGGCATTTCAAGCGATAATTTTTCAGGTAGCCTTTTGTCTCGCTTATCAGGTGGGAGATTCAAATTAAATGGAATGAGTTTTACACGACGCCAAATCCCTTCATCGACTCCCTTGATCACCGGCTTATGATTCGTAGTAAAGAAAACTTTAAATTCCGGAATAAACTCGAAATACTCCTGGCGTAGGAAGCGAGCAAGTACCGGTTCTCCACCTGTAATTTGTTTTACAAATGCTTCGGATAGTTGTTCGCCATCTTCCGATTCGATAGCTGAAACGAACCGACTACCTACCAATCGTGCGATGTCATTATTGGCTCCGGTCTCTTTTTTCTTAATAAAGGTATCCGACTTGGCCTGCTTACCGTACTCGCCCATCAGGTCCTTGATGGTATTGATGAATGTTGATTTCCCATTGGACCCTCCACCGATTAGGAAGACCATAATTTGTTCCGATATTTCACCAGTCAAGCTGTAACCGATTAATCTTTGCATGTATTCAATGAGTTCCTGATCCCCTTGAAATATTTGTTCAAGGAACGCCAGCCATGTCGGACATTGAGCTTTTTCTTCAAATACGATATTCGTAATTTTGGTTAAACCAAGCTCTCGATCATGAGGCTGCAACTTACCATCTTTTAGATTGATTACACCGTTTTCTACGTTGAATAAATATCTATGCTGATCAAACTGTTCACGTTCACCTGGCACCAACGGCATTAAATCCTTAATACTATTCATCCGGATGTTCCGGCGTTCGCACATACGCGCCCATTTCTGCTCGGCTTCATCCTCCGACTTGTACATGCCACGTAGAACCTTATTACAAATGCGTTCAATTTCTTTTTTGTTATCGATTTTCCAACGCTTACCGTCCCAGATCATCCAGCCCATATCCGATACATATTTGATGACATGGCCGTATTCGTGCGCGATGCGTTCAGCGTTCCCCAACTCGGTTAATCGAAACTTTTTCTTTGGTTCGGCCGGCTGTTCCTCCACTGCTGCATCACCACTGTGGAAGTCAAAAGAAAACTCGGCGTACTCGGCTTCATTCTTATGGTCCAACACAGTGGTAGTAGTGGAAGTAATAGCTTCTGCAATCGTTCGCTCGCCGTATGTTTCTCCCGTCGAATGATGGATGATATCCCATTTGTCACGCATAAGACCCGTTTCTCGAAACATAGTGTCCATGCGAGTGGCTGACTTCCCTGTGAAGAACGCTAAATGATTACATAAAGCTATATCTGTAGATGAATGGTCAGGTTCGCCTTTGTTGTCTGTTTTAATAATTTGTCCATCATACATAGCCCGAATTTCATCACCGTTTTTGGAGCGAAACATTTTCTCCCAAAGAGCTTCATTCGAAAGTTTAATTTCATCTTTCTCGAACTCAGCAAGATTGACGCGCCCTTGGATGTCGCTGTCGTCAAAATATTTTTCGAACACTTCCCCGAGCTCTTCCGTTCGCTCATAGATACGATCGTTGCTTTCAACGTTTCCAGTGAAACTGAAATACCGACCGTATGAGTAAATTTCTAATCCGTGCTTTACATTTTTACGTCCAGTACCTAATACAGACTGTGGAAGGCCACCTTTAATGATGATGTGCAGCCCGTTTCCAGATGGAGAAAATTCCGTATAGGAATCAAGCGTATCAATGATTTCCGTTGCAAAGGTGTTCGGTTTGCCATCCACAACACACTTATCGATATCGATGCCGATGTAATTGTCCTGGCGACTGAAGACGAAGCCGATTCCGTCATAACCACCATTCATGTAGAATTTCACGGCTGTTGCGAATGTGGACCATGTACGGCGATCATTTGAACGTGCTTCATTGCCATCTACTTGATATGGAATTTTTGTATCTTTACCATTGCGCTTTTCTTTCTTCCACAGAATCCATTGGGGCAGCGCCTTTAATTCGCTGGGTATGTCATTAAAATTAATGTTGTTCATTTCATCACCTAATCGTTGATGCCTTTATTTTTCAAAAATTGTCTTTCGTTCTCGTTTCTATCGAACTCCCGAATTTTATTAGTAATATGATGCCACTGTGCAATTTCCGTAGCATTTAAAATCCGTGTAAGCTCGTCATGACGTATCATTGTTTTGCTATTGCTCGTTGTGAGTACAAATGATTTATTACGTTTCGACATGCAATCACCTCGTTTTTGAATATAAGAAAAGAGAGCCCCAGAAAAAGAGCTCTCTATTTAGTTTTATTTAGAACGGTAAATCAGAATCGCCGACCGTAATTGCTGGCCCTGCTGATTGTGGAGGATTCACTTTTGAAGCATCGTAATACTTCGCTTTAGCAGCCTTACGCTTTTCTCCATCCTTCGTATATTCTTCATGCTTCACTGTGATTTCTAGGTGTTTATTAAACAGCTGCTGCGCCATTTCTTGTGGTGAATTGAATACATGGTTATTAGAGAAGCCACATGCTTTCAATAAGCTGTTCACGATTTTGACTGACACTTCATGTTCGAAAGTGAAGGTATTGTATAGAATTTTTGCGCCTTGATGATTTTGATTAACATCACTACGAATCTCAAAGTCCACCGATAATTTTGGTTTACCAGCCTGTGTATTACCTGCCTCTGCGTTTACAATGACTGCCTCGTATTTACCTTCTGCAACTAATTCAAATGCTGTTGAAGCGTTAGATTCATCAAATTTAAAGAATGACATATATTATTTCTCTCCTTCTGTGGATGGCTCATAGCCGATTTTGAAAATATTTTCTTGTGCGCATGCCTTACGCCCATCAAGTTGATTTTTGGCGTAAATGTAATCGGACGGCTGTAGGATAAATCCTCGTTTTTCCGTCTCCGGATTGATCGTTAATCGTCCCACTACCTGGCAAAGCCCCATAAAGTTATTCCGGATCTTCTCACGGATATCAGGGTAGGCCCGGTTGATTTGCTGTCCGCTTGGCAAGTCCCATTTATCTGTTGTTTCCCATGCAGTAAAGACAATCCGTTTTCCTAATGTTTGAATGAAACGGGCACTGTCCATTAGGAAGAAGTCAATCTGTTGATAGTTCCCTTGGGAAGGAACTCGATTGTTATTTCCGTTACGCCCCAAGTTGGCTAACATTGAACGAACTAGCTCGGAGACGTTATCGAAAAATAAAGTATCGTATTTCGATAAGTCAGCATTTCCTAACCATTTCAGCAGCTCGTTCCAAGCTTCCCAAGCGTTGTATGTGTCGAATTTCACGACATCGATATTGGCATTTCCTTTTAACGGCGTTTCAGAACGGTCGATTGGAATGTATAGCGTCTTCCCTTCCAGATAATGCGCCGTATGTGTTTTGCCGATTCCCGGATTAGCGTATAGAAGATACGTACTTGTGTCCTTTTGGATATCAGCAGCGTTTGTAATTTCCATGCCTTCCACACTCCTTATCTATTAAAATGGCAAGTCCGATTCTGTAGCTTCAACCTGAGGTGTTTCACCTTCTATCTCCTTTTCGAATTGGATGCTATCCGGATCAAATTCTTCTTCCTGCTGCTCGACTTCATCCATATTCATTTGGCCGTCTGGAACATCGCTTTTTTCAGGGCGTTTCTCCATTTCCTCTTTGGCCGTACTATGCGTAAATTCCAAATCCACAAGGTAGTAAAAACCTTTTGAATTATGCTTTTCATGGATTTTTTGCATTGTTAATAACTCATTTTCTTTAGCTTCAGCAACTACTTCCTCGGCCTCTTTATGTGTATCTGCGTACCAACGAATTTTTTCATGCAATAATTTTTTTGCCATTTACTTTGTTACCTCCAGTGGGAAATTTAAGTACGCATCCGGACCGACGATTTCAAGTGCCTTCGCGTCATATGCCTTTGCTGCTGATATTTCATCATGGTAACGGCCTACCGTATATCGCTTGCCTTTGTGCGATAACATAGCTCGCCATTTATTCGCCTTTTTATCCCAATGGACGCCACGGTATCGGCTTGATCCGTAGCCTTTCCCAGGGATAGCTTGAGGAAGAATAGCACCCTCTCCAACTTCTTCTACAACAACGGTAAATGTTGTTTTAGTCAGCGTGTCATGCGCATCGATGCCGATGACCTTCTTACCTTCACAAAATTCATTTATACTTCGTAATGTCGCCTCTACTCCCAGCAGGCGATTACATGTAAATACTTCAGATTGTCTGCTCATGATATCCTCCTATCGAATCCGAATCGATTCCCCTTGTTCAATTTCTACACCTTCATATTTGTGACCGTCTTTTAATGCACTTAATAACAGCTTTTTATTTAACACCGGTTGCGGTTGTTCAAAGAAAATTTCCGGCACTAATGTTTCGTCCACAACTTTTAATGAAGGTGGATTCTTTTGAACGGTGAAGTTGAATTTCTCGCCTTTCACTTTTGTTTGACCAGCTGTCACCATTGCGAACTGCATATTTTCTTTCATGCGTTTGATGGCATTCTCTTCTGATTTGGCGCTATCAAGTAAACGTTTTGCTTCTGCTTTTTTACCATCAATATTCGCCTGACGATTTACAATAATCATTGCGTAATTTTCAAGCTTTTCAGCAAGCTCACCGTCAATAGCGTTCAACGCTTCAATGAATACTTCTTCCGGTGCACCTTCTTCAATCATTTGTTGAATGAGTTTATATTTATCGGCGATTTCGTAAATAGTTGCCATTATGCGTTCACCTCGTATTCGGCGTTTGTATCATTGATGATTTGGTGCCAAAATGTTTCTTTTTCTATAAAGTCAGCTGTGTTAGATGTACTTTTAACTTCGTCCTCATGAGTCACGATTGTTCGAATTTGCTTATCCGAATATTTCCGGTACTTAACTTCAATAAGGTGACCCGTAACCAATTCCTTCGGCTGCACAGCATTCTCAAACTCACTTACATCCAGACCGAGCGCTCTACCTAACGCGATGGCTTTTCCGATGTGTTCGTTGAATACGTCTGATGGGTTGCATTTTGCCGTATTTACATGCAATGGTTCTTGTTTCATCCTTTTATCATGGCTTCGATTTTGATAAACAGACACTTTTACTTCCCTATCATTTACATCGAAATCAATACTGAAGAACTTATATTGATATGTTTCGTTACCTAACTCACTCATTGGACTACCATATTTACCTTGATTGATTGCTTCCTCAACAAACCCCTTCGCCTTTTCAATAACCTCAGCACGTAATTGATTTGCTGATTTTGGAGCATCTATTCCGATTGTGATGCCTCGGATTTTTTGTTTGTCCTCCACAATTAATTCGTAGACGTCTACTGTTTCGGGTGTGCGACCACCCCAACCTGTATATAATTTTGAAACGCAACCATTTTCTAGTTTCACTTCTTCATCGGATACCATTTTGTAAGGCTTTCCTTTGTATAACCAAGCTGAATGAGCTACGTCTTGTACAATCACATCACCCTCGCGCGCTTCACGGTCAACCTTCTTATACTGCTGACCTTCAAATTCGATAACGTCCTCCACAGCTTGAATTGTGGAAGGCACACGCAATTGGTGAACGATTACTTTCATTTCATCTGCAAGTTCCTCTAAACGATCAATTAATTTATTTGACATATTGACCTCCAAAATGTGATATAATATCACTGACTTTTTATTTCAGTAGTACTCGTTAGAAGTTGGCGCTTCTAGCGAGTTTTTTTATTCCTCTTCATGGTCATCCCATTCTGATCTATCGCGTTCGTCCTCCACCTCATTCCTGTGGATGGCTCTCCATTGATCCCGTGTGTAGCCTGTACGATTTACATGGGTAATGTCTGGATGCTCGATATCATGCATAATTATCACCACCTGATAAATCAACATCCTCAACCATAAACTCACCTGTGATAATTCCTAATGCTTCATGCAGGCCATCAACTAGCTGCTCTAGTTTGGTGTGTTGAGTTACCACTTTTTCAATTTCAACATCTACAAAAGGCAAACCGTCCCTGTTCTTGGTGAGCTTCATATGGTCCCTTTCCAAGTCGGCCAACCATTCTTCATGGGCATCAATACGTTTATTTAAGGATTCAACGATCGGTTCATAACGTTTATGCCATTGGATTGCCTGGTTTAAATCCATCCGATTATCGCCACCTAAAATGCTCGTTACATCGTAAACTTTTTGATACTTTCCGTTTTCATCAATGTAAGAAGCAGATTCAACTCCTTCTTCATTCCATTCAATGCTTAACTTTTGGTAAGCTACGCCTTCCACAACTAATACTGGGTACATAACAATCCTCCTTAATTTTTAATAAGCTCCAGGAACATGTCCTTATTGCCTGATGCAAGCGCCTGATCAATTAGGTGTTGTCGATTCGATTCCTCAATTTCTCCTACAAGTAAGATTGTGGAGGGCGAGAATAGGAAGCCGTCTTCTTCAACAAAACCGTGATGTTCTATAGCGACTTCGCGCGCCATTTTTACAATCGCGTTGATAAATTCCTTCATTCGCCTTCACCTCCTTTACGGTGCTGGAACTGTTTTCGTAATATCTGTCATCCGATGAACCAACACCCATTCATCACTCATCTTCTTACTAATCAACCAATTCTCAGCTGCTAGTTTCATAGATTGAAGATATTGGCGTTCTGCTACTGATAATTTGCGTGGACGTTTCATTTTTTGAACACACCTACCTTGTTCATTGCTTTACGGATCTCTGCTTGACGTTCTACCGGAGACATTGCCAGCCATTCGCGGACTTTGAAAATTTTCATGAGCATTCACCTCTTTCAATTTCTTTGACATTGTAAGGGTCCGATATATCCTTTCCTGCGTTACGGACTAGGAAGCTTTCTAATTCAATAGTGGAGACTTTCATTCGACCAAGTTTCAGACCTTGTAGCAATCCACTTTTAATGAGGTCATATACTTTGTTTCTGTTACATTTAAGTCTTTTAGCAACTTCTGTAACATCTAAAAGTTCATTCAAGATAGTTCACCTCTTTCTTAAATACATAAGATTTTACGAATGTGCTTAATATGTTCTTGAGCCTTTGGACCGTCTTTACGGCCACGGATGATATCTGACAAGTAAGCATTACTAATACCTACCATTTCAGCGAGATCCTTCTGACTCATCTTTCGTTTAAATAGTTCTGAACGAACTTGCGCCCCCAAATCTTCTGGCATGTTCTACAACCTCCTTTTTCTTTCAAAATGCATACCGTCATTGGCTCGGTACCACAGCGCATTTACCAATTGGAAAAAATAAGCTAATTTATTAGCTAATTGTGTTGACACTAACTAATATATTTATTAGTATATAGACATAGCTAAATAAGACTTTAGAAAAGCCTGTAACATTACATTTCGCCCGTTCCCCAACGTCAAAATGTGTATTGATAGGTAGTCTTTTTTATACTCTTTTTTAGCTAATAAAATAGCTTATGTTCACTTTACTAAAATAAGTATTAGTTGTCAACTATAAAACTAATATATTTATTAGTAACTTTGAACATTGAAAGGAAACATTGATATGACAACGTTGGAACGTGTTAAGGAACTATGTAAAAGTAGAGGGATTACTGTTAAACGATTAGAGGAAGAGTTAGAAATACCACATAATACAATCTATCAATGGAAACGAGTGGCACCTAGTTTAGACAAAATACAAAAAGTAGCTGATTACTTTGATGTATCGATAGACTACTTACTTTGTCGTACAGATGTTAAGAATCTTATTGAAGATAATACAGTTCAAACTTTCGCAGCTCATCACGATGGAGAAGAATGGACTGAAGAAGAATTGGAGGAGATTGAACGTTTTAAAGAGTTTGTAAAAATGAAGCGCAAATAATAGGGGTGGTCACATGATATATGAACAGCTAACAGTAGAAGCATCACTAAACAATATAGAGATTTACGAAAAATATATGCCGTCACGACTAAAGGGGTTATACGGGAACAATATTATATGGATCAATAAACATATGCTGACACGCACAGAAAAAGCATGCGTGTTGGCTGAGGAACTCGGCCACCATCATACGTCTGTTGGTGATATCCTTGATCAATCCAATATAGAAAATCGCAAACAAGAATTACGTGCCCGTCGCTGGGCGTTTGAAAGGCTCATCCCCTTCTCGAAAATTGTACAAGCACATAGGCTTCATATATCAAATCGCTATGAATTGGCTGATTTTCTCGGTGTAACAGAAGATTTTTTGCAGGCTGCCCTTGATTGGTATAAAAGTAAATACGGTTTATGTGTCGTTATAGAACAGTATACGATTTACTTTGAACCATTAGGGGTTCTTGAAATGTTTGATTGGATTGAAAAGCCATCTTTTGAAGCAGTTTAGGAAGAAGTAATGATCCAGGAGTGATTAAATTGAAAATCATTGACATTGCAGAAAGATTAGAAAAAATAATCGCTATCTATTTTAATGGTGACAATTATATTGTGGATGGCGTTGAACTTTCAAGGGAAGATTCCAGATTACTTGCTTTCTCTTTAATCCATGCATATCAACTAACCGAGAGGGTTATGAGTAAAAAAATTAGTAAGTAATAAAAGTATATGTTTATTTTTTTACCCTAAAAACAGAACATATTTTCCCATTAAAGGAGGTGATGCTCTCAATAGTAATTGATAAGGAAAAAAGAAAGGAGAAACAAAATGAAAGGCGGAGTTCGCAAGCGTAAAAATACATGGTACTACTACTTTGATTTGGGTATTGTGGATGGCAAGCGAAAGAAAATAGAAAGGAGTGCAGAAGGAGCTCAGACGAAAGCAGAGGCTGAAGCTGTATTAAGAAGGAGAATTTTAGAATACGAAAATGCAGGCACCGTTTTTAAGCCCACTGAGATGACTCTACACGACTTTTTAATGTTTTGGCAGGAAGAATACGTTGAATTGCGTTTAAAGCCAAATACACAAGATAACTATCGTTTAACGATTAAAAATCACATTCTTCCTCACCTAGGGAAGTACAAACTAAAATCTTTGACTCCTCATGTGCTGCAACAATATATGAACATGAAGGTGCGCGAAGGATTAGCTCGCCAAACATTGAGTATTATTAGGGGGATTTTGAATAAGGCATTAAATCAGGCTGTATACCCTTATAAATACATTAGCGAAAACCCTATGCTTTATGTCGAATTAATGAAAGACAAAGATAGGAAGCCTACAAAAGAAGATTTAAAAATTCAGTCTAAAGAGAATTTGCGACTGTTAAACCAGCGCATAACAGAGGACCATCCATTTTATTTACCTTTTCACATCGGATTGCATTGTGGTTTGCGTGTAGGAGAATTATGCGGATTGGAATGGAAGCATGTAAATTTTGATGAAATGACGATTGAAATTGAGCAACAGCTTACAAAGAGGAAGATTGAAGGAAAAGACATTTGGGTGGTTTCATCACCAAAGTCTGTCTCTGGGTATCGAACGATTCCAGTGGGAAATGCTCTTATGAGTATCTTGAAAAAAGCAAAGATGAATCAAAAAGAAAATAAATTAAAATACGGTGAGTTTTATCGCCAAGATCCTGAACATGATTTTGTATGCAAAAAGGAAAACGGCCTGCATTACACACCTAGCGTCATTAAATATCAAACGAGAGAGCTTATTAAGGGTAAACTCGGAATCGAATTCAATTACCATTCTTTACGCCATACACACGCTACAATGTTGATTGAAAATGGTACACCTATTAAAACGGTCCAAAAAAGATTAGGACATAGCAGATCAGCCGTTACAGAAGATCGGTATGTCCATTTAACAGAAAAGATGGCGAGAGACGCCGCTGATATATTCGACTCCCTCGCTCAAGACTTATAATTACCCCCGATATTTTTAAAGCGGTGGCATATCGGTGGCATGCGCCACCTTTTCCAACTTTACAACATTAGTTAAAACGCTTGTAACCGTTGATAGTAACTATTTCTTTGTATCGTCCATCTTCAGAACAGCCATAAATGCTTCCTGCGGCACTTCTACAGAGCCAACCTGTTTCATACGTTTCTTACCTTCTTTTTGCTTATCCAGCAGTTTACGTTTACGAGAAATATCCCCACCGTAACATTTTGCTAATACGTTTTTACGGATCGCCTTGATTGTCGAACGGGCGATGATTTTTTGACCGATCGCTGCTTGTACCGGCACTTCGAATTGCTGGCGCGGAATAAGCTCTTTCAGCTTCTCTACAATCACTTTTCCGCGGTCATACGCAAAATCACGGTGTACGATGAAGCTCAGGGCATCAACCTGTTCGGCATTTAATAGAATATCCATTTTCACAAGCTTCGATGGTTTGTAGCCAATCAGCTCATAGTCAAATGAGGCATAGCCTTTTGTATTAGATTTCAGATGATCAAAGAAATCGTAAACTATTTCCGAAAGCGGGATTTCATACTGAATAGATACACGTGTCGTATCGATATAATCCATTGTCATGAAATTACCACGCTTTAGCTGGCAAAGCTCCATTACTGCCCCAACATAATCATTCGGGACCATAATGGTTGCTTTCACATACGGTTCTTCAATACGGTCGATTTTCTGCGGATCTGGCATCATTGATGGGTTATCGACTTTAATTGATTCACCGTCTGTCATATGCACCTCATAGATTACAGAAGGTGCCGTCGTAATCAAATCAATATTGAATTCACGCTCAATACGCTCTTGAATGATTTCCATATGCAATAGACCGAGGAATCCGCAGCGGAAACCGAATCCTAATGCTTGTGATGTTTCCGGCTCATATTGCAATGCCGAGTCATTCAACTCAAGCTTTTCCAATGCTTCACGAAGATCATTGTATTTTGCTGTATCGATCGGGTAAAGACCGCAATATACCATCGGGTTTAACTTACGGTAGCCTGGCAGCGGCTCGTCAGCAGGCTTCGCGGCCGATGTTACGGTATCCCCTACACGTGTATCTGATACATTTTTAATAGAAGCTGTTAAATACCCTACATCCCCTACTGTCAACTCGGTCTGAGGGACAGCTTTTGGTGTATGGATCCCAACTTCGATAACTTCAAATTCTGCACCTGTCGCCATCATTTTAATTTTGTCGCCCGGTTTTACTGTACCATTCATAATACGGATTGAGATAATAACCCCTTTATATGCGTCATAAACGGAGTCAAAAATCAATGCTTGCAGCGGAGCATCCGGATCGCCTGTTGGTGCAGGGACTTTTTCCACGATCTGCTCTAAAATATCCTCAATTCCAATACCCGCTTTTGCAGAGGCAAGCACCGCCTCGGAAGCATCAAGGCCGATGACATCTTCCACTTCCTGACGCACACGCTCCGGATCAGCAGCCGGCAAGTCTATTTTATTAATGACAGGCAGGATTTCTAGGTCGTTATCCAGTGCAAGGTATACGTTTGCCAGTGTTTGTGCTTCAATCCCTTGGGCTGCATCCACTACGAGAATGGCCCCTTCACAGGCAGCTAGCGAACGTGATACTTCGTATGTGAAGTCGACGTGTCCTGGTGTATCAATTAAGTGGAACGTATATGTCTCCCCGTCCTTGGCTGTATATTTCAATTGAACGGCATTTAATTTAATCGTAATGCCGCGTTCACGCTCTAAATCCATTGAATCCAACAGCTGGGATTTCATTTCACGCTGTGTAATAGATTTTGTCTGCTCCAAAATACGGTCGGCCAGCGTAGACTTCCCGTGGTCAATATGCGCGATAATAGAGAAGTTACGAATATTCTCTTGGCGTTTTAAACGTTGTTCTCGGTTCATGTATTTGTCCACTCCTATATCAATTACGCCTCGGCGTAATTGTGCCTGGCCTTTGAGTTAGTTCTGATACAGGCTCCTCTTTCCATAATCAGGATCGTTTCGCCGCTCTCCTCAAAATCCATGACATCCACCGGAGGCAATAAACTCATTCAGCAGGCACTGCTCCTCCATAAAAAATAGCCAAACTACATTTGGTTCCACTGCTGTCTCAATGGAAAATTTGGCTGAATGAATTTAAACTATACTGAATTATACTATGAACATCAGCAAAACTACAACATTCGAACAAAAGGAATCCTAGTAAATCAGCCTTTTCATTCAGTAATGTAGGGTTTGTTCTAAAAAAAGTATGCTTGACAGCCCAGTCTGTGTTTGGCGATTGTTTATTCTGCTATACCAGCATAAGCAAATGCACTTAATAAAAGGAGCTTTACTGCCCTTTCGCAGCTCCTACATCCTAAGGGCAGCGCTGTTATCTTATCGTTTAGTAAATTGATCTATGCGATAAATGAAAAAAGGCATGAATTCGGACATCGCCGCTTCCATGCCTTGCTTTCTTATTTGAATCATATGTTTTTAGGTCTTATTTATATTTTGACATGATGATTCCTACCCGGTCTGCTTAAACACTAAGCCGTCTTCTCCTTAGAGATATGAAAATCAGCTTTCCTGCAGTACTTTAGCCACCGCTTCTGATAGGACCGAAATTGTGCGCGTTACTTCTTCCTCTGTATTATCGATCCCGCCTATTTCCACAAGCACCATTTGAGGGGAAAGATCCTGATTATAAATACCGTCTACGCCTTCGCCCTCTTTTTTCATGACTTTTCGGGAAATACCCGGCACAAGACCATTTAATGTAGCATGAAGCTTCTCGGCGTATGCTAGATTGCTTTTGTAATTCGCATGCTCCATCCCTACTACAAATGCCATTTTTGCATAAGAAGTATCACCGACTGTCAGCGTTGTCGTTTTCTTACCGGCTGAGTCCCGGTGTACATCAAGAATCATATCGTATGGCTGGAGGGCAATCTCATCTGCGATAAAAGGCCGTGCTACCTTATAAGCATGTGAAATTGTTTTTCCTTGATTTTTTAATTCCGTCATTAAATCAACCGGCAAGGTTTTGGGCTGCATGCCTTGGAAAGTCAAATATTCCTCCATTACTTTACTGAGGGAGAAAATATTCAGCTGCTCATTATAGACTTCCTTCATGCCGGTACTTGCTTCCACTATAGGCTTATATGCTTCATGGGAGTGTGTAAATACGAGTAATACTTTCTTCTCCGGTACTGCTAACTCGGTAGAGGCGTAAACTAGTTTCTGCTCTTTTGGCACTTGGACCGATTCATACTTATTATTTGGAAACGGTAGTTGCCCGGTAATAATCGGCATTAAAAATAGTATTAACAGAAAAAGTAGAAATCGTTTTATATTATTCATCGCACCATCTCCTCCCCCCTATCTTATGGAAGAGATGGTGCATTTAGAACGCCTTACATAGCTTTAATCCAGCGGAACAAGCTATTGCTGACAAGCATTGCATAGTGCATTAGCCAGATATCACATTCCTTTGGCGTAACAATCAGGCGCTCTCTATTTTGGAACGTTTCCTGCAGAAGCTGGATGCGATCTCCTTTTGTCCATGTAGACCATTCACCAAATATCGGCTTCAATAAATTATAATCAATAGGCGTAGTGGAGCTAGGCTGCCATGGTGTGACGGAGAGTTTACTTGATGGTGCATTTTTTTCCCCAATCTTTGCAGCAATCGTACGAAAAACAGTATCAATGGCATCCGCTAAAAGCACTGTTGCTTCTACTACCGTAGGGATACCGATCGCAGTCACCGGGACACCGAGGGATTCTCTTGAAATTTCAGCCCGCTTGTTCCCCACACCTGAGCCGGGGTGAATCCCCGTATCGGTCAATTGAATAGTACGGCATAGACGTTCACTTGAACGTGTTGCGAGCGCATCAATGGCGATGACTAAACCAGGCTGGATTTTATCTACCAAAGCCTCAACAAATTCTTTCGTTTCAAAGCCGGACTGCCCTGTGACCCCCGGAGCATACATGATAAACTGCTCATTGGGCTCCTCTTCAAAGTGCTTTTGCATGGAATCGATTGCTACCGGTCCAACTGCATCGGGTGTAATGGTTTTATTGCCAAGGCCTATCACTAAAATTTTATCTTCTTTTGTTAGTTTAAGCGGCTCATGGATGGATTTTAAATGTTTGGCCAGAATTTTTTCAAGCTGTTGCAGCCCATCATCATCATCCACTGTTAAGGAAGGGATAGATAAGGTTGTATAGGTACCTGCCTTCTTTTGTATTTCGGCCTCTCCTTCTTTATTTACGTTAACCCTGGCAATCTTTACACGCTGTTCGTCCCATTCTTCTATTATTACGCCAGCCGTTTTTTCCAGGGTACGTTTTTTTTCCTTCGATTGATGCTGTACAACTTGCTCGGATTCATCAATTAAATCGGTTCTGCTCCAATTTACTTCTGTCATGGTTTCACCTCAAAAATCAGTATGTTCTAACTGTCAAGTAAATATTCTTTGCATTTATATGTTGCAATTCTCTTCTTCCTTTGGTAGAATGATTTTTGTTGTATTGACACATGAAATAAGTGAGAATACTCATCTCGTACCTAATTATTAGGAGGTGAAAGTTATGCCAAACATTAAATCTGCTATCAAACGCGTAAAAGTTGCCGAAAAAGCAAACGCTGCAAACTCTCAAGCAAAATCAGCTATGCGTACAACTGTAAAGAAAGCTGAACAAGCAATCGCTACAGGTGCTGAAAACGCACAAGAATTAGTAGGTGCTGCTTCTAAAGCTCTTGATAAAGCTGTTTCTAAAGGTCTTATCCATAAAAACGCAGCTGCTCGTAAAAAATCTCGTTTAGCTAAAAAAGCGCAATAATGAACAGTAAGGTCGGATGCCTTTGCATCCGGCCTTTTTACTTATTTGTTGGAGAGAGCACGAAAATAAGCTGTTCTATTTAGTATAACCGAACAGCTTATTCATATTCATATCTCCTAAAGTCAGTACGAATGTCCGTGCCACTATATTTGCTACTCTTCATCATATCGCTGCAGGCGAGGCTGTGACAAAGGCTGCTCGACAAAATCCGGTGATTCATCTCGCTTTACGGCAAGGTCCCCATGTACTTTTTCAGGCTCAAACGATATATCGCCTTCCATGTACATGATAATGGCTCCTTCTTCCAGCTCCCTTTTGTACTCCGCCTTTTCGGCTTCTGACAGGCCGATCATGTTCAGCCCTGTATCATCATCCCCGCCAAACAAATTAGCAAGCCAATTGTCAGTTTCATGTGTTCGAATATGTGCATCCCATTTCAAGCTGGCAAATTCCCTTGCATCCCTTGTAATGATATGGATCATACGATTTGCTACTTGCATCTCTTCAAATTCTGTCAGCTTATCCAGCATTTCTTGTGTGGAATGAGCCACATATATAACCCCAGTTTCGTTTTGCATACATATAGCCTCCTTCTAACATCAGCTATCTTTTATATACCCGAAACCTTCTAACGGAAACTTCTTACAATGGTTTCAGCAGGAACATCTCAAGAAAGCGTTCCCGGTTGCCGCTTACAGATTTCAGCTGCAGATCGACATCGGCTAAACTGTATAAAGCCTGAAGTAACCTCTGTTCTGACGGTTTGTGCCGTTGTTCTAACATCATTTTCACCCGGTAAGGATGAATTTTCAGCTGCTTGGCAATTTGATGCTGGGCATAGCCTTTTTTACTTAAATAAAAAACATTGCTCATTGTTCGTATATTGGAAGCAAGTAACCCGACAAGTGCAATCGGCTCTTCCTTCTGCCGCAGCAGATCATGATAAATAGCCAGTGCCTCTTTCTGGTTACGAGACAAATAGGCATTCAGCATTTTAAATGCATCGTGTTCAAGTGTTTTAGCTACCAGCTCTTCTATAAGCGTTGCGGTAATTTCAATTTCTTTGCCTAAATATAAGGAGAGCTTCTCAATTTCCATTTGCAGTTGCAGCATATTCGCGCCAACCATTTCCACAAGCTTTACGGCAGCCTCATCTGAAATATCCTTACCATATCCGTTTACTTCAGTTTTAATCCAGCTGTATAAATCATTATCCTGTGGCGTGACAGCGTCTAAAACGAGCGCTTTTAGTTTCATCAGCTTTGTCACTTTTTTCCGTTCATCCAGCTTTTCATACGGTGCAATAAAGACCGTAACAGCTGTGTCGCTTGGATTACTAAGCCAAGCTTCCAGCCTAGAGATATTATGATCGATTTTCTCCTTGCCCTTTTCCGCTGCTTTCATAAATGAAGCGTTTTTGGCGATAATAAGTTTACGCTCTGTGAAAAACGGAATTGTATCCGCCTCATCAATGACGTAATCGAGCGGCTGTTCATTCAGATCAAATTGCATAATGTCCGCTTCTTCTTCAGTGCCTATTGCTTTTTTTAATCGTTTTACTGTTTCATCTATAAAATAGCTTTCTTCTCCAACCAGTAAGTAAACAGGTGCAAGTTGCCCGTTTTTTATATTTTGCCATACTTTTGTAAAACTCACGGACAGTGGCCCCCTCTCGATTCTGTAACATCTAGTATACCTTTTGAACAGGGGAATGTGAATATTTTAAGGCGAACTTGAGACTGCTGATACTGTTAAATTATTGGTTTGGATATAGATTTTTACTAGGCGTTGACTTATAATTGATGGGAGAGTAGGAGGGATATTTATGGCAGGACATTCTGATCCAAATTACGTAGCAGAAAACCCATTCGAGGGCCGAGGTCGCGCAATGCAAGGGAACGACTTCCCTGATGCAGCAATCGGCTTCGGAATTTCATTCGGATTCTTTGCTATCATGTTCATCATCGCAGTAATTGTAGAAGTGGCTATGCGTTAAGCTAACGTATAAGAAAAGGGCATTTGCACCCGTTTTACTGCGGCAGGCACTGGTGAACAGCCAGTAGCGCGTTTACACGTGAATAAATTGCTGACCGTGTGAGCAACAGGTGCCAATGCCTGGACAATGTCATCACTTAAAACGTTTTGCATTTCTTATTTGTTAAGAAAAGGGCGTATCTTAAAGGCAGTCTGCTTTTAAGATACGCCCTTTTACTTTATTGCTTACGCATAGTTATACCATTTTTATTTATGCTGATTTCGATCGTGCCTTCCTGTCCGGTTGTCACATAACGTAAATTTCTACTTATAAACCGGTTTACGACTTCCTCATGGGGATGGCCATATCGATTATCCTTCCCTGCCATAAAAACAGTAAGGGTAGGATTCGTATGATCAATAAACCGTTCGCTGCTTGACGTTTTACTACCGTGATGACCGGCCTTCAAAACGTCTATCCCTGCAATTTTAGAGCCTTCCTGCATGATGAGCGCCAGTTCCCCGGCTTCCTCTAAATCACCTGTAAACAGGCCTTTAAAGCCTTTATATGTCATAAGCAGTGTAAGGGAATCATTATTTCCTTCATATACCGTATCACTCGGCCATATATAATCAAACTGCGCCTGTCCCTTCTTCCACTCCCCGCCCGCCATTTGTTCCTTTATTACAATTTGCTGTTTTTCAGCCTCATCCAGTAAATCATTCATTACACTCTTCTTATAAGAGTCAGGGGTAATATGAATTTCACCGACCCGTATCTCCTTTATTACTTCCTCTGCGCCTTCCACATGATCGGCATCTGCATGGGTAATGATTAACTTATCGATTGCTGCAATGCCCTTTCCCTTCAAATAAGGTACAACAATCTGTGCACCAACCTCGTAGTTATTCCTCCTCTCTTTCCATCGCTCTTGACTGAATCGAAGAACCCCGCCTGTATCGATTAAATATACGCCTCTTTTGTAAGGCAGCTCAACGAGGATGGAATCGCCCTGTCCTACATTAATGAATGTCACCAGTACATCCCGCTCTATATACCTGCTTGAATGAAACAGTAAAGCCGGAATCAGCAGATAGATAGCTGCGTGCTGATACCGTTTCTTTATGAGCAGTATGAGCACTATAAAAACGCTTATATACAAAATAAACGGCCATACGCCTGTCGGTTTCCCGGCCACCCACATATGGTACGGGATGTCCTGCAAATACAAAATCAAACTTGTCAGCAGCTCCCTGGCAGGCTCATACAAATAAAACAGCCAGCCGCCAAAAGGTCCCGGCAGAAAAGAAATTATTAAAAGGATAATATTGATAGGCAGAATCACAAAAGAAAAAAGAGGTACAAATAAGATATTTGCAATAAAAGAGGATATGCTAAGCTCGTAAAAATGAACAAGCAGTAATGGGTACGTAAGCAGCTGGCAGACAAAGGTTATAAGAAAGCCTTGCCCCCACCATGTCGTGGCCCTGGCAAGTATCGGACCAGAGAACACAAGGCTTGCTGTGGCTAAATAAGAAAGCTGAAAACCTATCTGGTAAATAGAGCCGGGCTCCCATAAAACAAATAGAATAAAACTGATCGAAAGAGCATCATCCATCGGCAGATGCCAGCGGAAATATTTTGCCAGCAGCACGAGCTCTACAACTAAAACAGCTCTCCATACTGATGGCGCACCTCCTGCCAGCAGGGCATATACCGGAAGAACTATAAGCAGCAGGAGCGTGGCAAACTCACGGCGTACATGAAGCCGCAAGAGTCCTTGGAAAAAAAGAAGTGAGACAAGAGCAATATGCAGCCCCGAAATGGCAAATAAATGTGTGATCCCTAGTTTCTGATAGGCCCGCTCTATTTCCGGCTCTACACCTTCGTTGACACCGATGAGCAGTGCCTGTGCCTCAGCAGAAAGAGAAGCTGGAAATGTCCGTTCAATATGTCGGCTCAGCCGAAACCGCTGCTCGTAAATTTTTTGTAAGAGCGCTTCCTGCTGATCCAGCTTCTTTAACGAAGCTGCTTTTAAAATCCCGATGGCTCCTTTACTTTTCAAATAATCTCCCATATAAAAATGGTACCGGTGGTTTTTTGGGGCTGGTTCTTCCAACAATCCTTCCACCAAGAAAACTGTACCTGCAAGCGGTACCGAATCATACTGCTGTTTTTCCTCTTCAGAACGAAATAAATAGACAATATAAACGGGGCGTCCCTCACTGTCCTTCATGAGACCTCTGAGTGTTTGTCCATTAATCGTGTACGTATCTGTGGAGGTCAGGACTGCAGGGAGCTCAAGCGGCTGATCTAGCTTTTCGAGCTGCCAGCTGCTATAACCGTATACGAGAATTCCAGTCATAGCTAATGCCATTAAATGTACTGTATGGAAACCCCGATACAAGCACAAAGCTCCAATTACAACCAAGAAACACAAAAACCCTACCGATTCATGTGCCGCTAGTACAGCGACTAAAACCGATAAGGCATAATAAATCCATTTATGCTTTAAATTGACCAAATAATTGGTTCACCTTCTCCTCATAAGGGAACAATTCTTCATGCGAGACACCAAGCTCACGCATTTTTTGCAGCATATCGACTGCTAATTGCAACTTTTCATCCTTTAAAAAGTCAATCTTAGCTTCATCGAACGGAATATGTACAACGTTGACACCTGCTTTTTCAAATAGCTCAAGGGCATATGGATTGTTTTTGTAATCCTTTGCATAAAATACATTTTTAATGCCTGCCTGAATGACTGTCTTTGAGCAGGGCAAACAAGGAAAATGTGTAACATACAGGTCTGCGCCATTTGCAGGTGTACCATATTTAGCACACTGCAATAATGCATTTGTTTCCGCATGAATTGTCCGTACACAGTGGTTGTCCACTACATAGCAGCCTTGTTCAATGCAGTGTTCATCACCTGATATAGAGCCATTATAGCCCCCCGCTATGATCCGTTTTTCCCTTACAATCGTTGCACCAACTGCTAATCTTGCACATGTACTCCGCAATGCTAATAGATGGCTTTGCGCCATGAAAAACTGGTCCCATGTTATTCGCTCCATATGACTACCTCCCGTGTTGTCTTATTGTTAGTTTAGTCAAAATGAACGCGCATGGCAATGTTCCAAAATTTCTTATACTGCTTATTTTATATCAATCAAATCTATTAACTGCTCAAACGTCTTGTCCCCTATACCTGATACTTCTTTCAGACCCTCGACCGTTTGAAACATTCCTTGTTCCTCCCGGTACGAAATAATTGCCTTGGCCTTGGCCGGCCCGATTCCCGGCAATGTGGTCAATTGCGATTCATCGGCAGTATTGATGTTTATCTTTGCAATTTCCGACTTGCTGCCGGTGCCCATCACTGTAATATTTTTCACCGCGGCTTCTGTTTCCTCCCCTTTTACGGGAATATAAATCACCATTTCATCCTGCAGCTTCTGGGCATGGTTAATAAGGGAAGAGTCAGCGCCTTCTACATAACCGCCTGCAAGAGTAATAGCATCTACTACCCGGTCTTCCTCCGTTAACGTATAGACACCGGGATAGTTTACAGCTCCCTTTACATCTACAAGCACCTGAGTAGCTTCCTTTACCTCCTGCAGCTCTTCTTGCGGCTCGGCCTGTACCGGCTCTGCTTCAGTAATCAATTCAAATGAGGACTGTTCTTCGCGTTGTATCATGATAAAAACGATAAATCCAGCGACACAAAGAATGCTGGGCAGCAGCACTCTTTTTCCATACTTTGCAATGAGATTGTTGATAATAAAAAAACACCCTTTCTCAGAAGGCAAATCATATGGAGTCTCCTCCAATATACATAATTTGCCTTCTTTTGAAAAGATGCTATTTTACCGCTCGTATGAAAATTCGTTCACTTTCTTCATTTGGCGCTTCCGGCAGCCAGTCTGCAGTAACGTGGACTTCAGTAAAACCAATATCCTTCAGCCACTGGGCATACTGCTCCGGCGCGAATGTACGCTGGAAATGCTCCTCATCGAAACGCTCATATAAGCCGTCCTGTCCTTCTACAAAAAAGCATAGCTGATGATAAACGGAATGCTCATACTTGCCCGGCTCTGTGTGCCAAATATATGTAACATGGCCGTCATCATATGTAAATGGGCCATTTAAGAAAATTTCATCCATCTTACATAACGAATGCACATCAAAAAACAACTGACCACCATCTCGTAATGCCCCATATACGCGGCTTAACGTTTCATATACAGCTTTTTCCTCTGTTACATAATTGATGGAATCAACCGGAATCACTGCTACATCAATTTCTTCAAAGCCTTCTAGCTCTTCCATTGACATAGCAAAGTATGAAATCGATTTACCTGCTGCCTCTGTTCTTGCATTAGCCATTGTTAACATATCTTCTGATACATCTACACCGCTTACATTGTATCCGACCTCATCAAATTTCAAGGCAAGAGTGCCTGTTCCGCAGCCGATATCAAGTAAAGCAGGGTATCTGCCTGCCGGAGCATGCAGCATTACCCACTCAACATACTCATCATACGGCAGGTCTGTCATCAGTTCGTCATAAATATAGGCAAAACTAAGATAGCTACTCATCAGCAGACACTTCTAGCTGTGGTGCATCTCCCCATAGACGCTCTAGATTATAGAATGCACGCTCATCCTTGTGGAAAACATGTGCTACTACGTCTCCAAGATCCACAAGAATCCAGCGGGCTGAATCAAATCCCTCAACGCGTTTTACTTCATGGCCGTTTTCTACTGCTTTTTCTTGAATTTCCCGGGCAATTGCCTGTACTTGACGGTCCGAATTTCCGTGACAGATGATAAAGTAATCTGCCAGAAGGGAAATCCCCTGCATGTTTAATACTACGATATCCTCTGCGTGCTTATCATCTGCTGCCTTATAAGAAAGTTGTAATAAAGTTTCGTTCATATATTAAAGTTCCTCTCCTAAATAGTCATTGTAACATTCAATTGATAATGGGTAGATTGGAAGCTCAGCCGTTACTAAAAATAAAATGGAATGATGGATGCATGCCTTCATCGCCTTTTGCAGATCCTCTTCTGCTATTTGCCGGAGCGGCTCTACACCAGGAAATTTGCGATTTGGCTCAATCATATCGGCAATATAGATAATCTGCTCTAGGCGGCTCATACCGGCTCTCCCCGTTGTATGGTAACGCATTGCATTCAAGATGGCTTCATCCTTAATTCCCAGCTCAAACTCCGCCCGGTATGCAGCAATCGGTCCATGTAAGATCTCTGAACCCCAAGGAAGCAAACGGGTGTCCAGTCCCTGCTCACGTACAATAGCCCGCATACCTTCTACTTCCTCGTATTTTGCCATGTCATGAAGGATGGCGGCTATTTCAGCTTTTTTTGTATCCACCCCATATTTCTCTGCCAGTAAAATAGCTGTCTCCATTACACCTATAGTATGAATATAGCGCTTTTCTGGCATCCGTGGTCGGATATATTCAAGTAAGGCTTCGCGCTCCATATAACCCTTCCTTTCGAATAAAAGCCTCCACCGGCTTTGGTAATAAATATTGTACTGTCTTTCCTAGTGAAAAGCGTTCTCGTAATAAAGTGGATGAAAGGCCGATCTGTGGAGCATCTATCATTAAAACAGGATATTTTGTAATTGCATCACTGCCTGGTCTTCTGATTCCTACAAACTTTATAATTTGTACAAGATCGTCAATCTGATGCCATGTATGCAAATGATCAATACTATCTCCGCCAATGATAAAATAGAATTCAACTTCCCGTTCCTGCTGGACTAACGTACTCATCGTATCAGAAGTATAGGAAAGGCCTCCGCGTTCTAATTCAAACATCTCCAGCATAAAGTACGGAACATCTTCAATCGCCAGTTCCACCATCTTTTTACGCTGTTCGTCAGTGGCGCCGCTCGACTGTTTATGTGGAGGCACAGCATTTGGCATAAAACGTACTTCCTCCAGCCCCAGTGCATGATATGCTTCATTCGCCATCATTAAATGTCCGATATGAGGAGGGTTGAAAGTACCTCCTAGAATACCGACCTTCTTCATGCTCACTCACCTTACTTTTTGTCTGCTTTTGGTAGTACGATTTTCTTATTATTGCGGGATTCCTTATAAAGGATCACTGTCAATCCGATTAACTGAACTAATTCTGCACGTGTACCTGCCGCTAATGCTTGGGCCACTTCATGTTTATCTTCTTCACAATTATCCAAAATACGCACTTTAATCAGCTCGCGTGCCTCTAATACGTCACGCAATTGACGTAGCATTTGGTCGTTTACTCCCCCTTTTCCCACTTGGAAAATCGGGTCTAGATGATGTGCCTCAGCACGTAAAAAACGTTTTTGTTTACCTGTTAACATAAAAATTATTTTCCTCCTAATTGCTCCGTCAAACGGGCAATCATTCCATTTGTATTCGGGTACTCACCAAGCCAGTATTGGTAAGCAATCGCCCCTTGGTGAACGAACATGCCAAGTCCATTCACAATTGCTGCTCCTTTTTCTTCAGCCGCAAGTAAAAAAGGCGTCATTAATGGATTATACACAATATCCGCCGCAATTGCGCCTGCGGGAAACTTTTTCATGGAGAATGGCAGTTCGAGATTGCCTGTACTCATACCTGCCGGCGTCGTCTGAATAAACACTTTATACAGGTCAAGCGTGCTTTCTGCCTCTTCCAATGATAAAGCCTTTCCTTCCCCCATCTCCTGAACAATTGCTTCAGCCTTGGCAGCTGTACGATTTGCTACTGTAATAGATGTATACCCTGCCTGCTGAAGAGCAAAAGCGATACCACGCGCTGCTCCTCCTGCCCCAATAAGAAGCAGAGGATCTTGACGGTGGCCTGTTCCAATTGTCTCTTCCAACGACTGAACAAAGCCTGGGCCATCCGTGTTATAACCTTTCAGTCTCCCATCTTCCAGCCTGACCACGGTATTAACTGCTCCCATTTTCTGTGCCAGCTCATCTAACTCGTCTAAAAATGGAATGATCGATTGTTTATGTGGAATCGTCACATTCCATCCGCTTGCACCCAGCAGTTTTAACGACCGGACTGCCTGCTCCAACTCCTCTGCTTTTACATGAATCGGAATATAGGCTGCATCCTCTCCAGCTTCCTCATACCATATATGATGCATATTTGGAGATTTGGACTGTGCAATTGGATCTCCAATGACCGCGAACCACTTTTTCATCTCAACTCATCCTTTTCAAAAGACTATGTGCAACAATACCTTTGCTTTTGTTTATATAGACGGCTATATCCAACAAGTAAATGCTTGCAGGAGCTGCCTATCTTTTATGAAAACGTCTATCAGCTCATTAAATGAGCGAAGGACGGATAAATACTTGTACCCCTTTTGGCGCATAGGCAGCCACGACTACATTCGGGTGCTGTACTGTAATCCAGCCGAGTCCTGAGAATACAACATCCGTTTTTCCATCCTTGATCGAAAACTCATGCCGGACGAGCTCAGGCAGCTGGCCGATATGTGCTGCTGTCGGAGGAGCCAGAAGCTCACCTTTATGCTCAGCATATAGTTGATCAGCATTTTCAAGCTTTGTGCGATGGATTGGCAAATCATTCGCTACATGCACGGTAAATGCCGAGCGCTCTCCTTTTATGAAATCAAAGCGTGCCAAAGCCCCAATGAACAATGTCTGTCCCTCATTTTGTTGATACACCTTTGGCTTGATTTCTTTTTTCGGCATAATATATTTTAACTCAGTTGCGTCTAAATAATGTGCCATCTGATGGTGATTAATAATCCCAGGTGTATCATAAAGCGCAGAACCATCGTCAAGTGGGATTTCAATCATATCCAGCGTTGTTCCTGGGAAGTGGGAAGTTGTAATTACTTCTCCCTCACCGGTTGCCTGTTTAATAATCCGGTTAATAAAGGTTGACTTGCCAACATTCGTACAGCCAACAACAAACACGTCCTGCCCGTTACGATAATGGTCAATCGCCTCGGTTACCTCAGTCATCCCGTTTCCTTTATGGGCAGAAACAAGCATGACATCTACCGGGTTTAGCCCAAGTGCCTTCGCTTCTCGTTTTAGCCAATTGATTACTTTGTTTGCCTTGACTGATTTAGGGAGCAAGTCCGCTTTATTAGCTACGAGCAATACAGGATTTTTCCCGACGAATCGATGCAGCCCAGGCAGCCAGCTTCCATTGAAATCAAATATATCAACAATTTTTACGATCAGCCCTTGCTGTTCTCCAAGTCCGTTTAATATACGCAAAAAATCATCATCGGTTAAGCTTACCGGCTGGATTTCATTATAGTTTTTCAGGCGGAAGCAGCGCTGGCAAATAATCGTCTCTTTTTCTAGAGACGATGGTGGTGCATATCCAAGCTCACTTTTGTCTTCTGTCTGGATCACTGCTCCACAGCCAATACAGTTTGGCATTTCATTCATTCTTATAAATCCTCCCAAGTCTTAATACCTTTTCGTTTTAACTCATTAAACACACGGCGCTCGACAAAGCGATTGAAGCGCGTCACAAAACCATCCGATTGGGCAACCGGACGAACTAAAATTGTATAGAGCTTTTGGCGCTTTGCCCCCATGACGTCTGTCAGTAATTGGTCTCCTACCATCGCCACTTCCTCGCGCTTTAGTTTCAAGCGGACAAGTGCCTGGTAGAAGCCTTTTCCTAACGGCTTTCGCGCACGCGAAATATAAGGGATGCTTAAAGGCTCCGCAAACCTCTTTACCCGTTCTTCATTATTATTGGATGCAATGACAATGCGGATACCCGCATCCTGCATCCGTTTAAACCAAGCAGCAAGCTCTTCTGTTGCATCTGCCCGGTCCCACTCAATCAGCGTATTATCCAAATCCGTGATAATTCCACGAAAGCCCATTTCTTTTAAATTTTCCGGTGTTATATCGAATACAGTCGATACAAATTTATCTGGCAATAAATGATTATACAAGCCTAAATCTCCCTCACGTTCATAATTATTGATTATAGCATATTTGCGAATGCTTGACCCATCCGAATGGTAGTGCCGGCTCCGACATTCTCGCAAAATTCGATTGCATCTTTTTCAAATAGCATGACTACTGTTGAGCCAAATGTAAAATAGCCTACCTCTTCTCCTTTGGACCAGACTGTTGTTATATTCGTCAGCTCAATGGAATTGACAAACATCGCCCCTACTTTTATAAGTGCAGTCTGGCGATTCTGCGCATATGCAAGCTCACTAATCATACGATAATTATGGCTGATTGGTTTCTTGCCATACGTCAAACCTAGCTGGTTAACAGGATAGGATTTTTGGCCAAGTACATATTGGCGGACTACATCGCCGTCAATCGGGCTATGGATACGGTGGTAATCAGCAGGGCTTAAATAAAACACAATATATTTTCCGTTTCGATATCTCGCTGCACGCTCCTTGCTGCCAAATAGATCTTCCAAGGAATATGGTTTATTTTTCACCGTGAGGGTCATACTATCCCGAATATCGCCGAATGCCTCAATTTTTGCGTCCACTGGGCTGGTGAATACCTTTTCTCCTTGGGCAACCGGCCGTACACCTTCTTTTAACGACCGGGTGAAAAATTCATGTAAACTCTTATAATTCTCCATGTTTTTTGAAACTTCTTCTATGTTAATCTCGTATACTTTAGTGTAGCTTTGAATAAACTTTTTACTAAGTGCTGAAGTTGCAAGCTTCTTCAGTAACAGCGAGCTTTGTTTTCCATTAGTGAGCTCAATCATGGATCGATAGATTTTCTCTTTCATCGGTATTCCTCCAACTATAAATCAATTACACCTCGGCGTAATTGGGTTTGGATTCGTCCTAGTGCAGGTACAAATCTGAATCGCATGACTCGCCGGAGGCATTATTTTCTTTTTTCTCACGGTATGAATGTACCATAGAAAAATGACTGAAACTAGTACTCATCCTGCTGTCTCTAAAAAGCGGGAGACTTGTGCCGAGAGAAGGTAAAAGGTTATTATAATAGTTTGTAGGAACATTGAAAAGTAATTTTCATATAATTGATAGGAGAACAACCTTTCTTACCTACCCATTTCAGAGTATAATAAAACAATAGTAAAGTGCAAAGGAGTGTTTCTAATGTTTCTTCTTCATAAGGTAGACATGACCTTGAAGAAAATAAAAGCGAACGCTGCTAATTTAATTACAGTACTTAACATGTCGTTTGGCGGAGCGGCCATTATGGCCAGCTTAAACGAATTTTATAGTTATAGTGTGTTATTTATATTTATTGCGGCATTCCTTGATCGCTATGACGGTAAAGTGGCGAGGAAATTCAATCAGGAGTCCGAATTAGGAAAACAGCTTGATTCCATGGGGGATATTATTTCGTTTGGTATGGCACCGGCATTATTGATGTATGAAATTGCATTGAAGGATTTTGGCGGAGCTGGTATGTTTATGACGATTCTTTATATTTCATGCGGGGCCTTTCGACTTGCCCGCTTTAATGTAACGGATTCGAACGGCTACTTTGTAGGGCTGCCGATTACAGCTGCAGGTACACTGTTGACATTCTCTTTTTTCTTTACCCATGCATTATCACCGGTCTTTTATATGTTCTTATTTCCCATCCTGGCAGTATTGATGATCAGTACCGTTACATTAAAGAAAATTTAACAAAAAGGTTGCGCAAGGATTTATGCGTGACCTTTTTTTCATTTTCCATGCTTTTTCGACATATACTGCGAAAAAGGAAAGGATGGCTTCGTGGGCATCATGGTATCACTTCTTCAGCTATGGCTAGACTTCCCTTCATTAGTTGGCTATTTAAAGGGGCAGGCTTTTTCCAAACCATTTACGCGTGAAGAAGAAAAGCAAGTACTCGATCGTTTTTTAGCCGGTGACGAGCAGGCTAGGCTCGATTTAATCGAACGCAATATGCGGCTTGTTGCACATGTCGTGAAAAAATTTCATCCGCCACACGAGCAGCTCGATGACTATATTTCCATCGGCACAATCGGCTTAATGAAGGCTGTGGCAAGTTTTACCCCAAATAAAAAAACACGGCTTGCCACGTATGCTGCGCGCTGTATTGAAAATGAAATTCTGATGCATCTGCGGGCCCAGAAAAAAGTCCAAAAGGATGTCTCATTATTTGAGCCGATCGGTGTCGATAAAGACGGGCAGGCTTTGCAAATACGAGATTTACTTCAATTTGATGAAAAGCCTACAATCGATCAAATCGAGGAAAGAGAACGGCATCAGCAGCTCTATCAATATTTAAAAGTGCTTGATGCTCGGGAGCTGGAAATTATCACGCTGCGTTACGGGTTAAATAATGTAAAGCCATTAACGCAAAAGGAAATTGCCAAGCAATTGGATATATCCAGAAGCTATGTATCCCGCATCGAAAAAAGGGCTCTTGTGAAGCTGTATCAGCAATTTAAACACCAAACTTAGGCATTCTTTGAAGTCTTCGTATACACCCCTTGCAGATCTGCACCGGCCTCTCCCCGGCTTTTCTCTTTTATAGCCAATAAAAATGCGCATTGAAACCGACCGTTTCAATGCGCATTGTATTAATTTTTGTATTCTGCTACATCTGCTGTTATAAACAGCATTAAAACTGCTGTGATTGCCATTGCCACCGTCATGAAAAAGACCATACCCTTACCTCCCCAGGTTGATTTTCCTACATCGTACCATGCAGAGGCAAAAATGGCTGTGATTTTTTTAACACTCTCCGGTATTTCCATCAGGAATTTTTCGGTAGAATAGTTTTCCTCTTACCGTTTGCATTCTTTTCGTTCTATTAATTATCAAAGCTAGATAGCTTATAATTTTTCGATTGCTTTTAAAACAACAGCAGTTGAATGCTTTGCTGCTACCGGCAGGAACTCATCGAAACTGACATTCGATTCTTTCCCCGCGATATCTGACAGTGCACGAATGACAACAAACGGCGTATCAAACTGATGGCATACTTGTGCCACGGCTGCCGCTTCCATTTCTACAGCCTTCATTTGAGGGAAATAGGCACGAACCTTTTCTACGCGTTCCGGATCATTCATAAAAGCATCCCCTGAACAGATCAGCCCGATGCCATACTGATGCTCGCCTACTTCTGTTACTGCTTCGCGTGCAGCTTCCCTCAATTTCATATCCGATTTAAATGCTGCCGGCATTTGCGGCACCTGTCCCATTTCATAGCCAAAAATCGTTACATCAACATCATGGTGGCGCACTTCGTCAGAAATAACGACTGCCCCTACCTCAAGTGACGGGTCATATCCGCCTGCCGATCCGGTATTAATGACAACATCCGGTTTGAATGTATGTAGCAGCACTGTTGTAGTCATTGCCGCATTTACCTTGCCAATTCCTGACTTTAGTAGAATAACTTCTTTTCCCTTATACATTCCTGTTGTGTACTCACTGTTTGCGATAGTTTCTGTTTTTGGGTTTTCCAACGTGGCACGGAGCTGCTCCACTTCCTGCTCCATTGCTCCGATTACAGCAATTTTCATTCATAATTCCTCCATTTCAAGACACTCTACTTAAAATAATCAATCAGATAGATATATGTCAAGCTAATATGCCCCTTCTAGTGTATTTAACACTTCTACTTGCTGCGGCTTCCACCCTTGGTCATCTATCCATTCGATTGCTACCCGGTACTTTTGCGCTTTATCTTTTGAAGAGAGGACAGCTACGGCCGATTTAGCATTGCCATTGTTTCTGATAGACCAAAGAATGCTCTCCTGTTGGTCAAGCGGGATGACTGAGTAAATAGCTTTTAACTTCTCCTCATAATCAATATCGCCTTCTGTAAATGTGGAAGTATGTTCGCCAGTCTGAGCTGTAGCATATGGCTTCCATGCGTCATTTGTCCATACTTCATCCACTGCCGGTTGATCGGAAGATGAAACCTTTGGGGCATTAGTTTCACTTTCTGTCGGCTCTTCGGCTTCTTCTTCATCTTGTGGAGCCGGCTCTGATTCTACTTCCTCATCTTCCTCCACCGCATTCTCCTCTTCTTCTATAGGCTGGGATTCAACCGGCGTTTCCTCTGCAGGCTCTTTTGCTGCTTCCTCATCTTCGTTCCCTGTAAAAATGACGATTACACTAATAACAATCAATACAGATACAATCCCTATTAAATAATTCAATGTACGGTCCATTTTTTCTTTACGTCGATTTGTCCGTGTAGCAGGCTGTGAAGGATCTAGACGTTCCTTCTCTTTTTTACTCATATATAGTCCCCCTTCCTGATGCTATTTTACCAATACTTAATAGTCTATGCCTACTCGCAGCATACCTGGCCTTTTATCCAAATGACATTTATCAACTTGGATGAAGCGTTTCAAAAAACCTTCCTTATCATAGGACTGACAATAAAAAAAGTTGTTCCCGCAAATAAACGGAAACAACTTATTCTATTATTTAATTTCTAAAATTACGACTTCCATTTCTCCACCCGGCGTCGAAATTTTTACTTTATCATTTAATTTATGGCCCATTAATGCTTTAGCCATCGGTGAATCGTTTGAGATACGGCCTTCTGAAGGGTCCGCTTCTGCAGAGCCGACGATTTTATAGGATTCCGGCTCACCCTCCGGTTCTCCATCTTCAAGCAAATCGAATGTTACCGTGCGGCCAAGCGATACTAAAAGCTCTGTAGTATCATCCTGCTCATCTGTAATAATTAGGGCATTGCGCAGCATAGATTCAATTGTAGAAATACGACCTTCTACAAAGCCTTGCTCTTCTTTAGCGGAATCATACTCAGAGTTCTCGGAAAGATCGCCAAACGAGCGGGCAGTTTTGATACGCTCTACCACTTCTTTACGTTTCACCGTTTTTAAGTATTCTAATTCTTCCTCTAACTTCGCTTTTCCGTCCAATGTCATTGGGTATTGTTTTTCATTTGACAAAATGCTCACTCCTTCATCTTCCTTGAAAACATTACTATACACCTTAAAGTTTAAAATGCAACCGTTTTCTTTTAGAAATAGTTATACATAACATAAAACCCGACTATTAGCTATGTATATGACAACGCACGTCCAAAAAGACATGCGCTGCCACCGATACTTATAGTCGAATTTTATGAGTATGCTTATGAATCATTATTTGGTCTTTATTCCAATATAATGAATGTAAATATTGTCAATACCAATACATCATATTATACAATCGAGTCAGTTTCAAGAATTGTTTTAATTTTTGTAACCATCAAATCGATTGCAACCCCATTATCTCCACCTTCCGGGATAATGACATCGGCATACCGCTTTGTCGGCTCGATAAACATATTATGCATTGGGCGAACTGCCGTCAAATATTGTTCAATGACTGAATCCGCTGTACGTCCGCGTTCTTTAATATCGCGCTGGATTCTTCGAATGATGCGAAGATCCGGATCAGTATCGACAAATAATTTTATATCCATCAATTCACGTAGACGTTCGTCTTCTAATACAAGAATACCCTCCACAATAATCACATCTTTTGGCTCGACATGAATGACTTCTTCAGCACGTGTATGATGTACATAATCATATACCGGCTTGTCAATTGCCTGACGGTTCAAAAGTTTGTTTACATGGTCGATCAACAAGTCTGTATCAAAAGCCAGCGGGTGGTCATAGTTTGTCTCCAGCCGCTCCTCAAATGTCATATGGCTTTGATCTTTATAATAATAATCCTGCTCGATAACCACTACAGAATGTTCGCGGAAAACTTCATAGATGGAGCGCGTCACACTTGTTTTACCTGAACATGACCCACCGGCGATCCCGATGACTACTGGACGCTTATTCATTACTTTTTGTTCTCCTTTCGCATCATGTTATATGCATGAAGCGGCTGATCTACTTTAAATTTAATAATTTGCAGAGGATGGCGGGCAACATCTAGTTCATTGCCTTCTTCATCCCATATTTGCTCTACAACCATTTGGAATGTTTCAATATCCGGACCAAAAAATTCAACCGTATCACCAGGCTTGAAGTAGTTGCGCTGTTCAAGCGTCACCATTTGTGTCTCTGCATCATAATCAAGCACAAGACCGGCAAAGTCCCATTTTGGTTTTGAAGCGTGGAATCCGAACATTTGCTGCTTGTATGTTGGTTCAGACTCGAAGAATGAGGAAGCTGTTGCACGGATGGCACAGCGGGATAGCTCTTCCAGCCACTCTTTTTTAATTTGGAAATGTTCCGGATCAGCACAATAGGCATCAATTACTTTACGGTAAACAGAAATAACTGTCGCTACATAGTGAATTGATTTCATCCGGCCTTCCACTTTTAATGAATCAATACCAAGCTCAATCATATGCGGAATAGATTCGATTAATTTCAAGTCTTTTGGACTCATAGCAAATGGTGCATCGCCTTCTTCAAACAGCGGCACTTCTTCACCATCTTTATTTTCATACAAATCATAGTCCCAGCGGCAAGACTGACAGCAGCCGCCGCGGTTTGAGTCGCGGGCAGTCATATGGTTGGATAGAACGCATCGGCCTGAATAGGCAATACACATTGCTCCGTGAACAAATGCTTCGATCTCGATGTCCACTTCTTCTTTCATCTTCCGCATTTCTTCCGCGCCTACTTCCCGTGCTAATACGACACGGTGAAGACCTTCTTCCTTCCAATACTTCACTGCTTTCCAATTGGATAAGGACTGCTGTGTGGAAAGGTGAATCTCAAGCTTTGGTGCAACGCGGCGGCATGTTTCAATAATCAATGGATCTGCCACGATAATGCCTGTAACGCCGGCTCCCTCAATTGCTTCCAAATATTCTTCCAGCCCGTCCATATTTTCATTGTGGGCAAAAATGTTTGTTGTAACGTATACAACAGCACCATATTTCTTTGCAAACTCTACCCCTTCACGCATTTCTTCAATCGTGAAGTTATCAGCATTCGAACGCAGACCAAATTCCTGGCCGCCGATAAACACTGCATCCGCCCCATAATGAACAGCTATTTTTAATTTTTCCAAGCTGCCGGCTGGAGCAAGCAGCTCAGGTTTTTTCACAATGACACGCCGGCCATCTTTTATTTCACGAATTTTTTCGTTTTGAATTAACTGTAGCATATAAGCTGCTCCCTTCTAGTAAACTGTTTCCTTAAAGATGAAGCCAGTATCGAGCGGGCGCAATGCTGGTTGAATTTCTTCAATTTGTGCAAGTAAATCATCTTTAATATCCTCATATGCCTCTTCACCTTGATCGAAGTATGCATCGATTGCTTGACGGTAAAGTCCTGTTACCTTGACGATGTATTCATAAGAATGAAGGATACCATCAAATTTTAACGAGTCAATCCCCGCCTCGAACAGCTCACCTAACTCGTCGATAATGCACATATCATTTGGTGAAAAAATATGCGTTCCGTTTACATCTTCGTAAATCGGGTATTTATTTTTACGTTCTTTATCATGAAGGAACATATTTTTGTTTTCTTTGCGGTTTTCTACTTCCATTACTTGATCACGGTACAGGAAGTAGTTCCCTAATAGAGAACGTTTCGACTGGAACATGCACGTCATGCCATGGACTTGCACTTCAATTTCTGTTTTTGCGTTTTCCTTGATTTCAAGCACCTCATCCAAGGATAGCTCACGCGCTAAAACAGCACGCTTACTGCCGCGCTGACCCCAATAGTTCACTTGGAACCAGTTCGTAGCAATCGTTTCGGGATTCCAATGCAGCGGTATCGTAATTCCTAATTCTCGTACAGCCACTACAACAGCCGGGTCACCGAAAAGTAAGGCATCCACGCCAATTCGCTGCATTTCTTTTAAGTATAGTTCTAAATCATCCAGCCGGTCATTGTGGAATAGTGCATTCACCGCTACGTATACCTTTTTCCCTGCAGCATGAATTAGTTTTGTCGCCTCTTCTACCTGTCCGACAGTAAACTCTCCTGCCAAGCGCAGGCCAAATTTCTGTTCCCCTATTACAAACGCATCTGCACCGGCTTCAAGCAAATCTTGTATATGTGCGACCGTTTGCGGTGTTACTAATAGTTCTGGTTTCTTCACCCTTGTCACCTCTTCAAACAAATTAACAAGCCGTCACCAACCGGGAAAAAAGCACTCGTATAATCCGGATGCTGCATGACCCAATCCGTAAACGTCTTTAAGTTTCGAATCATCGTTCTTTTTCTTCTTGGCACTTCTTTAATATCTAAATCTGATAATCCATGCATGTACATATTATCAATGTACAGTACTCCGCCTGACGGTACGAGCGGCGAATATTTCTCAAAAAACTTTTGATACTGGCCTTTTGCCGCATCAATAAACACAGCGTCATACGCTGCATGAAACTGTCCGACTTCTACCTCTAATGCATCGCCTTCTACAATAGTAATGCGGTCAGCTACCTCGGAACGCTCGATAAAAGCACGTGCATGTGCCACGCGTTCGGCATCCCGCTCAATTGTAACAATTTTTGCATCCGGCAGCGCCAGTGCCATACGCATAGCTGAATAGCCGATTGCTGTTCCTATTTCCAAAATTCTTGTCGGTTTTTGGATTCGTAATAATTGATTTAATGCTTCGATTCCAGAAAGCTGCATAATAGGTACATGATGCTCCGCGGCAAACTGTTCCATTTCCAGCAGCAATTCACTTCGAGGCTGAATAAAGGTTTCGATATAAGCATCAGATAATTCCATTAAAAAACTCCTTACATAATCCGAAAAGTGCATTCATGACTGCCAAAGCAAGTTCATCTAACTACTTTTTAATCAACATGAAGGCCTAGTTATTTCTCGAAATAGAAAGTTCTCATTATCCTACATAGTAATGTACAAACAAAAAAGACGAAACGGTATGTTTGCGTCCATGAGATCTATCGCTATTGAGGACAAAAAATCACAATTTATAATAGCATGAAAATAGAAGGAATGCGAATAATCTTTACTCGATTCCTCCTATTTGGACATTGGCATTACTTAATATATTTGTCTACATTACTCAAATGTTCCTCGTAAGTCTTGGCAAAATGATTGTTTCCATCTTTGTCTGCAAGGAAGTATAAATAGTCCGTATCGCTTGGACTAATCGCTGCCTCAAGCGATGATTTTCCCGGTGCAGCAATCGGACCAGGTGTCAGCCCTGCATTTTTATAAGTATTATACGGGTTGTCGACTTCTAAGTCTTCATATAATACACGGTCTTTATGTTCACCTAATGAATAAAGGACGGTCGGGTCAGTTTGTAATGGCATATCAACTTTCAAACGGTTATAGAACACGCTGGCAATTGTTTCACGATCTGTAGAAGCTGTCGCCTCCTCTTCCAGCAGGGAAGCAAACGTTACAAATTGATGTACCGTCATATCGCGTTCTTCATAGCCGGCTTTATACTCCAGCACCACAGTGTTCATTGAAGAAATCATCGTATGGATTATTTCGTCAAGTGGCGGCTTCTCTACGTAAAATGGATATGTAGCGGGATATAAATAGCCTTCTAACGGATAGCGGATATTCTCGCCTAAGATATCATTTGTCAATAATTGCGGGAATTCTCCCATCATCGATTCGATAAATGCTTTATCGTTAACCTTTGCCATAAACTCTTCGGCTGTATAGCTTGTTTTCTTTTCAATGACTTTAGCAATTTGATCAAGTGTTAAACCTTCCGGTACAGTAAGTGTAAATAAAGGTTCACGGTATACTTTTCCTGTTTTAAGGCTTTCTATAATTTCGTCAAGTGTCATTGCCTTGGTCATCGTATAATCTCCCGCTTGGAACGATGATTCATTTTTAAACTTTGCATAATATTTAAAAATCCGTGCGTTTTTGACAATCCCTTTTTCCTCAAGTATTTGGGAAATGCTTGTCACACCTGAGCCCATCGGAATTTCAACAGCCACTTCCTTTTCTGAATCCGGGTCCATTGGTTGAAGTGCTGATTTTATGTAGCTGAAGGCTACGAAGCCGCCAATTGCAAATATTAATAAAAATGCCAGGGCTATGATTGCTACGAGTTTACGCACGATTTTAACCTCACTTTTACGCTCTTTCATTTTTTCCAACATTTCCTGCTTCATTGATTCTTTATCCACGGGTTCCCCCCCCTTTTTCTCTCTCAATATGATACAAGATTTTCAATAGGGAGACAAACAAAACCTAAAAAGCGCCCCCTCAAGCGAGTGAAGGGGCACCCAAAATAGTTCCGCATTTTACGGAATTTTTACTTATTGTTCTGCTGATAAAGAAGCGAGTACTTTTTCTACCATTGCCCATTCCTCATCTGTTTCAATCGGCAGAAGGTCAGCTACAGCACCGTTCTCGTCTGCAATATAGGCAGCTGCAAACACTTCTTCCTTTTCCTCATCGTCGGCCAGGCCATAGAATAAATAATTCTTTCCACCCTCTTCAAAGCGGTATAGCACTTGGCAGACAGTCTCTTCCCCGTCTTCACCCAAAACAGTAAAGTAATTCAACTGGTCTTCACCGAATTCTGCAAAGACAGTATTCATCACCTCTTCTACCATGGCCCATTCTTCTTCCGTTTCCAAATCTTTAAAATCAGCCATTTCGCCATTTTCGTCCAGCTCATACCGAAGCGCTGTCACATCTGAAATGCTTTCTCCCTCTTCATTAATAAGGGTAAATAATACGTAAGAATGGTCATCTGTTTCAAAGTTAAAAACTACTTGGCAGCGTTGCTCTTCTCCGGCATCATTTTTTAAAATAAAAATTTGTTCATCCATTTTATCTACCTCCTAATATGTAGAAAACAGAGCGAGCGTCATGCCCACTCTGTTTTCTTTTAGTATTTGTTATATTCTTTAACTACTTTGCAAGTATGGTAAGACGAAATTACTCTTCGTCTTCCTCTTCTTCTCCGAGCTCGTCTTCACGCTGTGCAAGGAAATCTTCGATGAATTCCCACTCTTCATCTGTTTCAATCGGTAAAAGCTCACCATCTTCACCGTTTTCTGATGGCTCAAATGCATAAGCATGTATTTCAACATAGCCGTTCTCATCCTCAGAGCCGACAAGTGAATAAAGTACATAGTTTTTATCAAAGCGCTCAGAGTATACTGTATCTAAAATTTCACACAGTTCTTCTTCACCTTTATCATTGATTATTGTTAAATAGCGTTCTTCGTTTTGTTCTGACATATTAAACCCTCTTTTCCGTTAATTTTACTGCTGCCGCTTTCATTTTTGTAAAAGGGCACTTAATTTTTGCTGTCCAGATAACCTTGAAGGATCATGACAGCGGCCATTTTATCGATGACCTGCTTCCGCTTTTTCCGACTGACATCCGCTTCAATCAGCATTCGCTCTGCAGCCATAGTTGTCAGACGCTCGTCCCAAAGCTTTACGGGCAGGCCGAACGTTTCTTCCAAAAGCTTTTTATACTTTTCGGAAGCTTCGCCACGTGGCCCAACTGTGTTATTCATGTTTTTTGGATAGCCGACAACAAATTCTGTTACAGCATACTCCGTTACAAGCTCTTTAATTCGTTCAATACCGAATTCGCCTGCTTCCTCATCGATTTTCACAGTTTCGATTCCTTGCGCCGTCCAGCCAAGAGCATCGCTAATTGCAACGCCGACCGTTTTCGTGCCGACGTCTAACCCCATAATTCTCATTTGTTCGCCTCAGTATTCTTTTTAATATAAAATTTTACGAGCTCCTCGAGAATTTCATCTCGCTCGAGTTTGCGAATTAAATTACGTGCGTCCTGGTGGCGAGGGATGTAGGCCGGGTCACCGGATAAAAGATAGCCTACAATTTGGTTCGTAGGGTTGTAGCCTTTTTCCTCCAATGCTGCATACACCTTCAGCATGACTTGCTTTACTTCTTCTTCCATTGATTCTTCAGGGAAATTGAATTTCATCGTTTGATCAAAAGAACTCAAGAATCCGCACCTCGCTTTCAGAAATAAGGAGATGGATTCCTCCATCTCCATTTCTTATCATTATAACCGAACTTTACCCTTAATTAAATGGATTTAACGTAATCATACACAGAATTTAATGCTTCATCAAGTTTTGCAACTTCTTTTGCTCCAGCCATTGCCATATCTGGACGGCCGCCGCCTTTACCGCCGCACTGCTCTGCGACTGACTTTACGATGTTACCGGCATGATAAGCACCGCCTACAATATCCTTCGTTACACCTGCACAAAGCATAACTTTATCCCCATCGGCTGCACCAAGTACAATGACTGCAGACTCCATTTTTGCTTTTAGGTCATCCATCATTTGACGAAGCTGATTGTTATCTTTTGCTTCCACACGTGTTGCCAGTACCGTCACATCGCCAATTTTTTGTGCTGCATCCAATACGGCGCCTGCTTGTGCATTGGCAATTTTTTGTGAAAGGGATTCATTTTCACGCTGTAATTCTTTGTAATCTGCTTGAAGGCCTGCTACACGCGTTGCTACATCTTTTGGATTTGCTTTTAGAAGAGCTGCTGCTTCAGCCAAGATTGCTTCTTCTTCCTTTACAGCCTCGTACGCCGCTTTACCTGTGACAGCTTCAATACGACGCGTACCGGCACCAATACCGCTCTCTGAGACGATTTTGAAGAAGCCAATTTCGGAAGAGCGTGCAACGTGAAGACCACCACAAAGCTCGATGGAGTAATCAGATACGGCAACTACACGTACAACATCGCCATACTTTTCACCGAATAGAGCCATCGCGCCCATTTCTTTAGCCTCATCAATCGGCATTTCGCGGATCACTACTTCGATATCCTCCCAAATTTTTTCGTTTACTTCCCGTTCCACCCGTGCCAGCTCTTCTTTCGTTGCTGCACCAAAATGTGAGAAGTCAAAGCGAAGACGGTCAGGCCCTACATAAGAACCAGCTTGTGCAACATGATCACCTAATACATCTTTTAATGCACGGTGCATTAAATGCGTTGCTGTATGGTTTTTTAAAATTAATTTACGTTTATCGGCATCTACAGTTGCTTTTACTTGTTCACCTACATGCATTTCACCGGACTCGATGACAACTGTATGAAGTGGTTGACCATTTGGTGCTTTTTGCACATCTTTTACAACCGCTTTAAATGTATCAGACTCAATCACGCCTGTATCGGCAATTTGTCCGCCCATCTCTGCATAGAAAGGTGTAGCAGATAGGATAACTAATGCTTCCTGCCCTTCTGAAGCCGTTTCTGCACTTTGTCCCTCTACGACTATAGCCATGATTTCACCTTGTGTTTCGAAAGCATCATAAATATACGTTGACTCTTGTGTTAAGTTTGCCAGTACTTCATTTTGTACCTGCATAGAATCTACGTCAGCACGTGCGTTACGAGCACGTTCACGCTGTTCTTCCATCGCTGTTTCAAAGCCTTGGTGGTCAACTGTCATGCCTGCTTCTTCTGCATATTCTTCCGTTAATTCCACCGGGAAGCCGAATGTATCATATAAGCGGAACGCATCTGCACCTGGAATAACTGTTTCACCTTTTTCCTTTTGGGACGCAATAACGTCAGAAAGGATTGCTAATCCGCCATCAAGCGTTTCATGGAAACGATCTTCTTCATTTTTAATAACACGCTGAATAAATTCACTCTTTTGTGTTACTTCTGGATAGAAGTCTTTCATAATTTCTCCAACTGTCGGTACAAGCTTGTACATGAATGGCTTTTCGATACCAATCTGTTTTGCGTAACGAACCGCACGGCGAAGCAAGCGGCGTAATACATAACCGCGTCCTTCATTTGATGGAAGTGCCCCGTCCCCGATAGCAAATGCTACTGTACGGATATGGTCCGCAATTACTTTAAAAGGCGTATTAATATCTTCTGTAGAACCAAAAATTTCTTTTAGGTCTACTTCATGTGGACGTTTATACTTGCGGTTTGCAAATTCCTCTACTTTTTCAATAATCGGCATGAATAAATCTGTATCAAAGTTTGTCGGCACATTTTGTACAACAGATACAATCCGTTCAAGACCCATGCCTGTATCGATATTTTGCTTTGGCAGCGGTGTGTACGTACCATCTGGATTATGGTTGAATTGTGAAAATACAAGGTTCCAAATTTCCAGATACCGTTCGTTTTCCCCGCCAGTGTACATTTCTGATTCCGGTGTATCTCCTTCGTATTCCTCACCGCGATCGTAGAAGATTTCCGAGTTTGGACCGGATGGACCTTCACCAATATCCCAGAAATTCCCTTCCAAGCGGATTAAACGTTCTTCCGGCAGACCGATTTCTTTATGCCAAATATCATACGCTTCCTGGTCTTCTGGATGAATTGTGACGGACAATTTTTCCGGGTCAAAGCCCATCCAGCGCTTATCTGTAAGGAACTCCCAAGCGAAATGAATTGCTTCTTTTTTAAAGTAATCTCCGATAGAAAAATTCCCCAACATCTCGAAGAATGTATGATGACGCGCTGTTTTCCCTACGTTTTCAATATCGTTTGTCCGGATTGATTTTTGCGCATTTGTAATCCGCGGGTTCTCCGGGATAATGCGGCCATCAAAATACGGCTTTAATGTCGCAACACCTGAGTTGATCCATAATAATGATGGGTCATTAATTGGTACAAGTGGAGCTGACGGTTCTTGATGGTGATTTTTTTCTTTAAAGAATTCTAAAAATAGACGGCGAATTTCTGAAGCTTTCATAATGTTTGTTCCTCCTTTTAATTAGTACATAATGAATGGGAAAAAGCAGTAGGTACCCTGGCACATTGCTTTCCATGTAGCCCAAAATAAAAAGCCCCCATCCCAAATAAGGGACGAGGACTGTTGTCTACGCGGTACCACCCTAGTTTACAAATCTGTCTTTATAGGTCTTTCAACCCAGCGATTTGCCTCTCTAGCACTTGTAACGTAAGTGAACGGCAGGGATTAGCTGCACTCAGGAGTAGCTTTCAGTTGAAGGACGCGGAGGTTTTTTCAGCCTTTAGAAACCTCTTTCTACACACGAAATCATCAACTTACTCTTTCCATCAATGTATTGATCCATATTCTGCTTTTGATTATATAAAAAGGGCCTTTTAGTGTCAATGATAGAACTGTAAAATATTCATGATGTTTACTTAAATTCAATCGTACCTTTATCCATCTGGAAAGATCCGTCTTCATATAACACAGGAGTTTTTTCCGAACCAGGACGGGAATATCGCTCTACTTGAGTGATGATCAGTCCATTCGTTTTTGTAAAATCAATATGGGCGATGGCTGCCCAATAAGAATACCTGTTGTTCTCATATAGGGAGGCTGTGATTTGCTCACCCATTTGGTTATCGAGCACTACCTTTGCCTTAATTTTCTTATAGCCGTATGCCCCGCTCGATAATGGTTTATAGGAAGCAAACAAAACATACTTCAGCTTTGATGGCTGATGGATGACAACTTGTCTCTCTCCCGCTGTCTTTCGATCAATATCCAACGTAATATAAGGAGCGCTGGAGGAGCTCCCTAGATGACGGGCATTTACTTTGCCAACCTCTCCTGTCTGCAGAACATAGAAGCAGTAAAAATCCAGCTCCTTCTTTTTATTTATCCATTCAAGTGTTGCCGTCATAAGAGAGGATTTTTGTACTTGGATCGACTGGCCCTTCTTTAATAAAACACTTGAGGAACCTGTCTGAGAAGCATCCGTCTGCTGCAATTGGGCAGGCGGTACGGGTACCGGCGGTTCTTCCACAGAAGAATTCGGCACGGGCACTTCCTGCTGCGTGGCCTCATTATCTACCTGAATACCAAAGTTTTCACAAAGCGCCGTCAATCCGCCGAAAAAGCCGCTGCCTACTGCATTGAATTTCCATTCACCGTTATGACGGTACAGCTCTCCGATCACGACTGCTGTCTCCTGATCGAGCTGCCCTTTAAACGGAAATTCATACAGTACCTCATTTGTCTGTGTATCCTTAATAAACAGGGTTGCTTCTTCCATATCCCGTAAACGCAAATCCTGTTCATCCCCTTCATGGATTGTTGAAGCCAAGGCGATTTTTTCAATATAGGACGGAACTTTCTGGAACGATATATCAATTGCTTCCTCATGATGGCTAATACTGTGATGACTTACTGATCCATCAACGCCTTGCGGCTGCCCGTAAAAAATAAAGTGCTCATCCTTTACACACTGATTACCTGAGTCAAGCAGAAAAGCTGAAATGTCTACCTCCATTTCTTTTTTTGACTGCCATTTTATGTGAAACCTAAACATCTGAACAGTTTTATTTTTTGTTATATCTACTTTTTGTCCCCGTTTTAATTGCATTTCTTTACCCCCTTGATTATTTCTACAAATATTTCTATTTAGTAAATAGACAAGCTATAAATCTATAGGAAAATGGAATTTCCCTATAATCTGACTGTCTTAACAGGCCACTTCCCCCTATTTTATACCAAAAAGACTCGTTCCTTCATAAAAAAAGCACAGGGAATCGATTATTCGGTTCCCTGCGCCCTTCTCTATTATCTATTCATTGCGGTGTTCTTGAATGTTCACGATTGAAGCAGCAGATACATCATCTGAGAAATCAATTTGAATCATAAGCGGGTCATGGTCGGATGCTCGTCCAGAAGCCTCTGTAAAATCGGCATTCACATGCAGGACATCGATATCCGTCTGCCGTGCCAAGTTAGAAGTTACCAAAATGTGATCAAGTACTTGAGAATTCCCTTGATAGACATACGTATACTGATCTCCCAGCGGCAAATCCTTGATCTTGTTGTGCATACCCGCTGTTTCTAAAATACGCAATGCCGAAGAGAATTGATAATCGTTGAAATCACCAAGTGCTACAATGTTGGCATTTTCATTCTTTAATTTAATTTCTGTAATGAAATCCGCTACGACACGGGCAATTTTTTTCCGTTGCGTCTCGCTGCCTAATACAACAGGCTGTGTATCACCAAACAAGCCTGTGTCACCTGATTTAGAGTTCCAGTGGTTCGCAATGACGATAACGCTTTCCCCGTTAAAAGTGAACTGGGCAGCAACCGGTTTCCGGCTGTTTGCAAATGCGTCATTGGTAGGGTCAATGCGGCCCGGGTTCCGGGTTAACACGCCATTTTCATAGGAAGTGGCTTCATTCGCTTTACCCGGTGTGCCTTCTAGTCCGACACGGGCAGGATTGTATAGGAAGCCCACACGAATGTTTGCACCCGGAGCACCGCCGTCTTGATTATTTTCCGGGTCTATATTCGCATACGCATACGTCACACCCGTCTTCGCTTTAATTAAATCAATCAAACGCTGATAGCTTTCTGCGGCTGACACTGTCCCGTCATTCGCCGATCCATTGTTGTCCTGTACTTCTGTTAATCCGACAATATCCGGTGTATTCATTCCATTACCGATTGCTTCTGCTAATCGATCTGCCTTTTCATCTGATGTTTCTGAACGATTATTCGAGAAATTCTCCAAGTTATAGGACGCAACCGTCAGTTTATCTTCAGCAAACTGAATTGTAGTCGTTTCCGGCTGACTGTTGCCTGGCGTGTGAATGGCCTTGACATCAGATAAATCAGCATGGATTTTATAATTCGTATACGAGTTGCCTACTACTCCGGTAATTGTTCCATTGAAAGTGTCTCCTGTATTGACATTAAAGCTCCGCGCGCCTGCAGCATTTGGCTCCAGGCGGAATTGAATACGTTCCGGGTTGGTGTCTTGCTCTGTGAAGACAACTCCGCCATTCTTCGTATCTGTTGCGGCTGTTTGCAGCACTGTCACGATATCACCGTATTCCTGCGGCGCTACCGCCTTCACATCTGTTACAGATACCCGCATTCCTTCTTTGCTTTCCCAGAAATCAATTGCATCTTCCTGTGGATCAAATATTGAGAAGCTGTCATTATCAATTACAGAAGGATTAAAGGATGATTCATCAATGATAAAGGCTTGCGGCAGCTCATTCCCGCTTGAAAGGATGGATACCTGGCCGCCCAGGTCATTACGTGCATTTATTTGGGTTGTAGTTAAATCCCCTGAATAACCATCATATACATATTCTGACACAGTACCTGTTACGGCTACTTTATCCCCGACCTTCACATCATAGCCGGCAGAGCCTGCATAAACGTGAATACCTTCTGAAGTAAACGGATTGTTATCCACCTCCTCATCAGGTGTTTGAATTGTAAAGTACTGAGCCCCTTTCAGCTCGAAAATATACGTGACAATGCCTTCTATGCCCTGAACCATTTGATTAGCAAAAGAGGTCTTATGATTTCCGCCTTGTATATCATGGATTCTAATTTTATCCGTTACTTCGTATTCAAATGTCTTCACTTCACTAAACGCTCCGTCAGCTGCCTTAACAACGGCTTTTAATACTGTATCCTGGTTTATTGTAATCGGCTTTGTGTATTTCAGGCCATCTTCTCTTGGATCTGAGCCATCCAGTGTATAGTAAATCGCTGCGCCGGCTGTCGATGTTGTTAGTTCCACATCTATTGAACCTACAATAACACCGCCTGTATGAGAAGCTGTTACGGGGCGCAGCACGCTTGAATCAAGCTTGATATCAGCCGCTGAACGAGGAAGAAGTTGATAATCATTATTGTACTGCTGAATGACTCCTGTAATCGATTCATAGGCAGCTCCTGCTTCAATTCCTAATAAGCCGCTCTCATCACGCAACACTTTTTGCACCCCATCTACTTCAATCGTAAAATTATTCGGGCCGCCAGCTACGACTCGTACATTTTCCAACTTTACGAGCTTTGATTCATTCGTTTCATTCATTTGCTCACCGGTAATAACGGTTGGAGCAAGAGGCGTGCCTGGTGTTTTTCCATTAACTGTTACATCTTGCATCTGTAAAAGATTACGATATTCTCCTAACGTCCCTGTCAATGTGACGACATCACCGACAGCTACATCTAATTTTCCATAAATGGTGATAGCTGCAGTCTCATCTTCTACTGTAAAGGTGTTATTTAATTTCGCCGTTACTGTCCCTTTAATGCTTACTGCTTTGCCGATACCAGCATTCCGTGCCTCTTGAATGGATAACTGTTCTGAAGGAACGCCCGGTTCTTCTTCTAGTGGATCATGACTGCCTAAATAATCGAATGTATCAATCGGGAGCGCCTTCCATTGATTAGCAATATCAAATGCGTCTTCCGGATTTTTATCACCAGATGTAGAAAGCCGTATGAGTGTTTTATTTTGAGAAGATACTTCCCCTTCTGTCCATGCTTCCCCAGGGTCAAATCCCAGCTGTCCAAATGAATCGATGACCTCTTCACCACGTTTCAGTAAAAGAACATCATCGCCATTAAAATTGACTACAGGAGACGTCATGTCACCCTTCGACCGTAATGTTTCATTTGCCTGCGCATGTACAAGGATAAGTGTCTCTTCATCTTTAAGCACCATGCCTTCAAATGTCTGTGTATTTTGTACCGTTGTTTTGCCGTTTGTATATAGCTCTAATCGGTAATCGGATAAATCAACATCCTTACCTGTTCCATTATAAAGCTCGATTGCTTTATTATTGCTGCTTCCTTCAATATATTCTGAAATGAGAATATCACTGGAGCTTTCCGGCATATCTGCCATATCCGTGATCCTGCCTTCTATCTTTGTAGGAATCGAATTCAGACCAACTAGATGATCACGGAAATTCTCCCAGTCAGATAATCCTAAATCTGTCACGCGACCTTCCTGGTACGCTTTGGCAAACATATCATAGCCATCCCCGCCTTTTGCGGTAAATGCATTTGTAGCAACTGCATATGTCTTGTCATCGACAATCTCTGTAAAATTGCCTTGCTGCTGTACTTGTATGGAAACGATACGCTCCCCAGCCGGCTTTGTACTGTCAAATACTACTTTAGCGCCTGCTACATGAAGAAAACCACCATTTTCATTTGGATATGCAGATACGCTATGCTCAAATGCCTCTTTAATTTCCACACCTGTCAGGCGAATTGTGGAGAGCGTATTACCGAACGGAAGCACATTGATGATTTCTCCTACCGTAATAGGACCTGCATTAATACCACTGCGGATGCCGCCGCCATTTTGGAAGGCCATGACGACTTCCTCATCATATTGCCGTGCTTTTGCCAGCATTCCATCGGTAATAAGATTTCCTAATACGGTTTCATTTTTACGCACACTAGGCTTTGTCAAATCACCGTCTGTACGCGGGTTTTCAAGGGGTTCATCTAACATTACACCAATTTCAGTCTGCTGAAGTTCCGCTATTTTCTGTTGATAAGGTTTCAGCAGGGCAGCTGCCTCCGGATCATCCTTATAATCTGCTGTAGCAATCAATTCTCCGTTGTATTTTGTAACAACCCCTTTCTTATCGAAAGATACATCAAGCGCCCCAACATATTCTCCATATTGGTATGCTTGTACAATAACTGTCGGCTCTTTCCCTTCTTCGATTTTCACTGGTTCTTCTAGCTTCGTATGAGAGTGACCGCCAATGATGACGTCAATTCCATCTACATATTTTGCCAGCTGCTGATCATTATCAATTGCGGCATTATCATCAAAACCGAGATGAGTTAGCGCTACGACTTTATTGATACCCATCTTTTCAAATTCATCTACCATTTTCCGGGCCTGCTCAACATAATTTTGGAAGGCGATACTACCTGGATTAGAAATCATTGAAGTTTCTTCCGTCGTCAAACCGAAGAACCCAATTTTCTGCCCATCTACTTCTTTGACGATACCAGTGTATATTTGGCCGTCTTTTGCATTTGTTTTTATTTTTGTATTAAATAAGCCTCTAAAAGCTGAATCCTTCGAAAAATCTACATTTGAAGAAACGAAGGGGAAATGGGCCGCTTTAATAAAGTCTACCAATGCCCGATGCCCCTCTTGTGAAGAACCCAAATCGAATTCATGGTTGCCGAATGTCATGACATCTACCTGCATCAAATTCATGAATTTCACATCAGCTTGTCCTTTAAATTCATTGAAATAAAGTGTACCTGAAAAAACATCTCCTGCATCTACTACAATTGTGTCAGGTTTTTCCTCACGCTTTTCTTTTACAACAGAAACTCGTTTTGCAACCCGATCAAGATTGGCATGAGTGTCATTTAAATGAAGAAACGATACATCCACCGCTTTGCCCTGCCCTTTGCCAGGCTTCGGACCTTTGCCAGGGTGCTCACCTTTATTTCCTTTCCCTGGATTAGTTGCCGGCCTCTCATTAAGCGTATTTGGTTTATGAGCTTGGTAACTCATAGAATGATTCAGAGCAATTTTATACTGATTATAATCAGATACTTCAATTTTACGACTAATAAGTGACTTTGCTTCATTCGCTTTATAAATAGGGACTTTATCTTCTTTTGGCACTTCTGCATAGGCGGGCCCTGCCAGCGGTGCTACCATTACTGCCACTCCAACTGTCAAAGCCTTAAACGCTAGTGATTTCTCGAAATAGTTCATATAATTCTCCTTTTCGCTATCATTTTCTCAAATATACCCTTAGTCATAAAATTATCATTTCTAGCGACCTCATACTATAGCGAAATATTCTTAAAATGGCTGGCAGTAAAATGGATAATACTACTCTGAAAAAACCCTTATTTATACAAAAAAGATCATTCATGATTTTTTCATGAATGACCTCTTTTTAATTTTGATTATAAAAACATTCCGGCAATGGCAGCAGATAATAATGAAGCAAGCGTACCTGCAAGAACCGATTTGAATGCTAGTTTAGCGATGACAGAGCGCTTGTCCGGTGCCATGCTTCCTAAACCGCCGATTAAAATACCCATCGAGCTTAAGTTCGCAAAGCCACAAAGTGCAAATGAAATGATGATTGCCGTCTTTTCTGAGAAATCACCAATTTTTGGACCGAAGTTCGAAAAGGCAACGAATTCATTTAGAATTAATTTTTGCCCGATGAATGAGCCAGCTCGGACAGCTTCTTCCCATGGCACCCCAATCGCAAAGGCAAGCGGTGCAAATACATAGCCAAGTATGCCTTCTAATGTAATGCCACCATGACCAAACCAGCCACCGATTCCGCCCAGAATCCCATTGAGCAAGGCGATAAGTGCAATAAACGCAATTAGCATTGCACCTACATTTGCAGCAAGTTTCAGACCATCTGCTGCACCGTTTGCAGCAGCATCGATCACGTTTGCTGATGAACGGTCTTTTTCTAATTTAAAGTTTGATTCGTCCACTTCTTCTGTTTCCGGGATAATTAATTTCGCTAATACCAAACCAGCTGGTGCAGCCATGAAGCTTGCTGCCAGTAAATACTCAAGCGGTACACCAAGCAGTGAATATCCTACTAAAACTGAGCCTGAAACAGATGCCAGACCACCCGTCATAACAGCAAACAGCTGTGATCTTGTCATCGTATTCAAAAATGGACGAATAACAAGCGGCGCCTCTGTCTGACCTACGAAGATGTTCGCTGCAGCGTTAACAGATTCAGCTTGTGTTGTTCCGAGCACTTTCGATAAGAAGCCCCCGATGATTTTGATGATAATCTGCATAATACCTAAATAATAAAGAACAGAAATTAATGATGAGAAGAAAATAATGATTGTCAATACACTTATCGCAAATACAAAGCCAACTGAATCAGCATTTGCTAATCCACCAAATACGAAGTTGACACCTTCAAATGCATAGTTAACTAAATTTTGCACTGCATCTGACAGCTGCATGAGCTTTTCACGCCCATATTCCCATTTCAGGACAATAAATGCAAATAAAAGCTGAACGGCTAATCCGGATAATACGATACGCCACTGGATGGCTTTCCGGTTTGCCGAAAAGGCAACACCGATAGCAAGTACGACTAAAATACCTATGATCCCCCAAATGAAATTCATATTTACACCTACTCTTATATATTTGAAAACCTTTTCATTTCCATCTATTGACATACGACAACGGACAACAGACGACTTACAACGTATGTTAACAAATCATAAATTTCATGTAAATTGAAAGTGAATTCTAAAATTTTTATCATTATAGAATATTCTAGATTTCTTCTATTAACCGTAGTTTTTTTGTCTCTCCTCCTGTATTTCAGAAATATTTTGCAGTAGTCATAAATTATTCGTATAAAAGAGAAAACGGCACTGCCTAATGGCACCGCCGCTTGAAGGAGTTTTTCTATAAAATTGAAGAAATAGAATTAATAGAAGTCTAAAAATAATTTTTACTTTCCTTTAAATTGGACATTTTTTGTCCAACTTGTGAACTTTTATCATGGACATAAAACGTCCCGGGTTATCGTATATTGTCCCACTTTTCTATCCTTGTTCTTCCATAAAATCATAAGGTGTAATCCCCTTCATACCAATTAACGGATGAACATGTGGGGCTGTCTCCTTATTTAAAACTTGAGGGAGATTTGGCTCCGGTTTTGCTTTTTCCAATTGGAGGTCTTTTTCTATTTCGTTTTTTTCTGAAGAAATTTCACTCTCTTCTATTTCCAATGGGTTAAGCCGGGCTCTTAAGCTCGTAAGGCGGGCTAAATCATCTGTTTTTGAAAGCCCCTGCGCCAAAACATCCGGCTCCCCGCATAAAATAAGAAAGTTTTTTGCACGTGTAATTCCCGTATAAAGCAGGTTGCGTCGCAGCATTTTTGTATAACCTCTTACCACGGGCATGATTACCGTTTGAAACTCTGATCCCTGAGATTTATGGATAGAACAGCAATACGCCAATGTTATTTGATTAAGATCTGCCCGCTGATACGTAACCTCAATGCCGTCAAAGTTGACAATAAGCAAATCCTGCTTTTCAATTGTTTCCTTTGCTTTAATAATAGAAATAACCTCACCCATATCGCCGTTAAACACATTGCTTTCAGGCTGGTTAACAAGCTGGAGCACCTTATCTCCAATACGGAAAATGGTATCCCCAAATACTAGCTCTTTCCTTGTTCCATCATTTGGATTTACAAGCTCCTGTATTTGCTTATTCAATGCATCTATTCCAGCGGGGCCTTTATACATCGGCGCCAGCACCTGAACATCCCGAATTGTCTGGCCTTTACTTACGGCGCTTTTGACAATCTGGGTTACGACGCTGGACACTTGATCGGCGCCTGCTTTAATAAAGGAGCGGTCATTTGTTTTTACTGTCAATGTATCAGGAACAATGCCTTTTTTAATTTGGTGGGCAATCTCAATAATCGTAGATCCCTCTGCCTGTCTATATACATCCGTCAGCTCAACGGTCGGCAGCTGCTTAGAGGCAAGCAGATCCTTCAAAACCTGTCCAGGTCCTACTGGGGGCAGCTGATCCTGATCCCCTACAAAGACAATTTGGACGTCTTCCGGAAGGCTTTTCATCAATTGATGGGCAAGCCACGTATCAACCATAGACATTTCATCAATTATAACGAGCTTTCCTGTAATTTCGCGTCCTGTCTCCTCATCCTTATCCTCCTGGCCGGTAAAACCAAGTAAGCGGTGAATCGTCATAGCTGGCAGCTCTGTGGATTCTGCAAGTCGCTTTGCTGCTCTGCCGGTCGGAGCCGCAAGAACAATAGGAAACGGCTCCTCTTTTTGGGCATAATACTTCGGATCTAAAGAAAGGCCATGCAGCTCTGCATATACTTCTACTAACCCCTTAATAACCGTTGTCTTCCCTGTACCGGGGCCGCCCGTCAAAATCATCACAGCGGAGTTTAATGCAGTTTCAATTGCTTGTGCCTGTGTCGGGGCGTATGTAACATCATAGCGCTCTTCCACCTCACCAATTGCTTTTCTGATTTCATCCTTTGAAAAATGGGCGCGTTTATCGTTTTCCTTTATTAAATCGAGGATTTTGGAAGCAATGCCTACTTCACTGAAATAAAGGGACGGTAGATAGAGCCTTGTTTCCTCCCCGCAGATTTTACTCTCTTCCCTCATTTCAATGCATGCGCCGGAGATAGCCTCATATGGAATTTCCACTCGCTGACTTTGCTCCAGCATATCCTTTACATGCGGCAATACTTGCTCTGCATCCAAATAAACATGCCCGTCAGACAAGGCAGCATGTGTTAATACATGAAGAACCGCCGCCTTAATGCGGTCTGGATGATTACCGGTAATGCCGAGCTTTGAGCCGAGTTCATCCGCTCGTGCAAAGCCAACCCCTTCTACATCTTCAATGAGGCGGTATGGATTTTCCGTCAGCAGCGGAATTGTTTCCTCACGGTAAACCTGGTAGATTTTCATACCGAGCTGAGGTCCGAATCCCCACTCATTCAGTTGAATCATCACACGCTGCAAGCCAAGATTTTGTTCTACTGCTGCACGGATTTGTGTTCTTTTCTCAGCCGTAAGCCGTGGGACTGCATCCAGTGCATCCGGATCTTCCAAAATCTTTTGTAGAGCATGAATACCCAGCTTTTCTACAATTGCTTCTGCCGTTTTACGTCCTATTCCCGGAAACAGATCACTTGATAAATAATGGACGATACCTGTCTCAGTAGCTGGTACCTCCTTTTGAAAAGTTTCCACTTGGAACTGCAGGCCGTACTTTGGATGGGATTTCAATAATCCGGTAAAACGGTATATTTCATCTTCCGTTAATGGAGGCAAATACCCGACAACAATGATTTCCTTTTCTTTATATTCAATATTTGTTTCCTGGATTTGAACCCGGACAATCGAGTACATATTGGATGGATTATGGAAAATGGACACGATAGGCCGGCCCAGAATAAATAGTTTATTCACTTCAAATAAATCGAGGTTTTCAGCCACCCGACTTCACCCCTTTACATCAATTCGTACAATTATTTTATCATAGGACATGCATAGTGTCCTTGAAATTTGAAGGTTTCTTGCCGTTTCGGATAATTGTTCACTGCTTATATTTAAAGAGTGCTATGATGGAAACAGAATAATATGACAAAAGAGGTGGAAAAGCATGCAATTTCGTCCTTGCATTGACCTGCATGAAGGAAAGGTCAAGCAAATCGTCGGCAGTACACTCGGGCACGAAAATGTAGCCGTTGTTGAAAACTTTACATCTGTACATGATGCCTCCTATTATGCCTCCATGTTTTCAAAAGATGGACTCACGGGCGGTCATGTCATTATGCTTGGCCCCGGCAATGAGCAAGCTGCCCTCTCCGCCCTGCATACATACCCCGGAGGCTTACAAATCGGCGGGGGCATTACCGCTCAAAATGCCAGTCGCTATCTAGACGCGGGGGCATCCCATGTAATTGTAACATCCTATATTTTCCACGATGGGATACTTGATATGGAACGCCTTAAAAAGCTTGTTCAGACAGTCGGGAAAAAGAAGCTTGTCATTGACTTAAGCTGCCGGAAACGAAATGGTAAATGGTTTGTAGTAACGGATAAATGGACTAAATTCAGTGATTTTGAAGTAAATGCTGATTCTATCCGCATGATTGAGCAGTACTGCGACGAGCTGCTGATCCATGCAGTCGATGTAGAAGGAAAGCGAAGTGGAATGCAGGAAGCGCTGGTCACTGATTTGGCGAATTGGACAACTATTCCTACCACGTATGCGGGTGGCGTCCGTTCTCTTGAGGATTTAAAAAGATTCGAGCAGCTTGGGCACGGTAAGCTGCATGTAACGATCGGGAGTGCACTAGATATTTTTGGCGGCGACCTATGCTATCGTGATGTCGTTTCCTATTGCAAAAAATGATTAGTAAAAAAGGATTGCTGGAGCTATATGCTCCGGCAATCCTTCATTTTATTTACATATGATTTCTATCTTGAACATTCGCTTCTTATCTAAAGGGATTAATGCGGGATAAAATACTGATTTACCGGACGCCCTACACCGCCATACTGCACATCCACTTTGATAAGCTGCCGCTTTTCCATGAAATCCAAATAGCGTCTTGCGGTAACACGTGCCACCCCGATAGAGGCCGCTACTTCATCAGCCGATGCACCGTTTTGGGATTTTTTCAGATAAGCTAACACTTTATCGAGCGTAGAACGATTAAATCCCTTTGGTAATTCCAGCTCCAGATCAGGCATTGCCTCGACCTTCTCTTCTACCAGCCCTTTCCGGATAAGAGCATCGAGTTCCTGCTGGGTTATATCTTCCACACTTTGTGTTTTCTTTTTATATTGGCGGTAATTTTCCAGCGTTTGCTGCATTCGCTCAAACGTAAATGGCTTCATAATATAATCATAGACACCTAAATGAAGGATATTTTGAATGGTCGGCATGTCATTCGCTGCTGTAACAGAGATAACATCGACATTTACCATTTCCCCGCGTATTTGGCGTAATGTCTCCAGCCCATCCTGCTCCGGCATAAAAATATCCATTAAGATAACATCAGGCTTTAGCTCCTTAATTTTTTGAAACCCAATTACCCCGTTTGCCGCTGTTCCTACAATCTGGTAGCCTTCAATTCGCTCTATAAATTGCCGATTGACCTCCCTGACCATAGGATCATCTTCTATCAGCAGTATTTTAATAACTCCCATTTTGCTCATCTCCTACTTCGAATAATACTAAAAAACTCGTTCCTTTTCCTTCTTCACTTGTTACTTCGATTGTCCCGTGTCCCTTTTTCACAATTTCCTCTATTAAATACAGTCCGATGCCCCTGTTATCCTTCGCTTTTGTGGAAAAGCCGTTTTCAAACATATGCTTCTTCACTTCCTCGCTCATTCCGCACCCGTTGTCTGTTACTAAAATAGCGAGCACCCCATCGTGCTCATCCACTGAAATCGTAATGACTTTTTCAGTTCTTGCAACCCCTTGCAATGCTTCAAAGGCATTTTCAATTAAATTACCGAACAATATAACAAAATCATGCTGATCTAAAAATGGCGGAAAACGAGTAAAACGGCTTTCTTGGTCTATTTCAATTATAATACCGAGTTCCTTGCCGCGTCCTACCTTACTAAGCAGCAGCCCTGATAAATTCTCGTTTTTAAAACGTTCATTTAAAAACCGAATGAGCGATGCTTCATCCGCCTGCACTTCTTTTAAATATTCTAGAGCCTGCCTTGTATGCCCAAGCTGCAGGAGACCAGTAATTGTATGAAGCTTATTTTTATGCTCGTGTGTCTGTACACGAAGCGCCTGTACAAAAGCCCGTACACCTGTTAATTCCTCTGCCAACTGCTTGACCTCTGTTAGATCTTTAAAAATAGCAACAGCTCCTACATTTCTCCCCTTCACTTGAATAGGAATCCGTGTACTCATAATACTGCGCCGATTAATATAAATCTCCTGATTATAGATTGGTTTACCGCTTTCTACTATTTCAGGCAGCCTTGTATCAGGGAGTACCTCATAGATTTTCTTTCCTATATATCGGGCATTATCCCCCTCTACACCTAGGATGAAGCCTGCCTTTTGATTAAAAATTGTGATGTTCATTTCATTATCAACAGCGATAATTCCTTCATGCATCGCATTGAACGTCTCTTGTCTTTCTACGTACATTTGCGAAATTTCCTCTGGTTCCAGCCCAAACATCTGCTTTTTTATATGGTGCCCTAACATGAGAGCCCCCCACATACTAAATAAGATAGAAAAGAAAATCGTAACTATGATTTCCGTAGCATAATCATGAAAGATAGTAGCTAGTGTAGGCATAGGATAGCCGACAACTACCACACCGATCTGCCTCTTGTCTTTATTTAAAACGGGGACAAATGCCCGGATCATCCTGCCAAGCTCTCCTTGTGCCTTTGAAATATAATAATGTTCGCTAAAAGCTGCATTCACATCTTCAGAATTACTTCTTTTTCCTAATTCAGCAGGTGATGGATGGGAATATTTAACCCGATCCATATTAAGAACAACGATATATTCCGCTTTATTTATGATTCGTATTTCCTCCACAGTCTGATTGATCGTCTGAATTGCCTCCTGTTGATCATCGTTCATCAGCTGATTTTCCAGTTCCGGCATATTGGAAACAGTTCTTGCAACGAGCATCGCCCGCTGTCCGAAATCCTCTTCCTGTTCGCTCAGCAAATTGCCGATCACAAAAACGCCACCGATGAAAAAAGAAAAAGCGATGATGAAGAAGGTCATAAGAAGTATTTTTGTATTCATTTTTAATCTTCGCATCAGTCTCTCTCCTTTTTTTCTACCTCGATGCACGTTATACTCTAATAAATAAATCGAAAATATGGTGGTATACAATGAAATATTTTTTTACTGGTACCTTTCTAACCCTTGCTCTGCTCATATCCTTTTTCGTCTATAAGCAAAATATTGGCGATATAGCATCCCTGCCGTATGATGATGAACAACATGGACTCGGAGATCAAATCATTATTCACTTCAGCCATGTAGTAGCAGAAAATACTCCAAAGGGGCTCGCTGCTATCAAATTCGCCGAATTAGTCAAGGAAAAAACGAATGGGCGCGTTATTGTCCAAGTATATCCGAACGGCATTTTATACAGCGATGATAACGAATTCGAGGCATTACAGCAAAATGAAATTCAGATGATTGCCCCTACCTTTTCTAAGGTGACATCCTATCTGCCTTCCTGGCAGGTACTTGATCTGCCTTTTATCATTGAAACGGATGAGCAGCTAAAGGAAGTATTAACAGGACCTTTAAAAGAGCAGCTGCTGGCTGAATTGGACGGGCTGAACATAAAAGGGCTGGATTTCTGGAGCAACGGCTTCAAGCAAATTGCTTCAAATGATTATCCGGTACAAAATGTACAGGATTTCCAATTGCTCCGTGTCCGTGTCATGGCAAGCGAACTGATCAGCAAGCAATTTTCACTATTAGGCTCTACACCCATTACGACAACATTTGATGATGTGTATTACGAAATCGAAAAGAGAAATATACAAGCCCAGGAAAATACCATTTCCAATCTATATTCTAAAGGCTTCCATAAGTACGAAAAGCATATTACCCTTTCCAATCATGGCATTATGGGGTATGCCGTTATGATAAACAAACCTTTCTGGGACAGTCTGGATGCCGAGCTCCAGCAGCCTATCCTAGAGGCTCTGCAGGAAATGAGCGATTGGCAGTTTGAAACGAGCATTGAGATGAACCAAATTGGACAGCAGGAGCTTTCCTCTTTGCCGGATGTCTCGCTTTATCCTCTTTCACCTGTCCAAAAAAAGGCATGGAAAGAGAAGGTTGCTCCGATTTATGAAACATACCAAAAGGAAATCAATGATTCATATTATAAATTATTAATAGAAGAAGTGAACAGAAGCAATTAAACAAAATGAACAAAACTACACTTTTTGTCGGAAAGTGTAGTTTTTTTATACAGAGAAACAAGTGTATTATAACAAAACACCAATGACAAAACGCGTTACATAACAGAATAAACGCTGATATATCTGCTTTTCTATGATATTTATACATGAGTGAACAAAATAAACGTTATGATTTTTAAAAACTAAATCTTTTATTCAGATAACTTTACGCTATGATAGTTTCATGAAAGCGATAACAAAATAGAAAATTCAAAACAAATTCAGAAAAGGAGTATAGGCATATGAAATGGCTTAAAAATTTAACGGTCCAAGTAGTACTTGCTATTATTCTCGGTATTATTGTCGGGGCAGTGTGGCCGGAGTTCGGAGCAAGCTTAAAAATCTTGGCCGACATGTTCATTAAATTAATCAAAATGCTGATCGGTCCAATTATCTTCCTGACTGTTGTCATTGGAATCGGCGGCATGGGTGATATGAAAAAGCTTGGGAAAATCGGAGGCAAGGCACTTCTTTACTTTGAAATCGTTTCGACAATTGCCCTTGCAATCGGGATAGGTGTTGCAGTATTAGTAAATGCAGGTTCCGGGATCGACACATCGTCGGCTGCTGATGCAGACATCTCCAAATATACACAAGCTGCTGAAGAAAACTCTGAAGCGGGTCTGATGGGCTTCCTTTATAATATTATCCCAGAAAACTTTGTCGGCTCTTTAGCGAACGGTGACTTACTGCCAATTTTATTCTCAGCTATTCTATTTGGGGTAGCAGCAGCAATGCTAGGTGATAAGTCCAAGCCTGTCATCACATTCTTTGAACAAGTCTCCGAGATATTCTTTAAAATCGTAGGAATCGTTATGAAGGTCTCCCCGATTGGAGCGTTCGGTGCGATGGCTTACACAATCGGTAACTTCGGCTTAGGTTCTTTAAAGTCATTAGGTTTACTAATGTTTGCTGTGTATTTAACAATGTTCTTATTCATTGTCATTGTATTAGGGTTAATTGCCCGTTACTTCGGCTTTAATATTCTAAAGTTTATCGGTTACATTAAAGATGAAATTTTCCTTGTAATCGGTACATCCTCATCAGAATCAGCATTACCATCTATGATGCGCAAATTAGAAAGCTTAGGCTGTTCAAAACAAGTTGTGGGACTTGTTGTACCGACAGGATACTCCTTTAACCTTGATGGCACTTCCATCTACTTGTCTATGGCCGCATTATTTATCGCCCAGGCATATGGGGTTGATTTAACTTGGATTGAAATCATCACTCTTCTCGGCGTACTAATGATTACATCAAAAGGAGCTGCCGGTGTAACAGGGTCCGGTTTTATCACCTTGGCTGCAACGCTCGCAGCATTCCCGATGGTGCCGGTCGAAGGGATTGCCCTATTAATTGGTGTAGACCGCTTCATGTCTGAAGCACGTGCCGTAACAAACTTAATCGGAAACGGCGTTGCATGTGTCATCGTCTCAAAATCGGAGAAAGAATTCGAAAGTACAGAGGCAGCGGATGCAATTGCGGTAAAATGATATGAAACCAGTGGAATCAAACCATTCCGCTGGTTTTTTATTTTTCTATAACAAATCAGCTCAAACCCGATTTAATGGCGCAGACTGTTCACTACAACCCTCTATAAAGCTTGTCTGCTATGCGGTAAATAACATGTAAATTGACACACGCAAAATGGATAAACAGCGCAGTTTATTAAAGAAATTTGCTTCCTTATTCCCTCCTTTTTTGTCCCTTTTCTCCTTCTCCATCACTTTTTACGTAGGCAATACTTGAAATGTTCCGCTTCTAGAAGTATGGTGAAAGTGTCGATTCTTACTGTACTTATTTGTTCCGATGCAAAACCAACGACCTTTTACTACTTATTAACGGAGAGATTTTATGCAAATCAAGAAACCAAAGTACCAAATTATCGCTGAGGATATCGCAGCTAAAATTGTTGAAAAGAAATATGTTATCGGCGAAAAAATATATGCTCGCTCAATCATCGCTTCTCAATATGGTGTTTCTGCAGAAACGGCGAGACGGGCGATTGCGATGTTGCAAGACCTGGAAATTGTGGAAGCAACGAAAGGAAGCGGAGTTGTCATCACCTCCTACGAAAATGCGGTGAAATTTGTTCATCAAAATGAAGGAGTTCAGTCGATACGAGATCTTCAGCTTAATATCCAGGATATACTGGAGCATCAGGAGGCAGAGCTTGCAAACTTGCATGACTTGGTAAGCGAATTGGTGAATAGAACAAGCCGATTCAAGGCAATCAACCCTTTTATCCCTTATCAGCTAGAAATTACGGAAGCATGTCCTTATCTTGATAAAACGATTAGTGAAATCAACTTCTGGCAGCATACAGGAGCGACTATTATAGCCATTCGTAAAGGCAGTGACCTCCTTTTGTCACCCGGCCCTTATGCTGCTTTGCATCCAGGCAATGTTATCTACTTTATCGGGGATGATGATTGTCTTATTAAAGCCGGGCAATTTTTAAAACTTTAAACATAATTAAAGCCTAAACAGCAGATTCTTCTGCTTTGTTTAGGCTTTTTTCTATTTTTACCCATGAAAAACTGCCTGCTTCATTTGACATAAGTAACAACTCTTTGATAACATTAAGTTGTTACTTTTTCTATATAACAAAAGAGAGATGAATTGATTTAAATGAGGAAGTGAGAAAATGAAGGAAAAAATACGTGTAGAGCACGTCACTAAAATTTTCGGGCGCAATCAGCAAAAAGCGCTGAAACTAGTGGAACAGCAAAAAAGTAAAACAGATATTTTACAGGAAACCGGCGCAACGGTTGGTGTATATGATGCTAATTTCACAGTGAATGAAGGTGAAATTTTTGTCATTATGGGGCTGTCGGGAAGTGGGAAATCCACACTGATTCGTTTATTAAACCGTTTGATTACACCGACAAGCGGGAATATCTATATTGACAATATCGATATTACTAAAGCAAAAAAACAGGAATTACAGCTGATTCGGCGGCAAAAAATGAGTATGGTTTTTCAAAACTTCGCTCTATTTCCCCATCGTACGATTCTGGAGAATACTGAGTATGGACTAGAAATCCGCGGTATGTCCAAGGAACAGCGAATCGAAAAAGCAGAACAGGCTTTGCAAAACGCAGGTCTCCTTGTATATAAAGATCAATACCCCCACCAATTATCCGGAGGTATGCAGCAACGGGTTGGATTAGCACGAGCACTGGCCAATGACCCCGAAATTCTCCTAATGGATGAAGCTTTTTCCGCTCTTGATCCACTTATTCGTAAAGATATGCAAGATGAATTATTGGAGCTTCAGGCTAACGTCAAGAAGACGATTGTTTTCATTACCCACGATTTAAATGAAGCACTGCGTATTGGTGATCGGATCGCCATTATGAAAGACGGACAAATTATGCAAATCGGGACAGGTGAAGAAATCCTCACGAACCCTGCCAATCATTATATCCAAACGTTCCTTGAAGATGTGGATCGTTCCAAAGTATTAACCGCTGAAAGTGCCATGGTGCGTCCTATTACGATCAACACAGAGCATGATGGACCGAAAGTAGCCCTTCAGCGGATGCGTGAAGAGGAAGTAAGTGTACTATTGGCAACAAACCGTCAAAAACAATTCCTCGGCTATATTACTGCAGATGATGCATTAAAGGCAGCAAAAGATGGAGTTTCCTCTGTTACTTCTTATATTCGTACGGATATGCCGACAGTAGAACCTGCTACTTTACTGCAAGATTTATTGTCTACCATTTCGGACAGTCCAACACCGATTGCCGTAGTGGAAGACCATCGATTACGAGGAATTTTAATACGTGGAGTCGTGCTTGAAGCGCTTTCCTCTTCAACACAAGAGGAGGTAAACACAAATGAATAATTTTTTAGATAATATACCGAAACTGCGGGTCTCATCCTGGGTAGAAGATGGGATGGACTGGTTGACAGATACATTCTCAGGACTCTTTAAACTGATACAGTCCGGTGGAAAAAACATGATGGATGGCATTACAGATGGTTTATTATTTATTCCACCAATCCTTTTTATTTTGATTATTGCTGTTTTGGCATTCTTCGTTACTGGGAGAAAATTTGGATTAGCTCTTTTTTCTCTAATTGGATTACTATTTATCTACAATCAAGGCTTATGGGACGAATTAATGAATACTTTCACCCTCGTTCTATTCTCTAGTATTATTGCCATCATCCTCGGCATTCCAATAGGTATCCTAATGTCCAAAAGTACAGCCGTTGAAAATATCGTCAAGCCTATTCTCGATTTCATGCAGACGATGCCCGGATTTGTCTATTTAATCCCGGCTGTTGCCTTCTTCGGAATAGGAGTTGTACCAGGGGTTTTCGCCTCTGTTATCTTCGCCCTGCCCCCTACTGTACGTTTTACGAACCTCGGCATTCGTCAGGTGCCAAAAGATTTAATCGAGGCAGCAGATTCTTACGGTAGCACAGGAGCCCAAAAGCTAGTCAAAGTAGAATTGCCAATCGCTAAATCTACTATTATGGCAGGGATCAATCAAACGGTATTACTATCATTATCAATGGTCGTTATAGCCTCTATGATCGGTGCGCCGGGCCTTGGCCGAGAAGTACTTTCTGCGCTGCAACGGGCACAGGTCGGTAACGGTTTTGTTGCGGGCCTAAGTTTAGTTATTTTTGCGATCATCGTCGATCGCTTAACACAAAGCTTTAATAAACAAAATAGGTAGGAGTGGGAGTTATGTTTAAAAAATCAAAGTATATACTGGGTACAGCTGCATTAGGTGCTGCCCTTTTATTAAGTGCATGCGGAGATGATAATAAAGAGTCATCCGGTAAAAAAGACTTAGGAGATATCAATCTTGCCTACGTTGAATGGGATTCAGAAGTAGCCTCTACTCATGTAATCGGGAAAGTGTTAGAGGATATTGGATATGATGTCACTTTAACTCCTCTGGATAATGCCATTATGTGGGAAGCTGTTGCAAAGGGAGAAGCAGATGCGATGGTATCTGGCTGGCTGCCTCGTACGCATGGTGCCCAATTTGATGAATACGGAGCGGCAATGGAACATTTAGGGGAAAACTTGAATGGTGCGAAAATCGGCCTTGTCGTACCAGCATATATGGATGTCTCTTCAATTGCCGACTTGAGCGATGAAGCATCCTCCACAATTACAGGAATTGAGCCGGGCGCAGGCATTATGAGTGCAACGGAAACAGCGCTGAAAACGTACCCGAACCTTGCAAAATGGGAACTCCTTCCCTCTTCTTCTGGTGCAATGACGGTCGCTTTAAGCCAGGCTATTGCGAATGAGGAAGAAATCGTTGTTACCGGCTGGTCTCCACACTGGAAATTCGCTACTTACGACTTGAAATATTTGGATGATCCAGAAGGTGTGTTTGGTGGCGAAGAATCCATTAATACATTTGCCCGGAAAGACTTAAAAGAGGAGAAACCAGAAGCTCATAAAGTACTAGATGCTTTCTACTGGACGACAGAGGATATGGAGCAAGTGATGCTTGATATCAACGAAGGAGCTTCCCCTGACGAGGCTGCTGAAAAATGGGTAGAGGATAACCAGGATAAAGTAAAAGAGTGGACGAAGGATATTAAATAATAACATAGGTTTCTACAACCGCTAAAGAAACTGGAGCTAAACCCCTGCTGAATAATAAAGGGCAATCATGATTTTTTACATCATGGTTGCCTTTTGTTTTTTATGAAGTGTTGTTCTCCATTCCGACCGGCGTTTTTTTCGGGCACGGCTTCTACTACGAAAAACAAAAAGAGTATTCTTTATTAAAATACAAAAAGAAGCAACAGAAACTATCTACCATTAACGTATAATTGAAGTAGTACCCGTTTTCGGATTTCTGAAAGCTGCTGAAGCCTGATGATTTGTTATCTCCCCTATTTTAAGGAAAGATTAAATGGTACAATTTAGAAAAAAAAGGAGGGGACGTATGTCAGAGTCGAGGTTTGTAGAACTACAAGGGGAGCTATTTTCGTTGTTTGCAAAGGGCAATATGAATGATGCCCTCTCTTTCATCCATAATATAAAAATAGAGTTTCCTGAGAGATTGGATAAAATCCTATTCTGGGAGGCTTGTGTTTATTCTAACCAGAGAAAAAACGAGGAAGCGGTTGCTATTCTAGAGGAAGGGCTAAAAAAGGGAATATGGTGGAACCCGGCTATTCTAACTACAGACCCGGATTTACAGAATGTACAGACAGATAAAGAATTCAAGAAAATTGTGGAAACTTGTGGGAAAATTTTTAGCAGTCAGAAAAAGAACGCTACACCTGAATTATTCGTTTATGGTGACTCCCAATCAGACATTATCCTCTTGGCGTTGCATGCAAGAGGAACGAACGTAAAAGATTTTGCACCTTATTGGCTGAATGACAAAGGAGAAGATCCCTATTTACTTGGACTTCCTCAGTCCTCTCAGATCTTTGGTTACAATACGTATTGTTGGGATGACCAAGAGACCGCCATTAAAGAAATTGAAGAAGCATATAAAGAATTGAAAGAAACTTTCCATACCAAATCAGTTATTATGGGAGGTGCTTCTCAAGGCGGCAAATTATCAATTGAATTCTGCCTTCGCAAAAGATCACAAGAGATCACAGGATTTATAGCTGTTATGCCAGCTATTAAAGATGTAGCGGCGATAGAAGCTCTTCTAAAAGAGAATGAGCATTCTAGCCTAAAGGGAATTATTATTATTGGTGACCAAGATCCATTTTATAAGAATAGTATTGAACTCGTTCAGCTCTTACAGGCAAATCATATAGACTGTAAATTGATAGTTAATGAAGGACTGGGACACTTTTTCCCTCAGAATTTTCCAGAGCTTTTATCCGAAGCATTTAGATATATCCTTCGGTAAGGGAAAAAGGAGCCTGAATGTTCGGGCTCCTTTTTCTTTGTTTCAGGTAGATGTGCGGATGTATATACACTTTCCTTCTAGATAGACGGTTATCAAAATATTTATGTTACATTTTTAATAGCTGGACCTTTAATAAGCCTTTTTGATAAGGTTTTTATTCAAAATACCCTTCAATGTTCATTTAACAGGAACTACTTCATCATAAATCTTATCCTATATTAAGTTACCAGTTAAGCCACTCTATGCTCCCAACAATGAGAAAAAATAATACCTTTAATACTTTGAGTAGTCTTGATCCTCCTAGCCTGTCTTCTCATAATGTTTATCAATAAAATGTTCCTATTAGAATGCTACATCAGCTTTTCTATTCTATTTACCCTCTAAAACCTTTTAAACGTCACCTTGGCAACAGATCTTTGTATTCTTTTCGTATAGCATCCAGCCTTTCAAGCTTTTCCATCGATTGTTCGGCAGTCTCTTTTCCAACAGCAATAATTATATTTTCTATGATAAAGGTTGGGGCAACCATGGAATGAAATTCCCAAAGCTCCCCTCGGCTTGCAAACAATAAGTAATCACATTGCGTATTAAAATCTGATACTAGGCAATCAGTCAATACAATAGATGTCATTTCCAGCTTTTTTGCATAATTCAGCAGCACCCGTGATTCTGGATGCAGCTTCACAAATCCAAACATGAATAATACATCCTCACTTGAAAAATGCACTAACGATTCATAAATCTCATGTCCGCTTTTAGGCAGAATTTTTATATTCAGTCCAAATCGCGACAAACGGTAGTTCAATAAATTTCCTAACCCTTCCGCTGGGCCCGGACTGTAAATATAAACGGTTTTTGCCTTACTCATAGACTGGATGACTGATAGAAAAACATCTTCATTAAAATGAGCTGACGTTATTTCCAGGTGCTTCAGACTTGTTGACATCATCTGAGCCCAAACTGTTGAAGAATCGATTTGTTCCATAATATTTTCCAGCTTATCTGCTGGTGTGAAATTCATATTCTTCTTATATGTATTTTTATAATCTTTAAAGTTTTTAAAGCCAATTTTCCGCCAAAATCTAGAAACTGTGGCATTGCTTATTTTTAGCGCTTTTGCAATTTCATCTTCCGTATAGGTTAATACCCTTCCCCCTATTTTAGAAATATAATCCGCAATTGACTTTTCATTCGGGGTTAAGTTGTAATCACTAAAAAGTTTTGGATTCATTTTACGCCTCCTATCTGTATTTTATTTATAACACGTTTCCCCTTTTTTGAAAAATATTTTTCATTATAGAATGTAGAGAAAAATTATTTACATTCTCTTTTCAACTTATTCATACAGCATTTACAATATATGCCTATACTGTAGCTATCAAACGAAGGAGGCAAAAAAGATGTCAATTCAAAAATCGTATCAACTGACCCAGTCTCAAAAAATGATGGTCTTTATCCTTTCCATGTCACTTTATGGATTATCAAACATGTTTACCGAGCTCATCCCCTCCATCCAGTTAGGATTTATTGAGCTATCGGTAGAGTACTTTGCTTTTATTCCCTTAACATTATGTATTTTGTTCCATCCGCTATACGCTGCAGTTGGAGCGGCACTCGGGGAAATCATATTTGGTGAACTAATGCTTGGTCAGTTTGGAGGCATTGGAGAAGTAGAGAAGTTTATCACTTTTTCGTTGGGTATGTTTATTGCCGGCATTTTAGTCCGTAATCCTTTGAATCGAAAGCAAGTAACATTCGGTGTATTGGCGGGTCTACTGATCCACCATTTATTAGGGACTATTGTGGATATCGGAAAAGTGTGGATTGGTGTTGAAGAGCTAGAAGCAATTTCGGGATTGGCCGAAAGTGTGATCGTGATTGAAGGTATCGCATTATTAAATGATCTTTTATTCTCTGGTATTTTATTTGCTTTACTACCAACTTTATATTTAGTGCCTCGTTTATACGGAAAAATCGAACCTTTATTAGGGATGAAACCTAGAAATAATAAGGTGCACTATTCTTTAGGACAAATTGTTACACCTAAATTAGTCGTCATATCAGTTGTTCTAGCAACTGTGGCATTTCTATCTGAATTCCTCTCCGAGTCTGATTGGGCGTTTGGTGAGTGGGAGCCGGAATTTTTGGAAACGATCGGCAGCTGGTTTATATGGGTGCCAATTTCAGCAGCAGCACTTATCTCAGTCATTATGCTAATAGTAATGCGCTCTAAATCTAAAAGTAACGTAAAGGAGCTAAAAAACCTTGGTTAAGCCGATCATACAAGTAAAAGATGTTTCTTTCACTTATCCCGGTTCCGAAGAAAAAGTATTGAACCATGCCAACCTTTCTATTGATGAAGGCGAATTTATAGCAATCATCGGCGGGAATGGGTCGGGCAAATCAACGCTATGCAAAACATTCAATGGTCTTATTCCTCAATTTTATGTGGGCGATTTCGAAGGAGAGGTTCAACTGGGAGATCGTGAAACATCCAAATATTCGGTCGCGGAATTGTCAAAAGATATCGGTTATGTGTACCAGGATTTTGAGAATCAAATCATGCGCCCAACTGTTATAGATGATGCTTCCTTTGCGCCTTTGAATTTTGGCCTGAAAGATTATCAAGAAAGAGGATTATGGGCGCTGGAAGTAACAGGAATAAGTACGATTGCGAATGAATTTATTTGGCAGCTAAGTGGCGGGCAAAAGCATTTACTCGCCATTGCGGCAGTACTTTCTATGAAACCGAAAGTATTAATCGTGGATGAGCCTGTAGCGCAGTTAGATCCACAACATGCGGAGGAAGTATATAAAGTACTGAAAAAACTAAATGAAGAGCTTGGCATGACCATCATCGTAATCGAACATCATGCAGAATTCATTGCAGACTACTGTCATTCTGTTGTACTGATGGATCAAGGTCGTATTTTATGGAAGGAGCCTGTGAAAACTGCTTTATCAAAAGTGGATGAATTAGTTCTTCACGGTATTTACCCCCCGCAGATTACCCAAGCAGCAAATAGAATGCAAACGACCCGTCATCACTGCAACGGGCTGCCTATTACATTGGCAGAAGGAATTGAATACTTTTGTCATTTCCCACAGGTCATACCGTTTCCCTATACGGAGGATAGACAAAAAGTGCCAACTAAAGAGCAGCCTATTATTAGTTTTGAAAAAACAGCCTTACAATTTCAAGATTTACGAAGACAAAGAAAGCAAGTATTACACAATATCCATACATCTTTTTATGAAGGAGAGCGTATTGCCATTGTTGGTAATAACGGAGCCGGAAAATCCTCATTAATCAAATTAATAGCAGGGATCGTTAAACCAACCTCTGGAGAAGTCAAAGTTCTCAACCATACAGCAACAAAAGCATCACCTGAGAAATTAGGAAAATACGTCTCTTACGTATATCAAAATCCTGAAGAAATGTTTATTGAAGACTCTATAAAAAAAGAAATTGAGCTTTTCTTAAAAGCAAGAAAAGTGCCAGATTTCGAAGAAACGGTAAAAACTATATTATATGATTTTGCCCTTTCTGAGTTGCAGGACAAGGATGCAAGACTATTAAGCGGAGGGCAAAAAAGAAGAGTCTCTTTGGCCATTGCAGCCGCTATGCAGCCCCATATCATATTGCTGGATGAGCCGACAGCTAACTTGGATATAGCAACAAAAAAACATGTTGTCCATATGCTTGAAACATTAAAAGAACACGTAAAAACTATTATTATCGCTACACATGATATGCAGCTTGTGGCAGAATGGGCGACACGTATTATTGTGATGCATAAAGGTGAAATCATTGCGGATGGCAATAGGTATGACATTTTCGGCGATGAACTATTATTGCAAAAAGCCGGTTTAATCATCCCTCAAATAATAGAGCTCAGCTTGAAACTTGGGTTACCTAAACCGCTCTATACTATAGAGGAATTTTGCTCCTATTTTCATAGCGTAGAAGGTGAGGGTCTAGCTTATGAATATGTATAAGAGCTTATCAGACAAGTTTTCGCTTGAATACGTTAAAGGAGAGCTCTTAAAAACAGCCTATGGCAGCGGTGATACATTTTTAGGCAGACTGGATCCTAGGACACTTATTTTTTGGTATTTGTTTTTTGCCATTGTACCGTGGTTCATTCATAACGAAATCATTCTAGTCAGTTTTTTGCTTTTTATGCTGATGATGACTTATTTAGCACGTGTTAGTCGACTTATTTTATTTATCTTGTGCATTGGTTTACTTAGTGAAATCACGGTATTGTTCATTATCTCTCTCTTCTTTGGCGGTGACCTCGCCTCCATTGGCCCACTATTTTGGCTTACTATTAAGCTTGCTGTCATCTCTTTGGCAAGTGTTGCTATATTTACAAGCCTAGACCCTGAAAAATTCAGCGATGCATTATTACGCCTTGGCGTTCCCGCACAGGTTTCTTTCAGCGTATCCTACGGCTATCGTATTTTACCTACTTTAATAGAAGAGTTTCATAAAGTGATTTTGTCCTATCGTTTACGAGGCAAACCTCCTGAAAAAACAGGACTGCTTTATTGGCGTATGGGCGTTTACTATATGAAAATTTTAGTGTTATCGTTTTATCCGCTTATATTAAATGGAGCCAAGCGTTCCAGAACGACGGTGGAGGCTTTGGAAACAAAGGGTTTTAGCCATTCGACAAATAATCAGGATGTAAAAAAGCTTAAAACAGCTTACTTTTCCTTTCATCGAAACGATTATTTTTTTATCGCCTTTTCTATTTTTTATATTGGTCTCAGCTTTACATTAAGTATTTACTATTAAAAAGGATGTGTAGTAAAGATGAATTTTGATTTTCATACTCATGGCAAGCTTTCTAAAAAAGTAGAGTTTTCGTTGGATTATTTCAAAAACATGGTAAAAGCAGCAAAGGAAAATGGCCTTGATGGCTTTGCACTGACAGAACATTTTAATACGCGGAATTTCTTTGATGTGTATAATACATTAGATGAAGTGTATCCATACGAAAACGGCTACTACTTAGTAGACCAGGTAAAGGTCTTTCCAGGCATGGAAGTGGATATACAGGAGATTGGGCATATTTTAATCTTGGCTGACCGAGATGTTATCCGTGAAATACGGGGACAGCTAGAACCCTATATTTCGAAAAATCGTTTCATTCATTTCGCTGAACTCCTTGAGCTCTTGAGTCCCTTTGACCTATTACTAATAGGAGCCCATCCTTATCGCCAAAGTACTCCTTTATATGAACTAGACCGGTCATTATTAAGCAAATTGGACGCTTTCGATTTAAACGGAAAGGACCTTCATTCTATAGGGATTGAAGAAAATTCACAATTGGTCTATCAATTTGCTGAAAGCTTAAACAAACCAGTGATCGGCGGAAGCGATACACATCACCAGCTGCAATACGGCTGTATCATTAATGAGCTGGAGACTGACTGCAATACGGTGAGTGATTTAAAGGATATCATTTTGAATGGGAAATATATTATTCGAATAGCGGAAGATTTACATGAAAAGGTTCGACATGCAACAGAGCAGAAGGCATTAGAGAAAAAAATAATGGAAGCTATTGCAAACAGCTAATCTCATGGCAGACCATTTTCACTTCTAAAAAAGCGCAGGTTCATATGGCTTGATTGGCGCACTGACATGAGTATAATCTACTGTTTTTCTAATGTTTTCTCTACTTACTAGAGAAGCGACATACGCTGAAATACAGAATCCCCTTGGATAGTTAAATCCATGGGGATTCTAGTTTTAATCGCTTTCCAGATACTACTTGGCTGTTAGAAAAACAGATTTAAAATGGTATAGAAGATTGCCGCCATTAAGGCGGAAATCGGAATGGTAATAATCCATGTAAGTACCATTTTACGTGCTACGCCCCATCGTACGCCCTTCACACGCTGCGCAGCACCAACACCCATAATCGCTGAGGAGATTACGTGTGTTGTCGATACAGGAAGCGAGATGAGTGTAGCACCGAAAATAACAGAAGCAGAGGATAAATCGGCAGCAGCGCCGTTGATTGGACGGATTTTCATAATTTTACCGCCCACTGTTTTAATGATTTTGTATCCCCCTACTGATGTACCAAGCCCCATTGCCAATGCACAGGCTACACGGACCCAGTCTTGTACTTCATCCCCTGTCTGCATACCTGCTGCGATTAAGGCCATCGTAATAATTCCCATCGCTTTTTGGGCATCATTTGTACCATGTGTAAATGCCTGCAGTGCCGCTGTACCAACTTGCATCGTACGGAAGCCTGTATTTGTTTTATAAAGCGGCATATTCCTAAATAAAAATTTAAAGAGTGTCATCATACAGAACCCTACGGCCAATGCAATAAACGGCGACATAATTAACGCCTGCAAGATTTTTAGGAACCCTTCGTAATTTAAAATGCCAAACCCTGCAGCTCCAATTGCCGCTCCTGCAATCGAACCGATCAATGTATGGGATGAACTAGAAGGAATCCCATAATACCATGTCAGCAGGTTCCAAGTAATAGCCGAGCAAAGTGCTGCCAGGATAACCACAGAGCCTGTCACATCTCCCTCAAAGGCGTTCAACGAAAACGGGTCAACAATATCACTCGCGATTGCTTTTGCTACCCCTACGAATGTTAGTGCTCCGATAAAATTCATGACAGCTGCCATAAGAACAGCTACGCGCGGCTTTAAAGCGCGTGTTGATACAGATGTTGCAATTGCATTCGCCGTATCATGAAATCCATTGATAAAGTCGAATGCCAGTGCAAAGATGACAACTAAAATGGTAATGAGTAATATTGTATCCATATTCAAGTCTCCTACTAATTAGGCGTTACGCATAATGATTGTTTCAATCGTATTTGCGACATTTTGACAGTAATCAGCAATTTCCTCTAATTGCTCGTATACATCTTTAAATTTAATTAAGCGAATAGGGTCCTTCTCGTTCAGGAACAGCTGCTTGATGGATGAACGCAGCACTTCATCACATTGCCGTTCATAGTCCTTCACCAGAATTGCGTGCTGGCGCATGCCGACTAAATCCCTTTTGTTTAAAAGCTCCATTGCTTTTACAATTTCATCAGTTGATTTTGTAATATATCCTAGGAAATCACGCATTGATTGATCGACTTCCAGTAGGGAGACCATTTCGAAGTGGGCAATACAACCTTCTGTTCCATCCAGGATATCATCCATGCGTATTGCAAGTGCCAATATATCCTCCCGTTCGATTGGTGTCATAAATGATTTATTTAACATGACGATTAGTTCATGTATTAATTTATCCCCGGCAGTTTCATATTCTTTCATTTTGATGCTGACTTCTTTTAAATCCGGTACTGTCGTAATGCGGGAATCGTTGGCATAGTGGACTGCCTCACGCACATTTTCGGCGATTTTATAAAGTGCTGAGAAGAAAGGATCTTGCTTTTTTGAACTAAACATGGAATTGCCTCCGTCTACTTAGAAATATAGGTAATTGCTTTTTTCAATCGCAATTATCATAACAATATCTTAAAAGAAAAGGGATGGTTTTCAACCCTTGTGAGACAATCTTTACAATTATGTAACACTGCCCGAAAGCCGGGATTTTATCGTATGTAAAGGGATTTACCAAATAGGATGACCTTCCCTTTCCGCTATAGGACTTGCAGGCCTTATATGGCAGCACTCTTCATTAATAGAATAAATATTTAATTTCCAGCGGCCCTTTCACTCCACACATTTATCTGATTATTGCGTCTATTTGATTGTTAAGGAATTGTAAACGCGGTTTTCATAAAAAAGATGACTGAAAGACAAAAGCTTCCAGACATCTTCTTGTACTATTTATTAATAATGTAAGTTGTGCGTCTGTATAAGTCTCTCCTTCTACAAACAGTTCCTTTTTATTAATTTTGCCGTTGACAAAGCATGTCATAAATATAGCGCGCCTGATCAAACTCCGGTGCTAAGGTATAAGCCTGTTTTAAATGATACTTGGCATCATCTATTCGATCAGTAGAAACGGCATACAGCACCCCAAGATTATAATGGGCATCTGCATTGTTTACATCATGCTCGATGACATACTCCAACTCGGGCTTTGCGTGTTCAAACATTTCAAGCGTACAAAGCAAAATGCCGTATGATAAGCGTATTTCCAAGTCCTCTGGTGCCAGCTCTGCTGCCCGCTGCATGTACGGAAGGGCCAATGACTGGTTACCTTCCCGCTCAAAGCTCTTTGCTAGCATGAAGTAGGCGTCCGCTCCCTCAATCCCATGTTCTATTGATTTTTGATACAGCTTAGCTGCTTCCACAAAACGTTCGGCATTATAATAAAGGTTTGCCAGCCCGTAATAGGCAGTAGCCGCCTTTTCATCCACTGTAAGGGCCTTTTGGAAGAAGCGTTCTGCTCTCTCCACATCATTCAACGTCGCAAGCAGGTTACCAAAGTTTATATAGCCTACTGCTTCATCCGGATTTTGTTCAATGGCATCATTAAAAGCTTGCGCAGCGTCCTCGTATCTTTTTTCCTGAAATGCCTTGATACCCATTTCGTTATAATCTACTATCATGTCGTTTCACCTCAAAAAGAAAGGCGACCGGAGCCGCCCATCTATTATCCTACATATGTTAATTTTTCATTGTTTTTAATGACTTCATCAATTGTGCCGCCGCCTAGGCAGACGTCTCCGTCATACAGGACAACAGCCTGACCCGGTGTAATGGCACGCTGCGGTTCGGCAAATGTAATAAGTGCTGTGCCATCCTCGCGTATCTCCACATCAACAGGAGAATCTGTTTGACGGTAACGGAATTTGGCTGTACAGCTGAATTTTTGGGGTTTCGGTTCGTTGGATGTAAAGCCCAGTTTTACTGCTGTCAAAGCATCTGAGTATAATTTTTCGTGGTGGAAACCTTGTCCTACATATAAAACATTACGCTCTAAATCTTTTCCAAGGACAAACCAAGGCTCCCCGTCCCCTCCAATACCAAGACCATGACGCTGGCCAAGTGTATAATACATCAGTCCATCATGACGGCCTTTTACTTCTCCATCGAACGTCTCCATATTTCCCGGCTGAGCGGGTAAATACTGACTTAAAAATTCCTTGAAATTGCGCTCACCAATGAAGCAAATCCCTGTTGAGTCCTTTTTCTTCGCTGTTGCCAGGCCGGCTTCAGCCGCAATTTCACGGACTTTAGATTTTTCGATATTGCCGATTGGGAACATGACATGCTTCAATTGCTCCTGTGACAGCTGGTTTAAGAAATACGTTTGATCCTTATTATTATCAACACCGCGCAGCATCACGATCTCTCCGTCACGCTCTTCCACACGTGCATAGTGGCCTGTTGCCAGATAATCTGCACCAAGGTTCATCGCATGCTCAAGGAATGCCTTAAATTTGATCTCTTTATTACACATGACATCCGGATTCGGTGTACGGCCTGCTTTATATTCTTCCAGGAAATACGTAAATACTTTATCCCAATATTGCTTTTCAAAATTTACCGCATAATAAGGGATGCCGATCTGGTTACATACAGCTATTACATCTTCATAATCTTCGGTTGCTGTACATACACCATTTTCATCTGTATCATCCCAGTTTTTCATAAAAATTCCGATTACATCATATCCCTGCTGTTTTAGTAAATACGCAGCAACAGATGAATCTACGCCTCCCGACATGCCGACAACGACACGAATTTGTGAAGGATCTCTTGTTTCTACCATACATTATTCACCTTTTCGTTTAGACAAACCGCGTAAAAGGCGCGAAGTCTTTATTTTACTTATTTTTCACTAGACGTTTGACAATTGCAGCTGTACGTTTACCGGCTTCCACTATGTCTTCTTCCGTCAAACCTATCCCAAAGCTAAAGCGGATAGAGCTTCGAATTGCTTCAGCACTATCGCCAAACATGGCAACGAGTACGTGGGAAGGATCTATGGAACCAGCAGTACAAGCCGAGCCGCTTGAAACATGGACCCCCTCCATATCCAAGTTTACTAAAAACGATTCGACATTTGTGCCGGGAAAGGATACATTCAGTACATGCGGCAGCGTTTCGTCCAGTGTACCATTTACTTTATACGAAATTTCAGCTTCGTCAAATTGTTTGATCAGCAATCGCTTAAACCCATTATATTTACGGCGGTTTGCTTCACGTGCTTCAGCCGCCTTCTGGACTGCTGCTGCAAAGCCGATCACAGCTGGAATATTTTCTGTACCTGCCCGGCGCTTCTTCTCTTGTGACCCGCCGTATAAAAGGCTTTCCAGTTTCACTCCTTGGCGGGCAAATAAAAAGCCGATCCCTTTCGGACCGTTAATTTTATGAGCAGTCACACTTAATAGATCGACGCCCAATAATTCCACATCAAGGTATTCAATACCATAGGCTTGTACAGCATCTGTATGGAATGTCGCCTGATGGTCTTTTAGCAGCATACCGATTTCTGCGATTGGCTGAATAGTTCCTACCTCGTTGTTTCCATACATAATCGTAACGAGAATCGTATCATCCTGAAGGGCAGCAGCGACATCCTCTACACGTACACGCCCGGTTTCGTCAACAGGCAGATACGTAACATTAAATCCTTCTTTCTCAAGCTTTTCACAAGCGTGCAGCACTGCATGGTGTTCTACCTGCGTCGTAATAATATGGTTCCCTTCCGTCTTTCGGGCATAAGCTGTGCCGAAAATAGCCATATTGTCAGCTTCTGTCCCACCGCTTGTGATAATAATTTCATTTGCCTGTGCATGAATGGAGTGTGCCAGTGCAGCACGTGCCTCATCCAAATATTTTCGCGCCTCGCGACCTGTGGCATGGATACTCGAAGCATTCCCGTACAGGTCTTCCATCGCTCCTGTCATACGCACAATGGCTTCTTTTGCCATTGGAGTAGTAGCCGCATGGTCAAGATAAATTGTATTCATTTTTAGTAAAACTCCTTTAACCCGTTCCTTAAATATAGAACATATATCCATCATGGACAGTATTGTCCGTATACTTGGCTAAGTCTTCTAATGTTGTCGTATCCAATACGTTTTTCACTGCATCACGGATGCGTACCCATAGTTCACGCTGCGGTGCTTCCTCATTTTCAATTCCCTCTACCGGCTGAATTGGACCTTCCAACACGCGGATGACATCAGCCGCTGTAATTTCTGCTGGAATATTTGCCAGCATATAGCCACCATAAGCTCCGCGTACACTTTTTACGAGTCCCGCATTACGGAGGGGAGATACAAGCTGCTCCAAATACGCCTCCGACAATTCTTTTTCAGCTGCAATTTGGCGAAGAGGGATCGGACCCTCACCATAATGTTTTGCCAATTCAATCATAATCGTTAAACCATAACGGCCTTTTGTTGAAATTTTCATACTAACACCTCAATTATTCTCATTCATGTATTTCTTAAGTATAACACATTTCCCTCTACTCTCATCAAAAATACTCCACTTTAACTTCCCCTCTCACAAGAGTTGGTTTTCGTGCTCGCTAATTCTATAATATATATAAACTATTTATTAAAAAGAGGAGTGATTCCATGCATAATGAACCTCTTGCTTATAAAATGAGGCCGCGAAATCTGGATGAAATCGTCGGCCAAAAGCATGTAATCGGTCCTGATACACCGCTTTACCATATGATTCAAAAAGGGCATGTCCCTTCCATGCTATTATATGGCCCTCCTGGCATCGGAAAAACATCTATTGCCAATGCCATCGCCGGTACAAGCAGTCTGCCGTTTTTTGCCTTAAACGCTACTCATGCGGGAAAAAAGGATATTGAGCAAATCGTCATGGAAGCCCGGATGGCAGGAAAAGTACTCCTGTTTTTGGATGAAATTCATCGATTCAATAAGCTGCAGCAGGATACACTGCTGCCTCATGTCGAGAATGGCTCTATCGTCCTTCTCGGTGCCACAACAGAAAATCCTTTTCATGATGTTAACCCTGCCATCCGTTCCCGCTGTGGGGAAATCGTCCAGCTGGCAAGGCTTACAATCGAGGATATTATTGAACTGCTAAACAATGCCTTGACCAATAAAGAGCGCGGTCTCGGCAGCTATACTATTCAAGTAACAACCGAGCAGCTTACCCGAATTGCAGAAGCTGCAGGCGGAGATGCAAGAAAGGCGCTGACATTGCTCGAGTCCGTATATTATGCTTCAGATGAAGTGGACGGTGTGACTGTTTTCAGCGATACGGCAATAGACGCGCTGGCAAAACGAATCGGGGTCTACGGAGATAAAGGGGGTTCCCATTTTTACAACCTTCTTTCCGCCCTGCAAAAATCGGTTCGTGGCAGTGATGTCAATGCTGCTCTTTATTACCTTGCCCATCTGCTTGAAAGTGGGGATCTTGTTGCTGTCTGCAGAAGATTATTGGTCATGGCCTATGAAGATATCGGTCTGGCCAATCCGGCCGTTGGTGCCCATGTAACGGCTGCAACCGATGCGGCTATACGTCTTGGTATGCCCGAAGCCCGCATTCCGCTTGCAACCGCAGTCGTAGAAATGTGTCTAAGTGATAAATCAAACTCCGCCTATAAAGCATTGGATGCGGCAATCCGTATGATCAATGAAGGTAAGACAGGCGATATCCCGAACCACCTAAAAGACGCACATTATGCTGGAGCCAGCTCACTTGGCCATAAAGGATATCTATATCCGCATGACACACCGGTAGGCACGTTCGGCGGCTGGGTCGATCAGCAGTACTTACCGGATGAGCTTGCAGGTACAGAATTTTACCAGCCGGTTATTGCCGGAGAGGAAAAGCGTATGGCCGGTATTTATGAGAGGCTGAAGTCTTTTAAAAATAAGAATTAATAAATACAGGGGGCGCCTGAAAACAGGCAGCCCCCTATTTAGTGGATTTTCCCATGTAACAGTGTTTGGACATTGTGCAAAATATAATCCTTTACCACTATCAGTTCCTCATCCTCAAAAAGTTGAAGGCCCTGCTCCTCCTCATAGCAGGCCACTACTTTTTTAATTTTCTTGCCTATCTCTTTATTGTTTCGCCAGTCAGTTCCTAACATAATTCAACTATAATAAGATTCTTATTCCACAATTATATTTATAAAAAAACTGCCCCTAGGGACAGTTGGAGTGAAGATTATTTAATTTATATAACGGTAAAATGTCTGTAAACATTCTGAGAGAGGTGCTGAGACTTTTTCGACAGCAGCTTTACCTTCTGTCAATTGCTGCAGGCTTTTGTTTATTTCGTTAAAATATTCTTCATTATAATCCGATTGGCAATTTGGCAGGATTTTCGCTGCTGCTACATAGCCTTCAGTAATTTGATCCAAAGAAGCCTCGTCTAATGAAGCACTCATATTCTGTTTAATGAGATTTTCAAAATATACTAGACGTGAAGCAATATGCATAAACAACATCCAATGGGAATTTTCCTTCGGTATAGCGCCGTCATTTTGTTCAACAGTTTCTTTAAAATATGCAACTGCCTGGCTGTATAATGGTTGTAATTTACTTTGTGCCCTTTCCCAATTCAGGGCTGTGTCAATATGGTCGAACACTACATGATTTAGCTGTTCTTGTAATTCTTCCAAATTCAAAACATTCGTTTTTGCTTGACTAGTCATCAGTTGTTCCATCCTCCTTTAAATCCCTTAGCATGTACTCTTAGTGTAACAAAAATTATATGAGGAAAATGGCAATCGTATAATTGACGAAAAAAATGTGATAATTATGTGAAAACTGACGCGAATCACAGAAAAACTACGTCTTTATTCTGAATATTAACTATTCTACCTTTAAAGAATGATTTATAATTTTCAATTTAACTTATCTACATATTTAGGATACAACTCTTTTAGAAGTAAGGATTTTTCCGTTTCACCGGCTAAGAGAGTCAATGGGGTAAGAAAGAACTTTCCGTCCCGGTAGCTCTTGACTGTCTGGTTGGATCCATAAAACTGCCATGTAAAACTTCCAATCCAGTCGTGTATCGGCATTTGCCTTTTTTCTACAAAAAAATACTTTGATTTCAATACTTCTGCGAACTGATAAAAGCCTTCACTTAAAACATATTCCCTACTCACAAAATCAAAAATAGGCTCTATTACATAGTTCGTATCAAAAATATGGATAATGGACTTTTCCTCATCTAACGCTATTTCTACTGTACTTATTTCATCCATCAAATTTAAGCCCTTATATTCCATCTCACTTAACTGCATTTTTCTCTCCCCTAATCCTTTCAGAAAATTACTTTTTCATTATAACATTTTTACCAAATTCCCGAAATTTGACGGAGAATTTTTAATGACAATGTTAGCAATTTCGTGTATAAATGAGAAAATACGAGCCACTTATTTTTCTGCCAAATTATTATAACGTAACAAGTAGGAGGAGAAAAAGATGCACATACAGCTTTTAAAAAAGAAGGATCTACTCCAAAAAAATTCGATTCTCATGCTTGTCTATGGGTTGGCTGCTAATCTAGGCGGATTGGCACAATTCATTATTGGGCGGCCGATAGGACTTGCCATGTCTCTATTTATACCTGCACTTATCACATTGGGAGTTTACCTTTTACAGCGCAAGGTCGAATGGGTACGTCCTTATTTTCCCTTTATCGTTTCTCTTGCAGGTACAGTGACAATATATGGAGCGATTGTTTCTTATAAAGTAACGTTGGCTACGATCATTCTTAGTTTCTTTATACTAATTATGAGTACAATCCACGGCAAATATATCGTGCTTGCTGCAGGCTTTATCGGCTCCGTACTTGGATTACTGTTTAATTTCATGTTAGATACGACAGGATTTGCCGTAGATCCGGCAAATGTTTTTGTTGTGCATATTTTAATGACACTAGCCATCGGGCTCCATGTACGGCAAAATAAACTTATGCTTTCGAACATCGAAGAATTGATGATGGATGCACATGAAAAAGCATTACGGGAAGAAAGGCTGTACTCCCACCTTGAAACTTCTGTTCAAAATATTACATCAAAGCTAGAACAGATTACAGAAAGTACAAACATAGCAGCAGTTGCCCAGCAAAATATGTTGAACTCTGTAGAAGAAGTACGGGTTGGAGCACATCGCCAGGCAGATCATGTCCATGAAATTGTCCTAAGCACTGAAGCAACAACAAATGAAATCGCCCACATGGTCCAGCAGCTGGAACAAATTGTAACAGAGGCAGAGTCAGCAAGCATGAGTGCTTCTGACGGTGCGAGAGCAATGAATGATATGAAGCAGGAAATTGATGTATTTACAACTTTCTTTGATGAATTACATGCGACTTTCATGGCCTTATCCGGGAAAATTGATGAAACAAACCATTTTGCTACGGATATAAAAAAAATTACAGAGCAGACAAATCTTCTCGCGCTTAACGCTTCCATTGAGGCAGCACGAGCTGGCGAACATGGAAAAGGATTTGCGGTTGTAGCAGAGGAAATACGAAAGCTCGCTCAGATTACAGACCAGACCTTAGTAAAAATCGATACGAACTTAAAAAATGTAAATGGCTATAATAAAGATGCATTAGAAAAGCTGCAAAATGGGGTAGCCCATATTACTATGCAAGTTTCCGCTACTGTTCGGGCAAACAATACATTTCATGAGCTGTTTGAAGCATTGAAAAAACTGCAAAATGATTTAGCGGCATTCTCCAAGGCAACAAATTCCATTGAAAATAACAGCAAATCCATTCTGATGAGTACAAATGAATTTGCTGCTATTATTGAGGAGAGCTCACAGGCAGTCGACCAGCTTGGCGCTGTACTGGAAAAGGTGAATGCCGAACAGCAGCTTATTACTATCAATATCGAGGAAACCTACCAAAATGCATTAAATATCAAGGGGAACTAATAAAAGCCCTGTAACAGTCAGCATTGCTGCCGGTTGTTACAGGGCTTATGTTTATTTTCTTAGTCTTGGACGCGTGTAATTTTTACATCTTTTACTATTTGATTAATGACCCAGCTTGCAGCAATTAAGCCCGCTACTGATGGTACAAATGCATTCGAGGATGGCGGCATTTTCGCCTTGCGTATTTCCGCATTCGGATTACCAACCGTCTCCACAACGTCTGGACGAACAACAATAGGTGATTCATCCGAGAAGACAACGGTAACACCTTTCTTAATGCCTTCTTTTTTCAGCTTTGTACGAATGATTTTCGCTAATGGATCTGTATGTGTTTTTGAAATATCCGCAATTTTAAACCGGGTTGGATCCATTTTATTTGCTGCACCCATACTAGAAATAATAGGAATACCTCTTTTCAGGCACTCCTTCATAATATGAATTTTATACATCACTGTATCTGATGCATCAATTACATAATCAATTCCCTGTGCAAAGAAATCTTCATATGTTTCTTCCGTGTAGAACATATGCATATCAATCACTTCGCATGCCGGATTAATATCGGCAATCCGCTCTTTCATTACCGCTGACTTGGATTTACCGACAGTAGATAAATAAGCGACAAGCTGGCGGTTTATATTGGTGATGTCCACGTTATCTTTATCTACTAAAACAATACGGCCTACCCCGCTGCGTGCACAAGCTTCAGCCGCAAACGAACCTACCCCGCCTACACCTAAAATAGCTACTGTTGTATTTTGAAGTTTTTCTAGCCCTTCTTTACCGATCGCTAATTCGTTTCGGGAAAATTGGTGTAACATATAGCAACCTCTCAATCATTATTATTCTACCCGGAATTATACACACTAACATTTCCATCTGCAACAAAAATAAAACCCCTCTACCGATTGTAGAAGGGAATTAGACAAGGAATAAGACGAATCCCGAATGTGCCGTCATGTTACACATCGTTTTGAACCCGCACTCTAGCAGGGGGGTGCCCTCACTTCTGCATTAAACGTCCCGCTCCAATGGGGCATGTTTGCCGCAGAAAAAATATCGGGCTCCCAACGATTTAATGTTCGGTCAAAACTGTTAAATAACACTTTTTAACGAACACTTCAGGATTCGTATTACAGTTATCATAACACCATTAATCAGAATTTTCAAATCATATTCCATTAAAATACTAAATTTTAATGGAAATGATATTCTTCCACTATGATGCTCTGCAATCCCTTGTCATAAAAATAGAAGTATTCCCCACTGGGGAAGTACTTATTGTTTACCCGTTTATATAGAGGATAAACAAAAAAATCAGGGGCATAAAAACCCCCGACTTTTCTAATTAATCTTTTTTCACTGCTGTAACTGCTAAATTCAATTCCTCTAATTGTGCATCTGCAACTGTTGATGGAGCCGAAGTTAACAGACAGCTTGCTGTTGCCGTTTTCGGGAAGGCGATTGTATCACGTAAGTTTGTACGTCCTGCCAGCAGCATAACAAAACGGTCAAGACCAAACGCTAAACCACCATGTGGAGGAACACCATATTCAAATGCCTCCAATAAGAAGCCGAATTGCTCATGTGCTTCCTCTTCCGTGAAGCCTAACAGCTTAAACATTTTGTTTTGTAATTCCGGCTCGTAAATACGCAATGATCCGCCGCCTAGCTCATAGCCATTTAACACAATATCATAAGCCTGTGCACGAACTGCCGCAGGATTTGTATCCATTAGCTCAATGTCTTCATCAAATGGACGAGTAAATGGATGGTGCGCTGCGTAATAACGTCCTTCTTCTTCGTCATATTCGAATAATGGCCAATCTACAATCCAAAGGAATGCAAACTTGGATTCATCGATTAAACCCAGTTCTTTTCCAAGCTTCAGACGAAGTGCACCAAGTGCATCTGCTACGATAGTTGATTGGTCTGCACCGAATAATAATAAGTCGCCTGCTTCAGCACCTGTGCGCTCAATTAGCTTGTCAGCCATTTCTCCTTCAAAGAATTTGGCAATCGGGCCGTTCAATCCTTCTTCTGTTACTTTCAGCCATGCAAGTCCTTTTGCCTTGTAGATCGCTGCAAATTCACCAAGTGCATCAATGTCTTTACGAGAGTAGTTATAAGCAGCACCTTTTACGTTGATTGCCTTTACTTCCCCGCCGTTCTCGATAGCACCTGAGAATACTTTGAAGCTTGAATCTTTGACGATATCGGAAAGCTGGATAAGCTCTAACCCGAAGCGCACATCCGGTTTATCCGATCCATAGCGGGCCATCGCTTCCTCGTAGCTCATTCGTTGGAATGGTGCTTGCACTTCAATGCCTTTTACTTCTTTCATCACGGCTTGGATCAGACGTTCGTTCATTTCAATAATTTCATCCATCGACATGAAAGATGTCTCAATATCAACCTGTGTAAATTCAGGCTGACGGTCTGCACGTAAGTCTTCATCACGGAAGCAGCGTGCAATTTGGAAGTATTTTTCAAACCCAGATACCATCAGCAGCTGTTTGAATAACTGCGGAGACTGCGGTAATGCATAAAATTCACCTTCATGTACGCGGGATGGTACTAAATAATCACGCGCTCCTTCTGGCGTTGACTTAGTTAAAATTGGTGTCTCTACTTCCAGGAAGCCTTCTTGTTGCAGGAAGTTTCGAATTGTTACCGTTACATCTGAGCGCATTTTAAATGTATCGAACATTACAGGACGTCGCAGGTCTAAATAGCGGTATTTTAAACGTAAATCTTCTGATACTTCCACTTTATCCTCAATGGCAAATGGAGGAGTTTTCGCTTCATTAATAATTGTTAAAGTTTCGGCTAAAACTTCAATTTCACCCGTTTTAATATTGTTGTTGATTTGCGAAGCATCGCGTAAGACTACTTTCCCTGTTACTTCGATAACATATTCACTACGGATTTTTTCAGCTACTTCCAGGGCATCTTTCGCCTGATCACCGAAGACCACCTGAATAATTCCTGTACGGTCGCGCATATCAACGAAAATTAATCCACCTAAATCACGGCGTTTTTGCACCCAACCTTTTAATACGACTTGCTCGCCCTGATGAGCAGCTGTTACCTCACCACAGGCATGTGTACGTTGTGCCATCTTGTAATTCCTCCAACTTCATTCTATCTATTTTTGTAATACGAAATTCACGAGTTCAGCAAAGGCTACCTTCTCCTGTGTACCTGTTTCCATTTCCTTCACATTGACCGCCTGCTCCTCAAGCTCTGTCTCTCCTAGAACGATGACATATTTAGCTCCTTGACGGTCGGCCGTTTTCATTTGAGCTTTCATTTTACGATCCGCATAATCCATATCCGCAGAAATACCGTTTGCACGGAATGTGCTAACTAGTTCAACTGCTTTTGCTTTTGCTGCTTCTCCCATGACAACGACATACATATCAAGTTGATCATCTTCCTGCAGCGCAACACCTTCAGCCTCCAGAGCCAATAGAAGACGCTCAATAGAAAGGGCAAAACCAATCCCGGGTGCATCCGGCCCGCCGATATCTTCCACAAGACCATTGTAGCGGCCTCCGCCGCAAAGCGTTGTGATTGCACCGAATCCGGAAGCGGTAGACATAATTTCAAAAGCTGTATGGTTGTAATAATCAAGCCCGCGTACAAGGTTTGGATCGACTTCGTAAGGGATACCTAAACGATCTAAATAATCCTTTACCTTTGTAAAGTATTCAGCAGAATACTCCGTTAAATAGTCCGTTAAAGCAGGAGCGTTTGCCATTAATGGATGTTCACGGTCTACCTTGCAGTCTAAAATCCGTAACGGATTTTTCTCCAGACGTTTTTGGCAGTCCGAACAGAATTCACCAATGGACGGCTCAAAGTGGTTAATAAGCGCTGTACGGTGAGCATCTCGTGTCTCTTTATCCCCTAAGGAATTAATTACTAATTTTAAATCCTTCAAGCCGACCTTTTTATAAATATCCATTGCAAATGAAATAACCTCTGCATCAATGGCAGGGTCTGCTGAACCAATTGCTTCTACACCGAATTGTACGAATTGGCGGTAGCGTCCTGCCTGCTGCCGCTCGTAACGGAACATCGGCCCGATATAGGAGAGCTTGACAGGCTGATCTGGCTGGCCGAACATTTTGTGCTCTACATAGGCACGTACAGCTGCAGCTGTGCCTTCTGGGCGCAACGTAAGCGAGCGGCCTCCACGGTCAGTAAATGTGTACATTTCCTTTTGAACGATATCTGTTGTATCCCCTACGCCGCGCTGAAATAATTCTGTCGATTCAAAAATCGGCGTACGAATTTCCTTATAGCGATACACATGGCTAAGATCGCGCAGCACCTTTTCTACTTGCTGCCATTTCTCTGATTGATCAGGTAAAATATCCTGCGTTCCACGAGGTACTTTAAAACTCATGAATCACACTTCCTCTCTTGTTTTAGATGGCGTTTCGTTACGAGAGCGCTGTTAGATAAGTAACACTGCCGGCAGTTGTCGTGCCTGCCGACAAGGCTTTTTCCTATCGCAAAAATAAAAAAAAGCCCCCGCCCCCTGCTAATTGCAAGGGACGAAAGCTGTAACTTCCGCGGTTCCACCCTAGTTGATGCACAATGGCATCCACCTCGTAATCGGATAACGGCCGATTCCGTCTTTCCCTACTAAACGTTTGTTTTTTCAGGAAAAAGCCTCCCAAGTGTTATTCGCATCATACATACTGCAGGAAAACTTTCAGCCCTTGATTTTCCCTCTCTTATCAGCATTGGTATTTACTACTTGCTTGATCATCAGCATTTCATTTTAGATTATACATAATCTTAATGTGGCATACCTGTCTTGTCAACTATTTTTTGATTATAAATACCTCATTTGGCATAAATCGAGCATTCGGGTTCCTTTTACTTTAGACAATATCTCCTATTATTTCTTTTTGGCTAAAATAACTGTAGATTTTAATACATACTTGCTTTTACAATGGTAGTAGTAACCCTATTTCGACACACACATACTTTATTTATGTTGAAAGGAGGCCTGCATAATGAGACAAGCATTCCACATTATCATTGTATGTATGCTGATCTTTTCCATAGCATTGCCGACCACTTCCAATGCTGCAGGGGACGATTTAGTCGTTGCTGCAGAAGTTTTAAACCTTCGTGAAGGGCCAGGGTTATCCTACCCTATCCTCTTAAAGCTAAAAGAAGGGGATACAGTGTCGACAATTGAATACGAGGGAGATTGGATCCATGTCAAAGCCGGAAATACAGAAGGCTGGATTGCTGGTTGGATGACGAAAGCAAACGTACAGACAGAAAGTAAGCAGACGCAAAAAGTTATCATTTCTCAAGTCGATCATTTAAATGTACGAGCAGAACCTTCTCTTTCCTCAACCGTGCTGACCCAGTTACCCTCAGGTAATGAAGCCACATACATAAAGTCACAAAATGACTGGATTCAAATTCATTATGGAACAACGACAGGGTGGGTATCAAGCCAATATGTGACGGTAAAGGAGCTTTCCAAAGCTGCCGCAGAGGAAATAGCTGAGGCACCAAGTGAAGGCAATATGTTTACTGTAACAGTAGATGCGGTGAATGTACGAAAGAAAGCAGATTTAACATCCAAGCGTGTTGGTTCAGCCTACCGCGGGGAGCAGTTCAAAGTATTAGAACAGTCGAATAACTGGGTTCATATTCAATACAAAAATAATACTGAGGGCTGGATTTACAAATTCTATGGTTCTTTCGGCGAACAAGCACCATCATCCACATCAAAAGCCTCGCCATCTGACGAAAGTGTCACGATTATTTACGAAGGGACAAACCTTCGCCAGGAGGCTTCTACATCCTCCGCTATTGTTTACCGTGCAAATGCCGGTGAAACATACCGCATACTTGAAGAACAGGGTGACTGGTATAAAGTTTCCGTAAACGGCAATAAAACGGCTTATGTTGCTAATTGGGTTGTTTCAGGAACAGATACTAAACAGCAATCTCCAGCAGTAAAAAGAACAGCGGCCGAAAGAAAAAACGGTACACTCAAGGGCGTAACCATCGTCATTGATGCGGGACACGGTGGAAATGACCATGGAACGACCGGCAGCAGAGGGACAGATGAAAAAGGAATTACACTAAAAACAGCTGAGATGCTGAAATCTAAACTTCGTGCAGCAGGTGCTGACGTTATTATGACACGGGAATCTGACGTATATGTGGATCTCCGGAAGCGGGTTGCCATCTCTCACCAAGTAGAGGCAGATGCTTTTATCAGCCTTCACTATGATGCCACAGAAAATAGCGCAGTTTCCGGGGTTACAACTTACTATTTAAATAGTAACCAGCAGGAGCTGGCAAAGTACGTCCATGCGAAACTCGCTAAGAAAGTATCCCTTCGTGACCGTGGTGTCCAGCCTGGGAATTATCTTGTATTACGTGAAAACCGCCAAAAAGCCATTTTAATAGAATTAGGTTTTTTAAGTAACCCTAGTGAAGAGCGGTCCATCACAACAGACTATTACCGTGAACAGGCAACACTCGGTATTTATGAGGGAATTCTCGACTATTTCGATTCCCAGCTGTAAACAAAAAAGGACAGGCTGGGTACATCTTCTTTTTGCCATATTATCTAAAAACATATGAAGACAAAGTCGCAAAAAGACTTTGTCCCCACTCTGAAGGGCATGCTAAGTCAGCATGCCCTTTACATATTTGCCATCAGCCTTTTCGCAATCATTTGGAATTCATCCGGGCCAATCCCAGGGGCAAATTCCTCCGGAAGCTCATCCAATTCCGGTACTTTGCCTCCCTTTGGCATCCCTTCTATTACAACAAGCGGCTCATTTGTCGTTGGATGCGGGCCTTTCCATATTTGTTTGATGCCCTCATAGTCCCCTACATAATTCCACGTGAATAAAACATGCCCATCCCCGCGGTCCTCATATTTTCGGGCAGTATCAAATACCCGGTTATCCAGATTGGGAATCGGCAGCATCCTTGTTACATCCACGCCTGTTACCATTTCAAGTGCCTTTGCATAGGCCAAGATATGTGTACCGCCCCGTACTAGTAAATAGCCGATCATTTCCCGTGCTGTCGGATGGTCTGTCATTTCATACACACGCATTTTGTGCGTTCTTGCCCCGCACTCCAAGAAAAAATTATGAAGAAGATCGAACACTAGATTGCCGCTTGATGTTACAAATTCTCCATTCCACGGTTTTCCCATTGAATCAACAGGCATCGAAGCTTGAGCGGCTGCGATGAAGCTTTGTGTGTTTCGCAAGTTCTTGGCATTTTGCAGCGGGCTTAAATCAGGTGGTGCTGTAAAAGAATTTCCTTTGTTTAAAAGATTAATCGTTGTTGCAACAAGCTCTACATGGCCGAATTCCTCTGCTGTAATACTTGCAACAAGGTCATAGAATGGCTTTAGCTTTTTTTTCCCACGGAAGTTGAATGATTGATACATATAATTATTCAGTGTCGACATTTCGCCAAATTTCCCGCCCAGCAGTTCCTGTACAGCACTTGCCGCATTGGCATCGCCATATTCGACATTGGGCAGCTCGATCGCCAGACGATTGACACGTTGAAACATAAAAACACCTCCGTTTTGTCTTTTGTAACATATGACATAACAGAGATGCTTATTACGTATCCTTTTTTATTACGCTTTGGCGTATATGATTTTGTTTCCTCATTTGTAAGACATAGATAGTCATCGATAGACATGAGCTAGAGTGCGAATCACATTAGCTTTGTCCGAACCGTCTCCTCGTATAAATAAATGTATCCAATCAGGTTTTCTCCCGCTTTCTCCAATAGGAGACAGTGTTACCTGTAAAAAGCTACACTCTAGCTAGGGTAATCCAAACAATTTCATCCATTCGAATAAAGAAAGGTGTTTGACAAATCTCCAGAACAATGTGATCAGGCAGTACAGAAGTTAAAATCCCTTGTTGAATATTTTTCCCGGTTTGCACGACAATTTGCTGACCGACCAAGCCTTTTACTGTCTCAAATAAATACGGATTCGATATTTGCATAGACATACTTTCCACCCCTTCAAGGTACACGCTCGCTCCTATTGTATGAAGTGGAATTAAAAAAGTTTACTTGGCAGAATCGATAATGATTGTTACCGGACCATCATTTATAAGAGCGACATCCATCATTGCTCCAAATACACCTGTTTCTACACGCAGACCATACGCACGCAGGGCTTCATTAAACGCTTCCCATAGTGGCTTTGCCTGTTCAGGACGTGCAGCGCCTGTAAAGCTGGGACGTCTTCCTTTCTTTGTCTCCCCGTAAAGAGTAAATTGTGATACAGATAAAATATCGCCGCCTGCCTCTAGAATGGAGTGGTTCATTTTTCCTTCTGCATCTTCCCAAAGACGAAGTTCGGCAACTTTTTTTGCACAATAGGCAATATCCTCATCCGTGTCTGTATGTGTAATTCCTACCAATAATACATACCCTTTATCGATCGCACCCGTTACTTCTCCATTTACGGTCACGGACGCTTGCTTTGAACGTTGAATCACTACCTTCATGTTTCTCTACCTTCTATTCTTTAATTAATAACGCGTTGCACAGAGTATATGTCCGGCAGTTGCTTAATCCGGTCGACTACCTTATGGAGCCCTGAAATATTCGTAATAGCAATAGTCAGGTGGATTGTTGCAATTTTATCCCTGTCTGCTCGCCCTGACACTGCCATAATATTTGTTTTCGTTTCACTCACAGCCATCATGACATCATTTAACACTCCTGGACGGTCAAATGCAGAGATTTCAATATCCACAGGGTACTCTTTACGGTGAGATGGAGCATTTTCCCACTCTACTTCAATAAGGCGTTCTGACGTTTCCCCATCCTGTATATTCGGACAATCTGCACGGTGGACAGAAACTCCCCGGCCTTTTGTAATGAACCCTACGATTTCATCTCCTGGCACTGGGGTACAGCATCTGGACAAACGAATCAGCAAATTATCGATTCCCTTTACTACTACGCCTGTTTCTGTACGCTTCGTATTTACCGGCTTGGCCATTTCGCGCGCAATTTTTTCAAGAGCTTCCTCATGCTCACGCTCTTTTCTCATTTTTTCGGCTAGGCGGTTCACAATCTGCTGCGCTGTAATCCCGCCAACTCCTACAGCAGCATAGAGATCTTCCTCGTGTGTATAATTGAATTTTTCAATGACGCGCTTAATATTTTCAGATGTTAATACTTCTTTAAGATCAAACTCCTGAGCTTTAATTTCTTTTTCGACCATATCACGGCCTTTTTCGATGTTTTCTTCACGCAGATTTTTCTTGAAGAACTGTTTTATTTTATTTTTTGCCTGCGAGCTTTGAGCAATTTTAATCCAATCACGGCTTGGCCCAAATGATTGCTTAGAAGTCAGTACCTCGATAATATCTCCGGTTTTCAGCGGGGTATCGAGCGGCACCATTTTGCCGTTCACTTTAGCACCGATTGTTTTATTGCCGACTTCCGAGTGGACACGGTAAGCAAAATCAATCGGTACGGAGCCTGCTGGGAGCTCCACGACATCTCCTTTTGGCGTAAAAACATAGACCATATCAGAAAATAGGTCAAATTTTAGTGACTCCATGAATTCCTCAGCGTTCGATGATTCATTTTGGAACTCTAAAATTTCTCTAAACCATGTTAATTTCTGATCGATGCTTTCTCGTTTATTGTCAACGTTTTTCCCTTCTTTATAAGCCCAGTGTGCAGCAATCCCGTACTCTGCAATTTTGTGCATTTCCTTTGTGCGGATTTGCACTTCAAGCGGATCACCGAAAGGACCGATAACAGTCGTATGAAGAGACTGATATAGATTTTGCTTCGGCATGGCAATATAATCTTTAAAGCGGCCAGGCATCGGCTTCCATAGCGTGTGCACAATTCCAATGACAGCATAGCAATCCTTAATGCTATCAACAAGAATACGAACCGCTAATAAATCATATATTTCATTAAACTGCTTTTTTTGCATAGCCATTTTGCGGTAGATGGAGTAAATATGCTTCGGACGACCGTATATGTCAGCATCAATCTCCATCTCCTTCAGCTGTGACCGGATTTCTGTTATGACATTGTCCAGATACAGTTCACGCTCATCACGCTTTTTCTTCATTAAACTAACAATCCGGTAATATTGCTGTGGGTTTAAATAGCGCAGTGCTGTATCCTCTAGCTCCCATTTCACGGTGTTAATTCCTAAACGATGAGCGAGTGGTGCAAAAATTTCTAGCGTTTCTTTTGAAATACGGCGTTGCTTTTCAGCAGGTAAATGCTTCAATGTACGCATATTGTGCAGACGATCTGCAAGCTTAATTAAAATGACACGTATATCCTGGGCCATCGCTACGAACATTTTGCGGTGATTTTCCGCCTGCTGTTCTTCTTTGGACAGATATTTTATTTTTCCGAGCTTTGTTACGCCATCAACAAGCATAGCAACCTCTTCATTAAATTCCCGTACTAAATCCTCACGGGAAACCTCTGTATCCTCTACAACATCATGCAGAAATCCGGCAGCAACCGTTTCCGGATCCATCTGTAAATCTGCCAAAATGCCTGCTACTTGCACAGGATGTATAATATAAGGCTCTCCAGAACTGCGGAATTGTTCTTTATGTGCCTCCTTTGCCACTTCGTATGCTTTCACGACAAAAGCGACATGTTCATCATTCATATATGATTTAACGAGCTCGAAGACGTCTTCGGGCGCTAAAATTTGTTCTTTCGCCATAAAATTAGTCCACCTTGTAATCAATATTTTCTCTTCGAATGGTAATAACCTTAATTGTATAAAAAATTCCTATACATTGTAAAGACACACTCGTTTTTAGTAGGATACAATAGGTAAATTTGAATACTTTGTGAAAAAAAACCGCGGACAAAAGCAAGTGTTTGCATTCATCCACGGTTGTTTCAATTAAATGATCAATCAAATGTATTAATATGTGATTAACGTTTTGACCGGGTAATTTCCAATTTTTTCACGGCCTTTTAATTCTGTCAGTTCAATCAGGAACGCACAGCCTACTACTTGTCCTCCAAGCTTTTCGATCAGACGGATTGTTGCATCCACTGTACCGCCGGTAGCAAGTAAGTCATCACAGATCAGCACTTTTTGGCCAGGCTTCACAGCATCATTATGCATTGTCAGTGTATCTTGACCGTATTCCAGGCCATAATTTGCACTGATCACTTCACGTGGAAGCTTTCCAGGCTTACGTACAGGAGCAAAACCGATTTCAAGGGCATAAGCCACTGGACAACCAATGATGAATCCGCGCGCTTCAGGACCTACGATGATTTCTGCTCCTACTTCTTTTGCATATTCAACGATTTGGTCAGTTGCATATTTGTAGGCCGGACCGTTGTCCATAATAGTGGTAATGTCTTTGAAACTGATGCCTTCTTTAGGCCAGTTCTCCACCGTTGTTACGTATTGCTTTAAATCCAATGTGTTTTCCTCCTTAAGAGCTAGAGCCCTTCATTCGTTCATTAAACCATTGTTTGAGTTCTGTATAAGTTGCATATAAGAGTTTTTGTTCTAATTCAATTTGTGCTACACGCATTTTATATGACGGTGCCTCTTCTAACGCACGTTTTGGTGCATTTTCAACAACAGTCGTCAAACCATTCTCTATTTTAACAAATCCGAGCTCAAAAAACACCTTAGTCATAAACTTAATTACGTCAATATTTAGTCCAATATGTTGCGATAATTGTGAAATATGCATTTTTAAGTTAAATGTCGGACGTTTCTTTAGGAAAGCGTAATACCAGCTGAAGTGCTGGCGTGTTGGCATACCATTGAAATATTGGGAGTCCGGTGTATAAAAATGGGCATAAATACGCTTGAATTGCTTCTTCTGCAGCATCTCTTCCAACAGCATTACATTCGTCGGCATATCCAACAGAACGACAAATGTCTTCAGATTTTCATAATCTTCCCGATTACCGATCAGCTTAATAGGCTGTCCAATGATTTTTGAATACTGCTCCACCGTCCTGCCCTGAAAAGCTGCAAAATCAGTTTCCTCCATTGGCAGCTTTGATAACCAGTTGGCTGTCTGGCTTTTTCCCCGGTAATCGAATAGCTGCCATTCCTCGGCCTGCACATCTTCAATCATAAACTGGGCTTTCTTCTTCCCCTGCCATTCATTGATCTGCAGATCACCTGCAAAAGAAACCTCAATGCCGTAAGAAATTTCATTAAATAAGTATCCCTTTCCAAATCCAATAGCATCAATCTTCCCGTAGGTATCTTCCAGCTCCATTTTCAAGTGATTCTCCTGAGTGCCAATTCGGCGCATGGAGGAGACGGTCATCTTTTCGAGTGCAAATACGGGTTTTGCAAAGTCTGTTCCAAAAGGACCCAGCTTACGGATTTCTTCAATCGCTTCTACAGATACTTCACTTAAATCTACTGGAACATCAATATACAGCTTTGGTACTAATTGCTCTTCTGTGAGCACTTGTGTCGCCTGCTGATGCAGACGGCTTCGCAATTCATCCACATATTCCAACGAAAATGTCATACCCGCCGCCATTGGATGCCCGCCGAAATGCGGAATAATATCCCGGTTTTTCGCAAGCTCGTCATAAAGGTGGAAGCCTTCAATACTCCGGGCAGAACCTTTTGCTGTCTCCTTCTTCGGATCCAACGATAAAACAATGGTTGGTTTGTAGTATTCCCCTACAAGACGTGAAGCAACAATTCCGACTACTCCTGGATTCCATCCTTCTTTTGCAACGACAAGCACAAGGCTGTTTTTGATTGTTTCATCCGATTCAATCATAGCAATTGCTTCTTCTGTAATGGTATTAACAATGTCCTTGCGTTCAGTATTTTTTTCATTCAGTACATCCGCCAATTGATCAGCCTGCTGCTTGGATTCACTCATTAAAAAGTCTACACCCGGCATCGCTGAACCAAGACGACCGATAGCATTTAACCTTGGTCCAAAATAAAAACCGATTGTTTCCTCATTAATCTCCCTCTGCTTGGTTCCCGCCGCCTCACAAAGAGCCTTTACCCATGGGCTTGTAGATGTTTTTAATGCTTTAATGCCCTGCTTTACTAAATAACGGTTTTCCCCCTTTAAGGGTACTAGGTCGGCAATAGTGCCGATTGCCACGTACTCGAATAGGTGATCAGGTACTTCACCATATAGCGCATGTGCAAGCTTGAATGCAACGCCGACACCTGCTAGCTCACCGAACGGATAGTGGCCTTCCGGAACACGCGGATGAAGGATCACATCGGCATTTGGCAATGTTTCTCCTGCTTCATGGTGATCTGTCACAATGACATCCATTCCCAGCTCCTTTGCAACTCGGATCGGCTCTACTCCGCTTATGCCATTATCGACCGTTATAATAAGCTGTACCCCACTTTCATAGGCCTGCCTAAACAACTCCTCATGTGGTCCATAGCCATGCGTAAAGCGGTTAGGAATCATGAAATCGACATCCGCACCTAAATCCAGCAGGACATGTAGCATAACGGTCGTACTTGTAATACCGTCGCTGTCATAATCGCCGTAAACTAGTATTTTCTCGCCTTTCTCAAGCGCCCGGTTAATCCGCTCGACCGCCTGCTCCATGCCGTGCATTTTAAAAGGGTCATGAAAGTCCGCTTCGTTTATTTTTAATAATGATGCTGCATGTTCTTCTGTTGTACACCCCCGGGCAACGAGGATTTTTGCTGCAATTGCAGAAATGCCCAGCGTATTTTGTAACTGCTGAACAAGCTCCTGGTCAGGGCGCTGGACAATCCATTTTTTCGTTGATTCAATCATTCTCTCACTTCCTTATGAAGTCCATTATAACGAGTTTTTCTTTTAAATAGGAAGAATACGAATAGATTTCTAGAAGAAGAACTTGTTTCGTGCCTGCTTAAGAAAATCAGCGCATGAAAAAAGTGTACCAGAATCACTCCGGTACACTTTTCCTCTTATACGACAGGCTCGTCTGAACCCCATTGTTTCTTTTCTTTTTTCATAACCGAAGTCCCTTTTTTCTTCATTTCACGGGACTTTAATGAATACCAAATTTGTGCCGCGATACAGATAGATGAGTACATCCCCGTTACTAAACCGATTAATAGAGCAATCGAGAAGTTTTGGATGGATGGTGCCCCAAAGGCAATCAAGGCAACAACTACAATGATAACCGTTAATACGGTATTAACAGAGCGTCCCATTGTTTGGCGGAGAGACTTATTGACGATCAACGCCAGCTCTTCTTTTGTTGTAATCTTTTCAGAACGGTCCACATTTTCCCGTATCCGGTCAAACGTTACAATTGTATCATTGATTGAATAACCGACAATTGTCAGTACAGCTGCAATGAATGTGATGTCCACCTCTAGCCGCAGCAAACTGAACGCCGCCACGATGAAGAACACGTCGTGCAGTAAGGATACAATGGCTCCTACACCCATACGCCATTCGAAACGGATGGCTACATAGATAATGATACCGAGCGCAGCAATTGCAAGCGCCTTAATAGCATTTTTCACAAGTTCCTTACCGACTGTCGGCGACACGGTGCTGACGTTTGGCTCATGTCCGTAGTCTTTCTTGACCTTTGCTTTGAAGTCTGCAATCTCTTTCTGTGTGAAGTCATCTTTATAGCGCATTACAGCTATCTTTTTCTCCTCTCCGGAGATGATGACATCCTCATTTGCGTAGCCGATAGAGTCTAAATATTCGACAACCTGCCCTTTTGTAAGCGCCTCATCTGATTGAATATCAACCCGCGTACCGCTTGAGAAATCAATCCCCAGATTCAGGCGGTAAATACCGATGATTGCTGAACCGACCAGTAAGATTACCAGCGAAAAAGCATAGAACTTTCTGCGGTTGTGTACAAAGTCTAAACGGTCAAACTTAGTAGAAAGATCCAGCGTCGAAATTCCTTCCTCCGGTTTATGCTGCTTCGATTTTGGAATACCGAACCATGCCGAATTATTGAAATAGCCGCTGTTTACAAGTAAGCCTAGTAAAATACGAGAACCCCAAACAGCTGTAACGAATGATAAAATAATTGAAATACTTAATGTTGTCGCAAACCCTTTAACAGAGCTTGTCCCAAAGAAGAACAGGACGACAGCAGCTAGCAATGTTGTCAGCTGTGCATCGATGATTGCCGACAATGACTGCTTTGAGCCCAGCTGGAATGCTTCTTTTACCGTATGGCCGACACGCAGTTCTTCCCGGATACGCTCGGCTGTTAAGATATTAGCATCCACTGCCATCCCGATTCCAAGCACAATCGCCGCAATCCCTGGTAATGTCATGACAGCGTTAATGCCATTGAATACGACAAGCACCAAATACGTAAATACCGTCAACGTGATAATAGAAATAAATCCTGGCAGACGGTAGTACAGCAGCATAAAGATAAAGATAGCGATAACACCGACAATACCGGCAAATACCGTATCGTTTAATGCATCTTTACCAAACTGTGCACCTACAGATGTCGAGTACTTTTCTGTTAACTTAACAGGCAGAGAACCTGAGTTAAGAACACTTGCCAGGTTTTTTGTTTCTTCTACTGTAAAGTTACCTGAAATTTGAACATTTTTTGAATTGATGACTTCATTTACCGTAGCTGCAGATGCAAATTTCGGTTTAGCCTTTGCAGCTTCAGCCTTATAAGAATCGACGCCTTCTTCAAAATCGAGCCATACAACCAATAAGTTTTCACCTTGTGGCCGTGCTGAAATTTTACGTGTTACTTCCGCAAATTTATCGGCATCTTTTAATGTCAAAGTAACGATCGGTTGATTCTGCTGATCAAATGAATCAGTTGCGCCGCCCTCTTTTAAGTCCGTTCCATCTAACAATACATTATCATCAACATCACGGAATGTAAGCTCAGCTGTACTTGATAACAGCTCACGTGCAGATGACTGATCATCGAGTCCTGCAAGCTGCACACGGATACGGTCTTTCCCTTCTACCTGGATGCTTGGCTCACTAACACCAAATGCATTGATCCGGTTTCCTAAAGCCGTCGTTGTATCCGTCAAGACTTTCTGTGTTACCTCTTGACCTTTAACAAGTGATTCGACTTCGTATAATACTTCGAAGCCGCCCTGTAAATCCAGCCCAAGCTTTACGTCTTCCAGAATTCCTTTTGCCGTCGTGCTCATACCTGCAAATAGCAATCCAACTACAAGTATAAACGTAATGATACGGTTTGCTAATTTCATCTGTAAATCCTCCTCAAAATGTATGCTGACGCACACGAGAAAGAGCGCAAACAATATGCGCCCTTTCCTTTACTTCTATAGCAGTAGCCACTCGCTGCCAAACTATATTTTTTCCTTACTTCACCTATCCCTATAAAAGGAAGGGTGGCTTTGGTTATCAGAAAAAAATGTAAAAGAAACGTGCAATAAGCTTATTATGAGTCACACATCGTCCGCTGTCAAATGAACTTCCAACAGATGACCAAATTTTTACTAGAATTCTATTTTACTTTACTCGTTCCTAGTAATTCCTCAAGCTCTTCCATATTAATTTCCACAAGGCCGTCAAAAGATTTCAGATTACTAACTTGCGTGTAGTTCCATAATTCTGAGGGGGTAATGGAAAAAATGGTGGAAACAATTTCATACAGCGGAAGCTCTTCAATCACTTTTTTCCGCCATTTTTTTTCAACGCAATACACCCATAACTGTTCCATTGTAATAGCATCATACTCATATAAATGAAACTCCTCTAGCTTGCTCTGCAAAATAATATCCACTTTGTTATAAAGCGCCTCGTAAGGAACCGTCATTTCATCCACCCCTAATCGTTAGTTTTAATGGCAGGTGCAGTTGCATACAAATATTGTATATGAAACTTTTAAAAAGAGAAAGGGTTGCGCCAGCTAATGACTTCTTTTGTCAAAGGGACTCTCCTGTTAACGATTGTCATTTTTTTGTCTAAACTATTTGGATTTGTCTATCGTATGCAATTCATGCGTATTGCAGGGGAAGAGGTTGTAGGGATTTATATGACCGCCTATCCTGCATTCATTTTCTTCATTTCCCTTGTGCAGCTCGGTCTGCCAATTGCGCTGACGAAAGTGGTAGCAGATTTTTACGCCAAAGGAAAAAAGGTAGAGGCTGCAAGCGTTCTGAAAACATGCATGCGTATCTCTACCATATCTATCATTATTTTGTTGCCGGTACTGTTCTTTATCACACCAAAAATTGCAGAGATTTTCCTGCAAAGCAGCGGGACACGCTATCCCCTCATCATCGCTATTTGTACTGTACCGATTGTTGTTTATGGAGGTATCATCAAGGCTTATTTACTCGGGGCAGGTAAAACATCACCGACTGCCTGGTCTTCTCTCATTGAGCAGGCAATCCGGATTGGAGCCATCACATTTGCCCTTCCTTATTTCCTGACGGGTACAAGCACAGTAGATGCCGCCTATGCGATGGGAATGACAGCTCTCGGTGAGTTAGGGGCGTTTATTTACCTAATTCTTCATTATCAATTTACAAAGCAGCGGAGCGACAAAAAAGTGGGCAGTCATCCTACAGGTCCCTTATTCCGAATTGCTTTACCATCAGCAGGCAGTAAATTATTTGGTACATTTACATGGTTTTTAGAACCTATTGTATTTCTTAAAGCACTCACAATTTCCGGTATGACAGCTACTGCTGCTACAACATTATATGGTGTCATATCAGGGGTACACATACCGCTTCTTCTATTCCCAGCATTTATTCCAGCAGCTCTTTCCATCATCCTTATTCCGGCTGTCAGTGGTGCTGCCGCTGTCCATAATTCACGGCTGCTGAATGAACGAATTATCATCTCATTACGACTTTCATCACTCATCGGATGCTATGCCGCAACATACTTCCTACTCTATGGTGACTTTCTCGCCAGAGAGCTGTTTCACTTAAAAGATGAGACAGGCTATATGAAAATACTCGCTCCTATCTTCTACTTCTACTATATACAAAGCCCATTGCTTTCTATTTTGCAGGCGTTAGACAGGGCCCGTATTGCCATGATGAATTCTATCTACGGCGGGCTTGGGAAGCTTTTACTGATGCTTATCCTTGCTGCTCAGCCGATGCTGCAGCAATTTGGTGCCATTATCGCTATCGGATTCGGTGTGCTGCTTACTTCATTTTTACACATTGCTTCCGTACGCAATATGCCAAATATTCACGTAGGGTTCCGTCTATTCGTTGCTTCATATGGCTGCTTTGTTTTAACAAGTGTTATCCAGTCGCATATTTCCTACCATTCGGAAATCTTTAGTATGACTATTACATTTATTTTATTAACTGTCCTGCTTATTTTCACAAAACAGGTAAAACTGACTGATCTTCGTTATGTTCGTATGCTATTTGCGCGCTTTTAGCTGATAATGAAGCTTTTCGTTTTCATAACAGCAATAAAAAACCTCATCCATACTATGAATTCCCTCATTACGCAGCATATCTTCCAGCCACTTCCGATCCTTGCCGATAAAGGTAAGGTGTTTTTCATCAACATAACCATCCAGTATGAGCGGCAGTATAAAAGGGTCCTTCCCTTTTTGAAAAACTGAAAGCTTGCCTGACTGCTCTAAAAAAGCATAGGCAATACTTTGGACAGATGTAATTCCTTGTTCACGAAGCTGCTGGAATAAATCATCTAGATTATAACGCTGCCTTCGCATTTCTGCTTCTACAATGCGGCCGTCTCTTATTACAATCGTCGGGTCTCCATCAATGGCGTCCCGCATTTTTTTATTTTTTAGGATGAAGAGCGCGTTTAAATATTGGATGATAAACAGCAAAATAATGGGTACAATAGCCAGCATGAGCGGCTGGTCTAAATTATCGATAGCCAGCGATGCTACTTCTGCAATCAACACATAAACGGCAAAATCCAGCAGGCTCAGCTCTCCTACTTCCCTTTTGCCCATCAAACGAAAGACGACAAGTACAATAATATATAAAATAAAAGTCCTAAAGCTTATTAACCAATAATCTTCCACACACAACACCCTTTCTTCATTCAAGTGTAGGCGAACTGTTTACACCTTATACAGAAAAAACAGCAGACCTGCCATCATAGCGTTTTCCTTGTCATAAGGGCGAATAGAGCTCATTTTTTCATTTACCATTTTTAATGAAAAACAGCAGTGATTCCCTGAAGAATTGAGGAGTTATTTATTGAAGAGCGCTTTTAATGGAAATAAAAAGGTTGTCCCAAAGCTACGCTTAGGACAACCTTTGTTGTTTATTCTGTAATGACACGGCCAATTGCTTGACGCTCAAATTTTAACGTTGTGTTATTGTCTATTTTCAGATAAACTGCTGCATCTTCAATTTTGTCAACTTCACCATGAAGACCGCCGATCGTAACGACTTTATCCCCACGTTTTAAACTATTTTGCATGGCAACTGTTGTTTTTTGTCTCTTTTGTGCCGGACGGATGAGGATGAACCACATCGCGACAAACATGATAAGAATTGGAGCTAATTGATAAAGTGTCTGCACGTAAATATCCCCCTTTCAAACTTTCTCACTTCATTAGTATAGTATAAAATCTCTAAAACCGCTTGGATTTACAAAGAATTTTATAACTTTTTCTCTTATATGAAAGAAATTACTACAAAATCCACTAGAAATTTTTAGCATCCGGCTTATTATAGCCATATTTTTCGAAGAATTCTTCCTTAAAATCACCTAGGCGATCTTCTCTAATTGCCTGGCGGACATCCTCCATCAGCTTAATTAGGAAGCGCAGATTATGATAAGAAGTTAGGCGCAGACCAAATGTTTCCTCAGTACGAAGTAAATGACGTACATACGCACGTGTATAGTTTTTACATGTGTAGCAGTCACAGTTTTCATCAATCGGACGGAAGTCACGTGCATATTTTGCATTTTTAATGACCATGCGGCCTTCTGATGTCATTAACGTACCATTACGCGCAATCCGTGTTGGTAATACACAGTCAAACATATCGATTCCGCGAATTGAACCGTCAATTAATGAATCCGGTGATCCAACACCCATTAAATAACGCGGCTTATCTGCCGGCATCAGTGGTGTTGTGAAATCCAGCACGCGGTTCATGACATCTTTCGGCTCTCCTACAGATAGTCCACCAACTGCGTAGCCCGGGAAGTCAAGCTCAACTAACGCCTCTGCCGAACGACGACGCAGGTCTTCATATTCCCCGCCCTGGATAATGCCGAACAATCCTTGCTCATCCGGACGCTGATGTGCTTCTTTACAACGCTTCGCCCAGCGCGTCGTACGATCGACGGATTTCAGCATATACTCATGTGTTGCAGGATACGGAGGACATTCATCAAATGCCATCATTATGTCTGACCCTAAGTCATTTTGGATTTCCATTGCCTTTTCGGGACTCAAGAAGAGCTTGTCTCCGTTTAAGTGATTGCGGAAGTGTACGCCTTCTTCTTCAATTTTACGGAACTGGCTCAGAGAAAATACTTGGAAGCCTCCTGAATCTGTTAAGATGGGGCGATCCCAGTTCATGAATTTATGCAGTCCACCTGCTTCCTTCACAATATCATTGCCTGGACGCAGCCATAAATGATACGTATTAGAAAGGATGATACCTGCATTCATTTCCTTTAATTCTTCAGGAGACATTGCTTTTACTGTTGCTTGTGTTCCCACCGGCATAAATGTCGGCGTCTCAAATGAACCGTGTGGCGTATGCACGATGCCTAGACGTGCACCTGTCTGCTTACATGTTTTAATTAATTCATAACGGATTGGTGGTTGTGTCATTTCTATATTTCCTCTCGTTTCTAAAGTAAAAACAGTACTTTGAAGGGGGGCCTACTCATTTGAATAAGCTCTTGCAAAAATGTTTTAGCGATTGTTTCGCGGACGAATGTACATGGCATCCCCAAAACTAAAGAAGCGGTACTTTTCTTTTACAGCTTCATTATACGCATGCAGAATTGTTTCCTTTCCTGCTAATGCACTTACAAGCATCACAAGTGTGGACTTCGGTAAGTGGAAGTTTGTAATCAGGCCGTCAATTGCCTTGTACTCATAGCCGGGGTAAATAAAAATATTTGTCCAGCCTTGCTCAGCTCGGATTTCCCCATTATATTTACTTGCAATTGTTTCTAATGTACGAGTTGATGTCGTACCGACAGAAACCACCTTACCGCCTGACTGCTTTGTACGGTTAATGACCTCTGCCGCCTCTTCTGTCACACTATAAAATTCCGAATGCATATCGTGGTCCTCAATCGAGTCTACACTTACTGGACGGAATGTACCAAGCCCAACATGCAGTGTCACAAATACTACGTGAACGCCCTTGTTTTTGATCTGCTCCAAAAGCTCCTGTGTAAAATGCAGCCCAGCTGTCGGAGCTGCTGCAGAACCTCGCTCCCGTGCATAAACAGTCTGATAGCGGTCCTGGTCTTCGAGCTTCTCGCGGATATATGGAGGCAGCGGCATTTCACCTAGTTTTTCCAAAATCTCATAGAAAATACCATCGTATGAAAATTTGAACGATCGTCCGCCATGCTCCAGCATGCCAGTACATGTCGCCTTCAATAATCCACCACCAAATGTGATGACGGTGCCGATTTTTACACGCTTTGCCGGCTTAACAAGTGTCTCCCACTCGTCATTTCCCGTCTGCTTCAATAAAAGAAGCTCGATGCCGGCTCCTGTATCTTCCTTTGTCCCCATCAGACGGGCCGGCAATACTTTAGTATCATTTAATACAAGACAGTCCCCAGCTTGTAATTCGTCTAAAATATGTCCAAACTGATGATGCTCTATTTCCATTGTAAACGGATTGACAACCATCAAGCGGCTCGATGCCCGGTCAAGAAGTGGTGTTTGAGCAATCAATTCTTCTGGTAAGTGAAAATCAAAATCTTCTACTTTCATTTTTCGTAACTTCCTATCGTTTAATTTTGTTCAGGATATGCGTATCCGAAATGTTCATACGCCAAATATGTGGCAACACGGCCACGCGGCGTTCTCTGCACGAAGCCGATTTGCAGTAAATACGGCTCGTACACTTCCTCGATCGTAATCCGCTCCTCACCGATTGAGGCTGAAATTGTATCCAATCCAACTGGTCCACCGGTAAAGCGTTCAATGAGAGCGACCATTAATTTATGGTCGATATGATCAAGTCCCCGTGGATCTACCTGCAGCAGTCCCAAAGCCTGGTTTGCTAAATCAAGGGTTATACGTCCATCTCCCAGCACTTGGGCATAGTCCCGTACACGCTTAAGAAGGCGATTGGCAATACGGGGTGTACCACGGGAACGCCGTGCCATTTCATATGCAGCTTGCTCGTCTATTTCCACATTAAACAGATGTCCACTGCGGACAACAATATGAGCAAGGGATGTTTCGTCATAATATTCAAGACGAAGATGCACACCGAAGCGGTCACGCAGCGGAGCCGAAAGAGCACCCACACGTGTTGTAGCCCCAACGAGTGTAAATGGCGGCAAATCAAGGCGTACCGAACGCGCCTCAGGTCCTTTCCCGATGACAATATCAAGGCAGAAGTCCTCCATCGCCGGATATAGTACCTCTTCAATGGCACGTGGAAGACGGTGGATTTCATCGATAAATAGCACATCGCCAGGCTCCAAAGAGCTTAAAATGGCTGCTAGATCACCCGGTCTTTCGATTGCCGGCCCGCTCGTCATCTTTACGTTTACACCCATTTCATTTGCTATTACTACTGCAAGCGTTGTTTTTCCTAAACCCGGAGGACCGTATAATAACACATGATCCAAACTTTCTTCACGCAATTTTGCTGCCTCGATAAAAATCTTTAAATTGTCCTTTACCGTTTGTTGGCCAATATATTGTGAAAGCTTTTGTGGTCTCAGTGATAATTCAAATTGTTCATCAAATGTGCTCGACTCACTTGATAATAAACGATCCGACATTTTTGGTCCCCCTCTCTTACTTCATTTTTAATAACAATTTTAACGCCTGCTTCATATAGCCATCTGTAGTTGTAAGGGAGTCATCCTCCTCAAGCTGCGGCTTTACTTTCAGGAGCTCTCTTTCAGAATAGCCAAGTGCCGTTAATGCCAGCATCGCCTCTTCCAGCTCCTGCTTATTCGGATTCACACCAAATAACGGCAGTTCATCTTCTGCACTAGGCAGCTCCACTACATCCATCAGGGAACCAAGCTTGCCTTTCAAATCAAGGATCATCTGGCGTGCAGTCTTCTTACCGACACCAGGAAATTTCACTAAAAAGGCCTCATCTTCCATTTCGATCGCCTGAATAACATGTGTCGGCGAGCCGCTCGCCAAAATGGCAAGAGCTCCTTTTGGCCCTATACCAGAGACTTGAATCAATTTGCGGAACAGTTCCCGCTGTTCAAGGCTAGTAAAGCCAAACAGTGTATGTGCATCTTCCCGCACATGCATATGTACATAAATTTGCTGAAGCTGGTTATTGACCCGAAAAGCATAAGGATTTGGTGTGTATAGCTGATAGCCGACCCCCTGTGCTTCCAATACAATATACTCTGGCGTCACACGTGTAACCTGTCCTTTTATATAATCGTACATTTTATTTCCCCTCACATTCAACCTTGATATTATACCATATTGTTCGCTTTTTTCCCCGAACAACATACTTTTTGTTGGAATTTCCTATCCCTTCATTCCTTTCTTACTCCTTCATAAAAAGAAACCGCCTGGCTACAGGCGGTCACGATAATTCATGTACATGTTTCATAATTCTCGACCACATAAACAGAGCCCTCTCTGTGAAGGGGTTGACATATTTGTACAGCTGCTCTTTTTGCGTGTCGCTTACTTGGATGAAATACAGCCACTCTCTAAGTAATTCATTCGGATAAATAAGGTAAGCCAGCTTATGACGTACAATTTCTGCATAAGGCTGCTCATATAGCAATGCTTTTATATCGTATTGCACATGCGGCAAGACCCGGTTCATCCATAAAATCACTTCCTCCGATGGGTCCCCTATGCATGCCAGATCAAAATCAATTAATACCGGGGTGTCACCAAGCAGGAAATTATGATGCACAACATCGCCATGAAGCAGCGATTGTGTGGGATCTTTAAATGGCTGCATCTTTTTCAGCGCCAACTCACCGAGACTTATAATTGTATGAAAATTAGATCCTAGTAGGGGAATCAATTCTCTTTCTTTACTAATAAATTTTGATAGCCTTGCTTCCCATTTTTTTCGCAAATCCTGCCTCGGCAAGTAAGGACCATCCCAGCCAACTGTTGACTCATGCAGGGCTTGCAGCATCGCCAGAGTTTTCGTTCGATCCTCTCGTTTTTCATAGCTGGCTGGTTTTCCTTCAATCCATTTGTGTACGATATAAGGTGTTGCCCTTTTAGATGTCATTGGAGCAATATAGGGGAACTTCTGTTGGGTTAATTGTTCATGAATGAAGCGGACTTTATTTGCGGTAAATGAATCTTCGTAATATTTTACAAAAAACGCGCCCGTTTCCGTATCATAACGCCAGCAGTTCTCCTTTAATTGCATGGCTTATTGCCAATGCTGCTGTGTCGAATAAGGAAACTGCATTGGGGCGCATGGAGATTTTGTTGCGTTTTCAATTTGCCTAATATCTTCGTAATAACCTTTTACTTGTTCTTCCTTGTCTGGACAAAATGGTCTGCTGGATTCACACACATCAGCCGGCTGGAACATTGATTCGTCATCCATCGGTTGATAATACATTGGCTGCTGGTACATTGGGTATTGGTGCATCATCTGGTGACATCCATGTGGCTGGTGATGCATCATCTGGTGACACCCATGCGGCTGATGGTGCATCATTTGGTGACACCCGTGCGGCTGGTGATGCATCATTGGCTGGCAATCATATACTGGTTGGTACATCGGTTGGCTGCATCCACAAGGGGATGGGTGGTGCATCATTGGTTGATGATGCATCATTGGCTGCTGGTACATCATTAGCTCGTGGTGCATCATTGGTTGGTGGTGCATCATTGGCTCGTGATGCATCATTGGTTGAGGGGGCATTTCCTTTTCAAATGACTCCTCTTTAAAAATTATTTTTTCTACAGACTCAACAGCGGGAGACTCTTCGAATATTGGATGGGGTACTGGTTGCTGTACTGATTGCTGTACCGGCGCTTGATAGATGGGCTGCTGATAAACAGGCATCTGATAGATTGGCTGTTGATACGTAGGCATGTAGGCCATCTGGTAAATAGAGGGCATAAAAGCATATGGATTATAAGTTGGTTCTGGCTGTGGCATTGGAGGCGGTAACTCTACCGGCTTCTCCTCTATGTGCTGTATTTCTTTAGAAGGCTTCCATTCTACTTCCTTCTCCTTCATTTCATGTACTACTTTACTTTTATCCCCTTTGACAACTTCCTTTCCAGTCATTCCACTTTTCTCCGGCAGGAAGATTTCCATTCCCGGGACAATATAATCAGGATTCGCTAGTTGCGCATTTAGTCGCTTTAATTCATCAAAACCAATGCCATACTGTTTTGCGATCTTCCACAGGGTATCACCCTTTTGCACAATATGAACTCGCATGCATTGCCTCCTTTTCTCGCTATAGCATATGCCTATATCTAAAAAACGACACAATTTTTGGGCGCAACGACAACTGTCATGATACACTATGCTTACAGGAATTGTTTTTTGACATACAGAGGTGATTATATATGAAGAAAATGCTTGGAGAGAAAAGGCGCCTTGAGCTTCTGAACTTATTAAAGCAGCAAAAAAGACCGATTACGGGGACTGATTTGGCAAAGCATGCCAATGTATCACGCCAAGTTATTGTAAATGACATGAACCTCTTAAAGGCCCGTAATGAACCAATTATGGCAACAAGCCAGGGCTACTTATATATAGAGGAGCAGCGGACAGGGATTTTTGAGCGGAAAATCGTTTGCATGCATACAGGGGAACAAACACGCGAAGAGTTATATACCATTGTCGATTGTGGCGTTACTATTGAAAATGTTATTGTGGAGCATCCGGTATATGGAGAAATTACCGCCTCCATACGCGTTTCTAATCGACTGGAAGCAGATCTCTTTTTAGAAAAATTGGCGGATACGAATGCAAACTTTTTATCTACCTTAACAGGCGGTACCCATCTTCATGTTATTTCTGCTCCGAGCGAAGAGCTGTTGGACCGGGCGTCGGACAGACTTAGGGAAAAGGGAATTCTAGTGGAAAATTAAAAGAGATTGCCATGCTGCGAAGCTGGCAATCTCTTTTATTTCTGTTATATCACTTGCACCCTGTAAAAAAACACCTCAGCGAACTGCAGCCGTCATTTTTTCAACCATTTTGTTATAAATCGGCTTCATATGCTCTTCATTTGAATAATCGTTTAATTGATCAATTGGTATCCAAGCAACGTCGCTGTTTTCTGCTTCGGCAATATACAGCGCCTGTTTTTCATCCGCTTCGATTAAATACGCTACATTTAAATGGAGATGCGGTGTGATAAATTCTCCATTTTTCACATGTCCTACAACTGTTAACACATCCAAAGAAAAAATATCTGTCGTAACAGGAATCCCTTTGACACCCGTCTCTTCCTCTACTTCCCGCAATGCAACGGCAAGAAAATCCGTTTCCCCATCAGCATGTCCACCTGTCCAGCTCCACGAATGGTAAATATTATGATGTACCATTAAAGCTTTTGAGCGACCTTTGTTGACGACAAACCCCGAGCACGTAATGTGGGCTATAGCATTATTTCTCGTCAATACATCCTCAAATGTATTCAAACATGTCAGTATTACCCGCTGATCAGCCGCTTCTTGTTCATTATACGGCGAATAGCTCATCAGTTGCTGCTTCCAATCCATATCTGCTGCCATCCTTTCATCTTACCCTCTTTATTATATCATGCTAAAAAGCGGGCACGTTGCTCTTTAGTCGGCAGCATACAGGCATCCTTTTTGCCAAACCATTTATAGCGGTTTTTAGCAAACAGGTCGTACAATGGATCACGTAAAGGTTTTGGGATAATGATACCTATATATAAAAAGGACCATAACCCCTTCAATCTTTTCGCAATGCGGAGAGCAGCTGTTGATCTTGTATAAGCCATGTCTTCCTCAATAAGCACAATACTATCAATCCCCTGAAGTTTGTGGCGGGCAACAAGCTCTTGTCCAATGTCACTTTGAAGTGATGCGAACTTAAAAGCACCGTTGTCCCGCTTCATGATGAATTGCACACTGGCATCACAGAAATTACATATACCGTCAAATAAAATGATTCGCATCTAATCCCCTCATTCCGGTGTGTTATATGTATAGTATGTACCAAGTGATTTCACGGAGCAACCCAAAGCCCCTAACTCTTCCACAGCTCCTTTCATCATCGGCTCTTCTTCATCTGCCAATACATCGATAATAAAGAAGTAATCACCTAATCCAGTTTTGAGCGGGCGTGATTCAATCTTGCTTAAATTCAGCTTTCGCCAAGCGAATACCGATAACACCTGATGAAGTGCTCCGGAGCCATCTGTTGGCAAGGTCAGCATGAAAGTCGTTTTTGGTCCGCTGCTTGCCCCACCCTTCGTTACTCTCCCATTTTCCTTTGATAAGACAAAGAATCGTGTATGATTAAAGTGAAAATCATGAATATTCTTTTCTACTATTTCTAGCCCGTACTTTGCTGCTGCAGAAGAATTGCCGATTGCAGCAATGCATTCATCCGGAGATTCAGATACGAGCTTTGCCGCTGCAGCAGTAGATGAATACTGATTAAGGGGAACACCGGCAAATTGGTAAAATAAATATTTATGGCATTGCGCAAGTGCATGCGGATGTGAATAAATAGCTTTTATATCTTTCCAACATGCAGCCTGATTTTTATGTACCATTAAATGCTGCTGAATTTTTGAGAGCAATTCCGCTGTCACAAAAAGGTCAGCCTCGTGGAATAGGTAATCTACCGTTAATGGAACAGAGCCCTCTAAAGCATTTTCTACCGGAACAACGGCTAAATCTACTTTCCCGTCAGCTACCGCTTCGATGCATTCTGGTATTGTTGTGTAAGGGACCAGCCAGCTTTCAGCAAATAATCCTTTCGTAGCCAAATAAGTAAATGATGCTTCCGGTCCTAAATATGCAATTCGCTTTCCCCATTGTTCCTGTAACATTTTACAGCCTCCAACCCTATTATTTCTAAATCTTCAGTTAATAACAACTAAAAAAGAGGGAGCGCGTGCTTGCGCTCCTGACTTTTTATAAGGCGCCGGAACTGATCACTTCCGCAGATTCTACGAAATCCAGTCTCTTTAACGTTTGCATCCATTCATCCAGCTCATGAATCATACTCGTGACATCAAGCGATAATGTAACATTCGCCCGTCCCTGAATCGGGATTGTCTGGTGAATTGTCAATACGTTACAATGTGCTTCCGATACGAGCTCCAGCAGTTTTGCCAAGGCCCCTTTTCGGTCCTGCAATTGAATAAAGACGGTTAGTATACGTTCCTGCACAATGGAGTGGAAGGGAAAAACAGCATCACGATATTTATAAAAGGCGCTCCTTGATAAATCCACTTCTTTAACAGCGTCCCATATAGAGGCGACCTGCCCACTTTGAAGAAGCTGCTTCGCTTCTAATGTTTTTTGCATCGCGTCTGTCAGTACATCTTCACGTACTAAATAATACCGTTGATTTGCAACGTTTTTCATACTCTTCCCTCCAAAGCTAAAACCTTAATCAATAAATTCAAATTCAAATTCTAACAAACGGACTATATCGCCATCTTGTGCGCCGCGTTCACGAAGTGCCTCGTCAACTCCCATCGCGCGCAGCTGACGTGCAAAGCGGCGGATGCCGTCTTCACGGCTGAAGTCCGTCATTTTGAATAAACGCTCGATTGAACCGCCGGAAAGGACAAATGCACCGTCGTCATCACGTGTAATCTCGAAATTATCCTTCTTCGATTCATGTTTATAAAGAACTGTTGCATCCGATTCTTCCTCTGTAATTTCATGAAGCTGGAATTCAGGTGTTACTTCCAATAAATCGGCTATTTCAAATAGCAATGGCTTCAGCCCTTGTCGGGAAACTGCGGAAATCGGGAAAATTTTGACGTCCTCTTTTATCTTCTTCTTGAACTCTTCCAAGTTTTCTTCAGCACCAGGCATATCCATTTTGTTTGCTACGATAATTTGCGGACGTTCTGTTAAACGCAGATTGTACTCTTCCAGTTCTTTATTAATTGTTACGTAATCATCATAAGGATCCCGGCCTTCCATACCGCTCATATCAATCACATGGACGATAACACGCGTACGCTCAATATGGCGCAGGAACTGCATACCAAGACCGACACCCTGGTGAGCCCCTTCAATCAGCCCCGGCAGGTCAGCCATTGCAAAGCTCCGGCCGTCTTCCGTTTCCACCATTCCTAAGTTCGGTACGATTGTTGTAAAGTGATACGCGCCGATTTTCGGCTTCGCTGCCGATACAACAGAAAGTAGTGTTGATTTCCCGACAGAAGGGAAACCTACTAACCCTACATCTGCCAGCACCTTAAGCTCCAGGATGACATCCAGCTCCTGACCCGGCTCTCCTTTTTCAGCAAGCTCCGGCGCTGGGTTGGCCGGAGTCGCAAAACGTGAATTCCCACGGCCGCCGCGGCCTGCTTTTGCGATAACCGCGCGCTGGCCATCTTCCACAAGATCTGCAATAACGGCATTTGTTTCTGCATTGATTACTACTGTTCCAGGCGGTACCTTCACGATTAAATCTTCCGAACGGCGTCCATGCATTCCTTTACTCATACCATGTTCGCCACGCTCTGCTTTGAAGTGGCGTTTATAGCGGAAGTCCATCAATGTGCGAAGACCTTCATCTACTACAAACACAACGTTCCCGCCATGTCCTCCGTCTCCACCTGCTGGTCCGCCATTTGGTACATATTTTTCGCGGCGGAATGCAACCATTCCATCTCCGCCGTCCCCACCTTTAACATATATCTTTACGTGATCGACAAACATTACTTCCACTCCCTATTTTGCATTACTATTTTAAACGAAGCCGCTGTCTGTTCCAGCGTCTCTACATAGAATGCTTCCGTTTCTTTATGAAAATGCGGGATTTCTGTAAAGCTTCCCGTAAAATGAACGGTTACTTTCCATACATCCGCAGCACCTGCAACTTCGATTTTTAAATATTGCTCCGAAAAAACATCTAATCGCTCATGCACATGAATAATTGTCTCTTCCAAGTATTGAACAATCGGCTTGTCCCACTGTTCGTTTAAAGATTCCGTTACATAGCTTGATAGGGTAATCAAAAATTCTGGGTAACGCCATTTTAACGTTTGTAAAAACTCAACCGCTTCTGGCCATCCGATTTTCCCCAAACCTGAAAACTGCTGGCATTGCAAAGAGATCTCATCAATAAGCTCCTTTGCTTCCTCCACACGTCCAAGGTCCAGATTCATTTTAATCAAATGAAGCTGATTCAAAAAATCATGATTTGTAAAGCGTAATACATCTTTTACCGTCAACGATTGCCCCATACCTTCACTCACCCCACTACTGTTATCTTACATAGTATAACAATTTTTCATCTATATTTCCTTTAAAACGTTATACTTGGAACATTCCAATAATCCATGCAGAGCAGTCTGCCTTTTCTCAAAAAAAAGTAGACAAAGTCAAAACGACTTTGTCTACGTTTTTTTTATGCTTCTTGAGCTACTGGGTATACAGATACTTTTTTCTTATCGCGGCCCATGCGTTCGAATTTTACAACGCCATCAACTTTCGCGAATAGAGTATCGTCACCACCACGGCCTACGTTTGTACCTGGGTAGATTTTTGTACCGCGTTGACGGTAAAGAATTGAACCACCAGTTACGAATTGACCGTCAGCACGTTTAGCACCAAGACGTTTTGCCTCAGAGTCACGACCGTTCTTTGTAGAACCTACACCTTTTTTAGATGCGAAGAACTGAAGATCTAAAGTTAGTAACAACATCTTTGTTCCACCTCCTACACCATTTTATATTTTAGTTCAATATAATCCGAATAGCTAGCAGTCATCGTGTAGAACTGTGTAACCATAGTATTCAGGATCACTTGTAGTTTATCGTCTGTTTCAGGATCGAGATCGTTCGGCAATTTCACAGATAAATAGCCGCCTTCAGCGCCCTGTTCGATTTGCGGCTGGATGCCTGTAATGTGATGGATAGCATTGACTGCACCAAACGCTACAGCTGATGCTCCTGCACATACAAGGTCACGGCCATATACATCAGATAGGGCATGTCCTGAAACCTCAAATCCATACGATTTGCGATTTTCATCGCTGTAAATAGTTACCGTAATCATCCGGTTCACCTCACAAATTAAGCGTTGATTGCTTCAACAACTAATTTAGTGTATGGTTGACGGTGACCTTGTTTACGACGGTAGTTTTTCTTCGCTTTTAATTTGAAAACAGTAATTTTCTTTTGCTTGCCTTCTTTCACAACTTTCGCTGTTACAGTAGCGCCAGCAACAGTTGGAGCACCAACTTTAACTGTTTCTCCACCTACGAATAAAACTTTGTCAAAAGTAACGATTTCGTCAGCAGCTACACCTAGTTTTTCAACGTAGATTTCTTGACCTGCTTCAACTTTGATTTGTTTACCACCAGTTTCGATAATTGCGTACATTAAAATGCACCTCCTCTAATAAACTAAGACTCGCCTGTTATTGAAAGGTGGCCGCATTCGCGACTCTTAGGCACCTTGCCAGTGCGGTTGTAGCGGGTGCTACAAACAATAACATTAAAATACTACCACGCTCCGCGTTTCAAGTCAACCGATTCATTACAACTTTTTCAAATGCTGAACGGTACTTACGGAATCTCCATTCCCCCATTACTTCGCTCCATAGTAAGAGACTTAACACAGCTAGGAAAATAGATTGTGGTAGCATTAGTAATATTACTACCACTATTATAGTGATAAAAATCAACGAGAGTGAAATATAATACTCGTATATCTTTTTCTTTGGGTTCATTTTCAACAAAAAATTACATAAAATCTGCCCTCCATCAAGCGGATAAATCGGGAGCAGATTCACAAGAAGAAGTGTCAGCTGAATAAAGGCAAATTCCTTCTGAACGATAGTAGGTATAAATGGGCTTCCTGCATAGGCAATCAGCGTAAACAGAGGCCCCCCTATTGCAATCCACATAAGGGAAGTATAAGAAGGGGCCTGTCCTGTCGGGAATTGTATATTCGCTCCAAAAGGCAGCATCGTAACCCTTCTCACTTTTACCCCGCGAAGCCATGCAAAAAGAAGATGGCCCGCCTCGTGCCAAAGCAAAGACACGAGGACAAGGAAATAGTACGCTATATGTCCACTCAATGCCCATATAAGCAGCATTGCTAAAAATACCGGATGGATTCTTATATTAACCATATTGCTTTAGCCATTCAACTGTTTCTTCCAAGCTTAGTACCCGTCCGTTTTTTTCAATTTGGATAAATAATTCTCCCGCTTCCTTTACCCCGATAACCTCACCAGGTGCGACCGTGCTATACGGCAAATGATAAAAATCATTAATAAACCCAAACGTCACACTATACCCATCGTCATAAGCAACTGACAGGACCTTTCCTGTTCTCGCCGTATGTCCTGTATATACAATGACACCCGATTGCGTAGCCGTAATCGTCAACGGCTCCTCATAGGCGAGCATGAACCCTTTATCATACCGTTTGATCGCTACAAATTTTACGAGCTCTCCCTTTGAAGTCGAGGCAACCTCCACCAGCTCTTCTTTCGAAAATAACTCGCTTACTGTATGTCTCATCATTGTCATATGCTCTGTGCTATAAACAATTCGTGTTATCATATGCCTTACCGATTCATTGGAACTGTTCAAACCGACATAAATGACAACGCATAGAATAAGCGAGGTAAGCCATTGCCATGCTTTCATGTCACCATCCTTTTTATTATCATATGTCAGTAAGTGAAAAAAAACGCCCTTTAGCTTATCACTAAAGGACGGTTCCTATTTATTTTGAAAAAATGGACTTCAATCTTGCAAAAACACCTTTGGATTCTTCCTCTAGCTTCATAAGAGGAACAGATTCACCCAAAATTCTTCTGGCAATATTCCGGTAGCCAAGAGACGCCTTATTATTCGGATCCATTACAATAGGCTCCCCTTTGTTAGAAGAGCTGATGACATCTTCACTATCTATGACAATACCAAGCAAGTCGATCGATAGGTGTGACGTTACTTCTGTAATATCCATTGTATCGCCGCTATCCATCAAATGCTTCCGGATACGATTGATAATCAGCTTTGGTGCACCGATTGCTTCCTGTTCGAGCAACCCAATGATCCGATCGGCATCACGTACAGCAGAAATTTCAGGGGTCGTTACGACGATTGCCTGATCCGCACCGGCAACCGCATTTTTATATCCCTGCTCAATACCTGCAGGACAGTCAATTAACACATAGTCAAATTCTTGTTTTAAGCCTTCAATCAGACTCTTCATCTGCTCTGCATTTACTGCATTTTTGTCGGTCGTTTGAGCAGCTGGTAATAAAAATAGTTTGTCATCAACACGCTTATCCTTCACAAGCGCCTGGTGCGGCTTACAGCGGCCTTCAATTACATCGACTAGATCATAAATAATACGGTTTTCCAGACCTAGTACAACGTCCAGATTCCGAAGGCCGATATCAGTATCTACTAAACATACTTTTTTCCCTTGAAGAGCCAATGCAGTTCCAAGATTAGCAGTTGTAGTTGTTTTACCGACCCCGCCTTTACCTGAAGTTATTACGATTGCTTCACCCACATTAGCTTCCCCCTTTAAATGTATTCAAAAATGGCCGAAGCTTTCTTACATCCTGCACATGACTATAAGAAATTTCACCATATGAATTCAAATATGCGCATAATTGTTCTCTATGCTTTAGTACAAATTGTTGCTCATTGCTCATAGTTTGTGTCTGGTCAGCAATCAGTACATGTGTCGGCGCAAAAAAGGCAGCCGTGATGACCGCTTCTTTATTTCCCTCTACTCCTGCGTGGGCAATCCCCTTCAGCTTACCGAGCACATATATATTCCCGCCTGCTTCAATACGGCCATTGGGATTTACATCTCCGATAATCACAATATCCCCTGGAGAACGTACAATCTGTCCTGAGCGAATGATCCCTGCATAGATCTCACATTTTTGCTGTAAAAATTGCAGGTTGCTTTCTTCTGTTGTCAGCACATCACTTTGTACTTTTGAAACACGCATTTTCCCTGTATTTTGTACAACTTCCGTTAGCTGCTTTTTTTGCTGTTCTGTACAATATCGATTGCCGAGGTGAAGCTGCACCTCTACTTTACCATCTATGCCACCTTCTGAAACTTTGCGTTCCAGCTCTTCGACTAGCTCAGAATATGCACATTGGTCATCCAGCCGGAGTACTAGTCCATCTTTTGTCCCCTTGATATGGACATACGACTTCTTCATAGTTAAAGTGACACCTCACGCTTCCATTTTAATATGTCATATTGCGTTCCCGCTCGAGCAGCCGTGCATCAATTAAATATTTAAACGCCCAGCCGAGCATCAGTAAAAATAATAGGTTTGCCCCGATTGTTGGTAATAGGCGCCCATTCAAAAACTCCATAAATGGCATGGCTGTAAAATCGATGAGCAGGAAGAATTCATAGAGCAGGACCTCCATGCCGGCAACAAGCAGCACAGCAAGTACTGTCGTAATAAGCAAATGCTGATGGATAAATTTAATACTCCAACCTGCGATGAAGCATACTAAGGGATATAACACTGAATATAATCCAATAATATCAATGTAAAATACATCATACAAGAGGCCAAAAATCAGGCCATAAATAACGGCCCGCTTTCGGTTATAGTAAATAGAAATGAAGATTAAATATAGTATTAAAAACCGCGGTACGAGATACGCTGTATAATCATCGAAGTAAATCGGTGAAAACTTTGCAAATTCCGGCTCCAGCAAAAATAAGAGGACCGCGACAAATGGAATTAAATATCGGACCATTATTCGTCACCTTCTGGTTCTGTATTTTTATTCGACAGATCCTTATTTGTTCCTTCTCCGTCCAGTCCATCAATTGAAGTGATTGAGCGCTTTGCAATAATCACTTCTTCCAACAGCGAAAAGTCTGCTGACGGCTTCACAAATGCCATTTTTGTCAGACCGAAATCATCTGTTGTTACTTCTGTGATTTCACCGATTGGAATACCTTTCGGGAAGATTCCCCCAAGACCTGATGATACCACCTTTTCCCCTACTTCAATTTTTTTGCTGGAATCAATCCGCTTTAACACTAATTCATTGCGTTCTGCATCAAAGCCTTCGATAAGGCCGTAAATATCCTCTTTGCCGGACTGCACTAAGGCAGACACACGGTAATTCGAATTGTTAGTATATAAAAGCTCTACTTCGGAAGTATATGGTGTAACAAGAATAATTTTACCAATTAATCCACGAGCTGTCATAACAGCCATATTTTTCTCAATTCCGTTTTTCGACCCTTTATTTAAAATGATTTTTTCTTCCCATTGATCAGGGTTTCTCGCAATGACCGTCGCATGGACCGGATTATAATCAAGCAGGCTCTGTTCTTTGTCGCTGAGTTCCCGTAAATTGGCATTTTCCTTCTCCAAATTATGAACTTTCGTCTGCAGTACCGCAAACTCCTCCAAGCGCATTTTCAGTCGTTTATTTTCTTCATACGTATTTAATAAAGATTCAATTCCGTCGAAAATACCTGTTATGTAATTTGTCGGCTTTGCTACAATACCTTGTGCAAAGCCAACTGTATCCTTAATAATCTTTTCCGGAAATGTCGCGTTCTGACGATCACGTAATGAGAAGCTAATCAATGCCACAAGGAAAATAACACTTACTAAAAGCACTATCAGTTTCTTATTCGAAAAATGTGGCATTGCCTATCCTCCTTACCCTTTCATTTGCTGAGAACGAACTAAATCAATATGGTCTAACGCCTTGCCAGTACCAATTGCTACACAGTCAAGCGGTTCTTCGGCAATGAAGACAGGCATTTGTGTTTCATCACTGATCACTTTATCCAAGTTACGAAGCAATGCACCGCCGCCTGTTAGGACAATACCGCGTTCCATTACATCGGCTGACAATTCAGGAGGAGTCTGCTCCAATGTCTTTTTCACGCCGTCTACAATCGCCGTAATTGCTTCACGCAGCGACTCAGAGATTTCTTCTGCTGTAATTTCAATTGTTTTTGGAAGACCTGTCAGCAGGTCACGACCACGGATGTCCATTTTTTCGTTTTCATTTTCTACACGTGCTGTACCAATTTCCACTTTAATTGCTTCAGCAGTACGTTCACCAATTGTTAAATTATATGCTTTACGGATATACGTAATAATCGATTGGTCCATTGCGTCCCCACCGACACGTACTGACTCACTTGTTACGATACCGCCAAGTGAAATAACAGCTACTTCTGTTGTACCGCCGCCGATATCTACTACCATCGAACCAGTCGGATCCCAAACCGGCAGATTAGCGCCGATCGCTGCCGCAAATGGCTCCTCAATTGTAAATGCTTCCTTTGCACCCGCCTGGCGTGATGCATCGATTACCGCACGCTGCTCAACAGATGTAATACCATACGGCACGCAAATCATGACATTTGGTTTTTTCCAGTTTGAACCGGATGTTTTCAATGCTTCATGCAGATAATATTTAATCATTTCTGTTGTAATGTCAAAGTCTGCGATAACCCCATCCTTCATTGGACGAATCGCTACAATTGAACCTGGTGTACGCCCAATCATATTTTTGGCGTTGTTACCTACGGCTACAATATCACCTGTTTTTGTATTTTTCGCCACAACGGAAGGTTCGCGTAAAACGATTCCTTTCCCTTTAACGAAAACCAATGTATTCGCTGTGCCAAGATCGATCCCGACATCCTTATTTCCTAATCCAAACAAATTAAGTACTCCCTTTCTATACAAGCCGTTCTTATAAGTTAGCTAAAATCATACGCTCTATTATAGCGGATACACGTTCAAAATTGTAGTGCCACACCACCCATTCATGAACTTTTTGTCACATTTCCGCTAATAATAAAGTTTGCCTCTTCTATTGTATTTGTATTTAGTAGATGAAACAAACAAAAAAGCTATATAACTTTTAACAATTACATTGCAAATCTATGACGATATGTCTCTAAAAAAGGTTCGCTGTCACATTATTGTAATATAACAAAAAAACTACGTCCGGTAAATGACGTAGTTTTTCCTTTAAGCCCTTATATCTCCACTTCTCTATTTTCATGAAAAAAAGCCTCCGACAGCATGTTAAATGATTCCATAAAAAGGGAGAAGGTCATTACCATAACATGGGGTTGATTTCCGTTCTGGCAGGCTGGCCGCCATTCCAATCAACTAGTTTACCATCCCCGACTTATAGTGAAGATCTGTAAAAATTCAGCTCCTCTATTCTATATAAAATAAAAGCAAAAAGCACTAAATATATCCCTTTTCTTTCATACTGATAAATTGATGATCGCCGATGATAATATGATCGATTAAATCAATACCAATGATTAACCCCGCCTCCATCAATCGTGTTGTTACTTCAATATCTTCCGGACTCGGTGTCGGAACACCGCTTGGATGATTATGAGCGCAAATAATAGAAGCAGCAGAGCGTTTCACCGCTTCCCGAAAAATTTCTCTAGGATGCACAATGGAAGCATTTAAGCTGCCGATAAAAATCGTCTTTTTATGTAACACCTGATTTTTCGTATTCAGGAAAAGAACGACAAAGTGCTCCTGCGTAAGAGATGACATATCAGGCATCAAATAATGCGCAGCATCATCTGGAGAGCGGATAGTAAAGCGCTCATTCATCTCTTTCTGCGCAAGCCGGCGTCCAAGCTCTATGGCTGCTAATATGTGGACCGCCTTTACCTCTCCTATCCCTTTTACAGCCATCATTTCCTCTATGGTGGCATCCCTTAATGCGTGAAGTTTTTCAAAACTCATCAATATTCGATTAGCAAGCGCTAATACAGACTCCTCTTTTGTCCCTGTCCGCAGCAGTATAGCTAGCAACTCCTGATTCGACAGACTTTGCGAGCCCTGTCTAATCAGCCTTTCGCGCGGCCGGTCTGCTTCATGTACATCGCGGATCTTCAACTGTGAAATTGGTGAAAGCGTCAACCATGTCACTCCTTTAGATTGAAATATAACGCAATGACAATAATCTCTCTACTAAAGATGCTAATGGTAAACCAACAACGTTATTATAATCGCCCTCGATACGGTCCACGAAAAATACCCCATCCGTTTGAATGCCGTACCCGCCCGCTTTATCAAACGGATCTCCGGATGCCACATACGCCTCAATTAATGGTTGTGGTACATGTTTAAATACAACCTTCGTTTCTTCCACAAAGGTGGATTCCTTACCATCGGGTGTTATGATAGCAACTGCCGTCATGACCGTATGCGTGTTGCCGGATAAAGTTTGCAGGTGCTGAACAGCCTCTTCAAAAGAAACAGGCTTATGCAGCAAGCAATCCTCATACACAACAATTGTATCTGCGCCAACAACAGTCTTATCAGGGCATTTCCCCGCTATATCTCTCGTTTTTAACAATGCTACTTCTGTTACATACTGCTGTACGTTTTGTGCTTTTACGCTCGTCTCTTCCACATCGCTTGTCAGGACTTCAAAAGGAATATGAAGCAGTCCAAACAATTCCTTTCTACGGGGCGATGCCGAGGCGAGTACAAATTTGTGAGTTGTATTAAATTTCATGTTAGTACCCCCTGAGCACTATAATAACGGACATTTCTATTTTTGAAAAACCCCGGCCCCTGCTCAAATTTTTATTTTGCGCACGTTTTATGAGTCAAATTGTATTTTTAGACAGTCATTTTCTCCGTAAAATTGCGCTAGCGCGTGCAGCCGAATGACATTCATATCATTCGAAAGCGGTGCAATACTTTCAATAAAGGATGTCCATTCCTCAGGAAGCCCTGCATCTTTGCCGTTTGCTTGAAAATTATTTTTCAGCTTGTTTTCATCCTGTAAATAAGCGGGAATATCGGCAATGGCGTTTTTGGTGCACCCGTTGCTGGAAAACTGAAAGGATTTTGAGAAAGAAGCGGGAACTGTTTCCTCTGTCAACTTTGCCAGTGCCACCTTTGACCATACATAAAATGTATCCGCCACTTGCACAACGACTGCCTTATTTAATGTAGGATTCTGTGCTAAAAAGGCTGAGGCACTGTCAAATGTCGTGAAGGCTCCATGCTGGCTTGCATAAAAACGAGCTGTCTGCTGCGGAGCCGCGTTTGCTTCTATAGTCTCCTCCTTTTCGGTCGCTTCCGGAACTTCAGCCGAATCTTTCGCTGTAATGAGAAAAAGAGCAAAAGCTCCAACACCCGCTAATCCAATTAACATACCAAGAGCCGCAGCCCGGAAAATTTGTTTTGTACTGATGAATTGCTTTGAAAACATTACCATCACCTCTAGCACAACAGTAACAAATAAAAATGAAAAAAGGACAGGAGCCTTGTCGCCCATGTCCTAAAATTTCTCGACAAATAATTTTATTTTTCGCCTGTAAGCTGTGCCCGTAAGGCAGCAAGCAAATAGAGTGATCCTGTTACAATTTTGACATTACCCTTCTCTACCGGCTCCTGTAAATATTCAGCAGGCAAATGGATGATGCGGCGATCGACAGCCCGGCTTTTCTTCATTAAATCTATCGCCTCCATGGCTCGTTCGTTCTCAAAACTTACAAATGTAAATGTCGTGCTCACCGTTTCAAATATACGCAGGACCGCATCCACATCCTTATCTGCAAGCATTCCAATGACAAACTCAATATTTTTATACGGAAATTGCTCTTGAATAGTAGCCACCAACTTTTCTGCGCTGGCTGGGTTGTGCGCTCCGTCAAAGTAAACATTCGGCAGTACCTCTTCAAACCGCCCCGGCAATGCTGCAAGCGCCACGCCCTTTCTTACCGATTCAGTCGTTATATTGTCCGCTATAAGTAGAAAGGCCATAATGGCAAGCGCCATATTTTCTCCCTGGTGAGTACCGGGCATTCTCCGCTCAAGAGCAGAAAATTGATATTTTGGTGAAAGAAACTGTTCCCCCTCTACCGTAAATTCCTCTCCAAGCATATAAAGTGGCGCATTTTTGCCTTCTGCCTCTAGCTTTACGACATTCATTGCCTCTTCAGACAGCTTTCCTACAACTACCGGTACCTCTTGCTTGATTATGCCTGCCTTATGCGCTGCAATCTCTGTCAGGGTATTTCCCAGGAAATTCGTATGTTCCAGGGAGATGCTTGGGATGATAGAAACGAGTGGGGTAATAACATTTGTGCTATCAAGAAGTCCCCCCATGCCCGCCTCGATCAGAGCGATATCAACGTGCTGCTTTTGGAAGTGCAAAAATGCTGCACATGTTAATAATTCAAAGTCCGTGCATTTGCCGTCTAATCCCGCTTCCCGCATTTCTTGAAAGAGGCCATCCATTTCTTGGGCAGTAATTTTTTCACCGTTGATTTGAATTTGATCATGTACATCCAATATGCAGGGGGACATAAACTTCCCTACCGTTTTACCATGCTGGCAAAGGATAGATTCTAAAAACGCAATCGTTGACCCCTTTCCATTTGTTCCGGCTACATGAATATATGACGTACCTCTTTCCGGATTACCTAATAGAGCAAGTGCCTCTTTCATAGCATCAAGGCCAGGCTTAATGATATTTTCACTATTAACTCCCCACTTTTTTTTGTAATGCTCAAACCCTGTTATCATCTCTATTCCTCCTATTAATTACATACCGGTGTCATTGCACCTTCTATAAAGGCGGGAGACTTTTGCTGTATGAAGCTAAAAAAGAACGTACTTCAGCTATAAAATAAAGTGACCCTGTAATGACAAGGAGCTCGTCTTCCTTTAAATTCCCCTGCAGCCTTAGGAGCAGGGCACGCCAATCTTTTTGTATGAATTTGCACTGGTGCTTACTTTCTTCGGCAAGAATCTCTGCCTTCGCTGCCCGTGGTAAATCAATTTCTGTAAAATACATTTCGACCGCTGCACCATCCATCATCCGTATGCTTTCCTGATGATCCTTATCCTGCAAAGCTGCATAGACAAATTTATAATGCTTGTCCGGCTCTATTTGCTCCAGTGTTTGCAGTAAGGCAGCCGTTCCTTCCGGGTTATGAGCCCCATCAAGAATGATTTGAGGAGCTATCCGCTCAAAACGCCCATTCCAGCTTGCTTTTTCGAGCCCTATCCGCATCGTTTCCTCACTGATGGAAGCATCATACAAAAGTGCAGCTGTCATTGCCAGTGCTGCATTATCCAATTGATGTGCGCCAGCCATCATTACATAAATATCCTCTATCTTTCTACCCAATGCTTTGTAAGTAAGCATTTGCCGTTCCGCTGTTTTTTCTATAAGGATTGTGTCGTCCAGCATATAAAGAGGTGCTTGACGCCTGTTAGCCTCACCCCTAATTACCTCCCGGGCTTCCTGCTCCCGAACACCGACGACCACAGGTTTTTGAAATTTAATGATTCCCGCTTTCTCACCGGCTATTTTTTCAATCGTATCACCAAGCATATCCATATGCTCTAATGAAATTGTCGTAATGACACTAACTTCCGGGTTCAGTACATTAGTTGTATCAAGGCGCCCGCCTATTCCCGTCTCGATAAGCGCCACATCCAATTGTACCGCCGCAAAATATTGAAACATAATAAGCGTCATAAATTCAAAAAAGCTCGGAAACTTTCCGTCTAATTGATTATGTACGATGTCAGCGATTTTATTGGCAAAGTATAAAAAGTCTTCATCTGAAATTTGATTTTTATTGATTGTTATACGCTCATTCGGCCGCTCCAGATGCGGGGATATAAAGGCACCTACCGTTAATCCGTGTGCCATTAGAATTTCCCTTGTCGCATTAAGAGTAGAACCTTTGCCGTTCGAGCCGGCAAAATGAATAAAACGTGTGGATGTTTCCGGGTTTCCTAATGCCGCTAAAATTTTTCGCGCTGATTCAAGCGGCTGTCCCTTATACTGGCTTGCTTTTAATGTGAAAATAAAATCGGTACAGTCTTTCATAGTGTGAAACATTATCTAGCCTCCCAACAACTGATTACTTATGTACTTTGTCCGATTGCCATCGTTAGTTGATCCTTTAATCCTTTCACATTGTCTAATACTCAGACTGATTTGTCTAGAAACAAATGAAAGGGAAGCGCCAAATCGGCACCCCCCTCGTCATTACATATTTTTCAGTTCAGCTAAACGCTTCTCAACTGTTGCATATTTCTCTTCATAATCTGCAAGCTTTTCCCGTTCGGCATTTACGAGTGCTTCCGGTGCTTTCGAAACGAATTTTTCATTTGAAAGCTTGCCTGTCACTAATTTTACTTCCTTCGCCCATTTTTCAAGCTCTTTTTGTAAACGCGCAACTTCTTCTTCCACATTAATCAAGCCTGCCAGCGGTAAGAATAATTCTGCTCCTGATACAACAGCAGACATCGTTTGTCCCGGGGCTTCAATTCCTACGCCAATCTCAAGTGTTTCCGGATTACAGAATTTCTCGATATATGCTTTATTTGAATCCAGTACGGCAGCTGTTGCTTCGTCCTTGGCCGAAATATAAAGTGGTACTTGCTTACTCATCGGTGTATTTACTTCTGCCCGGATGTTACGTACAGAACGGATGATATCCATTAACAGCTTCATATCGCCTGCTTCTGCTTCAAAATCAAATTCAGGACGAACTACCGGCCAGGCAGCCACTGTAATGGATTCTCCCTCATGAGGCAAGTGCTGCCAGATTTCCTCTGTCACAAACGGCATAAATGGATGCAGCAGGCGCATTATTTGGTCTAATACATATGCAAGTACTGAGCGTGTCGTTTTCTTTGCGGCTTCATCTTCACCGTAAAGCGGCAGTTTCGCCATCTCGATATACCATGAACAGAAGTCATCCCAAATGAAATTGTACAGCTCCCGGCCAACTTCCCCAAACTCATATTTATCAGACAATGTTGTCACACGTTCAATTGTATGGTTCAGACGGGATAGAATCCATTTATCCGCTACAGATAATTCACCAGTTAAATCGATTTCCTCGTATGTTAAACCTTCCATATTCATTAAGGCAAAGCGTGATGCATTCCAAATCTTATTGATAAAGTTCCAAGTCGCTTCAACTTTTTCTGTCGTATAACGCAAATCCTGCCCTGGAGAAGATCCTGTCGCTAGGAAGTAACGCAGCGAATCCGCGCCGTATTGACCTATGACATCCATTGGGTCAACCCCGTTACCAAGGGATTTCGACATTTTACGTCCTTCCGCATCACGCACAAGCCCGTGAATCAAAACATCTTTAAACGGACGTTCACCTGTAAATTCTTTTCCTTGGAAAATCATACGGCTTACCCAGAAGAAGATAATGTCATACCCTGTTACCAATGTGCTTGTCGGGTAGTAGCGTTTAAATTCCTCATTTGTTTCATCCGGCCAGCCCATTGTTGAAAACGGCCATAAAGCAGAAGAGAACCAAGTATCCAGCACGTCTTCGTCCTGAGTCCAATTTTCCGGATCAGCAGGCGCTTCCTTGCCTACATAAATTTCACCTGTTTCATTATGGTACCAAGCCGGGATTTGGTGTCCCCACCATAGCTGTCTAGAAATACACCAGTCATGGATATTTTCCATCCAGCGGTTATATGTGTTTTCAAAACGATTTGGTACGAAGTGAACTTTCTCTTCTTCATTTTCCTGTATCGCAAGTGCCTGCTCAGCAAGTGGTCCCATTTTAACAAACCATTGCTTTGAAAGGTACGGCTCTACAACCGCCCCGGAACGCTCTGAGTGTCCTACCTGATGGACATGCGGCTCGATTTCAACAAGCACGCCTGCCTCCTGCAAGTCTTTTACAATTTGCTTGCGGCATTCAAATCGGTCCATACCGGCATATTTACCGGCAAGATCGTTCATTGTGCCATCTTCATTCATGACTAAAATTCGCTCCAGGTTATGGCGGTTGCCGACTTCAAAGTCATTTGGGTCATGGGCCGGCGTCATTTTTACAACACCTGTACCGAATTCTTTATCAACATAATCATCCGCTACGATTGGGATTTCACGACCTACGATTGGCAAGATAATTGTTTTCCCTACCAAATGTGCATAACGCTCATCTTCTGGATGTACTGCTACCCCGGAATCACCAAGCATTGTTTCTGGACGCGTCGTCGCAACACGTAATGTACCGGAACCATCAGCAAGCGGATATTCCATATGATAGAATGCACCCTCTACCTCTTTATGGATTACTTCAATATCGGACAATGCCGTTTTAGCTGCAGGGTCCCAGTTAATAATGCGTTCACCGCGGTAGATTAATCCCTTTTCGTAAAGCTTGACGAATACTTCCTTTACCGCTTCAGATAAACCTTTATCCAATGTAAAGCGTTCACGCGAATAATCAAGAGCCAAACCTAGCTTTGCCCATTGCGCACGGATATGGGAAGCATACTCTTCCTTCCACTCCCATGTTTTTTCAAGAAATTTTTCACGGCCAAGGTCATAGCGTGTAATTCCTTCGCTGCGCAGCTTTTCTTCTACCTTTGCTTGTGTAGCGATTCCAGCATGGTCCATACCCGGCAGCCATAATGCATCATATCCCTGCATGCGCTTCATGCGGATAATGATGTCTTGCAGTGTTGTATCCCAGGCGTGGCCAAGGTGCAATTTCCCTGTTACGTTTGGCGGTGGAATAACAATCGAATACGGCTCTTTCCCGCTTGTAGGCTGTGCTTCAAAAAATTTGCCTTTTAGCCACCATTCATAGCGGCCGGCTTCGGTGCCCTGTGGGTCGTACTTTGTCGGCATTGTGATTTCTGTCATATTGACTCCTCCTTATAGAAAATAAAAAAACTCCCTCGTCAATAAAAGGACGAGGGAGTTAGTTCGCGGTACCACCTTTAATTCCAAAACGGCACAAGTCAAGCGTTCGCATTCTGCGTCACTCCTCACTCAGCAATCCTCATGAACTGTATGTTCACTCCGGTTGCCTCATTTCGTCGTTCCTTGACTGACAAACGCTTTCTTTTGCGCCGTTCATCTGTCAAGTGTTCGCATTCTGCGTCACTCCTCACTCAGCAATCCTCATGAACTGTATGTTCACTCCGGCTGCCTCATTTCGTTGTTCCTTGACTGACAAACGCTTTCTTTTGCGCCGTTCATCTGTCAAGCGTTCGCATGCTTTTCCATTTTGGCTCTTCATTCGTTAACGGTGTTTAACCGGCACTTTACTACTATCATTTCATAAAGGCTGCTCCCAGGCTACGTTCAAATGGGCCGCTTTGGAAACTTTTCAGCTACCGTTTCCTCTCTACTAAAGGGTGTTCATTCTACTCTTCCTGATCATAGCATCAAATATTTAGTTACCTGTTATTGTAATCAATTTATGCTGCTTTTTCAAGCTTTGTTACATATCATGGTTCATTTTAAAAAAACTACACGCTTTTATTAAAAAAGAGATTCTTCTTATGTTGGGTAAAAGCATGAGATAATGGGGTGTGGCGTTAAGAGGGGCCACCGAATAAACTATAATAACCGGATTTTTAAAAGTGGACGCAGACTGTAAGGTTAAAAGCAGCCTTTACTAAATTTTTTTCTAATGCCATTGATGTCATCACCTGTTTTATTAACTTTATCTTCATCAACATTTGCCTGGCTGGGGACTATTCTTTTTAATAGAACAAAAAAGACTATCCCTCTACAGGATAGCCTTCATCTTCTCGAGAAAGGAGTAATAATATGAGAAAACATTACAACCCTTATTTACTACCTCCGTGGCTTCGGAAAACACGTTTTTACTGCCGGACAATCATTATACCTATTACTGTTTTCCAGGGCTGCCGGACATTGTTTTTCCCGTCTACATGGGACTTGATTTTGTTAGCTATATTGGGACTGATCGCCTATCTACTGATTACGGACTTTATTTAAAGCGAATGTTTCTTTTCGGTAACCATCTTCCAAGTGAAACAGAAATTCTGTAGATTCCGGCCTGCTTTCATCTATATATTCTTCTACACGCTCTTCTATCAATTCTTCTACTTCATCTACCATATTCACGGCAATTTTATCGGCAATTTCTTCCGTTATTTCAATTGCTATCTCTTCAGCTATTTCTTGAATTGTTTCTTTAGCCGCTTCTTCAACAACCGCATCGGCGACTTTCTCAACAATCTTTTCAGCAGAGACTTCGATTATTTCTTTCACACTGCTTTCCATTACATCCTCTAATACCTTTTCGTTGTGTATTACTTGAATACTTTTTTCAGAGCTTTCGGCTGCTTTTTCAATAAAAATTTTCTCATGATCCGTTATATTGGTAGTAGTTATTTCATCGTAAACACACATTACCTGCCAGGCAATGTCAAACGCGTCCCCACAAGTAGTTTGAATATCTTTAACCCGTAAGTTTTTCACTTCCATCTTTGGCAGCTCCATTCGAAATGGTAGGGCATATTCAAAATACCCTTCATTATCCAGTAAATCTACATGTTCAATGAGTGTGCCCATTTCCGAATGGGCATGCTTTTTGCGGTCAAATTCTACTCTCGCCATTATATGATAGATACCTTGTATAAGGAGCTCTTCAGACAATTGCTCACATTCCCAGTTCGGCTGAACATTTATCAATTTCACATCTTTTACACAGCCAAAGTCATTGGGAAATGTAAAAGTTTCATTCACCTGCCATTGCATCGTTTGAGTCAAAAAAATCCCTCCTTGCAACACCGTATGCATAAAGGAGGGATATTTATTCGTTATTTGGCTAGTGGAAGCTTTCGTACAACCCCAGCTTTTTTTATGCGGACAATCATACTGCCTTATCGGGCAAGTTTTTCAAATACTTTATGGAAAGCAGCTACTGTTTTTGCGATATGCTCTTCCGTATGTGCTGTTGAGATAAATAAGCCTTCAAATTGGGAAGGAGGCAGGAAGATGCCTTCTTCTGCCATCAGCTTGAAATACTCGGCAAACAATTCCAAATCAGATGTTTTGGCAGATTCAAAATCTACAACATCTTCGTTTGTGAAGAAGAAACCGATCATTGAGCCCGCACGATTTACTGTATGTGGAATATTGTACTTCCCTGCCGCCTCGCGGAATCCGGCTTCAAGCTGATCGCCCAGCTTTTTGAAGTATTCATAAGACTCTTTTGTCAGGCGTGATAACGTTTCGTAGCCTGCCGTCATCGCAAGCGGGTTTCCTGATAATGTGCCTGCCTGATAGATTGGGCCGGCTGGAGCGATTTTTTCCATAATTTCACGTTTCCCTGCAAATGCCCCTACTGGAAGGCCGCCGCCGATTACTTTTCCTAGCGTTGTCAAGTCCGGCGTTACCCCGTAATACCCTTGCGCACAGTTATAATCCACACGGAAACCAGTCATTACTTCATCAAAGATAAGGACAGTCCCATGTTTTTCTGTCAGCTCACGCAGACCTTTTAAGAATTCAGGCTTTGGTGGTACTACCCCCATGTTGCCCGCTACAGGTTCTACAATGACAGCCGCTAAATCTTTGCCGTATTTCTCAAATACCAACTCTGCGGATGCCAAGTCATTGTACGCCACTGTTAATGTGTTTTTCGCGATATCAGCTGGAACTCCCGGAGAATCCGGTAAGCCAAGTGTCGCTACACCTGACCCTGCTTTAATCAGCAAGGAGTCACCGTGGCCGTGGTAAGAACCTTCGAACTTAAGGATTTTATCCCGGCCTGTATAACCACGCGCTAAACGAAGAGCAGACATTGTTGCCTCTGTACCTGAAGAAACAAAACGGATCATTTCGATTCCTGGAACACGATCCATTACGAGTTTCGCCAGTTTATTTTCAGAAAGTGATGGGGCTCCAAAAGAAGTAGCTTTTGCTGCCTGCTCTTGGATTGCCTTTACAACGTTTGGCTCAGAATGTCCTAAAATAAGAGGTCCCCAAGACAGGACATAATCGATATATTCGTTGCCATCAATATCCTTGATAATCGCACCTTGTCCTGATTCCATAAAAATCGGGTCCATATTGACAGATTTAAATGCACGGACCGGGGAATTAACACCGCCCGGCATTAAGTCTACCGCTTCTGCAAACGCAGCTTTTGATTTTTCGTAAGAACGCATACTATTTCTCCTCCAACCAGCGACACACGTCTTTTGCGTGGTACGTAATAATTAAGTCAGAACCGGCACGTTTCATACCAAGTAATGATTCCATCACCACTGATTTTTCATCAATCCAGCCATTTAATGCTGCTGCTTTTACCATTGCATATTCGCCTGATACATTGTAAGCGACAATTGGCAGCGGAAAATTATTTTTTACATCACGGATGATGTCAAGATAGGCAAGCGCTGGTTTAACGATAAGGAAGTCTGCCCCCTCTTCTACATCAGACGTTGCTTCACGGATAGCTTCCATACGGTTGGATGGATCCATTTGATATGTTTTACGGTCCCCGAATTTTGGTGCTCCGTCTGCAGCTTCACGGAATGGGCCATAGTAGCCCGATGCATATTTTACTGCATACGACATAATTGGAATATGCTCAAAACCTGCTGCATCAAGTCCTGCACGGATTGCTGCTACAAAGCCGTCCATCATATTTGATGGCGCAATAATATCAGCACCTGCCTCCGCCTGGGAAATCGCTGTTTTAGCTAATAGGTTTAAAGAAGGATCATTTAAAATCTGGTCTCCCTCAACCACACCACAGTGGCCGTGGTCCGTAAATTCACATAAGCATGTATCCGCTACGACGAGCAAATCTGGATAGCGCTCTTTAATGAAGCGAGTTGCCTCCTGGACAATACCATGATCATGGTAAGCACCCGAACCTGTCGCATCTTTTTCGGCCGGCAGTCCGAATAAGATAACAGCTTTAATACCTAATGAAACGACCTCATCAATTTCTGCCCCTAGATGATCTAGTGAAAATTGATATACACCCGGCATCGATTGTACGGGATTTTTAATATTCTCGCCTTCCATCACAAAAATCGGATAGATTAGGTCTTCTTTGTGTAAATATGTCTCTTTTACTAATGCACGCATGCTCGCATTTTGACGTAAGCGGCGATGACGTTGGAAAAATAGTTCTGTCATTGTTCTTCCTCCAATAAAATGATTTCCTCTACTACGGCTCGCATCGTATAAGTAGCCGGCTGTACATACACTTCCACTCCAAGCTTACGTAATGCATCAGCCGTAATATGGCCGATTGCTGCGGCAGAAACATGCTGCCAGCCAACAATCGGCGCGACCTTTTCTTGAAAGACCTGGACAGCAGAAGGACTGGCAAAAATAACAATTGCCTGTTTTTGCTTCAAGAGCTCCACCAGCGGGACAACGGATGCATGATTGGCACACGTTTCATAGACTGTCCATTCTGTTATGTTAGCTATGCCGTTACGAATCGTCGGCTTTGCCAGGCTTCCTCTGATAAATAGCTTGCGCTGCGTCTCTTGTACCGTTTCTGGAAACTCTTTAACAAATACATCCGCACTGAATGTAGAGGGCATAAAATCTACTTTCAACCCGTATTTTTCCAGCAAAGCTGTCGTTTGAGCCCCAACCGACGCAATGCTGCATGCCAGCTTTCGGATATCTATTCCAGCTCTTTGACATTTATCGATAAACACCTGAACTGCATTTTGGCTTGTGAAAATAAGCCAGTCATAATTGTCCAGCTCCGACAACCTGCCAGCATCCTCCGGCGAGTGCAGCTCGGTTGTTTGTATTAAAGGAAAAACGATGCACTCACCACCGTTTTCCTCAATCAATTCCTTAATAGGCAACGTTTTCTGTGTGCCGGTTAAAACAATAGTTTTTCCTCTAAGGCGATTAGTTGGCATCCAGCTCAGCCTTTACGCGCTGGATTAAATCATAGGCCCCTTGCTCTGTTAAACGTTTTGCTACTTCCTTTCCTAAAGCATCGGCGTCTGTTCCTGTTAACGTTTCCTTAAACGTAACGGAAGCGTCCGGCGCTGCAACTAATCCTGTCAATGTAATAGTATCCCCATCGATTGTGGCATAGCCTGCAATCGGTACTTGGCAGCCGCCGTCCATTGCCGCAAGAAAAGAACGTTCTGCATGGGCTGTTTTCCATGTATCCGCGTCTGTCAGTTTTGCTAATTCTGCCAATAGTTCTGCATCGTCTCCTCGGCACTCAATTCCAAGCGAGCCTTGTGCAACAGCCGGTACGCAAATATCCGCGGCTAAATATTCCGTTACAACGTCTTCATTCCAACCAAGGCGCTTTAACCCCGCTGCTGCTAAAATAATGGCGTCATATCCTTCTGTTTTCAGCTTGTTTAAGCGTGTATCCACATTGCCTCTGATCCACTTGATCTCAAGATCGGGACGGATAGTTAGTAACTGTGCGCTGCGTCGAAGAGAGCTTGTCCCTACAACGGCACCTTTAGGTAGGTCGGCGAATTTTATGTTGCCATTTGAGATGAAGGCATCACGCGCATCTTCCCGCGGCGGAATGCAACCAATGACAAGGCCTTCCGGTAATACGGCCGGCATATCCTTCATGGAATGAACAGCAAAGTCGATTTCCTTATCATAAAGCGCCTGCTCAATTTCCTTCACAAACAGCCCTTTGCCGCCTACTTTCGACAATTGCACATCCAATATCTGATCGCCTTTTGTCACAATTTCCTTCACTTCAAACTCAAATGGAACACCTGCTGCTTTCAGCTCATTAATGAACCAGTTTGTTTGTGTTAAAGCTAATTTACTTTTACGCGAGCCAACAATAATTTTTCTCAACTTAAATCCTACCTTTCTGCTAGTACCATAAGTGGAAGTTCGACATTTTATTGCCAAGGAAGAAATTCACGACCGTTAGCAAATAGGCGTAGATCTGAATCCAAGCGTAGCTCGTTCCCATCAATTTCCCACTACGATGTAATAATAAAATGATCAAATAAATGACCGTAATAATAAAAGAGCCGATAATTTTAATATCAAACACAGATAATCTATCTAATGTCATTAATGCCCATTCTAACCCTAAAATTAGACTAATGAAAAGCAAAGGTACCCCGACCAGCATAGAATTGCTCATCCAGCTGCTTGTTTGCTGCAGGGATGGCAGACGCGACCATAAAGGATGTGCTTTTTTCTGTTTTAGGATACGGTATAAAATCAAATATAACATTGAAAATACAAACGACAATGAAAAGGCCGCATAGGACATGATGGCAAACGAAATGTGGATGACAAGCATTTCCGATACAAGTGAATCAACCATCGGCTGCACTTTTTCAGTCGGCGCAAAAAGGTGAATCGTCACAAACACGAAGCTGAGTACATTAACAAAAAACACCGGCATATCGACACGTGCAATACAATGGAGGACAATCGACAAGGTTGTCAGCAGCCATGCATAGAAATAAATCCCTTCAAAGAGAGATAATATTGGAAAACGTTGTGTTTCAATGATAAATAGTATAAAAAATACCGACTGCATCACCCAAGCGATACAGACGAACCAAAAAGCGACCCTTCTTGCCTTTACATATTTATAAAGGTAATCAATAAAATAAAAGACAATTCCAATTGCATATAAAATGACCATTACTTCATATAATCTGGTCATTGTCATTTCTGTCATAGGCAACCCTTCTTTTTCTAAATGAATCCTTACCTATCTAAAGTTCGTCTATCTTCTAAACGACATATTTCCCCTCTTTGTCTCGAGATGTCATTTTATTGCCTGTCCATTGTTGGAAGACTCCTTCTCGTAAACAAAGAAAAAGCGCTTTGTACCTGTATATTTTACCATACAGATACGAAAACGCTTATGAAAAATTACTTCTTAACTTAAAATGAATACCCAGGATTTGTCGAAATATTGCCTTGAGTTGAAACCAACCGTTCCTTCTCTGCTTTTTTATGCATAATGACTTCTTCCTGTACAGCGTCTTCAATACCGAAAATCTGCTGGAATAACTGCAGCTCTTCATTTGCTTTCGGCGAGTTTGCTAATTCCTTCGCCTGCAGAATCGGCTCTTTCAGCAACTGATTAATAATAGATTTCGTATGCTTATTTAAAATTTTCCGTTCACGCTCTGTTAAATTCGGCATCTTGTTTTCAATACTTGACATCGTTTCCTGCTGGATGCGGTTCGCTTTTTCACGCAGCGCCGTAATGACAGGAACTACACCTAATGTAGCAAACCACTCTTTAAACTGCACCAATTCGGTACCGATCATATCAGAAATTTGTGCAGCCGCTTTTTCACGCTCTGCCAAGTTCGCATTTACGATTCCCTGCAGGTCATCAATATCATATAAAAAGACATTCGGCAGCTCTCCGATTTTCGGGTCCAAGTCACGCGGTACCGCAATATCCACCATAAATAACGGTTCACCTTTGCGCATTCGGGATACATATTTCATCAATTCATAATCAATGACATAATCTGTCGCCCCAGTGGAACTGATCAAGATATCCGCTTCTAATAAAGTACATTGCAGCTCGTCCATCGGCTTCGCGTTCCCCTCGAACTTCGTAGCCAAATCCTGTGCCTTTTCAAATGTGCGGTTAATGACCGTTACTTTTCCAACTCCATTGCCGTAAAGGTTTTGAATCGCAAGCTCTCCCATTTTACCGGCACCTAAAATCGCCACATGTTTACGCTGAAGGGAGCCAAAAATCTTCTTCGCAAGCTCAACGGCCGCATATGATACTGACACAGCATTTTCCCCGATTGCTGTCTCACTATGTGCACGCTTTGCAAAGGTTACAGCTTGTTTGAACAGCTGGTTATAAACTGTACCCGTTGTACCGATCTCCTGTCCTTGCAGGAAGCTTTTTTTAACTTGTCCTAAAATTTGCGTCTCACCTAACACCATGGAGTCAATCCCAGCTGTCACACGGAATAAATGATGGATAGAGTCGTCATCTTCCTGGATGAAAAGATGGTCTTCAAACTTCTCGATCGGTATATTGAACCAGTTTGATAAAAATTGTTTGATATAGTAACGACCTGTATGTAACTGATCCACTACTGCATAGATTTCCGTACGGTTACATGTCGATACAATTACGTTTTCTAATATACTTTTTTCTTTTTGCAGCGCTTCCATCGCGTTCGGTAAATCGCGTTCAATAAATGATAGTTTTTCCCGAATTTCGACAGGCGCTGTCTTATAATTCAAGCCTACGACTAATGTATGCATGAACCTTACACCTCACACGTTCTAATTCACAATACTCATTGTAACATAAAGAAATCATAATTCACGCTAAAATTTGTGAACATGATATGAAACGACATTCTTACATTAGAATTATTCTAAAGTAAGTGTAACAAAAATTATGTTCTGTTTCAATGAATGTTTACTTTTTCTATCAACTATAAACATGAAAGTGAACAAAAATGAACATTTACTTGTTACAGGCGAGCAATAGCGGGCGCAAAACAAGCAGCAAACGACTCATAGATCTTCAATTCTTTTGTGAGTAATGTGAACTCTTTATCCCCAGAAATATTCCTTTATGAAATCGTCCATTTAGTATTCCCTAAACTATAGAAAAAACCCCGGCAGCTATGCTGCTGCCGGAGCTGATTATTTATTGAATATCTATTTTTTTAGTGGCTAGCAATTTACCAGCTTTATCGTAGGCAAAGAATTCTACTTCTTCATATATACTGAAGTTATGAATTTTACGGATATCATGCTCCAGTTCAAAACGGTTCAAGCCAATATATTGCAGATCCAGTTCAATCTCCCCGCGGACAGAATAGAATTTCACTTTTACCTTTTCAACATTGCCACAGTTCGCCTCGGCTTCGATGAAAAGATATGTGCGCCCAATCGTTACATCTGCCTGCTGGAACGAGTCAAAGCTAGGAGGACATGCCTCTACTAGATTAATACACATCGCCTTCATAAGAGATTCATAGATAGCCGTAATATTATTGATATTCGGTAAATGGAAATGCTGTCCATCTGTCTGTACAGCAATATTTTTCAGTACTGTCTGGTTTGCATCAGAGCCCACCGATACAGTGAATACCTTTAGATTATTCTGCTTAGCATAAGTAATAATATCTTTTGCTTCATTACTATTAGCCTTGCCATCTGATACAAGGATAATGGCTCCAGGAATAGAACCGATATTTTGCTGTTCTTTTAAATGCGCCTTTGCAGCTTCAACTCCTGAAGATATTTTCGTTCCGCCTTTTCGGTATTGTGACTCATACAGCTCCTCCAGCTTCGAAACCTTTTCCCCCGTGCCTTTCGAAATGAATCGTCCCTTACTGTTGAATCCTGTTGCAACAGTTGGGTCAATATTCAGCGTTTTCATAAGTTCACGTGTTTTTTTATCAATAAGGTTATTCGGGTCCGCTTTTTTCATGGAGCCTGATTCATCCACTACAAATGCCACTTTTTGAATTCGGTTACACGATTCCAGGGTATTAAGCGGTGGATGAGCAATAATTTCTTTTTTAACGATTTTTCCTTCCAGTCCCTTCAACAGCTCTTTATAGCGGGAATCTGTCTCCGGACTGAATGTTACCTTCGCTTCTGTTTTGCCGTAATGTGCTCCATCAAAATATGCGATGGCCCGGCCGCTGTCTGCACTGCCTGTCCCTTGGGTACGGTTAAACGGTACTGTTTTCCTTTGACCATTATATTCGATTGTCACTTGTCCATTATAATTCGTAATGACCTGTCCACCTGGTGCTACTAATGTCACGACAACCTTCGTATAGCTTGGCATATCGCCTGGACGGCTCGCTGCATCTTCAGCAGCTTTTGTTTGGTCCGCCAGCTTTGCTAATGCATCGATCCCATTGATAACGCTTCGTAAATCCTTGAAGCTTGAGTTACGGATATCTGCTTCTGTAATACGCTGAGCGATTGCCTGAGCAGACTTTACGCTTTTATAATCAGCCATCGAAAACTCGGAAATTTTGTCCGGAAGTAATCTGAACAGATAAAGCAGGACAGCATATTCCTGCGGCTCATTACTGCCAAATTCTTTAATGATACTGCCTGGAATATAGCTGAACGGAATGTTGTAGGCTGCATTCCCATTAGCATCTACGTAATAATCAAGCTGAATCGTTGACGTATTCTCCAATAGATCCGCTACGATCCGTTCAAACATTTGCTCTGAAATTTCACGCTGAGCCAGCGTTAGCGTAGCATACCGGTACTGCGGCGTAATATTAACCGACTGCACGGTTAATGTTCCTGCATCGACATTTATGTCTGATACTGTAATAGGACCCTGCTTCATAACTTCTGCCGGGTAAGCGGGAGCTGAAGGCGTCTGCCCTCCACCATCTTCGCCTGCATAAGTTTGTCCGTCATATACTTCATAAGAAACACGAAGCTCAGGCTCTACTTTATATTCAACAGGTATTTTAATCTGACTATTTTTATAGGAAGCAAAATTCTTTCCAATAGAAGAATCAGCCATTTCCAAAATAATATTATCTTTCATACTTTTAGTCATGCGCGGTGCACGGTAGAAGAACGTCAACTCTCCCCCATCAGATTCTACAACAGCTGTAGAAACCCCATTCGGTGAAGTAACGGCTGTCGGTGCCTCCAGAATTTCTTTAGGATTATACTTCAGCTTTGCTTTTTCTGCCGCTCCCAGTTTATTGGCGGATGGGTTGAAGTTTATACTTTTAAAATACTCCGAGTACACTTTGAATGTCAGCGACTGATCATAAGGAATCGTATTTCCATTGCTGTCCTTCAGTTTTACCGTCACCATTGTGACATCATGGCCATTTGCGTTCAGCGTTTTATTTTCGACCTCTACGCTTTGTACTGCTTTCATCGCATTTGGGGTATTTGGAGAAACATCGCTAGTGTTCTGGCCGGGTTTTTCGAGTTCAACAGACGTTCCCTCAGAGGAAACAAAGTTTAACGGAAGGGTAACTTTCCCGTCATCCTTCCCTGTTGCTGCTGCGCGGAGCCCCTCTACCGCAAACTTACCTTTTTTTGCAGTCCGGTATAGAAATACCGCAAGATCCCCACGGCTGATATTTTTCTCTGGTGAATAGCCTTCATATGTCTTCTTGCCTGATGATCCTGTTGTGATTTCCTGGGTATATAAATATTGAACAGCGTGTACTTTTGACAAATCCAAACCACGCATTGCCGCATAGATTACGGCAAAATCTACACGTGTAGCCAAACGACTACGTTTTGTTTTATTTGCGGCACCTGCTAATGGGATGTTCAAATCGCTATAGTATAAGTATGCCATATCACTTGTTAAAGAATGTTGATAATTGGCATCCATTTTTGCAAACGCCAACAGCATCTCCGATTCGGATACATTTCCATTCAAATCAAACTTCTTTCCTGTGTATAGCGACATCAATCCATTTTCAACCGCCCAATTTACGGCTTGGTATTTGGCATTGGATGTCGGCACATCCGAAATGGCAGCGGCTTCGACTTTCGTCATATAAGGCAGCCATGCGGACAGGAGAAGGATGAAGCTGAAAAACAGTACAATTGTTTTCTTCATTGCCAGTCCCCTCTCTTAGTATTCAAAGAATAAAATATCATCTCGATAGTTTTGTTTTAAATCATTTTCCAAGTATAGCAAGAAGCGCTCTAAAATAGCTGCCGCCTGGGCGCGCGTCAATATGCCGCTAGGGTTGAAATTCCCTTGAGAACCGCTCATTAGACCCAGCTGTGTCACTACATAAACGCCATCCCGCGCATAGTCCAAAATCTTTGCATCGTCCTTATAAGGTGTTTTAAAGCCTGGGTCCGGTGCTTTTCCTTCAAGACCGAGAGCACGTACCAAAATAGCCGCTGCCTGCTGACGTGTCAAGTTTCCTTCCGGATTAAACGTTTGGGGATTTACTCCTGTAATAACACCCTTATTATAAGTTGCTACTAAATAAGGATAGTTTGGTCTTGTTCTCTTTACATCCTTGAAAATCGAAGGTGTGGACATTGTTTTCTTTTTAGAGCTGCCGACTTCTACCCGAAGGTCAATTGCTTTCCCAATGGCAACTGCAAAATCATAGCGCCCCATTGGTGTATTTGGAGAGAAGAAGTTCGACTGATCATCAAAAATTCCAAGTGAATAAAGCTTGTCTATATGCGATTTCGCCCAATGGCTTGATAAATCACGGAACTTCGGCACGATAAGGCGCTCCACTTTCGGCATATATTCTGCTGTAAAATCAATTGTACCAGTTCCTTCTTTCGGCAAGTCATATTGATATTCTGAAATAGTATCCGCCTCACTGTTTACGGAATAGCCACCGTCAAAGCTGCCTAATGAGCCCATGTTCTCCTCATAATTGAGCGTACGGGATTTAGAGTGGGATGAACGGCTTGTCACTGTTCCAACTGTGCCGTCCGGATAATCAAATTCATACTCCATAATCTGTGTTTCCGTAGCCCCCCAGAAGTTTTCGTAGCTTGCATTTTTCCCTGTTCCATTGACAACAACAGTCTGAGTTTGGCCATTTTTATATTTAATGAGATATGTTTTACGCATCACTGTATTGCCGGATGTATAGTCAGATGCAGGCCGCTTATCAGTAATATAGCTTTTCGACATTTGGTAATCGGCCAGTTCGATTGTTGCATCTTGATAGCTGATTTTTTCACTATATTTCGTTACTTCTCCGGTAGCCGTCATTTGGCCAATCATATCGTAGTTATCGACTGTGTAAACGTAAGTAAAAGCTCTTGTTAACGAAGCGCCTTCCTTGCTTTTCATCTTGATGTTATACGTTTCAGTAATTTTGTCACTTTTTTCCGTTACTTTTACTTTTACGTCTTTATTTGTAGCGGTAAATTGCATCGGTTTTCCTAAAATGAACATGTATTCTTCATATGTATATTCATTATTAATACCACCCGTTAAATCTACAATCTCAGCTGATGACCGCTTCGGACTCCACAGCACTAAAAGAAGGGTACTGACCAATACTATAAATCTCAGCTTTTTCATCCTTTTTCCATGCCCCTCTCTTTATTGGCATAATAGGTATGCAGCATTCCTGCATACCTATCTGCTATTATTCATTTACTAAAATAATTTGCGCATCGAACATATCGTCAGTAAATATAACAATACGGTCATTTGGCTTTAATTGATCCATTGTAATTCGTTTACGATCTTTAATGATTAATACTTGAGATAACTCCAGGCGGTTAAGGCGGCCTGTGTCAAGCCAAGCACCTTCATACCATTGGCTGACATCTTTCACTTCTAATTCTGCCGTCGCATCCACACCAATTGTTCCTTTATCAATTATTTTGATAGAGGCGATACGTCCTGCCATTGTCGTTGTCGGCTGCAGCTTGTCTCTGCCAACTAAATGGACTGCTTGGATATGACCGTCCTTCACATAGAAGTACCCATACTTTCCTTCATGCACCTGTAAGCTTGAGGCAAGTGCTACACCAGTCGAACCGACACTTTGCGTGACGACTGTTGAATTACTGAAGGATAATGTTTTAGCTTCCTCATCTTCATACAACCAAGCATGGGAGCCGCTGTCCATTTTTGTGTAATCATCCATTTCCAGCAGATATTTGTCTTGTTCGACTAATGACAATCTTCCAAAGTATAACTCGTGCATTGCTAGGTTTGGTGAAAGGAAACTATCGTTCGTCACGTTAACAATATGTGTTGTATTATTTTTCGTAACTCCGTCTGTCAATACAAACGCTGTGCCCCATGCACTTAAAGTGTTCGGCTCTACCAAACGGCCATTACGTACTAAAATAGATCCGTTGTGGTAATACATCAACCCATAATTTTTTAAGCGGAAAAGTTGATTTGACGTATCTACCGTTGTAATTTGGTCATAGAATGTCCGCTCGTTGTTTTCCAGCACAACGACCTTTTCTACCATTTCACGTCCAAATTGCTTTGTCGTTACATAATAGACATCACTGTTACGGTAATTCTGCAATTGATTTTTATTTATTTTTTTATTTCCTGCATAGATTGTGGTGTTATTGCCAAAAGAAAATGTTGATAAATCATTAGTAGGACGCGTCCCGAATGCCCAATCCTCAAACGGATGTGCATTCGTTACAATAAAACGATTATTCCGGACATTTACCGTTTGCAGCTGTCCTTTGTACAGATGATGAACAAGTGTCCCTGTCTGTATAATTTCTATCTCCGCCACAACGGATGAAGCGGCAGAGGACATTTTCAGCTTGACCCGGTCTCCTTCATACATCGTGCTAATATCTACATGTGATTTGCCTTTTACATAGGCAGTGTCGCTATTTATGTAATATTGTTTTTCTAATCCGCTATCAAGCTTTACCTGCACAAACATACCGTTCGGGTCGATTTTCGTTACAATACCTGTCTGTTGTTTGCTTTTTTCTACAATGGCACCTTCTTCAACGGCCGACTTACCATCTAAGCGTGTAACATTGCGCAGATTAACTGTTGCTTCAATCTCCATGCCCTTTTTAAATCCGTTGCTATTCGTCTTTGTACCGTTGATATAGTAATATGTACTTTCCGTAAGATTTAGCGTAGTCGTTCGGCCGGCTGAGTTTTTAATCGTCAACTTCGGGTTCTTACGCTGAACTGTTCCATCTTTTAACGTTGTCTCCGTATATGTAATACTTTCAAAAGTTCCTTTATATACTGTCGCTGCCTGTGAAGATGCACCGAACGGAATGAAAGATAATAATAGAACGAGTGAAAGAATCACAATACCAAATCTTTTCTTCAATTTCCTGTTCCTCCTTTACTAGTCTCAGTTGCCCCGTAGAGTATATACTCTGTTGCTTTGTACTATCGCCTGAAGAAGCGTCAGCTTTTTTAAACTTCTCATGACTAGAGTGACGGCCCACCCATTTTTCTGCTTATTTAGATAGATATATCAATTTTCTGACCTAGATCCGGATGTGGTGCGTCCATTGATTCCATCATTTCGGTCACTTGCTGTATCTGCATTTGCTGTGTCTCCATTACTTTTCCAGCTACCGCTAATGATACATTTTGCATTAGCTGTGCCTGGCTCATTGTAATAGATAATGCGGCAATATCCATAGTAGCACCTCCTCTTATATTTATCGGCGGTATGTTCTAGACCTCAAGCATTTATTTACATTTCTTCACGAAATGATGTCCTTCCTAGGCATGAGGTAGATCATCTATTATTACGGGCGGAAACAAACGACTCATCGTATGTTTGTAACAAACTTCTTGCTGTAAACACTCAGGCTGCATTTGTGTCTTAAAAAATTTTCTTCAGAGATGATTGAAGCCTTATTTTCTATGAAAACGCTGTTCCCGTTCTGGCCGACGCGTTTCGCGGCCTCCACTACGAACAACTTATATCTATCTTTATCTAATTTTGTCACTAAACAAAAAGAGCATTCATTGTTGAAATAAAAGGATCCTACTACTAAATTTCAAGCAAAAGAATTGCTCATATGTGTAAAGATGGTAACATGAATTAATTAATTGAACTGCTGAATGTAGAAATGAACTGACAAGAAAAGAATTCCCTTTTTGTGGCATAAAAACATTCAAAGGGTGAGTTGTCTTTGACAACTCACCCTTTGATAAGAGGTAGGGCATAGTTATGTACTACCCTCTTTCATTTATAATTTCTCTTGTATATCCTGTATGTTCCGTATTACATACGGCTTTCGATTTCCGCCCATGCCTGTTCATATCCAATCCCTTTTTCAGAAGAGAATACAATTAGCGGATCTTCCTTATCCATCTGCAATGTTTCTTTTACAACTTTCTTGTGCTTGTCCCATTTCCCTTTCGGAATCTTATCGCATTTTGTGGCAATAACGATACATGGGATATTGTAATGCTTCAAGAAATCGTACATCATGCAGTCATCATTCGTAGGTGAATGGCGCAAGTCCACAATCAGTACAACGGCCTTCAATAAATCACGGCCTGTAAAATATTTTTCAATCATCTTACCCCAAGCTGCTCGCTCAGTTTTCGATACTTTTGCATAACCATAACCAGGTACATCCACGAAAAACAGTTGCTCTTCGATTTTATAGAAGTTCAGTGTTTGCGTTTTTCCCGGTTTTGAAGATATACGCGCCAATGCCTTACGCCCTATCATACGGTTAATGAATGAAGATTTCCCGACGTTAGAGCGCCCAGCAAGCGCAAATTCAGGAAGTCCATCTTCAGGATACTGCTCTGGTCTAACGGCACTAATGACCATTTCGACGTTATGGACTTTCATTTTTTAAAACCCTCCATCTAATGCCAGCTGAAGCACTTCCTCCGCTTGTGACACTAATTTAAATGACAATTGTTCGCGAATCGCCTCAGGAATATCATCAATATCGCGCTCATTGTCCTTTGGTATAATAATTGTTGTTAAGCCAGCCCGATGTGCACTTAACGATTTTTCCTTTAATCCTCCGATTGGCAGAACACGTCCCCGGAGTGTTACTTCCCCTGTCATACCGATTTCACGCTTGATCGGTTTTTTTGTAATAGCAGATACGACTGCTGTTACAATCGTTATCCCTGCGGAAGGGCCATCCTTTGGCACAGCCCCTTCTGGAACGTGGATATGCAAATCATGTTCATCAAAGAATTCAGGTTTGATGCCAAGCTTATTTGTGAGGGAACGGACATAGGACAAGGCTGTTTGGGCCGATTCCTTCATGACATCCCCTAGTTTCCCCGTTAATTGCAGCTTTCCTTTACCAGGTGTTAATGATACTTCAATTTGAAGCGTATCCCCACCCACGGTTGTATAGGCCAAACCTGTCGCGATACCGATTTGATTCTCTGTTTCTGCCTGTCCATAGCGGAAGCGGTGTTTGCCCAGCATATCTACAAGCATTTTGGAAGATACGGTTACGCGTTTTTTCTCGCCTGATACGATTATTTTTGCCGCTTTACGGCAAATAGTCGCAGCTTGGCGCTCTAATCCACGTACCCCTGCTTCTCTTGTGTAGTAGCGAATTAAATCAAGGACCGCTTCATCCTTCACAACAAGCTGGGACTTTTTCAATCCATGCTCTTTCATCTGCTTTGGAATTAAATGATTTTTAGCGATTTCCTTCTTTTCCATCTCCGTATAGCCAGCGATCGTAATAATCTCCATACGGTCACGGAGAGGGCCAGGAATCGTGCTTAAATCATTTGCCGTAGCAATGAATAATACATCAGATAAATCATATGGTTCTTCAATATAATGATCACTAAACGTATTATTCTGTTCAGGATCCAGCACTTCCAGCATTGCAGCAGAAGGATCTCCTCTAAAGTCATTGGACATTTTATCAATCTCATCCAGCAAGAATACAGGATTTGTTGTACCGGCTTTTTTCATTCCCTGAATAATCCGACCAGGCATTGCTCCTACATACGTACGGCGATGGCCGCGGATTTCTGATTCGTCACGCACTCCGCCAAGGGAAACACGGACAAACTTACGGTCTAAACTTTCCGCAATGGAACGTGCCAAACTCGTTTTACCCACCCCTGGAGGTCCTGCTAAACAAATAATCGGGCCACGCAAGGAGTTCATTAGCTGACGAACGGATAAATACTCCAAAATTCGTTCCTTAACTTTTTCCAGACCATCATGATCACGATTTAAAATTTCCTCTGCATAAGCAACATCCAGGCGGTCTTCTGTTTTTTCACTCCACGGGAGAGTTGCCAGCCATTCTACATAATTGCGGATTACACCGCTTTCTGCACTTGCCGCTGGTATTTTTTCATAACGGTCAAGCTCTTTTAGCGCAACTTTCCGTGTCGCCTCAGGCATGCCTGCTTCCTCTATACGTTTACGAAGTTCGGCAACTTCACCGGATTTCCCGTCTCGGTCTCCCAGCTCCTGCTGGATCGCCTTCATTTGTTCACGCAGGAAGTATTCTTTTTGTGTACGCTCCATTGCCTGCTTTACTTTTGTATTGATTTTCTTTTCAAGGGCCATCACTTCTTGCTCGTCATGTAAACGGATAATTAAATAATCCAAACGCTTTTTGACATTGAAAATACTCAAAATTTCCTGTTTTTCCGCTACCTTTAATGGAAGATGGGATGAAATAACGTCTGAGAACCGACCAGGTTCTTCAATATCAACAACCGATTCAATTGTTTCAGTCGTAATTTTATTGGAGATTTTGGCATACTTCTCAAAATAACTTAACAGTGTACGCATTAACGCTTCCGTTTCCGCATCTTTTGTCGGATCATCCTCATGGATTTCAATATCAACGGACGTATACTTTTCCCCTTCTTTATAATCCAGGACTTTCGCCCGTGCAATGCCTTCGACTAATATACGCAATGTCCCGTTTGGTAGTTTAAGCATTTGCTTAACATTTGCTACTGCCCCTACCTCATACAAGTCATTTCGCTCCGGTGATTCGACACGCATATCCTGCTGAGTCGCCAGAAAAATTTTGCTGTCTCCTAACATCGCCTGCTCAAGGGCAGCGACTGAACGCTCACGACCGACATCAATATGTAGCACCATTGATGGAAAGACAAGCAACCCTCTTAAAGGCAATAACGGAATATTTTTTTCAATCTTTTTCACGCGGGTATTCACCTCCATCCAAAATCTATACGCAACAACCCGCAATTGTAGTATGTGTGTAAAAATGATTTTCATAAACCTCTATGTATTAAGTGTGAATAAAAAGCTGACTGTCGACTGTGCGTTGGCACATCCGAAGCCAGCTTATTTACCACGTCAAGCGTAACATCAGACACTATGCTGAAGTCTTTTTGTTATCTCGTTTATATTCTGTACCATCTGCCAATAAAAGCTTCGGATCAGCTTTATCAGTAATTGTTTCAGCTGTAATGATACATTTTACAATATCCTCCCGAGATGGCAGTTCATACATGACATCCAGCATTGTTGCTTCAATAATGGAGCGGAGTCCGCGTGCACCTGTTTTTCGTTCGATTGCAAGCTTAGCAATTTCAACTAATGCATCTTTTTCAAACTCAAGTTCTACATTATCAAGCTCCAGCATTTTTTGGTATTGCTTTGCTAATGCATTTTTCGGCTCTGTTAATATGCGCACTAATGCATCTACATTCAGCTGCTCTAATGACGCCAATACAGGGAGACGGCCAATAAACTCCGGAATCAACCCAAATTTCAGCAAGTCTTCCGGGATTAAATGAGCAAGCAATGAGCCCTCTTCTTCTTCACGGCTTACATTTGAACCAAATCCGATGACCTTTTCACCTTGACGGCGTTTAATGATCTGCTCGATTCCATCAAACGCGCCTCCTACGATAAATAGGATGTTAGATGTGTCAATTTGCAGGAACTCTTGGTGCGGGTGTTTACGTCCGCCTTGCGGAGGCACACTTGCTACTGTTCCTTCTAAAATTTTAAGGAGTGCCTGCTGTACACCTTCACCAGATACATCGCGTGTAATAGAAGGATTCTCAGATTTACGTGCTACTTTATCGATTTCATCGATATAAATGATACCTTTTTCTGCACGCTCGATATCATAATCTGCTGCTTGAATCAGTTTAAGCAGGATATTCTCCACATCTTCCCCTACATAGCCTGCTTCCGTTAAGGAAGTAGCATCCGCAATGGCAAATGGTACATTGAGAATACGCGCCAATGTTTGGGCAAGCAATGTTTTACCGCTACCTGTCGGCCCAATTAAAACAATGTTTGATTTTGATAACTCTACGTCATCAATTTTCGCATTTGAGTTAATGCGTTTATAGTGATTGTACACAGCAACGGCTAAAGCTTTTTTAGCACGTTCTTGTCCAATAACATATTCGTCTAAAATGTTTAAAATTTCCTTCGGCTTTGGAATATCTTTAAAATCGATTTCCTCTTCCACGCCCAGCTCTTCTACAACGATCTCCGAGCATAGCTCGATACACTCGTCACAAATATATACGCCTGGTCCTGCAACCAGCTTACGAACTTGTTCTTGTGGCTTCCCACAGAAAGAGCATTTTAAATTGCCTTTTTCATCATTAAATTTAAACAATTTGTTTCACCCCTATTCAAGCAACAATCTTACAAGATTATCCGCTTATTATCAAATATATTGACTGTAAAAAAGTTGCCTATATGTACCGTGCCAAAATCTATGTATATAATAAGTCAATTTCCTTTTAAAAAGAAAAGCACATATGTACCCAATTTTAAACTTCTTATATGTCTGGCATGCTTACTATTCACATACTACAGGCTCGATTATAAAGGAAAAGAATCTCTCTGTAATCATTTCTATAGTCTATTTAGAAAGACCCCTCTTTACATTTCCGGAGGGATGCTTGGACAGATTCATGCCTATCTGCTAAAACAAGGCACGGGAAGTTCCGTACCTTGTCTTGTCTTCTATTAATTCTATTCTACACGATTTAGTTGTTGCTGTCGTATATTTTGTTTGAAATTATTCAGAAATTTTAGCGTTTTCAACTAAAAGTTCTACTGTTTTCTTTGTTTTTACATCATTTTCTAAAATAGCTGTGCCGCCTAATGCTGTTTTAATTTGGTCAACAGTCATACCAAATTGAGAAGCCATTGCATCTAACTCAGTAGTAATGTCTTCTTCTGATACTTCAACATTTTCCGCTTTTGCGATTGCTTCTAAAGTTAATGCAACACGTACACGGTTTTCTGCATCTTCCTTCATTTGCTCGCGTAGTTGCTCTTCTGTTTGACCAGAGAATTGGAAGTATAACTCAAGGTTCATGCCTTGCATTTGTAAGCGTTGGCCGAATTCTTGAACCATGCGGTCTAATTCTGTGTTGATCATGCCTGCTGGAATGTCCATTTCAGCATTTGCAGCAGCTTTTTCTACTAGCTCATCACGTAGAGCGCCTTCTGCTTCAGTTTTCTTTTGTTCAACAGTTTGCTCTTTGATTTTTGCACGTAATGCTTCTAAAGATTCCACTTCTGGATCGATTTCTTTTGCGAACTCGTCATTTAGTTCAGGAAGTACTTTTGTTTTTACTTCTTTAACAGTTACTTTGAAAGTAGCTTCTTTACCTGCTAGCTCAGCTGCATGGTATTCTTCTGGGAATGTTACAACAACATCTTTTGATTCGCCAGCTTTTACACCCACTAATTGCTCTTCGAAGCCAGGGATGAATGAACCTGAACCGATTTCTAATGGGTAGTCTTCGCCTTTACCGCCTTCAAATGGTTCTTCACCTTGGAAGCCTTCAAAGTCGATTACAGCTGTGTCGCCTTCTTCGATAGCGCCTTCTTCTTTGATTTCCAGCTCAGCTTTACGAGCTAATTGTTCTTGGATTTGCGCTTCTACTTCTTCATCAGTTACTTCAGTTGGAAGTTTTGTTACTTCTAACCCTTTATATTCGCCTAATTTTGGTTCAGGCTTTACTGTTACAGTAGCTGTGAATGTGAAATCTTGGCCTTTAGCGAAGTTTTCAGTACCAGCGATTTCTGGATAATCAACTGGCTCGATACCAGCTTCGTCGATTGCATTAGAGTATGCATCAGGAATGATGATTTCTAAGGCATCTTGGTATAGAGCTTCTACACCATATTTCTTTTCAAATAGCGGACGAGGCATTTTTCCTTTACGGAAACCTGGTTCGTTGATTTGTTTCACCACTTTGTTGAATGCTTTGTCTAAAGCATTGTTTACTTCTGCAGCAGGTACTTCGATTGTTAATAAACCTTGGTTACCTTCTTGTTTTTCCCATTTTACTGACATTTAGATGACCTCCAAAATAAGTTTAAGGTTGTATACCAATTGTTCGTTTTATACGATTTGACAACCATTTTAGTATATCATAGATGAGCATAGTTTCAACTTTTTTCACATATGTTGTAATTCTGTCAGCTTTTCAAGGTGATGGAGAAAGTTAATTACCTCACCATTCATCCCCTGTG
>NZ_BCVX01000014.1 GCF_001591965.1 Lysinibacillus odysseyi 34hs-1 = NBRC 100172
CCAAAAATGCCGATTATTTTTATCTACACCACTTCATAAATTATGTATATTTTCGGTTCCAATATAAAAAGCAGCCTCTGAGAAAATCTCAAAAGGCTGCTATACGGGATACATAAGTAATCGACCGTAGTCATTTTTTATATTAGGTAAAAATAATAAAGTTTTAGGTCCTTGCCTTTGCGGAAATCAAGCTTTTATTAAGGCTTGGCGGCAAAGCTAGTTTTCTATGCACTGAATTCAAGAAATAATGGAGATTTAATTATTTTTTTGCGAAATCCAATCTGCCTATTTATTCATATTTGGTTTAATATAGGCCGGAATTGGATTGACATACTGATTGTTTGTTTGCAATTTATGCTCTTTTTTTGCTTGTTCGATTAGATTTTGATCATATAGTAGATCAAATGCTGTCATCGCCATTACTTTTGCTGCATAAAGCAGCCCTTTATGCGCCAGACTTGTTTTCCCCTGTGAGACGAGCTGCCATGTATGAAGCGGTGTGCCGAATACGAAACATGGTGCAAAAAATTGAGCAGTCGGTACTACCCAGCTGACATCCGCTACGTCTGTAGAGCCTGCCATTGAATCCTTTGAAAGCTCATAAGGGATGATAGCATTAAAGAATGGACCATCCATCGCATCTAATGCGGCTGACATATCCGAAGAGCCCGCCATGCTGATTACATCCTGTTTTGCGGCAGCCAGTTCGTTCGGTGTTAACGTTTGCATCATCTGATTAGCATATACAAGCTCTTCTTCCGTATAGGAAGGTAGACCAACCGCTTCTAAGTTTTTATATAATAATCGATTAACCGTATCATTCGGCACATAGTTTGAACATGCTTTATCAAACTTTACCGTAAGATTTGTTTCTGTCATTAATGCTGCACCTTCAGCAATTTTTAACACGCGTTGATAAATTCCATCTACCTCTTTAATATCCTTGCCCCTGATTAAGTAAAGCACTTCTGCCTGTGCCTGCACAACATTCGGTGACATACCCCCTGTATTTGTCACCGCATAATGAAGTCGTGCGTTAGACGGGACATGCTCACGCAAATAATTGACGCCGACATTCATCAGCTCTACTGCATCTAGTGCACTTCTCCCCAGCTCCGGAGAAGCAGCAGCATGTGAGGCAATACCTTCAAACTCAAAATATACTTGATAGTTGGCCAGAGAAGAATAATTAAAAATACTGGCATAAGAGTTTGGATGCCATGTTATAGCAATATCCACTCCTTCAAATACACCCTCACGTACCATAAATGTTTTGCCGGAGCCGCCCTCTTCAGCCGGACATCCATAATAATGAATCTGTCCCTTTATTAATCCGGCATCAATCCATTCCTTTAAGACAAGTACAGCTCCAATGCCTGCTGTCCCAAGCATATTATGCCCGCACCCATGACCATTGCCGCCATATACATAAGCCTCGCGATTTGGTGAAGCTTCCTTTTGGTTTAATCCTGGCAATGCGTCATATTCTCCCAAGATGCCGATGACTGGTCCTGTACCTCCATATGTTGCAACGAACGCAGTTTCTATACCACCGATGCCCCTTTTTACAGTAAAACCATTTTCCTTAAGATACGTCGTTAAAATATCGACAGATTGATATTCTTCAAAGCGGGTTTCAGCAACTTCCCAAATACGGTCCGATAACCCAATGATGTCCTTCTCATATTTCTCTATTAACAATTCAAGCTGCGCTATCATTTTTTCTTGTGTAGCTGTCATTTACTCGTCTCCTTAGATAGGCTGATCAATGTATTTAACCATATTTCGATGGCAGGCAGCATATCTTCCTCGTCTATATCAAAACATTCATGATGATGGCCCACCGGTAAATGTGTGCCCATAATGGAGTATGTTGCCTGCCCCCCGCGGTCCTGCACTTTTTTCATTAAAAATGTCGCATCTTCGGATCCGGCCTTAAATGTCTCGTAATCTATATATTTTATATTTAATTCATTTGCTGTTTTGGCCAACACAGCTGCAAGTGACGCATCAGATGGCACACTAATGGCACTGCCAACCTTTTTATATGAAACTTCCACATCATACATTTTGGCAATTCCTTCAAATACATCCAGCATTTTTTCCTCATAGTAATTTACTATTTCTGTTGTCTCACCACGAAGCTCCAATTGCATATGTGCACTTGAAGGAATAACATTGCGCCCTGCACCTGCTTGCAGCGTTCCTACATTGATACGACTTGCTCCTCCGCTATGATGCGGCAAGGCATGTAAGGCAAGTGCAGCCTGCGCACTTGCAAGCAATGCATTTTTTCCTCTTTCCGGATAGGCGCCTGCATGAGCTGCTAATCCACTTAATGCAACATCATATTTGGACGTGGCAAAAAATCCATCCGTCCCGGCGATAAATAAACCCTTTTCCACGCCTGTACCGATATGCATGGCAAATAAATAATCTATGTCACATAATAAAGGTGATTCTACAAGTGCAGCTGCTCCACGTACACCTTCCTCGGCCGGCTGGAATATAATTTTCACTTTTCCTTTCAACAGATTCCGGTGCACCATAATTTGTTCCGCCAAGCCAAGGCCGATAGAGGCATGACTGTCATGTCCGCATGCATGCATAAACCCGTCATACTCGGAACGGAACCCTTCCTGCTGTGGCACATGATGGCTTTCTTCTGATTCTCTGATCGGCAGCGCATCAATATCTACACGGAATGCTACAGTCGGACCAGGTATGCCGGTATCCAACACAGCAATCGCCCCTGTGTAGCCGCCTTCCATTTTAGCAAGCCACTTTTCATTGGCACCAAGCTTTTTGGCACGCTCATAAAATAGCTGAATTTCTTCTTTTGAAGGTAAGCCCAGCCTCTCTCCTATACCGATGTCTTGACCTACAAAAACATCGTAGCCCAACGATTCAAGACGATCTGCAATTTGGGCAGTCGTGCGAAATTCCAGCCATCCCGGCTCCGGATAACGATGAAAATTACGGCGCCAGGCTGATAAATTTTCTATATAGCTTACAGGAATACGGATCATTTTATCTTCCTCCTAGTTATTTAATAAATAATATACATCCGGTCCAATCGGGAGATTGAATAGGGCGAAAACTAATATCAAAATAATCCAAGAAACCAAGAAAACAATAGTATATGGAATCATTAGAGCCATAAGTGTACCGATACCTGCTTTTTTGTTATAAACCTGCATAAATCCTAGGATAATCGCAAAGTAAGTGTTTAAAGGGGTCACCATATTAGTAGATGACTCTCCGACACGATATGCTAACTGGATAAATGCCGGATGATAGCCGAGCACCATAAAGGTTGGTACAAAGATAGGTGCAACAAGTGACCATAATGCCGAACCGCTAATAATAAATAAACTTAACAACGCTACTAATAAAATAAATAATATAATAGCGAAAATATTCGTTAGATTAATAGCTGTTAAAAAATCGGCTAAATGTACTGCTGACCATGTAGCAATGTTCGTCCAGTTGAAGTAGCCGATGAATTGTCCGATAATAAAGATAAGAACAATATAACTGGACAAATCTTTAATGGCTTCTGCCATAATGTTCGGAATATCAGCAGTTTTCTGTATTTTTTTGATAGAAACACCGTATGTAATCCCTGCTACTAAGAAGAAGCCAAACAAAATCGGCACTATTCCCGATAAGAACGGGGAACGTAAAATGGTACCGTCTTCATTTAAAAGAGGGGAATCCGGCATTACAATTAACCCGATAATTACTGCAACATAGAGAAGTACAGCAATCCCTGTATTACGCAGCGCCTTGTTTTCAAGCGGCGACAATTCTTTATTATCTGCTTTTTTCTCACCTTTATATAAGCCTAAGCGGGGCTCAACGAATTTATCTGTTACAAGGGCCCCTAAAAATGCTAATAAAAATGTGGAAACGCTCATAAAGAACCAGTTATCTAACGGAGTAACTATCATATCGGAATTAATAGATTTAGCTATTTCCGTTGTAATCCCTGACAATAATGCATCTGTACCCGCGATCAAAATATTCGCTGTAAAACCGATTCCTGCCCCTGCCAAGCCGGCTGCCAAACCAGCCAATGGATGACGTCCCAACGTTAGAAATACGAGAGCAGCAAGAGGTGGAATGACTACAAATGCTGCATCAGAAGCAATATTACCTAAAATACCAATAAAGACAACCATAAACGATACAATACGTTTTGGTGTTTTCGTAATTGCCTTTGTCATTAAGGCAGAGAAAAGACCTACTTTTTCAGAAAGACCAATCCCCAACATCATTGTCAGGACTAAACCTAGCGGCGCAAATCCCGTAAAATTTGTTAAAGTATTAGAGAGAATATATTGTATTCCTTCTTTTGACAGTAAGCTTTTAACAGCTACCTCTTCCCCAGTAGATGGATGTAATACTGTAGCCTGCATCGTTCCCAAAATAAATGAGATGACTACTAAAATAAGAATTAAGTAAAAGAACAGCATGAAAGGATGAGGTAGCTTATTTCCGACTTTTTCAATTATGTTTAGAAATTTATTAAAGCCCCTATTGTTTTTTTGTTCAAAATCATTTAAAGTTTCCATTTATCCGCCTCCTTTTTAGACACGTTTTTACAATGTCTTTAAATAAGATTAAACTAAATTGAATTATCCGACAACTTTTTTTTTAAGAAAGGACCTATTATGTATAAAATTTGCGTATTTTCTACGGAATATTCCTATAGATGGATAAAAAAAATTTACAACTTAAATATTGAAGAGATAGAAATCACTATTATTAAATATGAAAATCTATCTAATTTAGAAGAGTTATTTAAAGAGCATTATCAATTTTATGATGGTGTAATTTTCAGCGGACAAATTCCCTATTTGCACATCAGAAAAAAACTTCCTGAAGAGTTTTCAGCGCTGCCTGCTTTATTTACCGATATTACGGAGCGTGATTTTTATTGTAAATTAGCAGAAACCCAATATTTATATCCGGATTTCAATTTCAAGGAAGCTATTATTGACTTTGTTTATGAAGAAAATAATTACTTAGGGTTGAAGGAATGGCTGCGGACCGAAGATTTCCCCTATACCTTCACTGACACTATTCAATTATTCGGGGAGCCAAATGTGTATGAATTAGTGAGCAAATGCCATCTGGAGCTTATCGAGGAGAAGAAAGTAAAATATTGTTTTACGCGGCTTACAAACTTATATACGTATTTTGAAGATATTGATTTAACACCGATTTTGGTCGTACCGTCAGAAAAAAGCATCGAATCAACCGTTCAAAAATTGATTAAGGAAATGGAACTCGTTAATTTGAAAAACAGCCAAGTAGTATGCGGGCATATTCAATTCCCGGTTCCGGAAAATGATTTGCTGGAAATTGAATATCGTCAAATTGCCTTATATAAAGCAATTTTGGACTTTAACAGAAAATTCGGCTTCTCTCTAATTACATACCGTTCTGCCATTCATTATGAAATTATTACGAATTACTCAGACTATATCGAGATCACCAATAATGAAACGAAATGCTCACTGGCAAGTTTTTTACGCTCTCAGCTGCCCTTTAAGGTGCGGATTGGCTGGGGAATCGGGAAAACATTAGCAAATGCACAAATCCAGGCTGAAAAAGCATCAGCTTATGGAAAAGAGAATGTTACGGAAAGTTATAGCTTAAATAAAGAAGACCATCTAATCGGGCCATTGGAAGGGGAAACCTTCTTAAAAATCCCGGAAACGATCATTACGAGACTTGAGGAAATTTCTGTAGAGACTCAGATTTCATTATTTCACCTGCAAAAAATTCATAGCATGATCATCACATTAAAAACCAATACATTTACGGCTGAGGAAATCAGCTCCCATTTATCAATCACCGTCCGGTCAGCTAATCGTATACTAAAAAAACTGGAACAGCATGCCTTCGCCAAAATCCAGAAAGCCCAGCTTAAAAACCATAGTAAAGGCCGGCCAAAAAATGTTTATTTACTTGATTTTGATTAATATGCTACAAAAAAGAAATTACCTGAAAATTGGTATATTCAATTTAGTTGCTGAGTATTGGACCTGATTGTGACGTTGTCAAAAAATTTCCATAAACTATTTCATTTTACTTATATCTTGGATCTCTAAACAGCTATAAATAAGAATATCCCCTGCAATCAAACAGATTGCAGGGGATATTTTATTACGAGCAGCTTCCCGCCTGGCTGTTGCGGACTTTAGAGCCTGTTTCGCCGCGCAGCACATCGCCGCCTGTCGATTCAATAATTTCATTTGTTACGTTATTTGCAATTGTATTGGATACAAGCTGCAGCAATTCATTTACTTCTACTTGTGATTGCTTAAACTGTTGGACTAATGGTACTTGATCGATCTCTTCTTCAATCGTTGCGATTTTTCCTTCAATCATTTTCAGCGCCTTTTCTTTGCCAAGATGCTGGAAATTGACAGCTTGCTTTTGCAAAGTTTTTAGAGATGTAATTTTTTCACGTATTTTTTGATTTTCATTAATTTGCTCTTCTGCTTTTTTGAAGAATTCTACTTCTTCTGTGTTGGCAATCATATGCGCGATTTCTTTAGCTTTTTCTACGATTTCGTCTTTTGTATACACCTTTGTCATTATACATGCACCCCTGTTTGTTTAACCACTTCCACGAATTCACCACGAAGAGAGTACGACTTCGCTTCCATGATTTTTACTTTTACAATTTGACCAACTAGCTCTTTTGGACCGGCAAAGTTTACAAGCTTATTGCGGCGGGTATAGCCAGCTAGAACATCATCCCGCTTTTTACTGCTTCCTTCCACAAGGACTTCTACAATTTGGCCCTCATATTTCTTTAAGGCGTTTGCCGAAAATTCTGCGACAACAGCATTCAGGCGTTGTAGACGTTCTTTTTTCACATCTTCCGGTACATTATCTACCATCTTAGCAGCTGGTGTACCTTCGCGTGGTGAGTAAATATAGGTAAAGGCCATTTCAAAGCCTACTTCACGGTAAAGATCCAGTGTTTCTTGGAATTGCTCTTCCGTTTCGTTTGGATAACCAACGATAATATCCGTTGACAATGCCACATCAGGCATCGCTTCTTTGATTTTTCGGACAAGATCCAGGAAATGTTCACGTGTATATTTACGAGCCATAATTTTCAAAATATCGTTTGAACCAGACTGAACCGGCAGATGAATATGTTCTACCAAATTTCCTTTTTTCGCCAATACTTCGATCAAGTGATCATCAAAGTCACGCGGATGGGACGTTGTGAAACGGATGCGCGGGATATCAATTTTACGCAGCTCATCCATCAGATCTCCAAGCCGATAGTCGATATCGGCAAAGTCCTTGCCATAGGCGTTTACATTTTGGCCAAGCAGCATAATTTCCTTATATCCTTGTGCAGCCAGCTCACGTACTTCCTGTATAATTTCTTCCGGACGACGAGAACGCTCCTTGCCTCGTGTATAAGGAACAATACAATATGTACAGAACTTATCGCAGCCGTACATAATATTTACCCATGCCTTAATGGAGCCGATTCGCTTCTTCGGAAGGTTTTCAATTACATCCCCTTCTTTTGACCAAACCTCGACAACCATTTCCTTCGACATATAGGCTTCTTTTAAAATATGCGGCAGGCGATGGATATTGTGTGTCCCGAACACCATGTCCACATGCTGATATGTTTTTAAAATTTTATTAACAACCGATTCTTCCTGTGACATACAGCCACAAACACCGATTAACATTTCTGGATTTTTTCGTTTATATTTCACAAGGAAACCAAGTTCACCAAACACTTTATTTTCAGCGTTTTCACGAATAGCACATGTATTCAGCAAAACAACGTCAGCTTCTTCGATTTGCTCAGTAGGTTCATAGCCAAGCTGCATGAAAATACCAGCCATTACTTCTGTATCGTGCTCGTTCATTTGGCAGCCATAGGTACGGATGTAAAATTTGCGTCCCTGCCCCATCCCCAAGAACTGTTCATCGATGGCAAAGTCTTTATGGTACTTCACTTCTTCTTTCCCGCGTTTTTTTGCATCCTTTAATGATGGCGCTGTAAAGACGCGCTCGAAATATTTGCTATAGTCCTTTTCCTGCTTTGGTTGATTTACTTGCTGACTAGCTAGTCGTTGTTCTTCATTCATCGACTAAAGCTCCTTTCATTCAAATACCCATTGAACTATTATAGCGAATAGTCCTCCCCCCCGACAAGCTTAGCGTATGAATTGTTGGTAGCTGTCCGGGTCATTTGTCCGTAAAATTGTAAGAAATGTGACAGCAAGACGTACGGTCTGTCCCCAGTTCATCTTGTAACGTGCTTCAAATTCAAACTTCGGGAGGCTGATAACATCTCCCAAAAGTTGCTGCGGCTCAATCTGCTTTTCCTCCAAGTAAGCGAGAAATGCCAAAAACAGCTTGTGATCTTCAACATGAAGATGCTTCGTTTCAATTAAAGCATCCAGCCTTTCATCAAGCGAATGTGCCTTTTGAAATAGCTGTAGTATACGTGCTTCTTCTTTTTCATTTTTATATTGCAGGAAATCGAGAATGTTTGTCATATGTCTATTCCTCTTTAGATAATGATTTCGCCGACCTTAACGGTGATTTCTCCAAACATCTTCCGGAATGAAATATCGCCTGGATTTGGTATTGCCATCATAGTAAAATTCCGCTCTAACTAGTAACTTATTAGCGACATTTTTACTTACAATGAAGAAGAAATCCCTCAGTTCCTTGCTCGTTATGCATTCGCTAACAAGCAGCCTGTAATCATGCACCCCTTTTAAAAAGGCCTCGCGTGATGCATGCCCGCTTCTGCAGACAAATTTCCCTCGCTCATAGCGCATTGCTTCCTCGCACGTGCACAGAGCCCCTCACTGAATTAATGCTTTCCCGAAAGGATGCTGGCATTTCTTTGGGTGATGATGTGCCGACAGTTCATTCCTTACTAACGATACCACACTTTCCAAAACTTGCACCGGATAAGTATTGGTTCATTCCTGCAGTGTAAAACCCAATAATTAATTTCGACGACAGCTTCCTTTTCATCATCGCTGTGCCTTTTTTGCCCATTGTACAAAGGAGGGGCTGAAAGATCTATACATTACTTAAAAATTTCATTCTGGGGTAATGCACAGTAAAACCCCCTCCGTCTATTCGAGCGGAGAGGGTTCAAGTTATTCTGTAGTAAACCTGCTTACTGCATGGAGGAGAGATTGCGTGTTCTTGGAAATCGACATGATTTGTGTATGAATATCTTCGGTTGCGGCAAGCTGCTCATTTACTCCCGACGCAATAGCCGCAATCCGATTTGCATTTTCATCTGTCCGCAATGTGATTTCATGGGATGCCGTTGCTACATTTTCGGTATAAGTATAGACCGATTCTACGATGTGTGCGACGTGCCTCAGCTGTGGGGTAACGTCCTTTACTTGGGATGAGATAGTCTCAAACTTGGCAGCCATTTGTTCGGTAGCAGCACTTCCATCAGCTACACATTCCTGAGTCTCCTGCATTTTAAATACGGCCTTTTCACATTGCTCCTGTATCGTACTGACAAGTGCAGACACCACTTTTGTTGCCTCAATCGAATGGGCCGCAAGCTTTTTCACTTCATTTGCCACAACTGCAAATCCTTTGCCCTGTTCTCCGGCACGGGCGGCTTCAATCGAGGCATTCAATGCGAGCAGGCTCGTCTGGCTTGCAATGGATTCAATGAGATCGACTGCCTGATGAATATCCTTCGATTTTTCCTGAAGTTCATCCATGACAGCCGTAGCGTCGTATGTTACCCGTTTTATTTGCTGAATAGCGCCTATATTTTGAGCAATCAAACGGCTGCCTGAAACTGATTCTTCATAGGTCTTCTCCATATTCTCTTCTACTCCATCGATCTGGTTTTTAATTTCCTCCATATGAATAACGACCTTCCGTACTGCTTCATTATTATCAATGAGCTGAGCCGCTGTTTCATTTACGGTTCTTGTTAACTGCTCTGTGTCCGTCGTAATATGTACCGCAGCCTTTGTTGTTTGCTTAGAAGATTTCTCTAACTTCCCATTTGATACTGCAACCGAGTTTGCACTTGTCTCTACTACCGCAATAAGCTGCTGTAGATTGTGGACCATTTCATTATAATAACGCATCACTTCTCCAAGCTCATCCTTGCCATTATATGTTGCAAAATGGCCAAGCTTCCCCTGCTGTGTAAGCTTTAATAGCTTTTTGAGCTCCATTGCCGGTTGATGGACTGCCCTAGATGCACTGAGTGCAAAGTACATTACGAGGACTACCATTACCGCGCATACAGTTAAAATGAGCCAGTAACCACGCTGAACATCTTTCCTATAATCATTTACCTGCTTCTCAGCCCTTTCCAAAATGTATGCCTCTACCTCTTCCACAGGTGCTTGCCCATTTTGAAAAAAAGCCATTTTGGAGTCGAATTCAACGAGCTTCTCTTCATGATAAAGTGCGTTCAAGGAAAGAAGTTTTTCCTCATACATTGTTTCTGTGCTGCGTTCCATCTTCCGTAAATAATCCATACTGAATACGGCAAGTAAAATATTCGAAATAATGCAGACAAACATCAGTACGGTCAATCGGTCTTTCACTTTTATGTATTTTCGCAAAGCCTAGCCCCCTTTGGCTTGAGCATAGCAGATGACTTTAAACGAATTGCGAACCGGGTGTAAATTCTATGTAAAAAATTAATCCAAAAGAATCAGTATTAAAAATGATAGTAAATAATTAGCCCCATTACTAAAAACCCGCCATGCCGATTGTTGGCATAGCGGGTTAAGATGTATTCTTCTTACATAAATTCCTTCACTAATAGATCGAATTGTTCTTCACTTAGAGAAATATCGATATCTGTCAGCGGAAGCTCTGAATAGCCCTCCACTTTTTCTTGATAAGACTTTGTTTCCTGGTCATGATAGATAATTCCTGTTACTAAACCTTCGTGCTTCATTACTGTTTGCATCGCTAGCTCGCGGTTTGTATGATCATAGCCTTCAATATCGGCAAGCTTTGTCAGGTTCTCTTTGAACCAGTCATATGTGTTCACCTTGTTGTATGTCACACATGGAGAGAATACATTAATGAACGAGAAGCCTTTATGGTTCAGACCTGCTTCGATCATTGCTGTTAACTCTTTAATATCAGTAGAGAAACCTTGCGCCACGAATGTAGCTCCTGCAGTAAGGGCTACTTCCAGTGGTTTTAATGACGGCTCGATTGCTCCGCCTGGTGTTGACTTCGTGATGAAACCAGCAGCAGAACGCGGAGATGTTTGTCCTTTTGTCAGACCATAAATTTGGTTATCCATGACAACATACGTAATATCGATATTACGGCGGATTGCGTGGATTGTATGACCCATCCCGATCGCAAAGCCGTCGCCGTCACCGCCTGATGCAATTACCTTTAAATCACGGTTGGCCATTTTCAGCCCTTGGGCAATCGGCAGCGCACGGCCATGGATACCGTGGAAGCCATAAGAATTAATGTAGCCGGAGATACGTCCTGAACAGCCGATCCCTGAAATCACCGCAAGCTCATGTGGTTCATAGCCGACATTAGCTGCTGCACGCTGAATTGCTGCCTGTACGGAGAAATCTCCGCACCCAGGGCACCAGTTCGGTTTTACACTGTTACGGAAATCCTTAAATGTAGCCATTAGATTTCCTCCTTCACTAGATTTGTTAATTCACGCGGCAGGAATGGTGTACCGTCGTATTTTAATACATTGCGGATTTTACCATGTCCGCCGATAGACATTTTCATAATGTTCGCTAATTGGCCTGTCGCGTTATTTTCTACAACAATGACCTTTTTCGCGTTATTTACTAATGCGCTCATTTCCTCTGCTGGGAATGGATGAATCAAACGAATTTGCGCATGATTGGTTTTAATCCCCTCTGCGTTCAGTGCATCCTGTACTTCCTCAAGTGCTCCGCGTGTTGAATTAAAGCCAACTAACAGAACATCTGCCTCTTCATGTGGCGCATTTACATGCACCGGATTGTCAAAACGAAGGTGCTGCAGCTTGCGGAAACGCTTATCCATTTGTGTACGGCGGTTGCCTGTCGCTTCAGATGGTTTCCCTTGCTCATCATGCTCAACCCCTGTTACGTGGTGAATACCGCCCAGTTTACCCGGCAGCACACGCGGCGAGATACCATCTTCTGTATTTTCATAACGCTTAAAGTAATCTTTCGACTCTGTATCTTCGGGAATCACTATTTTACCGCGGCGGATTTCAATTTTACTGTAGTCAAATGGGTCAACGGATTGCTTCCCAAGTGATAATTGCAAGTCCGTTAATAAAATAACCGGTAATTGCAATTCTTCTGCAATATTAAATGCCTGGATTGTGTCATAGAACGCTTCTTCCATTGTCGATGGAGCGATAATGACTTTCGGGATTTCTCCGTGTGTGCCGTAGACCATCGCCATTAAATCCGACTGCTCCTGCTTTGTCGGCAGACCTGTCGATGGACCGCCGCGCTGTGTATCGATAACAACAAGCGGCTGCTCTGTCATACCTGATAGACCGATTGCTTCCATCATTAAGGATAAACCAGGACCAGCAGATGCTGTGAAGGCACGGACACCGCCATAGTTTGAACCGATTGCCATTGTAGCTGCCGCAATTTCATCCTCTGTTTGGATGACTGTGCCGCCCACTAGCGGAAGCTTTTTAATCATGTATTCCATGATTTCTGAAGCTGGTGTAATCGGATAAGCTGCCATAAAGCGGACACCTGCTGCAAGAGCACCTAATGCAACCGCATCATTACCGATCATGAACATACGGCGCTTGCCGTCTGCTGGAGCAAGCTCCCAAGAACCTACACGGTCACCGATTTGTTCGGCAATGGCACTTCGTCCGCGCTCGATTGCCTGCATGTTTTTTGCAACGACTTCTTCCCCTTTACGGCCGAAGATATCTGTTACAACATTCTGGAATACTGCTTCGCTTAAGTTCATTAACGCAGCAGTCGCACCAATCGCCACCATATTTTTCATCAGTGACGTACCAAGCTCAGCTGCGATTTCCGTGAACGGCACCGCATAAAGAGCTGCCTTGCAATCTTCCGGATTTTTCGGGTCGAACTTTGCATCCGCCAAAATAATACCGTTTTCTGTTAATTCCGTATAGTTGACGTCAATTGTTTCTTGATCAAATGCAACTAATATATCTAAATCATCCGCAATGAAGCGTACTTCTTCCGGACGTACTGTAATCTTATTATTCGTATGGCCGCCCTTAATACGAGAAGAGAAATGACGATAGCCGTACAAATGATATCCTAAACGGTTCATGGCCGTTGCGAAGATTTCACCCGTCGACTCAATCCCTTCACCTTGCTGCCCACCGACTTTCCATGAAAGCTGATGTAACATTTCAACATCTCCTTAAAAAACAATTTATATATGAATTTCCTTCATCAGTTTAACATGAACGAGTGGGCTGTACTATTGAAAATATCCGTTTCTACAAAAATTTCAGTCCTAAGTAGTAGGATAAGGCCTACCGCTCACAGTATGGAAAAAGGAAGGTTGATTATATAGTAGAATAGTATTTTCCTCCTTATGAAAAAAAGAAACGATTTCCCCTTAAAAAGGAAATAATCATGCCCCCCTATCCTCCAGTATTAAACCCCCGGCTGAATCATGAACAAATAAAAAAAGCCGGCCACCGAAGCAGCCAGCATACATTTCATATTTTATCGATTTCGTTTTTCAACAACCAATTTCAATGCTGTGCGGTCCTCGCCTGCGATCGTAATATCCGCAAATGCCGGAGCACAAATTAAATCCGTTCCACTTGGTGCGACAAATCCGCGTGCTATTGCCACTGCTTTTACTGCTTGATTTAATGCCCCAGCCCCGACTGCCTGCATCTCGACATACCCTTGCTCCCGAATGACAGCAACTAATGCACCTGCAACCGAATTTGGATTAGAGCGAGACGATACTTTTAATGAATCCACAACTATTCCTCCCCAATTAGCTTTATATACGGCTAACAAATTTGTTGTCCGATAGCATAATGTATGCGGAAAAAAAACGAAATAGACATGCTTTCACGAAAAAAATCGGCCGCTCTCCCCATCATGATAAGCTTTATACATTCCATAACATGAGAAAAGCAGAGATAAGTGCCGCTACATACAGGACAAATGCAGTCGTATATTCAATAGCCTTTTTCCAACCGCCGCCCTGTGGCTTTTGCCGCGGCTCCTTTTGTACAAGCGGCTCATATTGTCTCTTTAAGCCAGCCTCCTTGAACAGTTTCTTATCCCCATTTGGCATAGCATTGAAATCCTTCACATAACGGGTATACTCATCAAGAACAGCTGCTGACTCGCCGAACTGCCTTACCTCTCCATATTCAAGCCAAAGTACTTTATCGCAGAAGTTTCGGACCTGGCTTTCCGAATGGCTAATGAAAAAGATGGTCTTTCCTCTTTCCTTAAACTCATTCATCTTATCTATACATTTTCGGTAAAATGTCTTATCACCGACCGATAATGCTTCATCAACAATAAGAATATCCGGATTTGTATGGATAGAGATAGCAAAGCCTAGTCTTGATTTCATCCCGCTTGAATAGTTTTTCACCGGTTGGTGTATGAAATCTCCTATATCTGCAAACTCCATAATACTTGGCATGAGCCGCTGGATTTCCTCGTTATTAAGTCCGTGCATCAGACATTTCATTTTAATATTATCTATGCCGCTCAATTGATTATTCAAGCCAATGGCAATCGCTATAAGGGACGGCTCCCCATTGATGATGACTTCACCCGTAGAGGGGGGAATGATTTGGGCAACCAGGTTGGACAAGGTAGATTTCCCGGCCCCGTTCAACCCTACGACCCCTACTACTTCCCCTTCATATACCTCAAAGGAAATATGGCGGAGGGCATGGAACTGTTTTGCCTTCCTGCGGTTGAACAAAAATAATTCTTTTAATTTATCAGACTGCTTATTATAGATTTTGTAAGACTTACTTACATCTTTAAAAATAACTTTCGGTTCCAAATAGAAACCCCCTACATCAAATCAACAAAGTGATTTCTGAATTTCACATGCAAACTGCTGGCTACGACAAGGAGCAATAATGCTATACTCCAAAAATAAACCGTATAGGTCATATCCTCAAAAAACCATGTATGGCCTATGATCGATGCTCTTACTCCCTCAATAATGTAGAAAAAGGGATTTAGCTTCAGGAAAACAATAAGGACTGCATTTAAGTTGCTCATATTCCATAAAATCGGCAGAAGGAACATCATAAACCGCACAATAGACTGTACAACGAGTTGTATATCCCTTGCGACAATGGACAGCGTGGCAGTCAGCAGCGTCACACTGTAGACGAGCACGGCCATACACAGTAAATAATAAGGGAGCTGCAATATATAAATACCTGAAAATACACCATTTACAATCACTAATATAATACCGATTGTCATCATGACGACAAAAGGGACAACATTGTTGAGCATAGCGATGGTCGGCAGTATACTGACCGGGAACTTCATCTTAGACACCATATTGATTTTACTTGAAATACTTTTCGTTCCTTGATTCAGCACCGGTGCTATATACAGCCATGGAATGAGACCTGTGATCAGCCAGAGGAAAAAAGGGACATCCCCAACCGGCGATCCTCCCCTGATTCCCAGTCCGAATACAAACCAATAGACGCTGATTTGCAATAAGGGATTTAAGAACTGCCACAGCCCCCCTAAATAATGGGACTGATAGCGGCTTTTAATATCGTTTACACTTACCCGGAAAATCAGCCGTATATGACTAACTTGTTCCTTTAGGACTGTAGATAAAGCGATCATTGCATCACTGGTTCCTTCTTCATCGCCGCGTATAGATTGCCGTAGTTGTAATAGTCAATACCTTCCTCTACAGCATTCACAATATTTTTCGTATCGAAAATCAGCTTGTTCTTCATACCTGCCAGGTCAATATTTGTAAACTGTTTGAATTCATTGTGATCTGCCAAAATCAGTACTAGATCCGAATCAGCTACTGCTGTCGATAAGTCCTGCTCCACCCATGATTGGCTGACGTGCGGGTCATAAGCGCGCACTTCGAACTTTCCTTCAGTACGTAATAGGTTATAAATATCCATCGCCGGACTTTCGCGAATATCATCCACATTTCCTTTGTAAGTTAAACCGAATACTGTCACTGTTTTTCCATCACGAACTTCCATTAGCTCATTTACTTTCTCGACAACGTATTGTGGCATCGATACGTTAATTTGACGGGATAAATTAATTAATTTTGCTGTCTCCGGCGCCTTTGCCACGATAAAGTAAGGGTCTACTGCAAGACAGTGCCCGCCAACACCCGGACCGGGTGTGTGAAGATTTACACGTGGATGCTTGTTCGCCATCTCAATTACTTCCAGCGCATTAATTTCCAGTTCATTACACACTTTTGCCAGTTCATTAGCCAACGCAATATTTACATCACGGAATGTATTTTCCATAAGCTTGGACATTTCCGCTGTCTTTGCATTTGTACGAATGATTTCTCCTTTTACAAATGTGCCGTATACGCGGGCGCCTGCCTCTGTGCAAGCAGGAGTGATTCCGCCGACGATACGGTTGTTATAGATTAATTCATGCAGAATTTGACCTGGTAATACACGTTCAGGACAATGTACAAGGTAAATATCCTCCCCTACGGCAAACCCCGCCCCTTCAACTAGCGGCTTAACGAAATCATCCATGCTGCGGGGACCGATTGTCGACTCCACAATGATGACATTACCTTTTTCCACAAGCGGCAGTACTCGTTTTACCCCATCCAATACGTATGTAAGGTCACATGATTTATATTGGTCATCATTATTTGGAGTTGGGACAGAAATGATGAAGGCATCCGCTTTTTCCGGCTCCATCGATGCCTTGAATGTATTGCTTGCGATTACCTCTTCTAAAGCCTCCTGCAATCCCGGTTCCTCAATATGAATGCGGCCGCTGTTCAATGAATCAACCACCGATTGCTTAATGTCAACCCCTACTACCTCTACTCCATGCTTAGCAAACATGATGGAAGTTGGCAGCCCAATATATCCTAATCCGATTGTACATAGTTTCATTGCGAAATCTCTCCTATACATTTACAGTTAACGTGTAATTTTTTTTGAGCGTTCCTCTTTTTACAAAGACCACGCATTTAGCCGTTTCTATTTCTTCACCTTGTGTTACAGGAAATTGGAAGTTTGTATTGCCGCTGTACCATTCCTTATGGATGACCTTATCATTGATGATGATATAGTAAGCATACGATGCATCCTGCAGCGGTCTATTAACCTGCACATTCAGCTTGTCTTCATTAAATGTGACAGATGTATTGTCCTCTAGATTTTTCAGCAGCCGTATAAACCTGGCTTCCTCCAATTCTTCGTTAACAAGTTCATATGATCTTTCAAATCGATTATTAAACTGGTCCCTTAACTGGATCGTCAGTGTATAATCTGCCCTGCCAAATGGAAAGGAAAAAGCCTTTTCAAATGTATGCAGGACAATCTGCTCAGGCTTTTCCTTGCGTGAAATACGGGCCGAGGTCATCCAGCCGTCATTGCAGCTAATACGAAACTGTACAGAAGAGCCACCCAGCTGGATTGATGCCTGTTCTGTCGCATCTTCTGCTCCTGCCAGTAAACTAAAACCCGTATCCTGAAATTCGGGATATGCCGCAGTTTCTCTAATAAAAGACAGCCATCGATCCAATATATCTTTTAAAGCCGGGTCATTTTCAATAGAATACAGCAATGATAAGCACTCTGCATTTAGTAAATGGAAGGCGGCACTATATTCGGGCAAATTGCCGTCATTCAAAACATGATGCAGGTTTTCGGCTGTTACCCCTTTTACTTCGTATAGTGGCAGCACCTTTATCAATTGCTCCTTTCCCTCTTCATAAAGAGCTGCATACCGCGTATCTTTTGTATACTGCCATACATCGTGCAGGGCAAATACAGCCATGACATTTGATGGTAAATCAAACAAAGGTTCCTCATAATAGAGCGTTGTATACAGCTCATAGTCCGCCAGCGGCTGTTTACACGTATAAAGCATCTTTACCAGCTGCTGAACCATCTCTTCATATTGCCGGCTTCCTACGAGTAAATCACGCCGTACAAGGAATGTAATCAGCAGTCCTATTAAATAGGAAGAATTTCTAAATATATCTTTTACATTTTCATCCTTCATTCGGTCCAGCAGCTCGGACAGTTTTGTATCAATTTCCTGAAAATTTTCTATTTTATGCTTTTGAACTGCATCGTTTAATTGAATGAAAAGATACTGTAACGTTTGATTCATTTCCTTGAAGAGGGAGATCTCCTCAAAATAATCACAGCTCCCTATATCTGTTCCGTGCTCTCCGGTGAATATGCCGCCATTCAATGTTGGTACACAGTTTTCTCCAGATTCGATACGTGTATGAAAAAACAACTGTACGATTCTTCTATTGATTATTTTTTCATAGCTGGAAGAAATCCATGTATCTGTCACGTGTGAGAGCTTTTGCAGCAGACTATGATAGTAGCGGTCTTCAAAATGGTAAGGAGCTAATCCCCATTTATGATCAGCGCTCGCATAATAGCCGTCATCCGTCATATCGATAAAAATAAACTCCGGGAAATGCTCCTCGACAAATGCATAATAATCCGCCAGTTCTTCATTCCGAAGCTTAATTTCTCCTACATTCGGGAATTCCTTTACCGCTCCGTCCACATCAAGATAAAAATGCCGCCATTTTGTTTTATGAAGGATAATATTGTTCCCAAAATACTTTTTTAATTTTTGAAAGAACTGCAGTGCATGTTTCTTCCATAACTGCTGTATCTCGTCATCTAACTTTTTGATAATTTGATAGTTTTCTAACTGATCAAGCACCTTGGATTTCACCAATTCATTTGAACGAGTGATATAGGCATCCCCAAGCTTCACCAAATTCAAGCGTTCCGAAATAAAGTCGATTACTATAAATTGGCCTTTTTTCTTCTCAAGCTCATTGAAAAAGGTTTTGGAGATATCCCGCGTGACACATCTTTTTTGAAAGCTAGATGCCAAATCAATCAAGGAATGATCGATCTCTGCAGCAGGTGACATCATACTGACGATAGATGTGCGTGCGAAATATTCGCTCAGTTCAAAGTTGTTTGGTGCACAGTCCAGTACATCCCTTGTTGTACAGCCGCCTAATATGGTTAAAGACGTCATCTCTCTCCGCCCCTTTCCTACCTTTTCTTCCGTTTTATCAATCAATTTTCTGGAATGTCCCAGAAGCGATGTTTACTTCATACTCACTGGATTTTTGATAAATAATTTGGTTCTGAGCATCTTTAATGAATGCCACAAAATGGTAGCAGCCCGATTCCACTGCTATAAAACGCAGCGTAGGACTATCTGTATAAGGAAAGGTCTTCACACGCTCCTGATCCTTAAAAATATACCAGGCATATCTGACTTCCCGATTGCTCTGTGTGCTGAGCAAAAATTCATGCTGGCTCTGTTCTACTTCAAATGATGTAATTTCCAGCGGGTCTTCCAGATAGGGAAGCATTTCCTTCAACTTGGAAACAAGTAATTTCTGATAGAAGCTTACCTCCCCGTGATTTGTAAACTCGCCGACATCCAGCCCGCATGAGAAGCCGTGTTTTTGCAGGTGATCGATAAAAGGAAGAACATGTCCTTTATAATGGTGATCTCCACGTCCCACGTGGATAAGCATTTGCGGCATCTTCTTTGCTGTCCTTACAAGATCAAATAGAAGATCATTACAAAAGGCAATATCATCCTGTGAGGTTCCTCCCGCTATGTACTCTAATGTCGGATATTCCCCGACATTGTATAAATAACGCCCTAAATACGTCTGTGGAGCGGCGACAATCGCATGACCAAACCCGTATTTAATAGAATAATACAAGGCGGCATAGCCCCCCTTGCTTGAACCACAGCAGATAATGTTGTCATCCTCTATCCCGTTTACTGAAGCAATGTGCCGGATTAATGCATAGACTGTTTCTTCCACATCGAATACTCTGTTTTCTCCAAGATAGTAACAGCCCCTGCTGCCATAATCATCAAGAATGTACAGTTTGTTTACATCCGCATGTTGTAATGTGCGGATATAGTTATAAGCGGGTGGTGTCCCAATTGGATTAAAACCTGAAAACATAACAATGAGATGCTCGGTTTTCTGCCTGGAGGGAATAAATAAATATTTAATTTTCCGCTTGCCATTAAAAATTTGTTCATTTTTAAGAAGTGCTTTCATACTTTTCACCTGCTGTCTTATTCGGATTTTGTCTGGTCAATACTGCTTCTATTTCCTTACAAATGATATCTAGACCATAATTCGAGGATACAAACCCTTTGAGCATACCGGCATCAACCAGTTGTTGTTCCAGGATTGACTCTACTGCTTCATCGTGCGTTTCAAAAATGAACTGATGCGGGAAAATCGTATTCACTCCTTCTCTTCTCAGTACAACCGGAACTGCTCCCGAAGCCATTCCTTCAATCGGGGCCATATGAAAGCTTTCGTAATCACTGACCGAAAGGACATAGCCGACATTTTGCAGCCACTCGGCTACATCCCCCCATCCTTCAAATACTACGTTCTTTTTATAATCTGCTTGTTCGATGCGCTCAAAAATACTCTCATAATACTCACGCTGCTCGGCATTATCCCATATCCAGCCGAAATCTTTTGGATGTTTACCCTTAATAAACAACTTGTAACGGGAATCCTTTGCATACAGCTTCTCAAAAATATCGATTGCCCGGTCCAGACGTTTTAACTTCGGCACATAGCCGATAATACCAATGTGAAAGTTTGACTTCGCCTTTTTTGGCTTGTTGAAACGCTCCGTATCAATAGCATTGAAGATTACCTTCATTTTTTCCCTTGGCACTTTGGCAACACGATAAAATTCTTCATATATATAAGGAGAAATGGCGATGCACATATCAATTTTTGTGTAGTCGAACATTTTCACATACTTCGTATCCATTTCAAAACGGTGCAGGCGCACGATTAGTTTTTGGTGTTCTTTCTTTCGTTCCTGATACCAAATGACGTTCCCGAGCCCCCATTCACAGAACAGAATATCTGCCCATTCCAAAATTTCCAGGCTTCGAGCTTCATTATGTGCTTCATGCCCTTGCCATTCGTCTTTCTTCACTTCATATTCTGAGTGGGCTTCAAAATGGTCGATAATATGATTGATAAATTTCAAGTCATGTCCTATAAAAGCTATTTTTCTCATAATTCACCTATACCATCTTATATTGAATTTCAGCTTCGATTTCTTTGACATCCCGATAGTTTTTAATGAAATTAAAACCATCAATATTGAAAAATTGAGAGCCGTTTGTAAACCACTTACTAATTTCACAATCCTGCGACAAGCATTCCATTAATTCGTTTGGGTTTTTCGTAAAGAGATGATCTACCTTCAGAATTCCCTTATCAAGATAGCCGCAAGTAGAGAATCGATACTGTTCCCCGCCATCCTTCATGATATGGGCATCCGGTACATATTTTGTTGCCAGCATTAAATCCATCAGGTAGTTCTCCCCGTAATAATGTGCCGGATTAAAGAACGCGATATATTTCGCGCTGACCATCTGTTCGATAGAATTATAATGATGCATATAATCGAGCAGGAATGTGTTCATATTTCCTTGATTATGTGTATTGAAAATGTCTAAATAACCCGGGAAAATACCGAGCAAAATAATGCATTTTTTATGGGTATATGTTTGTCGCTCATATTGTTCCATTAGGTGTGCATAATCCTCCATCGATTTCACAACACCTACTACTGCTACATCCGTTGCTGCCTGCTTATACTCAATTTTCATGAACTTCAGCATCTGTACGACCCGTTCCTCGTACGTATGTTCTTGCAATACTTTTCGCAAACCAAGCAATCTTGATTTCTCGTAATACTCACGATCCTCAAAATAGTTCGAGATACGTCCCTGCAGCTGATCGAAATTATTCGATGCAACGACGAGATCACCGAACATGTTTTCAATACCAAGTGATTTTGAACTGACAACCGGTGTATTAGAAGCCAATATTTCAAATACGCGTCTCGCGAACATCGTTGGTGAATCGACAATGCTATTCACATTCAAAGCAATTTTGTATCCTTTGTATGCATAGTCAATTTCATCCCCGCGAAGCGTCCCGACAATATAATCTTTAAAGCGTTCCGGGAACTGGTTCGGTGATTCAGGGTTATTATAATTGCGGTCGAAAATTTCCAACCCGTATTTTCCCGAAATCTCGATCATATTGTTCATAACCTCTGTCCGTTCCGGGAACTTATCGCCGTAATATGCACCGGCAAATACAACCTTTTCCTTCCGTTCATACTTTTCAATTGGATTATGATACTTCGGCTGTGCTGCAAATGGAAATACATCTACATTTGCACAGCCGTCTTTTTGATAGTGCTGGATAGATGTTGAATCGGTTGTGAACACATAATCAAAATGTCTTGCTGTCTCGATGAATACGTCATAATGAAACGGATCTTCCTTGTTCCAGAAGATAGTCGGAATATCATTATTTTTGCACCATCTCACAAGCTCCAATAAATGTGAATTATTCCGCGGCCCCTTTGTGCCGACCATGTTCTTCCAGTGACCGTCATTGCCGACCCAGGCGGATTCACAGAAAAATAAATCAATATTGTTCGCATTCAATTCGCCTTTCCATTTATACGGCTGGACTTTAATCAGGTTAAATTCCGGTTCAAAGCTTCTTGTAGTGAACTCATCTCCGATAAAAATAACATTGAACTGCTTAATTTCCTTATCGATTCTTTTTACTTTACCGACGTTCGAATCACGATTGACTGTATAGAAAAAGGGATTTTGAATATAGACATAACCTTTTCCACTTGTCCGAATCCCAAACTTAATGCCATTCAATTTTTCCTTATTTGCTGCCTTTAAATAGTTGAAGTTATCATCCAGCAATCGGTAGCTTTTCCGTTCCCCGTCTTCATATAAAAGAATGAGATGCACCTCTGTATTTGTTTGTTCTTCCTGATACATTTTAAATTTAATAGCTACCTCTTCATGCTCTTTTAAAACAGTTTTTATTCGGTCAAGCATGTCCAAATCTACGAAGTAGGAATAGCCAAATGCCTTCTCTTCATAATCGCATTTCATAGCAATCCCGTTTTCTTCGTTTGTCATCTGTACATGCTCATTTCTGCTGAATTTATCAGCTGCAAAATGGAGATCCAGTACGCTTGACAGCTTGCATCCGTCAAAGCTTGGATTAATAGTGTAAAGCTGTTCGACTAATTTCTTTCTCAGCTCTTGAAATTCATGTTTTTTGTCTTCAATTAATTGCATCACTATTATCTCCTTTTATTTTTAAGTCCCCAGTATTTCAATGTCAGCTTCCCTAGCTTTGAATTTTTTAATGCTTCATATCTGCTTTCCAGTACAAGGTACCGCTCTTGCAGTTCATTGAACTTTCCGCCCATTTCTTCATATTTACTTTTGAAGTAGCGGTTCTCATTTACAAGAAGTGTCGTCTCGTTTATATAGATATCCATTTCATCCACGATGTGCAGCTTATCGACAATTTGCTTTTCCACTTCTGCTTTCAGCTCTATATGTTCAGCAGTAGCTTTTAAATACTTTGCCTCCAGCTCCTCATTTTGCTTTTTCAACGTCTTCTCCTGCTCGGCCTTCTTTTTCAATTGTTCCTGCAGAGCGCTAATTTGTTTTATGAGATTTTTCTTCTCCTGCTGAAGAGAGTCGATTTGTTCAGGAATAGATTGGATAAGCAGATTTGTATCGGTGGCCTTTTTAGCGAACTCGCCTTTCAGCAAATCAAGCTCCTTGTGAAGGGTAGAAATTTCCTTCAGCATCTCCAGCTCAACTACTTTAGACTCCATTTTTGGGGAAGGCGGCTCTTGCTGCTTCTGTGCCGGTCGTGCAGTACCCAACCGCAAACATACGTCCTGCTGGTCTGCCGCGGAATAAAAGGATGGAAAATACACTGTTTCCTCAAGCAGACTTTCGCTGTATTCATTAAAGTTGTTGACACGGAGAATATTCAATAAATCTTCGCTGATGGCCGATGTGACAATCGGCTTCTGGAAAGGAATTAGTTTATTTACGATTTTCATTAGGTTTTTTCGATTATTTAGATAGAGATAAATGACGTCCGGGTCCTGTAAATTTTTCTCATCAATCATCGACTGCAGTGTAAAATTATTGGAGATAAAAGGAATGGCTATTTGTTCGCTGCAATTAAAATTATGAATAACACTTCGATTTCCGATTTTGAATAAATAAATCAATTCATCCATACCGGCACTTCCTGTATGTGACTTTATATCCATATCACTGAAAATATATTTGACAAGTGTCTTTTGTTCACTGCCTTTATAAGCTTTATCAATGGTTAACTGATACATTATTGTTTGCCTCCTCTAACTTTTCATAAAGTCCGATCAATTCTTCCTTCTCCAATTCCCAGTTATACTTTTGACTTGCATGTAAGGCATTTTTGCTGAAGGTATTTCTTTTTTCCAGGTCTTGTGTCATCATATTTACCGCCTGGGCAATGTCAGCCGGATTATGGGAATCAATGCAAAGTCCGATTTCTTCTTCTTCCACAACTTTTCGGATTTCTGGGAAGCTGCAGGCGACTACCGGCACTCCTGCCATCATGTATTCGAACAGTTTATTGGAAGATGCCGAATAGTGATTGAAGCATACATTGTTCAAAATCTGGAAGCCTACATAAGCATTGACTGTATAGGCGGGCAATTCATTTAAGGGTACTTTCGGCAGAAACTTTACCCGCCCCTCTAGCTGCATGTCCTTTACTTTCTGGATAAGCTGTCCCTTTATTTTTCCATCTCCAATGAGCACAACAATTCCTTCCTTGATCATCGGAACAGCTTCAATCAATTTTTCCAATCCACGGCCTGCTTGAATACCTCCTTGGTAAAGAAGAATTTTCTCTCCTCTTTCCAAACCTAATAATTCACATAAATTTACTATGTTTTCTGGTTGCTTATTAGCTGAAAACGGGTAATTATGAACGACAGCAGGATAAAAGCCGTATAGTTCCTCGTTATATTTCGCACGTGTATGATTTTCCACAATCATGGCATCTGCCTTTTTAATAAGAAGACGCTCCAATAGACCATGTATCTTGCCGTACCCTGTCCGGCTAGTCTGAACCTCATGGGAATCGTAGACGAGCTTTTTCCTGTTGAATCTGAGTTTTGCACATACAATCCCTTGTGGAAGGGTATTTAAATCATTGGCATGATAGATATCGTATTGTTTTTGTCTTCCCTTTCTAATCATCCGGCTGATGATACAAAGATTGATCACCATTTTTTTTAGTTTCGTTGCGAGCAACGCAAAAATGATAATCGAGAGCAATATTGTTACGAACGGCCATGCCTGCAAACAAGCAAGCCATCCTGCTGTGAGCGGTACTGCAAGCCATTTGTTTTTCTTTACTAAGCGCACGAATCCCTGTATCCATATGAGCGTAGCCGGATAACGTCGTACCCGAGAAACCGTAAAGCGTTCATTTATTTTTTCCTCAAATAGCATTTCCGGATTACTCGGATCATGGATACATATGAGGTCTACCTCGTACCCGTGTTCGGACAATGCAGTACACTCACGCATAACGCGGGCATCATTCGTAAAGTGATTCCATACAAACATACAAATTTTCTTTTCCATATTAGTTAACCTTGCTGTCTATATTTATCATTTCATTTTTTGGTTCCAGCCTGCAGACTTTCTGTACGGCCTTTTCATCTTCGATTGCATCAATCAAGGTATGAATATTTGACTCCCACAAGAAATCCCGTTGCACAACCTTTTCATTATTCAACGCAATAGCTTCTGCCACATGACGGTGATTCTTAAGGTGGACAATAAACTGAACAATTTCTTCTACATTGCGTGATTCCGATACATAGCCGATGCCTTTTTCCTCGATTAATGACTTAATATAGCCTGAAGCCCCTGCTGCTATCGGCAGTCCGCACGCAATATAGTCAATCAGCTTGCCAGGCAGGACGGTATCAAATACATCCTCATCCTTTAAGCAGAGCACTCCTACATCATTTTGTTTGATGAGCTCAAGACACTCTCTTCTTGTCATGGCACGAATAAAATGCACATTATAAAGCTTGTGTTCTTTAACAAACTGCTGAAATTCACCTTTTTTCAGTCCAAAACCTACGACATTCAGGCGAATCTCCTTCGCAAAAAGAGACTTTGAAAGCTGCTTTAGAAATTCAACATCTTGGGCAAGCCCGATATTTCCTGAATATACTACAGCAAAGCCATCTATGTGAGGCTCCCCAAGAGTCAATTCCTCTTTTCTAATGGAATTAGGAACAAAGTAAATGGGCGTTTCCTTTTTTAACTTAGCCTCGATATGGTGATAAAAGCCTTTACTGTTGATCACGATGGAATCCGCCCTGTTGTACATGCATTTTTCCATCATTCTGAATAATGAAATGATCCATTTGTAATTAAAAACACCTACACCTCTTAAAGAATCCGGCCACAAATCTCTCACATCAAGAATCAATTTTGCCTTAAACCGAATTTTTGCCAGGATGCCGACCGCTCCAAGGAAAATAGGCGGGCTTGTCACAAATACTGCGTCATATTTGTTCTTGGAACATAAAATCATCCATACCATCCGGCACATCATCTCCAAATAATAAAGCAGTCGGTTGAACATATTTCTTGTATATTTCCGATTTGCCACTTTTACCCGGTGAATATGCTTATCTTCATTGAGTTGCCGGTCATGCCAAAATTGTTTTTCTATATACAGTTTTTTGTTCGGATAGGAAGCCTCTGTCGTCAATACGTGGACTTCATACTGTTCATTTAAAAGCTGATAAATATTTTTAATCCGGTTGCCTGCGCTACCGATTTCGGGATAAAAATTTTGACTGATTACCAATAGACTTTTTTTGGACATTTTTTAGCCCCTTTACCTGTGAAAATGTTATTGAACACTGCTGCAAGTTCCCGGGCCAACAGGATATTGATCACAAAGGTATTATCATCCGATATGACGGTTTTAGCCTTTGTTCCTTCAGCGCTTTCCCCGCCGGAAGCATCACTTCTGCATCAACAGCATTGCAGCAGATGCATTCGCCCCCTTCGTTTTATATATTTTTTCTTTGATAAAAAGCAGACTTCGGTGTTGAACCTCCGTTTATTGCAGATCACAAGCTATGTGTATCAAAGCATTACTTTGTTGACCTGTAAATTTACTTGGTATTTTTATGCTCCTCGTTTGCTCTATTACGCCTTCTGAGAGAACTTTCACTCTTCCAGCCCTTCTTCTACCAGCAAAGGAAAGAAGAATAATAATCTATTTGGTTATTGAAAGATACAATAGTCAGGTTGTCGGTCTACTTCTTTCTGTGGGCTTATTTGATTTCTGCCAATGCTTTTTTCATTAAGCTTGAACGAAGCTCCTCTTTTGTCTGATTGTATTCATCGCGGAAGCTTTGCGCTTCTGATTTCTTAAATCCATTAGCTACAAGGTCCGCCTCAAGTACCTTCATCAAATTCTCAAAGGCTCCGTCTGTCGACGATTCAAGCGAATCAGAGGACCCCATATACTTTGTATAGAAGTAACCCGCACTGATCTTTTCGCCGTTTGCTTTTTTTTGTGCATATTCTTTTTTAGCTGCCGCTACCAGATTATCCACCCGAGTTTCTGCCTGCTGCTGCAGGGAAACAAGCGTCCCTCTATACTTTTCCTTAATCGATTCAGCTGTCACCGATTCCGGTTTAGCAGCCGGCGGGTTCGTTGTTTGCGGATTTGCCGGTTTCTTTGCGACTGGTACTTCTTCTTTTTCAGACTGTTGGGCAGCTATAGAAGAGTCTTTTGCCGGAGCTTTGACAGCTGCACTCGCTTCAGTGACTTCCTGTACTGGCTTTTCTTCTGCCTGCGCCTTCTGACCTTCAGCAGTTTCTTCATTTTTTTGCTCTAGGATTGTTCCATCACTTGCGATTTTCATAGACGTGCCATCAGGCAATTCAATCTCATACCCTTCGTCAATAATTTGATCCACTTCCGGGTCCGCCACATCATATGTTTTAAATTTAAATTCATACAAAATATAGCCGCCGCCAAGTAATATCACAACACCAACAGATAGTAAAAACCATTTAAGTATTTTCATCTTTATTCATTTCGCCTTCTTCCTATCATTTGGAGTTAGACATTTGAAGGATCCCTTAAAGCATTGCTGCTTTAAGGGCCTGCATCCTTATTCAATGTCAAGTGTATAAGTTACACCGGCAATTGTAATCGTTACGTTGTTATCATACTTTTCCTTTAATTCCGCAACAGTCGTTATCGCTCCATTTACACGATGCGCCTCGTCAATGAAGCGGTCTGCATTTTCAATAACTGCTGGACGATTGATATCCATTGCTGCATCATCGAAATAGTCCCCGCGTTGGAATTCGTCGGAATAACCGCCCGCTCTAACGGTAATTGTATCTAAATGGTCAAATAATAGAGCAGCTGCTGGAACAGGGATATTTTCAATCAGATCAACAAATGTTAACCCTTCCTGTGCTTCCCGTAAAAGTGCTCTGATTTCGGTAAGTTCTAAATCGTCTGAACGGAAGGAAATGCGGATAGTATTATCATCCTCTAACCCAAATGTCGCAATACTAGCTGCTTTTTCACCATAGACTTCCAATAGATTTTCAATAGCAGTATCCAGTGCTTTTTCAATTTGTACTTGGTCAGGATTTGGTGAAGGAGCAGGTGTACCACCGTTATCAGGATCAGGGTTTGGTGCTGGCGTACCTCCGTTATCCGGACCTGGATCAGGTGTTGGCGTACCTCCGTTACCCGGTCCTGGATCAGGTGTTGGCGTACCTCCCGTATCTGGATCAGGATTAGTACCGACGTCTGGGTCCACCCCTGTATCCGGATTATCTCCCTCCCCTTTTTGAGCCGCTTCTTCGGCACGTACAACAAAGGAGGCAAATTGGCCGCGCTTAACAGGAGCAAATGGGCTGTATGTATATGCCGTTGTCCCTGTTGTAACCCCATTTGCATAAAGTGTTTCAATATAGTCGATAAAGCCCGCTGCCCCGGCGATATCCTTGAAAGGTGTTTCTTTTGAGCCTTTCAAATCAAAGGCTTCTACAATAATTTTGGCGATTTGTCCACGCGTGATAGGAGAATGCTGTCCGTATGAACCGTTCGGAAGCCCCGAAATAATTCCCTTCTCCTTTAATGCGGCAATAGCTCCGTAATATTCATCTGTTTTTTTCACATCTGTAAATTCTGGATCTACTACATTTTTAGTATCCAACTCTAAAATGTTCGCCATGATTTTTGCGGCCTGTCCACGGGTTAACGGCTTTGCCCATCTAAATGTACCGTCAGAATAGCCTTTTATGATGCCGCGATCAGCTAGCTGCTGAATCGCTGCTGCATGGCTGTTTGTACTTTCTACATCCTTAAAAGCGTTTGCTGCTTCTGAGTTTGTCGGAGCAGCGACAATGATTCCGCTAGCTGCGACAGCTGAGGCGATGGCAATATTAAATACTTTTTGTTGTTTCATATTGTTCCCTCCATTTTTAGAAAATCTTGAATACACGCTTGAGTATAGCATTATCATCCGGGAAAGTTTAGCGTATTTTTGTTAAGAAAATATTACAAACATTACATTATGCCCAATAAATCGAATTTTATTATTTTGTTCTTATAGGACAAATAGACTGTATTACCTATGTTTACAGCGTACATAATTGTAAACTGATGAATTTCACCTAACTTTTCTTTTCGATAAATAAGAAAAACGAGCCCATTTTTCATGAGCTCGTTTTCGTGTTTTATCCTTTAAACGGATAATCATCATTGATATAAATTCTTTCCTGCCGCAGAGATTTCCCTGTTTTATCATCTATTTCGACAAAAAAACCACTTAGGACCTCTCGCCCTTTTTTCGGCACCTCAAAGCGCGAAGGCATGTTTGTTTGAAACTTATAGATAACACTTTCCTTTGTCATACCAAGTATTTCATCATATGGGCCGGTCATCCCAACATCGGTAATATAGGCGGTTCCGCCAGGGTAGATACGGGCATCAGCCGTCTGTACGTGAGTATGCGTTCCGACTACAACGGATGCTTTCCCGTCTAAATGCCAGCCAAGCGCAATTTTTTCACTTGTTGCTTCGGCATGAAAATCGACAAATACAAGAGGTGATGTTTTCTTCGCCTCTGCCACCAATTCATCCGCCATAGCAAACGGATCTTCATGCGGCGGCAAAAATACTCGGCCATGAAGATTAATAACGCTCAATGTTACACCATTCTTCTCGATCTGTACCATTCCTTTACCCGGTGCCTCCGTTGAAAAGTTTGCCGGCCGAATCAGATAGTCCGCATCATCAATGAATTCAAAAATATCTTTGTTATCCCATGTATGATTTCCCATTGTAATGACATCAACACCGATTTGCAGCAGCTCATTATAAATATTACGTGTAATTCCACGGCCCGCTGCTGCGTTTTCACCATTTGCGATGACCACATCTACTGCATACTTCTTTTTTAGGCGCGGCAAATACTTTGCTACTGCATCACGGCCAATCGAGCCGACAATATCGCCAATAAATAATACTTTCATTTTTCCGACCACACTTTCTCTCAAATACCCTTTATTTTAGCACTGTCTTGATTTAGAAGGCAAATATAGCAGGGACGAAAAGAAAAACAAGCCATCTGGTATCTTTCACATGATACCAAATGACCTCTTAATATCTTTCTACTTTATTCATCCATCCTGCTTTTCAAAATTCCATGCATCCCTGCACATATCTTCAATCGTACGCCTTGCCCTCCACTGTAGTTCACTTTCCGCTTTACCTACATCAGCATAAATGGAAGGGTTATCGCCAGATCTCCGGTTCACAATTTGATAAGGCACTTTTATTTCGTTTACTTGTTCGAACGCATTGACAAGCTGTAAAACACTTGTCCCGCTGCCTGTTCCTAAATTATAAATATGATAACCCGGCGTTAGATGCTCCAAAGCTGCAACATGTCCTTCTGCAACATCCATGACGTGAATATAATCTCTGATTCCCGTTCCATCAACTGTCGGATAATCTCCTCCGAATATATGTAAGACAGGTAAATCTCCTTTCGCGACCTTTGTTATATAGGGCATTAAATTGTTTGGCACGCTAGCAGGCACCTCGCCTATCAGTCCGCTTTCATGTGCGCCGACCGGGTTAAAATAGCGGAGGATGGTGACGTTAAATCCGGGATTGGCAGCTGCCACATCCATTAAAATCCGTTCACACATTGCTTTTGTTTGACCATACGGATTGGAAGCGGGTAATAGCGGTGCGTTTTCTTTCAGAGGACTATTCCCATCTCCATAGACTGTAGCGGATGAACTGAAGATGAACCGCTCTATTTGATAGAGGAGACAGCATCTTAATAAATTGAATGTACCTTGTACGTTATTAACGTAATACTCCAATGGATTAGTAATCGATTCCCCAACAGCTTTGTAACCCGCAAAATGAAAGACGCTATGAAACCGATAGGCGTGAAAAAGTTTTGTTAACGCCTGTTCGTCACGTAAATCGATTGGAAAAAACAATACACTTTTACAAGTAATTTTTTTTAGCCTTTCAATCGTTCTGGGCGAACTGTTTGCCAAATTATCGATAATTACCAGTTGTGCTTCCGGATATCGCTCGTATAAAGAAATATAAGTATGTGAACCGATAAAACCAATCCCACCTGTAATTAGAATATTCAACTTTTCTCTCCTTGCTAACTAGATTACTTTTAGGGAGAAAACATTCAACACTAAATAAGTCTCTTGACGACCGGAAGCCTATTCTCCGATTAACGTCTACTCCAGTATTATTTATACAATGTAACATTGGGCACCAGATATTAATGCCCCGCCCCATAGTAACCATAATAGCGTTTATGGTCGCGTGGCATTTTACAGTTATTTAAGACAACGCCTATCATATTTGCCTGTGAAGTAGCCAAAATTGACTTTGCTTTTATAATAAGTTCCTTTGTTATAACACCTGCATTCGCAACTAATAATGTACCATCACATTTATTGGCCAACACTTGGGCATCTGTAACCGGAAGAACCGGGGGGGCGTCAATAATAATGATGTCATATAAATTTTTCAGCTCATCCAGTAAGGCATCCATCGTTTTTGAAGAGAGCAGCTCAGCTGGATTAGAAGGTATGGGGCCGCTAGGAAGAATGGCTAATCCTGACACTGAAGTTTCTTGGATAGACTCGTAGAACGCCCGCTTTCTTACAAGTACATTGGACAGACCTACCGTATTAAACAGACCGAAAGCATAATGCAATGTCGGTTTACGAAGATCAGCATCTATTATTAAAACGCGTTTGCCTTCTTGGGCAAATACAACACCAAGGTTTGCTGTTGTTGTCGATTTGCCCTCTCCGGGTATAGTGGAGGTGACCAAAATGGTTTTTACTTCGCAGTCAGGCATGGCAAAGGTGATATTCGTCCGTATTGTCCGAAACTGCTCCGAAATAATAGAGCTGCCATCCAATAAGGTGATAAGTTTCCGTCCTGCTTTAAGTAATTTTATTTGCTTTTTCCTATCTCTATTTTTCCGGCCAAACATTTGTATTCCCCCCGGCCTTATTAGGTTTTATGAAAAGACTTCTTCTCTTTTTCAAAAGGAATCGAACTGACCATACCTAATACCGGTAATTGTAAAATGTTCTCTATATCCTTTTCTGTTTTGATAGTCACATCAAATACTTCACGTAAAAATGCAACTCCGATACCTGCCATTGCACCGATTATGAACGCCGCTGCAATATTCAGTGTGATATTAGGCTCTACAGGATTGGGAGACTGATCTATTTTTGCAGCTGAAAGGATATTGATATTATTAACGCTCATTAGATTAGGGATCTCCGTTTGGAAAACCTCAGCGATTGTATTAGCAATATTGACAGCTTGTTGCAGTTCATCAGCTCTCACCGAAATATTCACAACCTTCGAATCACTTTCATTTGATACTGTTATTTGATTCATTAATTCTTCTTCGCTTATTTGTAAGCTGAGCTTCTCTATTACCTTGTTTAATATAACAGGGCTCTTAATAATGACATTATACGTACTGATTAATTGCAGGTCAGTCTCCATTTGGGCCCAAATATTCTCCTCAGATATATTTTTCTGATTGACAAGCAATTGTGTCTGGGCTTCATATACAGGGGAGATAAGGTAAAAGCTGAGATAGGCAGTTATCCCTGCGGAGCAAATAGCGAATCCTATAATTAACAACATTTTCTTTTTGATCAGCTTTACTAGCTCCTGTAAACTTATCGTCTCACTCAATCGTCTCCCCCCTTCTTATTTCGCCCTATATTTTTACTCTCTTGTTCAGTAGAATATTTGTCATACTACCATATGAATAACTGCCTTTATTTATCCCTGTTCCATCACACTTTTGTTAGCGGTATTAGACACATACACACTTTTATTTACAATATGCTAGAAAAGGCGTAACATGCAGATGCTCTTGTATATCCCCGCTGCTTTTTATTAGTTGTTCACTAATGATTCCTCCACAATGACTTTGATCCAGTTCTCCATATTATCCATTTTTTCTAGCATTTCATCTATCGAAGAATAGGTCAGGACCATGGAGCCCAATTTCTTATCCGATCCAGTAAATGCCTGAATTTTATCACCTGGTTTCACAAACAATTCATATTCGACAACATTCCTTTTCATAAACTCTTCATTCATTTCAAGCCCTTTGAATATTCCGCTTTTTTGGCTATTAATTGTGTAGCAGGACCAATAGCCTTGCGACTGAGCCATAGATACATCCCGGCAGTCTTCGCCTATAGCCGCTTTGATACTATATTCTATTAAATCGAAACCTGTTGCATAATTTGTTATACGGGGTATTAGATTGCCTCCGTTCCTTGCACCCATCTCGATAAAATATACATTCTCCTCTTGGTCTATTCTTATATCAAAATTATAAGCGCCTGTTCTCATTTGAAGCAGGTTTAGAAGCCGTTGAATCTCATCATGGATCTTGTTTTGAAGATGTGCGGGTAATATGCTGGGCCAGCTTCCTCCTAATGGGACAAAGGGATTTAGGGGTGTATTGGAAAGATGATTATTGGAAAAGTACCGGAATACAAGCTCACCATCTACTGAAAAGCCGTCTCCACCAACTTGATAGCCTTGTTTTTCGATATATTCTTCTATTAAGAACCGTTTCACTTTTGAGTGCTGCAAAGCATATTCAATTTTCTGTGGGAGAAATTCCACAGAATCAATCTTCGAAATACCTCTACTTCCTGAAGAATCAACCGGTTTAATCATGACAGGCATTTTAAAAAGATGAAATTCTGCTTGCGCTTTTTCTATAGAAGTATAGCTTTTTGCTTTAGGGACCTGAAAATGATGCTTCTTTAAAAATGCCCGGAATAAATCCTTTCGATTAATAATCTCAATTGATTGATAAGGATGAGAAGGCAGCCCCATTCGTTCAGCAACATAAGCTACAGTCGTAGCAGCTTCATCTGCTGCGAAACAAATAATGCCGTCAATTTCCAGTGTTTTTGCCAAAGCTAGAACAGCTTCCTTGTCCATATAGCTGACGTTATGATATTCATCCGCGAATTGATGGCCTGGATTATGCTCAAAAAAATCGCAGGTAATAACATAACAGCCCATTTCTTTCGCCTTTTTAATAAATGGAACATGATATGAATCCCCGCTTAAGACAAGTAATTTTTTCATTTTTGAACTCCTTTATAAAAGTCCTGTGTTTTTTACTAGCATCTTATATTGATATCTTCTACAAAAGCCTGTATATGCTCGTGCAGCCTTTTAGTTTTCTCCTTCATTTCACATATGGAGGAAAATCTTAATACCATCAGACCCAAATAGACATGTCCATCTAAGGATGGTGAAACTCTTTCACCAAGGTTTACAGTCAAATAAGAAGTGACAACATTGTTTTTTAATTCCTCCGCAATCTTAATTTCCTTAAATATACCTTTCCTCTCACTGTGCAAGACATAACTTGCCCAATATCCTTGGGGCCTTGCCATCATTAGGCTACTGCAATTTTCTCCTAAAGCGGCCTTAATCGTATATTCAATTAAATCTACCCCTGTTACACATTGAATAAGGTCAGGATTCCAGTCCCCGCCATTGCGCGCCGCCATTTCTATTAAGTAGACATTTTCCTGCTGATCTACTCTTATATCAAAGTTGTAGGCGCCTGTTTTCATTTCCAATAATCCGAGAAGTCTCTGTATTTCTTCATGTACGCTGTTTTGAATACGCTCGGGCATGATTGAGGGCCATGTAGCTGTAATAGAAACAAAGGGATTAGCGCAATTCACTGAAAAATATTCGTTCGAAAAACTCCGGAACACTAATTTCCCGTTCACCGAAAAGCCGTCCCCACCGATATGAGGACCGTAATTTTCAATATATTCCTCGATGATAAAACGTTTAGTTTTTGAAAACCGTAAAGCAATTCCCGCCTTTTCTTCGAGAAGATATATGGAATCGATTTTTGAAATCCCTTTACTTCCCGATGAATCAACCGGTTTGATCATTACAGGCAAAGTAAAGCGATGAAAATCAGCCTTGGCCTGATCAACGGAGCTGTATGCTTTTGCTTTTGGAATATGAAAATCATGAGCCTGTTGAAATTTCCGAAACAGCTCTTTGTTTGTGATAGTTTCCACAGACTTGTACGGGTGAGACGGTAAACCTAGCTTTTCAGCCACATAGGCTGCTGTTAGCACACCCGAATCGGCAGCATAACTGACAATGCCGTCAATCTGCAAAGACTTTGCTACATGCAATACAGCCTCTTTATCTGTTGTGCAAATATTATAGTATTCATGGGCATATTTCTTTCCCGGCGCCTCTTCCAACGTATCGCAGATGATAATATAGCAGCCCATGTCCCTAGCCTTTTTAATAGCAGAAATTTGGGATTGGGCTCCTCCAAGCATAAGTAGTTTTTTCAAACGATTACACCTCTTTATCTCTCATGAACCTCTTCATTCTATAGTCAGTCTCCCTTCACTCTTTATCATATGTTTCATAGTGAGGAGCAGATAAGTGAAGGATTCTACTTTTAATACGATGGCCAGCCCTATATATAGCGCAGCACCTATAATTATTTGCAGGAAAATGGTCAGCATATCCGGCAATCCGGCCAAATGGATACTATAGACTATCGTTCCTACGCTTAATGCTAAAAACAACGAAGGCAGCACATCCCTTATTTGAGCAACCAAGCTATAATCCAGCAGTGCCTTCATCGGCCAGGCATCTACTATCGTTGTGAGAATGCGGTTTATTAATACGCCAACTGCCACCCCATAAACACCAAACGGCAAACTACTAACCAAAATGATGGTTCCCATAATGAATTTTACAATTTCCAGCTTTAAAAAAAGATCACTTCTCCCAACAGCTTTAATCACATGTAAATTAGCTGAATCAACCGTCCATAATGCATAGTAACCACAAAAAATTTGAAGAAACACTGCTGCAGGAAGCCATTTTTCTGTAAACAATAGTCTTATTAACGGCTCTGCTATTACAGCTAACCCCATCATTAATGGAAATAAAATAAAAGAACTGGTAACAATGGCTCTTCGTATCATTTCCTTCATTCTTTCTTTATCATCTTGCCGGGAGGCCAAAGCCGGGAACATGACGGATTGAATAGAGCCATTGATATTGGATACTAAAATATTTGGTAATTGGGCGCCCCTGCTGTAATACCCCAGCATCACCGGGCTAAATAACTTGCCAATCACAAAGCTTTGAAGGCTTGTATAAAGATTGTAAATTAACGTAGAGGCCACCAGTTTCCAGCCAAACGAATAGAGGATGGATATATGTTTTGTCGAAAAAAGTAATTGAGGTCTCCATTTTACCGAAAACCATAGGAGGACCGTTACGAGTAATTGATTTGTCAGCTGTTGAACAACTAATGCCCATATGCCAAATCCTGTACAGGCCAACACCACTCCTGCCAGCCCAGCAAATACAGCGGCCGCCAAACTGCTTTTAACCAGTTTTTTAAATTGCATGCTCCTCGCTATAACGGCATATTGAATGGAATTACATACACTTATGAATACGGTTAAAGATAAGATTCTTAAGATAGCTTTTAACTGAGGAGCTTCAAAATAGAGAGCTGCATATGGAGCTGTAAAAAAAAGAATAATATATAATAGGCATGCAACAAGTAGGTTTAAAAAGAAAACGGACGAAAAATCAATGTCTTCTACCTTCTTTTTTTGGATAAGTGACTCACAAAAGCCGCTATCAGCCAGCAAAGTGGCTATACTGATAAAAACAGCAACGATTGCTATAACACCATAATCCCCAGGCGTAAGAAGACGGGTAAGAATAATCATCACGAGTAATTGAATAGCTTGCGTTCCTCCTCTTTCAAGGAGCTTCCAAAAAAGAGAATGGATAATAGTCGTTCTAGTTATGTCACCGTTCACTTTTCTCCTGCCTTCTTTCCAAATTAAAAAGGGATGATTAGCTTTTACTTTTCTATATAGCTATAACTCCCTCTGCTCTGCGCTTTTTTCTACATAATCCTTTCCAACGAGGAAAAGTAAAGGAATTAGAAAAAATTCATCTGCAAATAAAATATCCAAAGCAAACCAAGACCCGAAGCAGGAAATAGCTAAAAGTATAATACCTATCCTGGAACCTCCAGATAAATGGGGGATTTTAGGTTTACCGGCTGAAGATAATAATTGGATCATCCATAATGCTAGTATGATAGAACCGGCTATTCCCAACTGATAAATAATTTGGACAAAGGTATTATGAGCAGCATACATGATTCCTCCTGTATAAACCTGTGTCATTCCTTGCCCAAATAGTAAAGCAATAGGGTGATGGGTAAAATAGGAGATATAATCTTGAAGAATGTCACTCCTCCCTGTAGTAAAGGAAGAAATGTCACTGACAACCTGAAAACGCACCCTATACATTTGAATCAGTTTTTCAAAGAACGGTGACTTACTAATAAAGACAAGAGCTACCGCAAAAGCAAGCAGCACCGAGATTTTAGTCAGAGCTCTCCCTTTTTGGCTAAATACAAAGAACAGCCATACACCGGCCGTCGCCCCTAACAATAACAGGAACATCTTGGATACGGATAAAAAGCCTAGATAAACAAGCGTAATAACAAAGAAAAATAATAACACTCTTTCATAATATCGTTTGTTAAATACGAGGATGAGCAGCCCGCAAATGGCCGTTAAAATATGCGCTGCATAATAATTAGCATCTCCATAAAAACCACTCAGCCTTGTCAGGCCGCCTGCTTCCCAACTCGAAACCTCTATATACCTTAGCATATGGGGGTAGCTCATTAAGATTTTAGCCGAGAAGCTTGCTGACATGATGCCGGCTGAAAAAAAGATGATACACTCCCCAAAAGATAATTGACTTCGGTACAGATAAAAATAGGTAGGAATCAAAACAAGCATGACAAGAAAAACCACATAGCTTAGCGAGATGTCATACCCTGACACTAACTTCACAATCATTGTATAAATCGTTATGATGCTCACCAGCAATAAATTTTGCAGGGTTAATACCGCTTTTCTTTCAAAAAGCTCTTTTGTAAGAAGGAAACAACAAAAAAACAGAAGAAAAGCAATGGTATAAAAGGTTGGGCCGTCAGCATTGAATTTCATGATAGGAGACCATGGCAAATAAAAAAGCATAAGAGCCAGGAATTTTGCCCCCCTGCTGATCAACAGCAAACTAAAAAAGATGAAAATGCCACCCATAACAATGGCACTGCTATTCATTACGTGACCTATAGAAATGATAAGCACATCGAGTAAACAAAAAATCAATACTAATCTATTCTTTTGCTTATCGTTCATTAGCATGCTCCCCGTTTATTACAGCATCTAATTGTGCAAATATGGATTCTTGGGAGAACCGTTGTTTTTTCAGCCCCTCTCTGATGTGCTGCAATTCCTCCCTATTCCTTAAAATGTATTCAAGCCCTTCCTTTATGCCGGCCGTCGAATTTTGACAAACCCAGCCTGCCCTGCATTGTTCCACCATTTCAATTGCTGATATTGTATTTGTGGTCAGAATAGGAAGCCCTATACATTTTGCTTCTTCTATTACCATCGGAGCTGCTTCATGATATGAAGGCAGCAAAAACAAATCGGCGTTTTTCATATATCTATATGGATTTTCCTGTTCTCCATGAAGAAGTATTTGCCCTTCCAGGGATTTCGAAAAGATACGCTCTTCGATATATTTTCTTTGTCTGCCGTCCCCGATAAGATGCCAGCAGATTTCATAGCCTTTTTCCAATAACTCCTCTATAACATCAATAGTCCTTATAATGCCTTTTTCTTCACTCAGGCGGGCTACCGTTATAATCGTAAATTTCCCTCTGTCGTATGGAACCGGGGAGCAGTCAGTCTTCTTTTGAACATCGATAAAATCAACGCTGTTTTTCACACTGTACGTTGTAGACGATAGAGATGGAATGGCCTGTAGAAATTGCTTTCTGCAGCCTTCGGAAACAGCAATAATATGGTCAAATTGACTATAGAGCTTTTTATTCCGAGGTGTATTACCTCCGTATTGCAAGTAGTCGCAATGTATATAGGCAATCTTTTTCACAGCATCTATTTTCTTTAAGACGAACTCGTTACATCCCCCGTAAAACGATCTACTATCCGGGCTCTGGACATAGGAAATCGCCGCATCATAACCCTTCAGTCGTTTTTCTGTAAAAAGCAGTAAAGATAGCGGTAATCTATTTGTAAACATCCTCGTCCACACTACGAGCAATGCACGGAGAAGACAGAGAAATCTGCCTTCCTTTTTTGCCTCTGCCTGGGAAACAGCTAACAATTTCAGGAAGGCGTTCGCCTTTATTATGTTTATTTCCGCTGGTAATTCAAAGATGTATTTTCCGCTGTAGCTATATATAAATAATGTTACATCGTACTTATCCGCAATTTCCTTTAAAAAATTTACTAATGCTTTTTGAATCCCGCCGGTAGCCAGGTTATTACTGACAATGATCAATCTTTTTTTACGATTCATCACACCCCCCCTTATGAGGAAACCAGCCGCCATTTATATTTTTTCAATGTTGCTGACTATATTGGCGGCACAAAAATTCAATCAGCCGATTTTTAAAAATGGCATTCTCCTCCAACACTTTCGAAAAAAAGGCTGTCCTTCCTTTCTGATATGCAGCCAAATCAAAATTCTTTACATAATCGTTTATTACTTGGTCAATGTTGTCCAATGTATCGGCTGTCAATCCTAATTGATAGAATGAAATTTGCTCTGCCAAATAACTTCCCTTTAAAGTGATCAGCGGCTTGCCATATAAAGCAGCATTGTATAGCCTATTTGGCAATGCTGTTCGATTATTAATACTATCATTCAATCGGAAAACATTAACCAAATCACTGTTTTTATAAAACAAGGCTTCCTCCTCAGCATAATATCTCCCAGTCACAGAGACATTGTAGATATGGTTTTCCTTTATATATTTTTCCAGCTGGCCATTAATTTCTCCCTCACCATAATAATTCAGCTGGAAGCCATCATTGTTTCTCAGCTTATACAACAGCTTTTTATTGATCTTTAAATCTCTTGTTGCGCCGATAGTATTCAGGCAGATTTTTTCTTTGCCGGTGATGTTTTGAGCCGGTCCCATTTCTGTAATGCTTGTTATTTGTGTATTATGATTGATGGCATACTTATCACTTTCCGGAAGCCAAATTTTATATCCTGAAGAGGATAAGACCACATGATTAGAAAACGCGATTATCTTGTCCATATCAAGAAACCTTAAAATTTTATTGTAATCCCGTACGTCTACTATAAAATTTCCTTTAAAGCCCTCAAGTAAAATGTCCCTAAGAAAGAAGGTCAATTGAAGCCCAAAGACAATTACCTTATCATAACTCTGTCTCTTTAGCCGTTCGACTATGAAACGTTTATATCCGGCATAGTCGAAAAAGCTTCTTTGATGGCCCGTTTTTCTGTCTCTATATGTGTTATTATCAATTCCCTCCATGTGGAACCTGTCCCAATTAATAATGTCGTAATCAATCTTCTGTTCCAGTAAAATATGCTCGTAATTTTTTACATAGGGCATATAGAGCCTGTTCGAAGGGCAAATTAACGCCAGCCTCATCATTCAGGGTGCCCCCAGACCCTACGTTTTACATAATCCGTGTATGACAAAATGATTCTCAACACTTTATCTGATACATTCGGCATCCGGTAGTCCTCCACTAGTCGAAGTGTGTCCTTTTGCTGTGTTTCTAATATATGCAGCCCCTGCAGCACCCGCTCTTTTTTTAGTCCTACCATCATGACCGCTGCTTCTTCCATCGCTTCCGGTCTTTCATGTGCCTCCCGTATATTGAGCGCCCGGAAACCTAAAATAGACGATTCTTCACTAATTGTCCCGCTGTCGCTAAGAACAGCCTTTGCCTCTAATTGAAGCTTTATATAATCATTAAACCCTAAAGGTTTGATCGTTTTAATGAGTGGATGAAAGACAACCTTTTTTTCGTTCATCCTCTTTTGTGTGCGGGGGTGTGTGCTGACGATGACCGGCATTTTATATGTTTCGGCAAGCGTCTGCAATGTATCAATGAGTGCTGCAAAATTTGATTCTCTATTAATATTCTCTTCTCTATGTGCAGAAACAACAAAATACCCTTCTTCTTTAAGCGCCAGCCGCTGTAAAATATCGGATGATTCAATATCATTCACTCTGGAATTTAGTACTTCATACATCGGACTCCCCGTTTTAATGACTTGATCCGCCGGGAAGCCCTCGCGCAGCAGGTATTCTCTTGCTATATCGCTATAAGTCAGATTGATATCCGCCACATGGTCAACGATTTTCCGGTTTGTTTCTTCAGGAACACGCTGATCAAAACAGCGGTTGCCTGCCTCCATATGAAAAACGGGGATTTGTCTTCTTTTCGCTGCAATGGCACATAAACAGCTGTTTGTATCACCTAATACTAAAAAAGCATCCGGAGCTGTTTCTTCTAATATGGGATCAATTTTATTTAACATATTGCCAATTGTTTGAGCAGGTGTACTGGCAGCTGCCTCCAAGAAATAATCCGGCTTTTTCAAATGAAATTCCTTGAAAAAAATCTCATTTAATTCGTAATCATAATTTTGCCCCGTATGCACAAGCGTATGATCAATTGCATCTGACTGTTCCAGCTTGTTGATGACTGCCGACAGCCTGATAATTTCCGGCCTTGTCCCTACCACTGTCATTACTTTGAGCTTCCTCACCTCTTATACCTCCAAATAGTACGTATCCGGCTTTTCAGGATCAAAGCATTCATCTGCCCATATAATAGTAATGAGATCTGTATGGCCAATATTCACAATGGAGTGTGTATAACCTGTAGGAATATCCACTACCTGCATTTTTTCTCCACTGACATAATATTCTATGATTTCCTCGCTCCCCAGCTTTCTAAAACGAATGATTCCTTCCCCACCTACAACAAGAAATTTCTCATTTTTTGAATGGTGCCAGTGATTTCCCTTCGTAATGCCTGGTTTTGAGATATTGACAGATACCTGCCCTCTATCAGATGTTTTGATAAATTCAGTAAAAGAACCTCTATGGTCCAGATTCATTTTCAAATTATATGCAAATTGGTTCTCAGGTAGAAAGCTTACATAAGTGCTATAAAGCTTTTTCGTCAGGCCATCCTCCATATCGGCTATGTGTAAAGTCTCCCTATTTGCTTTAAAGTTTTCTATCAGGTCTGCTAAACCGCCAAGTGAGATTGGGTAGGTAAGCGGTACTGCACAGTAAGGAGACTGCCTTGACGGCTCCCCCTTTAATGCACGCAGAAATTCTTCTATCACGTCATCAATATAGCAGAGAGTGAGCTCTTTTTTGGCATCATCGATATAGATAGGCCTATTCCGTGCAATATAATAACAGTATGTGGCCACGACAGAATTATAGTCCGGCTTGCTCCACTTGCCGAACACATTCGGCAATCTGTACACATATACTTCCGCACCTGTATTGCTTTTATGAAGGAATAAAGCATCCTCCATCGCTCTCTTGCTTTTCCCGTATGGATTGTCCTGCCCCGCCTGAATAGAAGAAGCCGCTACAATCGGGGCTTTATTTCCGAATTCCGTGAGCAATGCTAGAAGTCTTTCAGTAAACTTGTAGTTTCCTTCCATAAACTCACCTTCATGCATCGGTCTATTTACCCCGGCTAAATGAAAGACAAAATTACACTCTTTAGCATAGGTTTCCAGCAATGCTGGATCTTCATCTTTCGTATAGCTTAAAATGTCATGAAACCCTCTGTTTTTCAGCTCCGCAATCAAATTCTTCCCGATAAATCCGCCCGCTCCTGTTATAAGAATTTTCAACGTGTCACTCCCTGCTTAGTTCATTACCTGTACATGCCGGTTCCACTGCCATAGCTCCTGCTGGATATATGGAAGCTGCAGCAGTTTTTGCTTTACTTCTTCTATCGTTAAAAGCTGCGTATTGTCAGAATTATATTCCTCCATGATGGTTAGCTCCGGGTCGCCTTCATCAACATATTCCTTGTAATTGAGATTCCGTTGATCTGGAGGGATGATATAGAAACGTCCTGCATCCTTTGATGCCGCGTATTCTTCCTTTGTCAGAAGGGTTTCGCATCTTTTTTCACCATGTCTTGTACCGATAATTTTGATTTCATTCGCTGCATTAAATAGTTCCTTTACGGCCATCGCCAGATTGTGAATCGTACAGGCAGGAGATTTCTGGACCATTATGTCCCCCGGCTCCCCATGTTCAAAGGCAAACATCACCAATTCCACTGCTTCCTCCAAGTTCATTAAAAACCGTGTCATATGTGGATTTGTAATCGTTAAGGGCTTGCCGCTTTTAATTTGTTCGATAAAAAGCGGAATGACAGAACCACGGGAGGCTATCACATTCCCATAGCGCGTACCGCAAATCAGTGTCCTGTCGGCAGATACGGTTTTTGCCTTGGCTACGAATACTTTTTCCATCATGGCTTTTGAGATGCCCATGGCGTTGATCGGATAGGCTGCTTTATCTGTCGACAGGCAGATCACTTTTTTCACATTATGTTCTATAGCAGCATTCAGTACATTTTCCGTGCCTAAAATATTTGTTTTTACCGCTTCTAGCGGAAAGAATTCACATGACGGCACTTGCTTTAACGCAGCCGCATGAAAAATATAGTCCACTCCATGCATCGCATTTCTTAAACTATCCATCTGCCGGACATCCCCAAGATAAAACTTCAGTTTCTCGCTGTTATATTTCTTTCGCATATCGTCCTGCTTTTTTTCATCTCTGGAAAATATACGAATCTCCTTAATATCCGTACCGAGAAACCGCTTCATCACGGCATGGCCAAAAGAACCCGTGCCGCCTGTAATTAATAAGGTTGCATTTTTAAACACTATTGTCCCTCCTTTCGTTATTCAAAATGATTCATAATGATTTCATAGGAATGTCTGGCCGTAAAATTTTCCTCCAAATACTTTCTGGCATTTCTGCCCATCTCTTTTCGTATGAGAGGGTTTGTCAATTGCCCCATTTTTTCATTGAATTCCTCTATATTTGCGCTGCTGCTCCATAGACCAAAATGGCCTTGTTCTAGAACTTGTCCAATATCTGTATGTTCATCTGTTGCTGCGAGTACAGGGATTGATGCCTGCATATACGAAAGGATACGAGACGGGAAATTCGGAATGGTAAAACGGTGATGGAGAAAAATAAGGCCTACATCACAGGCATTAGCCAATAATTCATATTCACCTTTTGGTAACTCTCTAATGAGCTTTGCGTTTGGAGGCCGTTTTCTCTCAAAATAGGCTGCTATTTTGTCAAATTCCGTTCCGGTCCCGACAATGATAAAAAAGGCTTGGTCATTGGACTGATTCGTTTCTATACATTGCAGCAGGAAATCAATTGCCTGAGGTTTACCTAAATTACCGCCGTACAAAAAAATGGGCCGGTCTGATGGAATATTGTATTTGTTTCGGATACTATTTATTTTGTCTTCATCCTTTTGCATTGTAAGCGGGGTAATACTATTAGGGCATATTTCCAGGATAGCGGGTGATAGCTGCGGGTTGTGGGTTTTTATAAAGTCTACATTTGCCTGGGACATACAGCCAATGACATCCGAGGTGCGATATAATTTCTTTTCTTTCATTCTGAAATAGTGATAAATAGGGCTGCTTTTGTGGAGCATATTTAGATCCACTGCATTTTGCGGAAAAATATCCTTTAAAAGTAAATAGGTTTTTGCGTTATCTCTTTTTTTGATATAACGAATGACTTTTTCAAATGTAACAGGCGGGGTAGAATAAATTACTAAATCAAAAATGATATGACTCAAGTAGGTTTTAATAGCCTTTAAAAACTGATGCTCAATCATCAAGGTGGAGATGCCCTTTTCCAGAAGGTGATTTTGTGTAATGTTGCCAATTTTAACTTTGAGGAGATGGACCCCATTTTCCATTGTATATTCGGTAGGCTTTCCTAAACGTTTTTCCCTTGCATACATAATATATACGTCATGCCCATGGTCGCGGAATTGCCGCATCAGATCAGAATATATTCCCTGCGTTTCGATATTGTCCATACTTCCCAATGATAGAAACAAAATGTTCATTTATCTACCTCACCTATCACATCATTTCGAGAAGGATGAGCGATAGAGAGGAAAGAATAAAGCGGACTCATCCATTCGTTCCCCCCTTCTTCTCATGTCCAACAGGTAATCGTACACTTCTTCATTAAATATTTTTTTCCCAATTGAAAAATGGGTCTGCGAGTTTTTATTAAAACCTTCTTTGAACTGGTAAAGAGAGTCTTCTTTACTGCCAACGCCTCCTCCCATATGAAAGCTTTCAAATCCATGTTCACTTCCCCAGCATGCTATTTCATACATTAACAAGTTGGTAGGGGCAAGATGTGAAAATGCTTCTTCCGATGCGGATAAATGATGATGCATTCGTCTATTTCCATAGAGCACCAGCACCATCGCTATCTTTCTTCCTTTGTATACCGCATAAAAAATAACGGAATGGTCCGGCAAGTCGTGCAGCACACTTTGGTAAAATGCTTCGTTAAAATAATAGTAATCTTGCGCATTGTTTTTCTTCATTGTCTGTTCATACATCCGTTTAAACTCTTGAAACAGCTCAGGCTCTCTTCCACTATATACTTCCACGCCGGCCTCATGTGCCTTTTTTATCCATCTTTTTTTATTGTTACGTAAGTCTTCCCATATACAATGCGTTGAGGTTAATGATACGGTAATTGTTTTGCCAAGCGGCTTTATCTTATAAAGGCTTTTAGCAGCTTCCGCATTTTGTAGGAGAGGGTGGAAGCGTACAAATTCACTAATGATTCCTGCTTCTTTACAGTAAGCACTATATTCATCAGCTAAAGCGTGCATGGCAGAAGTTGTAGCTGATCCTTCTATCAAAAAACCGCCATATCCATACGGCGTAGCGAAATCATAAAAGGTATTCGCCGGCAGTTTACCTGTAAACTGTTTATCATCAGCTATATCTCTTTTCATCACCACATTGATAGCTTTCATATCTCCTGCTTCATAGTAAAAAAGTGTGGGTTCACCGTCACCGTGTATATTAAATGCTTTTACATAGTTTGCTAAATAGTAAACATCATGCTGCTCAAATCCCTGCACGATCGTATTCCATTCATCTTGCTCATCCAATGTTAAGATCGATAGCATGTCTCTCCTCTTTTCATCAAATCTTGTAAAGTCCAGCTATATTCATACTTGAATTCAACCGGATGTTGCCTTCTGTTTTGCTTTTCTATATTGGTCAAAATCGATTGGTGTATCGACACCCAGCTCCCCAACATCGGTTCTTTCGATTACTTTCTTCAGTGTTTTTATCATGATTTTTATATCATTGGCTAATGTAATATTCGTTATATACTCCAAATCGTATTGAAAGCGCTGCTCCCAAGAGGCTGTATTACGCCCGTTAATTTGTGCCAATCCCGAGAGCCCAGGCCTTATAGAATGCCGTGCTCTTTCCTCATTCGTATAATATGGCAAATATTCTACGGCTAAAGGCCTCGGACCTATAATTGCCATATCTCCTTTAATAATGTTCAGCAGTTCCGGCAGCTCATCCAAACTAGTCGATCTTAGGAATCTGCCGAACTTTGTAAGCCTTCTTTTATTCGGAAGCAGCTGTCCTTTTGCATCCCGGGCATCTGTCATCGTACGAAATTTATACAATGTAAATATCTTTTCTTTGTAGCCTGGTCTTTCCTGTTTAAATAGGACGGGGCTGCCCAGGTTGATTCTTACTAAAACGGCGATCACTAGTAAAAGTGGACTGAAGAGAATGAGGGCAACAGCCGCTAAAAAGAAATCCATTAGCCTTTTCCCGTACTTTTTATATAGCTGCATGACTATTCACCACTTTTTTTATTATCGCTGCTATCTTTTCTAAATCCTTATCGATCATCTTCGTATCGGAAGGCAGGCAAACCCCATGGGCAAACAAGTTTTCTGCCACATCCTTACCTATAAAATCATAGTTCTTAAAATAAGGTTGTAAGTGCATCGGTTTCCACACATGTCTTGATTCGATATTTTCCTCTTCGAGTGCTTCTATTATTTCGAGTGGACTTATCGTCCCTTTTAACAAAACTACACTTAGCCAATAATTTGGCTTTGTCCATTCATCCACCGGCATAAAAGCTAAGCAATTCAGATCACTGAGCTCCTTCTTATAAAATTCAAAAATATATTTCTTTTTTTCTATTCTTTTCTCCAGCACATGCAGCTGCCCTCTCCCGATGCCGGCTACAATATTGCTCATCCGGTAGTTATAACCGAGCTCGCTATGCTCGTAATACCTTGCAGGATCTCTTGATTGAGTCGACCAAAATTTTACTTTAGCTATCCGTTCTTCATTATTTGAGACGAGCATCCCGCCTCCAGAAGCTGTGATAATTTTGTTCCCGTTAAATGAATAAATTCCGTAATCTCCGATGGTGCCTGTGTATCTTCCCTTATAGAGAGAGCCAAGGCTTTCGGCGGCATCCTCAATGACCGGGACACGATATTGTCGGCAAATTTCCATAATGGCATCCATATTCGCGCACAATCCATACAGGTGTACAACTAATACGGCTTTTACATTGGGGTAGCGTCGGAACGCCTCCTCCAATGCCTCCGGACTCATATTCCATGTGTCTTCATCACTATCAATGAAAACCGGAATTGCTTGCTGATAAATAATTGGGTTGGCTGTTGCCGAGAAGGTGAATGTTGGGCAAAATACTATATCTCCCTTCTCTACCCCTATCGCCTTTAGGGCCATATGGATAGCCGCTGTGCCTGAAGAAAGAGCTGCTGCTGCGTTACTTCCCACTCTCCAGGCGAGCTGCTTTTCAAATTCATCCACATTTTCTCCATTCGGAGAAATCCAATTTGTCCGGAATGCTTCTTGTATATAGGCTAGTTCATAACCTTCCTCGCTCATATGAGGCGATGCCAAATAAATCCTTTCCTGATCTTGTGGTTTATACGCAGGCCGGTGGGCAGCCGCATGTTGAAAGTTTGTCAAACGCCCTCTCCTCTTTATTTAATATATAACGGCGATTAAGCAATCGTCCTTGGGGCAAATTCTTCGTTATTCAGCCATTCCCCATTCGCTAATTTCATTACTTTTTGCTGTATTTCACTCGCAGAAAGGAATTCCAGCTGCGCAAATAATCCAAGCAGTACGTGTTCTTCAGGGCAATGTGCCCTTCCTACATGAATTTTAGGATGAATATACTCCTCCTGGATTTCTTCAGCATTCAGCAATTCCTCAAACATCTTTTCTCCGGGACGTACGCCGGAAAATTCAATATGGATTTCCTCCATTGTATAACCCGACAGCCGAATAAGGTTTTTCGCTAAATCTATTATTTTAATAGGCTCTCCCATATCGAGGACGAACACCTCCCCTCCACGGGCAAGTGCACCAGCCTGCAGGACAAGCCGGGCAGCCTCGGGAATAGTCATAAAGTATCGCGTCATCTCTGGATGCGTGACGGTTACCGGCCCCCCTGCTGCAATTTGAGCTTGAAATCTGGGTATCACACTGCCACGCGAACCTAATACATTTCCAAAACGGACAGCTGCAAAGTTTGTGTTACTGTATCTCGCTAAATTTTGTATGATCATTTCCGCAATTCGTTTTGTTGCCCCCATAATATTTGGCGGATTTACTGCCTTATCTGTAGAAATCATCACAAAGTTTGCCACACCATATGTATGGGCTGCTTCCGCTATATTTTTTGTTCCAACTATATTATTTTTTATAGCCTCAGCCGGGTTGCTTTCCATCAGGGGAACATGTTTATGCGCAGCAGCATGATAAATAATGTCGGGCATAAACTCTTGTACGACTTCGAAAATCCTTTTCCTATCTTGGATATCTGCTATGACTGGTACAAACGATATTTCCTCATACTCTTTATTTTCAGCCAGTTCCGTATGAATGTTATAAATGGAATTTTCTCCATGGCCCAATAAAATAACCCGGTTCGGTTTGAACTTGGAAATTTGACGGCAAATTTCAGAGCCGATCGATCCTCCTGCCCCCGTTACCAATATAGCTTTTTCAGCTAATTTATTGAAAAGAGCAACCATATCAAGCTTTACCTCCTCCCTTCCAAGGAGGTCCCCAATCTTCACCTCTTGCATATCATTGACAGATACTTTTCCGATAATGATATCCTCCATTTTAGGCATGATTTTGATTGGTATATTTGTACAGATACAACGCTCATACATTTTACGAATCCCTACCTTCCCAAGAGAAGGAATAGCTAAAAAAATCTCATCTATTTTTTTCTCTTCTACAATCCGGCCGATATCCTTTGTCGTGCCGTAAACTTTGATATCCATCAGTTTCATTTTTTGTTTATGAAGATCATCGTCAACAAAAGCAACTACCTGGTATTCCGTCAATGGATCCCTTTTGATACTGCGTAACAACATCGTACCCGCTTCCCCCGCGCCAATTACAAGTACCCGTTTTAGATTTTCCTGTGTTTGAAACAGTGAGCGGTCATGCAAAACACGCAATAAGAATCTTGATCCTCCAATCATGACCATATCTAACAGCCAAGTAATGGCGATAACCCGGAATAGGATATCCTCTTTCATAAAAAATTGAATGCTGCTTGCAATCAGCACCGAAAATGTCACTGCATACCCAATTGCCAGCAGTTCTTTAATTGATGCCACACTCCATATCCGATTGTATAGGTGAAAAAAGTAAGCCATAATATGATGACTTACGAGTAATGTTAAAGAGCTAATTAAGATAACCGAATTAGAATGAATAAGATGAGCCGGGTCAAGCAGCCAATAACTAATGAAGATTACGGACAGGACAATAAGAGAATCCAATATAAAGAAAATGGAATACCGTAGGGTGGAATTCATTATCTACACCTCTTTTATCTGCATATAAAATAGTAGATTTCTCTTTAGCTGCGAAAAAACAGCTTTTTGTGTTCTATAAACTAGCTTTCTCTTTTCTCCGTCAACCCTCACACTAGCTTGTCCCCGCTTCCAGTATCTTCTCCGGCCCCACTTTGCTGTTCTAGAACGAGGATTATAACGTCTCAATAGTAGAAGGAGAGAATGGATGTCCATTATTCTTTATAACACAGATAATTTCAATCTATTTCCTTCTATCGCAATAGAATCTGCTAGCTGAAGAAAAGAGACTAATAGCATTTGCCGGCGGGCAGTACTTCAATAAAAATATGGGGGATGTATCTTTTATCTTCGTTGATAGACCATCCGTTTTTCAAATCCGTGCATGGTCAGGAAGGATTAGTGAGAATTATAGAACTCACACCCATTTTATTAGGGCAGGTTGATAAATATTACATAAATTTTCGACATTTATTCAAGCTCTTTACTTGTTATCCTTCCAGCTTCTTTCCAGACATTAGAATAGAAAGTGTTCAAGGGATATCTATAAATTAAAAAACTGCCTTCTTCCGGCTATTCTATTTCCAAATGCTGCTGCAACGTGCTCTGAATATTTTTCAGCTCACCCTCATCCGGCAAGTAATAATAAATCCCGTCCAGTCTTGTGCTGGAGCCGTTATTTAAATACAGCTGTTCAATCGTCTGAAAGCTGTTTCCGTAATGCTTGCGAATATTCAGCAGCTCGTCAAATTTGATATTCATTTCCATATTTTCTTCTAATGTTTCAAAGATCGATTTATAATTGAAAATCGTGTTGACTGACAAACTCTCCTTCAGGACGCCTTGAATGACCTGTTTTTGCCTGTTTTGCCGGCCAAAATCACCTGCTGGATCTTCATAACGCATCCGGACATACTTCAATGCTTTATTACCATCCAACTCGATTTTACCGATTGGGAACTGCTCCCCGTCGTATGAAAAGTCCAGTTCATTGTTTACCGTTATACCACCTACAATATCAATAATTTCCTGAAAGCTCTTCATATTGATTTTCGCGACGTAATCGACTGGAATATCAAGCAGGTATTCAACAGTATGCTTGGACATTTCCATCCCGCCGTAAGCAAAGGCATGATTGATTTTGTCTTTTCTGTCTGCTCCGATAATCTCTGTATACGTATCCCGCGGAATGCTTAAGATTTTCGTCGTACCGAGGGATGGATTGACTGTCAGGACAATCATCGTATCAGAACGGCCAGCATCGCCTTCCCTTTCATCCACTCCTAATAAGAGAGCTGAGAAAGGCTCCTGCTGCTTGACATCCACCACTGCTTCACGTTCAGCAGGTATTTCCTGCGCAAGAGGTGTATAGAGCTTTTCGGCAGTCGTTTTCACATCACTGTACACCTTCACCCCTACGCCAATTACAACAATACAGAGGGCAATTCCAATTACGCCTGCCCATTTTATCCATTTTCGCATTCATATCCTCCTACATTCCTGCTGTTTCAACAAGTTGTCTACTCAATCATCACTTTTTGCTGCCTATCTTCAAAGGCCACCATTTTTTAGCCTGCTTTACACATGGTTCTTCTATGAGCAACGGTTTATTTCCAACAACCCGTGCGTTGTTTTCCAATAGCAAATCAACTGCATCAAGCTCCCCTTTTTTCTCTAAATAATGAAGGCCTTGCCGAAACAGAAAAGGACGGGAAGTAAGATTATGGACATCAGAACCATATGTGTGTATTAAATTCGCCTTTAGTAAATCCACTGAGCATTTCTGGACAGTACGCCCAAAATGTCCCGTCAAGCTGCCCGCTGTAAGCTGAGTAACGGCGCCTTCCTTCACTAAACGTTCTAGAAGGGAAGGATTTTCTATAATCGCTTTATTTCGTTCTGGGTGAGCAATAATGGGTGTCAGTCCTTCATTAATTAAAGACCTGATAATATGAATGGTATAATAGGGAACCGTGTAGGAAGGCAATTCTAATAAGAAGTAGTTCGAGTGGGCCAGCGTATGAAATCGCTTTTCTCGATAAAGGATCAGTAACTCTCCAGTCAGCCTTACTTCATGCCCTTTATGTAGAATAAGGGGCATATTCGCTTTTTCTATTTCATTTTGCAAAACAGCTAATCGTTTCTGTATTTTCTCCTTTTGGACATGATAATGAGGGTGAGCATAATGAGGGGTAAGTATCATTTCAGTAATACCTTCATGTATAGCAGCAGCAGCTATTCTCAGTGATTCTTCTATAGTACGCGGGCCATCATCCGCCTGCCAAAGCAAATGGCTGTGTAGATCAATCATGTAGCAACCCCTTTCTTAACATAAGAAGATAGTGCTAACCCCCCTTCTTATACATACTTGCCCTTTTTATGTATGAAAAGGTGAAAAGCTGTTATAAGACCCTAAATCTCCTTCTTTGGAAGCTATGCATACTACTCTATAGTCTTATTTTTCTTTCAATAAATAAACAATGATTCGCTCCTTTAACACGGAAAATATAATTACCATTTACACATTACTATATACACTTTTAACCAAAATATTCATTTTTCTTCAAAAAAACTAACGTAGAATTTCCCTTTCGCAGAACGTTTAAATAGTCCTTCTTTTTCATTGATAACTAAGCACAAACACCCCCATACAAGCCCACGTTTTACGTGCACCTATATGGAGGTGTTTCCTATTTAACCATTACTTTTTAGATATGTCTTCGCAACGCAGGACGAATGAGGCAAGCTGTCCGCGTTTTACTGGAATATCCGGGCTAAAGGTCGATTTAGATGTTCCCCTTGTGATGCCCAGCTCGTATAATGTGTTGATGCAGTTACTATATTCGGAGTTATTCACATCCGTAAAAGGCGTATTAGCACTAGCGGTTTCTTTGAACTGGAATGCTTTTACAAGGACTTTAGCCATCTGTCCGCGTGTCAGCGGAGCATTTGGACGAAATGACTTATCTCCATAGCCGTTTAAAACACCTGCTTTAGCAAGTGCTGCAATACCATTATAGTGAGAGTTGGCCACTGTTACATCCGTAAAGCCCGGATTTGGAATATTTATAGGATTAATATTCAATATGCTAGTAATAATGCTGGCAACTTGACCGCGTGTCACCTGTTCATTTGGACGGAATGTCCCATCTTTATAACCTTTAATGACTTGCCGGTTTGCTAACTTGTAAATGCTGGAAGAGTGAGTATATCCCTCATTTACATCTTTAAACTTATAGCTGCCGGACCTCCCGTCTCCTGGATGGGCATCAACACTGACTGGAATGATAACAGAAGCTGTCATAAGTGAGGCTGTAGCAGCTAATGCGATAACTTTACTTCGATTCATTGGTATATCCCTCCATAATCTACAAGTTATCATTAGCATACTCCTATTTTCCATTACGTGAGATGCCAAACTGTTAACAATTATATTTCATACATTAAATTTTGCATTATTCTATTATTTATCGGTTCACTACCGTAACCCCGCTTGATTTCTATTTTGGCTGGACGCTTTCCTGCCGAGCGCCCGGCTCCAACTAAATGGTTACGGGAATCTACTCCCGTAACCAATAGATTTTCTACATATGGTCCTCCCCAAGGAGCCGCCAGCCGCCACTCCAATCAACCTGATATTAAGCTAGTTTGTCATCCCCATTCATGATGAAGATTTTATTTATTTTATACTTATAGGTTCTCCAGCATATCGCCATCACTATGAATACTAAGAGGCTTATGCTTTTTTCCTTCTTCTCCAAGCATAAATTCCTACAAGCAGTAATGTAATAATGGAAATAACGAGGCTTTCCTTAAAGAACGGCGAGACATAAGACATTTCAATTTTATGTTTACCCGGTGAAAGCGGGAAGCCGATAAACGCATGATTCACTTCATAAGTATCCTGTTTCTTCCCATCCACTTTTACACTCCAGCCCCTGCTGTATGGAATGGACATAAAGAATATACTATCATCAGCAATCGTCACATCGCCTGACAGCTTATTACGGTGATACATTATATTTTCCAGTCCTTGCTGTTTCAACGTATCAACTCTCTTTTTTAGCGGCTCATAGCTGTTACGATAAACCCGCACATCACCAATTTTATAAGAGCCCGGCGTTAGCCTGATCTGAATCGTTTCTTTTTCATACAACCAGCCCAAATTAAAGGTAAAGGAGTCTTTTGGATAGGACCATGTCCATTTATCCGCATACTGAAGCATTTCTTTATCCTGAATCGACACCGTAAAATCTTTATCTTTAAGAGGCTTAATATCAATCTCTACTATGAGCTCCCCTGTTGTTCCTGTTTTTCTATAAGGCACTTCAATATAGGCATCTTCCTCTGCAGTATAGATCTGGTCTGTCGTTTTTTTCATATTGACGAGTGTTACATCCTCCATACCAGTAAAGAGCGTCTCTACCTCCAGCTCGTTTGGATCAAAGGCGGAAGGTGTTAGCTGTAGCTCCCTATCCTTTACGGTTACCGCCGATAGAATCGCCTGGTCTTTTTCTGGTGTTGTCAGGGAATCAAATGTTTCCTCCGATATCCATGCGTCTGCCGGATAGGCAAAGCCGACAGGCAGCTTGTTTTTATTTTGCCGCACATGCCAATTCGTTGTTGTATACACTGATTCATATCCGTATGGCTCATACCATGTTTTTGCCTCGCTCACATAAAACTCATTACCGAAAGCTGTCTCAAGATACAGTCTGTTATCATAGTTATGATATAGGCTGACTGTTCCTATTTGGCGGATATTATAGTTCTCCTTATATAATTGATGGAGATTACGGGGAATAAGACTATGGTAAGCGCTATGCGTCTTTAAGCCGTAATACATGCCAGAGTTTTGCTGTATTCTCGGTGAATCCCAAATCGTACGGCCAAATCCTTCTTCCAGCTGCTTGATTTTATTGGATACTTGCAGCCCCTCATACTGCCCATAGCCTACCGTATCAAAATAAGTATCAAACTGCTGAACACCTTCCGTCACATCTTCATTAACCTTCGTAAAGTAAGCATAATACTGAAGAGCCCCTGTCCATACAAGACTGACCATGATAAGTATACTTGCAAATGGCCGCCACTTGTTTTTGGCAGTATAGAGAACAAGCCCAGTCACTCCTGCAATACCTAATAGGAGCAGCAGTATATCATAATGAACGGATACTTTCGGGCGATCCGGCCAGCGCCAGCACATATAACCTGTAAGAGCAGCGAGCGACAACACCGCAGGCACCCATATCCTCTTTCTTTCCACTATCTCATCGAAAAAATAGCCTGCTATGAAACTGCACGTAAAGGCGATCAAATAATACCAGCGATTTTGCATTGCCGATAATCCGTTAAATAGTGAATACATAAACGGAATCAGATAGAAGCTCATTACAATAAGTACGAATAGCTTCTTCGGCAGCAGCTCCCGCTTGCGGATACATAATCCGCCGACAAGCAGTACGAGTACAAGCACCGCCATACCGATTGTATAGTTACTATGATAGGACATGAAAAACAGCTGGGGAACTTTTTCATAAAAGGAGCCCGCAAAGACAGCGGGAATATCATAATCCTTTGCCAGCCGGTCACTGCTTAAAAACTGGTATACAGCAGGAAAGAAGCTGAAGGCAGCGATCCCGATACTGGCTGTGTAGCATAACGCCAGCCTCAGTGTATACTTCCCAAAATGCCTGATGCTTTTCGATTCCTCCAGTTCTGTATATTTATAGATGGCATAAATGATAAAGTAAATAGTCGTAATAAAAGCGAAATAGAAATTGGATGCCACAATGAATGCAAAGGTAAAGATAAAGAACAATGGTTTTTTTGTTTTAAGATAATGATGGAATGATAAAATGAGCAATGGAAGCCATACAAATGCATCCACCATAAAATCAAAAATGAAGCTGTAAATCGCGAACGTCGCTGACCCTCCGTATAACAGGCCGCCAATGATGGATGCCGTAAAACTGCGCTTTTCATATTGCAAAAGCAAAAACATGAAAAACATCGCTAAAAATACTTTCCCAATTGAAAGCGGTAAATTCAGTGCAATGACATCTTCCAACGTTCCCACATCAACGAGCGCCGAAAGCAGAAAGAAAATCGATGTGGAATAATAGTAGTTAAACTGCGCGAATAAATCACCGCCTAATCCGTAGGCCCAAGACCAGAAAAAATTTAAATCCCGGTACTCATCCGTTAATAAATAACGGTAGAATAACATTTGTCTTGTCGCATCCGTCCCTCGCGGTGTAAGCGGCAGTTTCGTTAATAGAAAGTAAATATGTATAAAAATAGAACTTATGAACAGTGTCACGAAGCCAAAAAAGATCCTTTTCATGTTGTCACCTCTCCTTTATTATAGCAAAGCACATGCCTTGATTTGCATTATTTCCTGAGAACGATACAATAGTAATGATTCAATAAAAAATAGTGTAGGTGTAATATGAAACTATCTATAGTTGTACCTTGTTATAATGAGGAATCAGTGTTACCAAGGTTTTACGAAGAGATCAAGGATATACTTCACCAGTTAAACACGTCTTACGAAGTAGTATTCGTCAATGATGGAAGCAAGGATCAAACACAGCACATCCTGCAGACACTTTCAGAACAAGATTCTCTGATAAAATATGTGTCCTTCAGTAAAAACTTCGGAAAAGAGTCCGCCATGCTGGCCGGGCTTTCCTATTCATCCGGTGAATATGTCCTTATTATGGATGCGGATTTGCAGCATCCTCCTTCGCTTATTCCCGCAATGCTCGCAAAGGCGTTGGAAGGCTATGACCAGGTCATTGCAAAGCGGGACCGTTCCGGTGAGAAATTTACCCGGTCATTTTTAACAAAGCTTTATTATAAACTAATTAACTCCCTTGTTGATGTCCGGCTTGAAAACGGAATTGGCGATTTCCGTCTGTTGAGCCGTCGGGCAGTCGATGCACTTCTCTCCTTAAAGGAGTATAACCGTTTTTCCAAAGGTTTATTTTCCTGGATTGGGTTTAATGAGGCTATTATTGAGTATAAAAATATTATACGCGAAGAAGGTGCCAGCAAGTGGTCCTTCGCAAGCCTGCTGAATTATGGTATCGACGGAGTGATTTCCTTTAATAATAAACCGCTGCGCATCGCTATTTATCTTGGGCTCACTGTAACGCTTCTCGATATTTTATATGTACTTTATATGCTCATACAAATCACGATGAAGGGCATTGATGTACCGGGATATTTTACGACGATCGCGGCAATTTTACTTGTCGGCGGCCTCCAGCTGTTCTTTATGGGCATTATCGGTGAATACATCGGCCGTATCTATTATGAGGTAAAAAGGCGTCCGCCTTACATCGTTGCAAAGACAGCCAATTTTGAAAAGGAGACAGAGCGTGAAAAGATTTATTAACGGAGAGGTGCTTCGTTTTATTATTGTCGGCTTCATGAACACCGGCAATTACTATATTCTTTATCTATTATTTTTGCATATATTCGGATGGAATTATATGCTCTCCCACATTCTTGCCTTTTTAATCAGTATGGTAGGTTCCTTTTTCCTAAACTCGTATTTTACATACAAAACGAAACCAACATGGAAGAAGTTTATGCAGTTTCCGCTTACCTATGTAGTCAATATTTCGGTAACAACGGCCAGTATTTATTTATTAGTGGATGTATTAGGGCTAAACGAAACAGTATCGCCTTTGCTTGCTTCTGTCATCGCCATCCCTTTCACTTTCCTCATTTCAAAAAAAATATTAAAAAGCGGGCCATCCCATTAAGGAGGTCCGCTGCCTATTAACCATCCTTTTCTCATTGTGCCGATACTAGAGAAGGCTAGTTATCTGGTTTCCTTTTCTTGCATAAAAAATGCAGCGCTCCAAACGGAACGCTGCATTTTTTATTTCGCATACTCCACAGCCCGTGTTTCGCGAATAACTGTAACTTTAATATGTCCCGGATAATCCAACTCTTCTTCAATACGCTTCCGAATGTCTCTAGCGAGTCGATGAGAGGCAAGATCGTCAATTTTATCTGGTTGAACGATAATGCGGATTTCACGGCCTGCCTGGATGGCAAAGGATTTTTCCACTCCATCGTAGCTTTCAGAGATTTCCTCCAGCTTTTCCAGACGACGGATATAATTTTCAAGCGTTTCACTACGCGCTCCTGGGCGGGCTGCTGATAATGCGTCAGCTGCTGCAACTAAAACGGCGATAACAGAAGTCGGTTCCGTATCTCCATGGTGAGAAGCAATACTGTTAATAACAACAGGATGCTCTTTATATTTGGTAGCAAGCTCTACACCAATTTCAACATGGCTTCCTTCTACCTCGTGATCAATTGCCTTACCAATATCATGTAGTAGACCAGCACGTTTGGCTAATGTAACATCTTCACCAAGCTCTGCAGCAAGTAACCCTGCTAAATGTGCTACTTCGATGGAATGCTTCAGCACATTTTGACCATAGCTTGTCCGATACTTCATACGGCCGAGAATCTTCATTAAATCTGGATGCAGATTGTGGATACCAACCTCGAACGTAGTCTGCTCACCTGTTTCACGAATCTGCTCGTCCACTTCACGGCGAGATTTCTCTACCATTTCTTCAATGCGGGCAGGGTGGATACGTCCATCCTGTACGAGCTTCTCCAATGCCAGACGAGCTGTTTCCCGTCGAATTGGGTCAAAACCGGATAAAATAACCGCTTCCGGTGTATCATCGATAATAAGATCGATACCTGTAAGTGTTTCAAGTGTCCGAATGTTCCGACCTTCACGGCCAATAATACGGCCTTTCATTTCGTCATTCGGCAAGTTCACGACCGATACAGTCGTCTCAGCTACATGGTCTGCAGCAAAACGTTGTAACGCAAGTGATAAAATTTCGCGGGCCTTTTTATCGGATTCTTCTTTTGCGCGTGTTTCTGCCTCTTTTGTCATGACAGCAATATCCGTCGAAAGCTCATTCTCCACTTCTTTTAGAATGAAGCCTTTTGCCTCTTCGCGTGTCAACGCGGCAATACGCTCAAGTTCCGACTTTTGAGCCGCAACAAGCTCTTCCACTTTGCTTTCCATCTGTTCAATATGCTGTTGTCTCTCGGCTAGAGCTTCTTCTTTACGCTCCAGGCCTGTTTCTCTCTTGTTCAGAGCATCATCCTTGCGATCAAGATTTTCTTCTCTTTGCAATAAACGGTTCTCTTGTTTCTGAAGTTCCAAGCGACGTTCACGAATGTCATTTTCAGCTTCAGTACGAAATTTGTGAGTTTCATCTTTTGCTTCAAGCAGTGCTTCCTTTTTCAGTGCATCAGCTTCACGCTTTGCCTCTTCGACAATAGTAGCGGCCTGATGTTTTGCACCGGTCACTTTTGACTCATTCACTTGTTTCATGTAGAAATAGATAACAGCGGCACCGACGATGAATCCAAGCAAAGCGGGGATAATCATTTCCATCATGTAACCCCTCCTACTTGCTCATTATGTCTGATGTTCCAGTCGGCGAATATTAGACAATCTAATATGTGCCTATTTCATTTCAAATGTAAAAAAATTATACATGATTAATTGTATAGTTCTAACCCAGGTCTGTCAAGGATTCCCGCCATTCTAGGCATTACGGAGCCTCTATACCATTGTAATATATTTTACTATGAAATGCTGCAGAAGAATTTGCTGCCTGTTTTATTATAAATGGCTGCTCCAATAAGAGGACATAAAAAAACCATTGAGGAATAATTGTTCCCCAATGGTTTCGGTGTAGCCTATACAGTTTTTCTCTGCTTATTCTTCACCTAAATCAAGCAATAATTCCTCATCCATTTCCTCATCTTCATCATGAGCAGCAATTTCATACGTATTGCCTTTTCCAATGCCGTATTCTACACGGATTTTTTCCGCAATTTCGTCACGAACAGCAGGGTTCTCTTTTAAGAACTGCTTAGCATTTTCACGGCCTTGACCAATACGCTCATCACCATATGAATACCAAGAGCCGGATTTTTGAACGATATCTAACTCTGCACCAATATCCACGATCTCTCCTTCTTTTGAGATCCCTTCACCATACATAATATCTACTTCTGCTGTACGGAATGGCGGCGCCACTTTATTTTTAACAATTTTAATTTTCGTTTTGTTACCTACAATATCAGTACCTTGTTTGATTGCTTCCGCTCTACGTACTTCCAGACGGACAGAAGAATAGAATTTAAGCGCACGTCCACCAGGAGTTGTTTCCGGATTTCCAAACATTACCCCAATTTTTTCACGTACTTGGTTGATGAAAATCGCTAATGTTTTCGATTTATTGATAGCACCTGACAGCTTACGCAATGCTTGAGACATTAAACGCGCCTGAAGACCCATGTGGGAATCGCCCATCTCGCCTTCAATCTCAGCTTTTGGCACCAATGCTGCTACGGAGTCAATGATCAGGATATCGATCGCACCGCTTCGTACTAATGCTTCTGCGATTTCCAGTGCCTGCTCTCCTGTATCAGGCTGGGAAAGTAATAATTCATCAATATTTACGCCAAGTTTTTGAGCGTACACAGGATCTAACGCGTGCTCTGCATCGATAAATGCAGCTTGTCCACCGTTTGCCTGAATTTCTGCAATAGCGTGAAGCGCTACTGTTGTCTTACCTGATGACTCTGGTCCATAGATTTCAACAATACGGCCACGTGGGTATCCACCTACCCCAAGTGCTGCATCAAGAGCTAAAGAGCCACTTGAAGAAGTTTCGATTTGACGATCTGTTGTCTCTCCCAGTTTCATAATGGAGCCTTTACCGAATTGCTTTTCAATCTGTTTTAATGCCATATCTAGCGCGGCTTTACGTTCACTCACGAATGTTTTCCTCCTTTGAATACGAACTCTTTTCGTTATGTCTCTATTATACTTGTTGTTGAGACAAACTACAAGAAAAAAGCGAACATATTTTCGTTTTTTAGCAAAAATAAAAATTTGGGCATATATACTATACCCAAATTTAACGTTTGCCTTATTTACGGCTCCCTAATATAACATGCACTTTTTTCAAACAAAAGCACGCCTTGATTGAGCCTTAATTTTTATAACCTTTTTCTATTAGATTGCGCATTAAATAACTACAAGTAAACTTTACAGTGCGAAGACGATTTGTATTGCGTGAGCCTGATAACTGTAATAGATAAGTCAATGGAGGTTCCTGACCGATACTGATACCAATCCAGACTGTTCCAGCCGGTTCACTGCCGTGTGCGTCCGGACCTGCTGCCCCTGTTAAGCCAACCCCGATTTCTGTGCCGAACTTTTCACGAACATTAAAAGCCATTGCTGCTGCACACTCGCTGCTTACAACACTATGTTCCTTGATAATTTCAACGGAGATACCTAGCTGTTCAATTTTTGCCTGCTCCGTATAAGTAACTACTCCACCAGCAAGAGCGGTACCGACTCCTGGAATTTCTGCTAGCGTCGCTTGAAATAACCCGGCAGTCAAACTTTCAGCAGCTGCAATCGTTAAATTATTTTTAACAAGCATATCCACTAACTTTGAAGGGAGTGAATCATCATCAACCCCGTAGCAGTACTCGCCGACAATCGCTAATACTTCTTCTTTTTTCTCATTAATCATTGTCCAGGCGGCTTCTTCTGTGTCTGCTTTTGCTGTGATGCGAAGTGTTACTTCTCCGTCCGCAGCTAGTGGTGCCAAAGTAGGGTTTGTCTGCTCATCGAGAAGGTCCTGCAGACGGACTTCAAGCTCTGCCTCTCCTATCCCGTAAAAACGGAGCACATGGGAAATAATTTTTGATCCCTTCCCCAATTTTTTAGCGAGGTATGGCTTTGCCTCATGCTGAAACATTGGCTCCAGCTCTTTCGGAGGGCCCGGCAGCAAAATATACGTATATGAGCCGCGTTCTAAAAGCATCCCTGGTGCCATGCCGTTGTCGTTTACCAGCACATGACTACCTTCCAGCACTAATGCCTGCTTACGGTTATTCTCCGTCATTTCACGCCCATGCTTCGTAAAATACTCTTCTATAAATTCAAGAGCCTTCTTGTCCAGCGTAAGCTCTACCCCTAAGTGAGCAGCAATTGTTTCCTTCGTCAGATCATCTTTTGTCGGACCTAGGCCTCCGGAAAAGATAATGCAGTCTGCCCGGTTTTCCGCTACGCGGATCGCTTCTTTCAGACGTGCAGCATTATCTCCTACTACTGTATGATAATAGACATCGATTCCCAGCTCGGAAAGCTGACGGGATATAAATTTAGCATTTGTATTGGCGATCTGTCCTAAAAGTAATTCTGAACCTACTGCAATAATTTCTGCCTTCATAATTAACCTCGCTTATTTGGAGTCTAATAATACACGGCGGTTTAAATAGAAATAATCCCAGCCAGACCAAATCGTAAAGAATAGCGCTACATAAAGGGCAATATCATCAAATGGAATGCCCATCATCGTAAAAATGGTATTATGTAAAAACAGCGCTGAAATGGCTACGATTTGAGCCCAAGTTTTAATTTTGCCTAGCTGGTTTGCTGCCACTACTTCGCCTTCACCCGCCAAGATCAGGCGAAGACCTGTAACAGCAAATTCACGGGAAATAATAATAATAACGATCCATGCATCTGCCAGGTCAATTTCCACCAGCAAAATGAGCGCCGCAGAAACAAGTAGCTTGTCTGCCAAAGGATCTAAAAACTTCCCGAAGTTTGTAACCAGATTGTATTTACGTGCATAATAACCGTCCACCCAGTCAGTTACTGATGCGATAATAAAGATCAATGCACCGACGAAATGATTGACAGGCATTTCTGCACCGAACAGTTCCATCGTTCCCCAGCCAAAGTCAAACATAATTACAATCATGAAAAATGGGATTAAGCAAATACGAGAGACTGTAATCTTATTTGGAATATTCATTTATTAACACCTTTCATTTGAAACAAAGTAGTCATCTTTACGATGACTACTGAGCTTGTTGTTCTTGAGCTAATTTGAAAATAAAGTTTTGCGTTACGGCACTTGACGGAGAAGTTACTTCTTCATCATTGACAAATACTTTCGCACTTGCTGCACTACCTAATCGGATACGCACATACCCGTCGGCAGTAGCATCATACTCTACTTTTTCACCCGGATTGTACATTTTCCCAAGATTATCTACGCCTTGTGTATTACGGAAAGCGATCCAACTAGCACTGTTAATAATTTCAACGCGGATTTTTAATTGGTCCGTACCTGTTACTTCGAAGTTTACGTCTTCACCATTTACTGCTCCGGCGGAAATGGCTTGAGCTGGTTCCTCATCTACAGGCTCCTCTTCCTCAACTGGCTCTTGGCTGCCTTCAGTGTCTGTTTCACCTGAAGTGCCTTGCTCGTTTTCATCTGTCGTAGGCTTTACATACTCAATAGGCTTTGTGTCATCCTCCCCAAGATCCGGTGATTCTTGTGATTTTGCCCAATATAAAATAGAAATAACCGCAATGATGACAATAATGAATAAGCCTACAATCACCTTTGGCATCACTTCCATCGTTTTGTTGGAAGAGCGGTTTGCCAATTTGCGGCGGCTTGGACTTTGTTTGTATGACTCTACTACCTCCGCTGTTTGCGTACCGGGTACATCCTTCTTGAACTGGTCAAGCAATTCTTCAGGATCCAGCCCTACCGCCTCTGCATATTGCTTTATAAAAGCCCGTACATAGAAAGACCCTGGCATGATGGAATAGTTACCCTCTTCTATACCCACCAAATACCGTTTCTGAATCTTGGTAATCTCTTGTAAATCTTCTAAGCTATATCCTTTTGCTAATCTCGCTTCCTTTAAGCGAGCTCCTAATTCTGTCAACAATAACACCTACTTTTTATTTAAAAATTAAATCCTCCAAAATCATTTACTGACGACATCATATTATTTTTATCAATCAGTTCATACGTAATTTCCTCATCCGGATGATTACGCAGTTCTATAATATAGTCAAAGTCCTCTAACCTATATTCGGAGTGCTGAACAAAAATATCCGGATGTTCAATTACTTTAATCGTTTCCATATGCATCATCTCCCGCACTAACTGTTGATGACGTTCATCATTTGATCTGCGTGTCACCGCACCATCCAGGATAAAAATATTATTGCCGTTAAACTCATCGCCAATGAGTGCATTTCGGACCGTCTGTTTAATCATCGTGGAGGATAGGAAAATCCACCTTTTATTTGCACAAACGCTGGCCGCTACAATGGATTCCGTTTTTCCTACACGCGGCATCCCTCGGATACCAATCAGCTTGTGGCCTTCTTTTTTGAAAAGCTCAGCCATGAAGTCAACTAAAATACCTAGCTCACTGCGCACAAAACGGAATGTATTTTTCTCATCTGCATCTTTTGGAATATAGTGGCCGTGCCGAACGGCCAACCGATCCCGCAGCTTAGGAATACGAAACTTTGTAATATTGATATGATCCATAGTGGAAACTATGGATATGAAACGTTCAATTGATTCGTCTTTTTCAGCTTTTACAAGCATACCACGGCGAACTTCATCCACGCCATTAATGGTAACAATATTTACACGAAGCATCCCTAGCAGTGAGGCGATATCACCTAACAGCCCCGGTCGATTTACTTGAATTTCATACTCGAAATACCATTCGCCCATGAATGTATCCGTCCCCTCTATTTAGAAACGCCTAAAACTATTATAAGTTCCATGATAGCGGATTTTGTATGTATTGAAAAGTTCGAAAGCACTGTTTTTTACTACAATAATAAAATTAAGTTACCTGAAAGTTATCCTTCCTACTTATTCACCAGAAAATCAAAAGGGAAACCTTAAAAGGTTCCCTTTTCATTGCTTTTTATAAGCAGTTACGACACTTTATGTTCCACTAGTTTAACAACGCAGCTTGCAAGTGCTTTCTTTTCATCCGATGATGCTACTGACCATAAGTCAGCTAAGACACGCTCTTGCTCGTTTTGAGGTTCAACATTTTTAGCTAAATATTCCCCAATCTGAAGAGCTGCTTGGTCGATTATTTTTGACGAAACACCATCTTCTTTTGCATCTTCGACCTTTGCACCTAAAAAGTGTGTCCATTGCTGCCAGCTTTCAAATAAACCCATGTTTTCGCCTCCTCTCGACATTAGTATGTCCGAGACGAGCGATTATATGTACCAGCCACCATTAACATGCAAAATTTGTCCTGTTACATAATCTGCAGCACCACTCAAGTAAAAGCGTGTAAGCTGTGAGACATCTTCTACGTTCCCAAGCTGCTGGAGCGGTATTTCTAGTGCTATCTCCCGTTTTTCCTCTTCACTTAAATGGCCGTTCATTTGTGTATTAATAAAACCAGGCGCTATAGCGTTGACACGAATGCCATTATAAGCAACTTCCTGTGCGTACGCCTTCACAAAGGCATGCTGTGCCCCTTTAACAGCCGAATAGACAACTTCCCCTGCGGCTCCCACTGCTCCCCAGATGGAGCCTATAAACAGTACATAGCTTTTCGTATTGGAACGCAGCTTTTGCGAGACGACTGCAAGCAGCCTCATCGGATTTTGAACATGAACCCGCCACAGCTTTTCCATTTCTTCAACCGGTGTATCTTCCAGCAGTTGTGTATACGCATGTCCATTTGCAAATATGACCGCCTGCACAGAAAAAAGCTGGCCAGCCAACTGATCAGCGCCATTCGGATCGGCAAAATCCGCCCAAACGGGAATGAATTCCTGAGATGGATAGGCGTCTGTATAAGACGCCGCCATCTTCATAGCACGTTCTTTCCCCAAATGATAGTGAAGATAAAGCGACCATCCGTCTGCAGCCAATTCATCACATATTGCGCGGCCGATTGCACCGGATGCTCCACATATTAGGGCGAATTTCTTCATTTTTGCCGCTCATTTACAGGAAGTATTTTAAAGACAGTTTGCTGCTCCTCACCTTGAAGGGATTTGAACGCTTCTTTAATATCTTCTATCGTCAGCTTCTCAATTGTAGGTACCGCATCAAATAAATTCATGTCATTGAATTTATAACGTGTAAATTGATTTGCGATGAACTCAAGTGAATTAAGCGCCCGCAGGAAGTAGCCGATTTTTTTACGCTTGATGCGCTCCACATCTTCTTCCTTGAAAACAGAGCCGTCTTCCGCTTCAGCTAGGCGCTCTTTAATGACTTTTTCAAGTTCATCCGGTTTCGGTGTATCAGAGCCGATGAGGGCAAAGCCGTAGCCCTTTTCCAATGAAAAATCAAATGCGTATGACTCATCAATTAAGCCGTTTTCATATACATTTGTATAAAAATCTGAAGCCCGGCCGAATAGGCATTCAAGAGCAATGGACATTGCCAGCTCATGCTTTAGCATAGCATCTCCGGATAAATCTACTTCTTTTGCCTTCAGCCCGATATAGACCTTTGGCTGCTGTACATCCATGTTCATTTCCCGTTCTTTAATGGCTACCCCTGTCGGCTCTTTTTCAAAGATTCGTTTTAAAGGAGCTGGCTCTGGAAACTCTTTTTTATTTTGGTTGCCCTCAATGAATGCCATCATTTCTGTCGGATCCACTGCACCAATGACAAACAACAGCATATTCGATGGGTGATAAAATGTGTTGTAGCATGTATATAAGTGCTCTGCTGTAATTTTATCAATGGATTCAATAGTGCCGGCAATGTCGATTTTCACCGGATGATTATGGTACATATTTTCAATCGCTCCAAAGTAAAGGCGCCAATCCGGCTGGTCATCATACATCGTGATTTCCTGGCCGATAATACCTTTTTCCTTGTTTACTGTCTCTTCTGTAAAATAGGGCTGCTGCACAAAATCCAAAAGTGTCTCTGTACTTTTATAAAGATGGTTTGTGGCAGAAAACAGATAGGCGGTACGTGTAAAGGACGTAAAGGCATTTGCCTGTGCTCCGACTTCACTGAATTTCTGGAAGACATCCCCTTCTTCCTTCTCAAACATTTTATGCTCTAGAAAGTGTGCAATGCCGTCGGGTACCGTGATAGGCTCTTCTTCGCCGATTGGTACAAATGTACGGTCAATAGATCCGTATTTTGTCGTAAATGTCACAAACGTTTTGGAAAATCCCTTTTTCGGCAGAATATAGACATCCAGGCCGTTTTCTAGCTGTTTATAGTACAAAGTTTCATCTAGCTGTTGAAATTCGATTGTCTGCAAAATTAGTCCTCCTTACCGCTTAAGAAATAAACCGCTTCCTGATTGACTTGCTGGGCCATCTTTTGTACATCTTCCGCTGTAACCTCTTGCCAGCGTGCTGCCCATGTATCAACTGTAAATGCTTCGTTTAAATCTTTGTACTGGTCATAAATTTCAATCTGACCCCGCGCAGAATCCAATGCTTCCTTCAATTGGTTTGTCAGCATCGCCTTTGTCTGCGTCAATTCCAGCTCGGAAATTTCTCCGTCCTGCATCACTTTGAGCTGTTCATTGATCACATCGACAGCCTTTTTCTCATTTGACGGCTCAATGCCGGAAACGACAAATACAAGACCATACTGGGACGAATAGGAGCTTGAGGCATAATAAGCAAGGCTTTCACGCTCACGCACATTCATAAAAAGCTTCGAATGGGCATATCCCCCGAATATTCCATTGAAAATTTGCATTTTCGCAAAATCCTCATGGCCGAAATAAACCGGTGTCGAATAGCCGATATGCAGCTTTCCTTGTTTCATTTCCTGACGCTCTCTTGTGTAAGCTTCCGGCTTTGTCTCTACTTCAATCGGCGCTTGTTTTTCATGCACTTCCCGATCTCCAAAAGGCAATGCCTTCTTTAGCTTTTCTTTCATTTCCTCCACATCGATATCGCCTACTACATAAATATCGATTGTATCGTTTGCAAGCATAGAATCGTATGCCTGTTTCAAGGATGCAGGTGTTACTGCCTCCACCTGTTCAATTGTACCGTTTGCCGAAATTGAGGCAGGATGGTTTGGGCGCAGAATCTGTGTAAGGCGGTACTGGGCATAACGTGACTTATCATCAAAAATAGACTGGATGCGCTGCTTTACCATTTCCTTTTCACGCTCAACAATGGCTGGCACAAATGCATCATTTTCAAGATTTGGTTTAAAAATAGCTGTATGAAGCAATTCCAAAGCATCATTTAGCACATTGGAATCCGCTAAATAATGGTCATTGACCGTCTCTACATTCATTAAAACCGTGTGTTCATTTCCACGCTTTGATGTATCAAAATATAAAATCGTTCCGAATAAATCATCTAAATAACTGCGAAATGCTGCGGATGTCTTGAATCTTTCATTCGAGTGCTGTAGTACATTCGTTAATACCGTTCGCTCTGCTGCATCTTTTTCTGTAAGCGGACGTCTCCATTTAATCGAAAAATTGACCGTTTTGAACTGGGCCGTTTGTCGAATATGCAGGGAAACGCCTTTTGCCAATTGTGTCGTTAAAAACAAAAAAACTCCTCCTGACTACCTATTAAATACAGTTCTATTCCCTATTACTATACATGTGAATATGCGCATAATGCAAAATTATTATACGGCTTTTAGGAAAACATTCCTTCTAGTAGAAAAAGCCGCCTCGAAACGAAGCGGCTCTCAACTGACTGTAGATTATTTCATGTACATATTTTTCTTTGTTATCTTACTTGGAGGTCCATTTAGAAAATCATCGTTTCCCTTTGACATAAGGAATACCTACTGCCTTTGGAGACGTTGCTTTTCCAATAAATCCAGCTAACGCTAAAATTGTCAGGACATACGGCAGAATTTGCAGTATAACGAGTGGAATGTCTTGAATATACGGAATTGAACCTCCACCATTACTCAATGTTTGCGCTAAACCAAAGAATAGCGCTGCTCCTAATGTACCAAGCGGATTCCATTTACCAAAGATCATCGCTGCAATAGCAATGAATCCCTGCCCTGTAATTGTTGTAGCCGAGAAATCCAGGGGAATCGTCTGTGCAAACACTGCACCGCCGACGCCCGCTAATGCTCCGGAAATCATAACAGCAATGTATCTTGTTCTTGCTACATTGATACCCATCGTATCAGCAGCCATAGGATGTTCCCCTACTGAGCGGAGACGTAAACCAAATGGCATTTTGTAAAGAACAAACCAAGCACCGATCGCGACGATGAAGGCTAAAATAGAGACACTATATACGTCATGGAACAACAGCGGACCAAGGAATGGTATATCCGATAGATATGGTATTTCAAAACGACGAATCGGCGCTTCGATCATATCAGTCTGGCCTTTTTGATAAATTAGCTTAACAAGGAATACCGTCAATGCTAATGCTAATAGATTAATAGCTACCCCGATAACCGTTTGGTCGGCACGGAACGTTATGGCTGCTACTGCAATCAGCAAAGAAAAGATGGCGCCCGCTACAAGAGCAGCTAAAATCGCAATCCATATCACATTATGGCCGAATGTATCATAATATTCTAGATTAACATAAATCCCAGTGAATGCACCGATTACCATGAGCCCTTCTACCCCTAGCCCGATAACACCTGAACGTTCCGAGAACAACGCACCAATCCCTGTAAAAATTAGTGGTGTGGCGTAAAAGATGGCTGAAGGGATAATAAAATATAATACTTCTAAAAAGCTCATCTTATTTCGCCTCCTTTTTCTTACCCATTTTTTCTAAAACCACTCGAATGATGTAGCCTGAAGCTACGAAGAAGATAATTAATGCGATAATAATAGATACGATTTCTTCTGGAATTCCGGCAGCATTCGGCATATTTAAAGCACCATATTTCAGGGAGCCAAATAATGACGCACCGAATACTACTCCAAGAGGTGTATTCGCACCTAATAACGCAACAGCAATCCCGTCAAATCCAATTCCTGACATAGCGGCTTTAATAGAAGCATTTTGATATGTTCCAAGAGCTTCCATTGCCCCAGCAAGACCGGCGAATACTCCGGAAATCGTCATTGCTAGAATAATATTTTTCTTAACGCTCATCCCCGCATATTCCGAAGCATGGTGATTGAAGCCGACAGACTTTAATTCGTACCCACGTGTTGTTTTTTCCAGAATGAACCACATTAACAACACCATAAGCAGTGCCACGATAATCCCTAAGTGCAGACTTGAATTATCAGTAATATCGCGTAGCCATTGCCAGCGTAACGTAGCTGTTTCGGCTACAGTTTCTGTTTTATAGCCCCCGTCTGTAATCTGCTTGATGATGGCATTCATCACATACAGTGCCGTATAGTTCAGCATAATAGATGAAATAACTTCATGTACATTGAATCGTGCCTTTAAAAAGCCGACAAGAAATGCCCAAAAGGCACCAGCTGCCGCTGCAGCAAGCAATGCCAGTGGCAAGTGGATAATACGAGGCAGATCAACAGCATAGCCTACCCACGCTGCTGCCAGCCAGCCCATTAATAATTGCCCTTCAACACCGATATTGAATAATCCCGTACGGAATGCGAACGCAACTGCTAAACCTGCTAAAATGTACGGAGTAATTTGACGAATTGTATTACCAATTGAATAGGAATCTCCAAAAATACCTTCCCATAAAGCAATATATCCTTGTACTGGATCGTAGCCGCTGACAAGCATAACGATCGCCCCGACTATCAAACCAATGATAATGGATATAACAGGAACGAGTATATTAACTACACGACTGTTCATCTAATCGTTCCCTCCCTTTTTTGTTTGCTGAAGCTGTTCGCCGGCCATTAATAAGCCAAGCTCCTGCTCCGTTGTATCTTTCGGCAGCACTGTATCCATGATCATTCCATCATAAATAACGGCGATACGGTCTGACACGTTCATTACCTCATCCAATTCAAACGAAATTAATAGTACCGCTTTCCCTTTATCGCGCTGTTCGATCAGACGTTGGTGGATAAACTCAATCGCCCCTACATCTAAGCCGCGGGTCGGCAATGCAGCAATCAATAATTCCGGATCCCGGTCCACTTCACGTCCGATAATCGCTTTTTGCTGATTACCACCGGAAAGCGCCCGTGCAGGTGTCATTTCCCCCTGCCCTGTCCGCACATCATACTCTTCGATAATTCGGCGTGCTATTTCGTTTACCTTCTTATAATTCATAACGCCGTTTTTAGAAACCGGCTCCTGATAATAAGTTTGTAGAACGATATTATGACCAATCGGGAAATCCAATACTAATCCATGCTTATGACGGTCTTGCGGAATATGACCGATACCCGCCTCTGTAATTTTCCGGGGCTTCAGACCAGTAATATTTTTGCCGTTTAGTGTAATCGTACCGCTCTTCACTCCGCGAAGTCCTGTAATCGCCTCAATCAGCTCTGATTGACCATTCCCATCAATCCCTGCTATCCCGACAATTTCGCCTTTTCGTACTTGTAAATTAAGCCCTTTAACCTTATCGACACCGCGGTAATCTGTTACAAATAGATTTTCAATATTAAGTGACACTTCTCTAGGCTGTGGATCTTTTTTCACCGTTTTGAAAGACACTTGACGTCCGACCATTAACTCTGCAAGCTGGTTTGGATTTGTTTCGGCCGTTACCACTGTGCCGACTCCCTCGCCTTTGCGAATAATCGTTACCCGATCGGATACTTCCATAATTTCCTTCAATTTATGTGTGATGATAATGATGGACTTTCCTTCTTTAATCAATAAACGCATAATCGACATCAGCTCATCAATTTCCTGCGGTGTTAAAGAAGCAGTAGGTTCGTCAAAGATTAAGATTTCTGCTCCTCTATAAAGCGTTTTTAAAATTTCAACTCGCTGCTGCATACCGACAGAAATATCTTCAATTTTTGCATAAGGATCGACATCCAGATGATAGCGCTCAGACAGCTCCTTAATTTTTTTCGCTGCATCCTTGCTATTTACAACACCTAATTTTGTCGGCTCACTGCCTAAAATAATGTTTTCCGTCACTGTAAAGTTTTCCACTAGCATAAAATGCTGGTGAACCATCCCAATGCCGAGGTCATTCGCTACATTCGGATCCGTAATTTTCACTGACTTTCCACGTACTTTAATCAATCCGCCTTCTGGCTGGTACAATCCGAAAAGTACGTTCATCAAAGTTGATTTTCCTGCGCCGTTTTCACCAAGCAGCGCATGAATCTCTCCTTTTTTAAGTTGGAGGGTGATATTATTATTAGCTACGAAATTACCGAACTCTTTGCGGATTCCAAGCATTTCAATCACATATTCCAATCTACTCACTCCCTTAGGCCCATTTATATAAAAATAGTAAAAATAAATTAATACAAGAAAGATTTTTATACAAAAAATCTTTCATCTATTAATTTGGCGTGATACAAGAGAACCCCCTGTCTTCACACAAGTATAACGCTTACATTTCGAATTATTTGAATTATCCGGCCCCGTCAATAGAGTATAAAATCATCATAGAGGACTTCCCTCTATGATGATTTTGTAGAAATTATTATTTTGCCGGCTTTTCTGAAACTTTAATTTCGCCAGAAGCGATTTTCGCTTTATAATCTTCTACTGTTTTTAAAACATCTTCTGGGATAGCGCCGCGAGAATCAGCAAGGCCAACACCATCTTCAGCTAAACCATATACGAGTGTTTCTCCACCTGGGAAATCGCCTGCTTTTGCACGGTCTGCCACGTCTTTAACAGCAGTACCTACACCTTTTAGCATTGAAGTCAACGTTATGTTGTTTTTATCGTCAACACGGCCTTCTTCATATTGGTCAGCATCTACACCGATTACCCAAATGTTTGAATCAGGATTTTTCGCTTTACGTTCTTTTGCTTCAGAGAATACACCGTTACCTGTTGCACCAGCAGCATGGAAGATAATATCTACACCTGAAGAGTACATTGCATTAGCTGTGATTTTACCTTGCTCTGGTTTATCAAATACACCAGTGTATTTAACTTGGATTTCGATATCCGGATTTACAGCTTTTGCCCCTTCAATGAAACCAGCATGGAAGCGCTCAATTACTGGAATTTCCGCACCGCCGACAAAACCGATTTTGCCTGATTCAGACATTGACGCTGCTACTACACCCGCAAGGAAAGCACCTTCTTGCTCTTTAAACAGGATAGAAGCTACGTTTGGAGCATCTACTGTAGAGTCAATGATCGAGATCATTTTATCAGGGTTTTCACTTGCGATTTCAGAAATCGCATCATCCATCATGTAACCTACACCAAATACTAGATCGAAGTCACGACGGATTAAGTTGTTAAGATTTGAATTGTAGTCAGCGTCTGACGCAGATTGTAAGTAGTCAAACCCGCCTTCACCTTTTTTAAGGCCATTCTCAGCGCCCCACTCTTGGATTCCTTCCCAAGCAGATTGGTTAAATGATTTATCATCTACACCGCCAACGTCTGTTACCATTGCAAGTGAGAAATCGCCGCCAGCTTCTTCTTTCCCTTTATCACTAGCTGTATCGTTGTTTGAAGTATCTTTGTCGTCGTCGCTGCCACATGCTGCTAAAATAGCACCCGCCGCTACTACAGTTGAGATTAATAAACCAAATTTACGTTTTTTCATTAGTGAGTCCCCCCAAAAGAATGTTTTAATTAGCAGGAAAATACTTTGTTCTACACCCGTTTACGAACTACATGGAAACTGAATTTATCAGCCCGGAAGTAGTTCTTTGAATACAGTACTAACCGGTCATTGTCATCGTAATGAAGCTGCTTTAATACGAGCAATGCCGTTTCTGGCCCGCATTTTAAAATGGGCGAAACCGTTTCATGGTAGCCGACCGGATCAATGTATGTCACCGCGTATGCTACTCGCAGGTTCCCTGATTTCTCAAGGGCCGAAAAGATGGATAAATCTTCATTTTTTAGAAACTGTTGCGGCAAATAGCTTGACGGGACTCTATCGATACAATAGACAACCGGTTCGCCATCTGCTGTTCTTACACGTTCAATTGTGATTACATTGTCATCAATGTCGGTTTGGAATCGACTCACATCGTCTTCAGTAGGTTCTTCTTCCTTCGCACTCATAAAGATAGTCCCCGGCTCCATCCCAGCTTTTTCAATCATGGAAGATACACTCGAAAGATGCTCGATACCCGATGTAAAAACTGGTTTTGGATTTACGAATGTACCTACACCATGACGACGCACGATAACGTTTTCCTCTTCCAATAGCCGCAATGCTTCCCTTAAGGTTGCACGGCTTACCCCAAGTGATTTGGATAATTCAAATTCAGACGGAAGCTTTTCATTTTCATGATAGACTCCTTTTTCAATATCCGATTTTAAACGATCGATCACCTGCAAGTATAAATGACGATGATCAGTTTTAATTGTCACCTACACCACCACCAAAATTAGAGATCAGACATCTGATGTACAACAATTCCTACTAATTCGTTGATTAATATAACACTTTTATTCAATTATGCAAACACATTTTCAAAAAAAATTTATATAGTAAATCCTACTTTTTTTCTAATAGGCAAAAAATCGGCACAATTAAATCATACTATTTTTTCGCACTATTTTGTGATTATTCGATCATGGCCTTAGTCATAAGGACTTGTCTTGGTCTACTGCCGTCTGGCGGACTAACGACTCCCCTCATCTCCATCTGGTCCATAATACGGGCAGCTCTAGCATAGCCAACACGGAATTTACGCTGCAGCATGGATACTGAGGCGCTTTGCATTTCGACTACAAGTTGAACTGCTTCATCATATAAAGCATCTTTTTCTTCCGACATTTCCTGTAAAGGCTCATCTGTCGGGATCATCGCTTCTTCATACTGTGCCTTTTGTTGAGAAATGACATAATCTACCACATTCTGTACTTCCATATCAGATAAAAACGCCCCCTGTACACGTGTTGGCTTGGAAGCCCCAGCGGGAAGGAAGAGCATGTCCCCCCGTCCAAGCAGCCGTTCAGCCCCTCCCATATCTAATATAGTCCGGGAATCGATAGCACTTGATACAGCAAACGCTATTCGTGAAGGAATATTTGCCTTAATAATACCGGTAATGACATCCACCGAAGGTCGCTGGGTTGCTAAAATGAGATGGATACCGGCTGCACGTGCCATTTGGGCAAGACGGGTAATCGCATCCTCTACTTCTCCCGGCGCTACCATCATGAGATCCGCAAGTTCGTCCACTATCACAACAATATAAGGTAGCTTCGGCTGCTTGTCTTCATTTTCTTTATTGTGGGCGTCGACATGTTCGTTATAGCCCTCTATGTTCCGCGTGCCTGTATGCGAAAATAAGTCATAACGACGCTCCATTTCTGACACGACTTTTTGTAATGCCTGTGCTGCCTTTCGCGGGTCTGTCACAACAGGCGCCAGTAAATGTGGAATCCCGTTATATACGTTCAATTCCACCATTTTCGGGTCAATCATCATCATTTTCACTTCATGCGGAGCTGCCCGCATTAAGATTGACACGATAATACCATTAATACATACTGATTTCCCGCTCCCTGTTGACCCTGCTACAAGTAGATGCGGCATTTTATTTAATTCAGCAAGCTTTGCCTGTCCGGTAATATCGCGGCCAAATCCAATAAGAAGCTTGGCATCAGGACGGTTATTTTCCTTTGCTTCTAATACTTCGCGTAATGTCACAATAGCCACTTCGCTGTTTGGTACTTCAATACCGATTGCTGATTTCCCTGGGATGGGTGCCTCAATCCGGATATCCTTTGCTGCTAAAGCCAACGCCAAATCATCCTGCAGCCCGACAATCTTGCTTACCTTCACACCGACATCCGGCAGGATTTCATATTTTGTTACGGCAGGCCCAAGATGAACCTGCATGACCCGGGCCTTTACTCCAAAGCTATGGAATGTCTGCTCCAATTTTTTTGCATTTGCCTGAATGACGCTGTACTCTCCGCTTTGGTCATGCTCGGGGGGAGGGTTTAACAGCTGAAATGGCGGCAGCGTATAAAGAGCATTTTCGGGAGCACTTTCTACTGAAACAACCATATCCCCTGCTATTTCTGGTTCCTCCTGTGGCTGCGGTTTGGCCTTTTCCTCATTGCGCTTCATGACATTTTCCGTAAAAGCGGAAATAACAGGTTCTGAATACTCTGCCCGTTCTTCCTCTACCGTCGCCACCGTCTCCTCGGGCTCTCTATTTGCTCTTGTACGTTTTGGGCGTGCGGTGGGCTTTTTCCCTTGACGCCGCTTAAGCTTAAACTGCATGCTTGGGCCCTTTTCGATTAAAATGGGTACCAGTGCCTTACCGGTAATTAAGATAACGCCAATGAGGAGGAGGACAAATGCCGCGATCTTAGCCCCAGAAGCATCAAACAAAACATGAAACATACTAAACAGTAACGCCCCGATCATTCCTCCTCCAAGTGAAGCTCCACGATTTGTAACGCCTTCTGTCTCAATTAAAATACGCCATGTTTCACGCAGGACAGAATCGGTCAATAAGAGATTTGCCTGATGCAGCTGTTCAAAGAGCATTGAGTGGCTGAACACAGTAAAGCTTGCCAAAATACATAGCAACCCGATGACCATGCGATTTGTCAGTCGTACTCCACGTCGTCTTACCATTAGCATCCCTGCAACAAACACACAAAGAAACGGGACAAAAAAATGCAAATTTCCTAAGAAGAACATAGAGACTGTTTGTACAAGCCTCCCTACCACACCCATTTCAAAAAATGAAATCATCGCAAAAGCAATGAGTACAATGCCGATAATTTCATATGCTAACGGGTGAAGCTCTTTACTGCCTTTAGCCTTTGCTTTTGTTTGTCCCTTTGCTCTCTTTTTACCTTTCTTCTCAGCCATTCAAAACACCTTCTTTCTTTTATAAAGGACACACATTTTCCAAATTCAGTTCCGAAACTTCTTTATACCTTGTGTCCATCACCATCTGCTTCCGAAATACTTGAAGCTCTTGATGAATAAAGTAAAAAAGGATTTTCTTTCAGCTGCACGAGCGAAAGAAAATCCTTTAGTCTTAATATTCCATAATAATTGGGATGATCATTGGGCGGCGTTTCGTTTTTTGGAATAAGTAAGTATTTAGCTCGTCACGTATCTCTTGTTTAATGTTTGTCCATTCAAACGTGTCTTTATTTACATACTTTTCAATAACGGTACGCGCGATGTCTGCTGCTTCGACCATCAGCTCTTCAGACTCCCTTACATAAACGAATCCACGGGATAAAATTTCCGGACCAGAGGCAATTCTTTTTTGCGCACGGTTCAACGTAACAACTACAATAAAGATACCATCCTGGGATAATAGTTTCCGGTCCCGAAGTACAATGTTTCCAACATCTCCAACCCCGATACCGTCAATCAGGACATTTCCTGCCTGCACCCGGCCGCTCATCCGCATTTTTCCATTTTTGTATTCTACAATATCCCCTTTATCAGCGATAAAAATCTGGGATTTATGCATACCAACCGATTGGGCCAGCTTTGAGTGGGCAATCAGCATGCGATACTCTCCCTGAATCGGCACAAAATATTTAGGACGCATTAAATTCAGCATCAGCTTCAAGTCTTCCTGACTGCCGTGACCTGATACATGCACTTTTTTATCCGCTGTTAATACACGGGCGCCTGCTTTTGCGATTTGGTTCATCGTGTTATACATTTGCACTTCCATCCCTGGTGACGGTGTAAATGTAATAAGCACTGTATCTGTTTCCTTCATTTTAATATCACGGTGATGTTTACGAATAATTTTATCTAATGCATCAAGCGGTTCGCCTTGGTTACCTGTTGCGATAATAACAATCTCGTCATCCTGATATTTATGAATATCACTTACCGGAATAAATGTATCCTCTTCAATTTCCAAATAACCTAGTTTCAATCCAAGATCTACTACTTTTTCTAAGGATTTACCAACTACCGCTACTTTACGATATGATGCTTGTGCCTGTGTAAATACCTGTTGAATACGAATAAAGTTCGATGCATATACAGCAACTAAAATACGTCCTGGCGCTGCGTGGAATGTTTTAGCTAGACGCTCTGCAATCACTGTTTCACTCGTTGTATAACCTGGACGCTCGGCCTCTGTCGATTCCGATAGCAGCATAAACACGCCTTCTTCTCCAAGCTGCGCCATTTTAGCCAAATCCGGACGGAATTTACCTTGTGCAGATTGGTCGAACTTAAATTCCCCAGTATGCACAATTGCCCCTTCCGATGTATGGAATACAACTCCTAGCGAATCTGGAATCGAGTGTGTTGTATGAAAGAATGTCACATATGTTGAGCGGAAATTCATACGGCTTTTGTTTGTCACTTCAAAGAATTTTACCTGATGTGGCGCAGGAAGCTCCTTTAAATGCTCTTTTGCTAAGGCAATCGTTAATTTTGAACCATATACCGGTGCCTTAATTTTTTGCAGGATATAAGCAATTGAGCCAATTGCATCCTCGTGACCATGCGTCAAGAAAATTCCCTTAACACGTTCTTTGTTTTCTTCTAAATACGTAATATCCGGGATGACAATATCAATGCCCAGCATTTCATCCTCCGGGAACATTAACCCGCTGTCTACGACGAAAATCTCTTCATCGATTTCTACTACGTACATGGCTTTACCGACTTCTCCCACTCCTCCAAGAGGGATAATGCGGATTACTTCGTTTTTCGTTTTATTCACTTTGTTTCCTCCTATATAAAATGCATTTCCGCATACATACACCCAAAGCTGGAAAGTAGGGTAATGGCAATTTTCCATCTTTACAAGCTATTACTGTCTCTATGATTCTTTCCATACAGTACTTCTAGCTTTCTTCTCCCTTACAAATCCGCAAATAGATAGCGCAAATGCCTAGACATTACTTAAACTAATAATTCAACATTTTCTCTAACAGAAAAATTTATCCCGAACAGCAACCACTTAAACCTCATTATACGTGGACTTTCTCATAAGCACAAATCAAAAATACATCGTCTCTATGACAAGAACGCTGAAAAAGATTATAGAATGAATGCAAGGTATGCGGAAGATGAATAATTGCTTCCTTCTAAGGCGGGCACTTTTCTCTCTTGCCGCCCTTTACACATCATCGGGCGGACTTTCTTATGTATGAAAATGAAAGCTTCTACTATGTAGATTGCTTACTCCTCCCTTTTTATCTCTTATGCATTTCCCCTTATTATATAAAAGAAAAACCAGCGTCATCAATACGCTGGTTTCAAAGTGAAAGGTAGAGTATGTCCTGTTTTGTATGGATTTAGTGAAACGTTCTTATTGAATGGCCAGCTCGCGGAAGCCTTTTGCCTTTTCCTGATACGTATCCCAAATGCGGTCAAACGCTGCTTTTTCCTCAGGCAGCATTTCCATCATTGGCATGCGCACATCCAATGTATCAAAGCCGAGCTTTGTCATTGCATACTTGATTGGTGATGGATTTGGCTGTGCAAATAACGCACGTACAAGCGGCAGTAGTGCCCGGTGAATTTTTGATGCTAATACATGATTCCCTTGCTCGAATGCCTTGATCATCAGCTGCATATCATTTCCGACTACATGTGATGCCACGGAAATGACGCCGGCCCCTCCTATAGCAAGTAACGGCAGTGTCAATCCATCATCTCCGGAGTAGACAAGGAAGTCCTGATCGACATTTTCAATAACGTCACCCATTTGATCCAAGTTTCCGCTTGCCTCTTTGATGCATGTAATATTCGAAACATCCTTACTTAAGGCGATGGTTGTTTCCGCCATAATATTCGCCCCGGTACGGCCCGGTACATTATAAAGCATGACAGGCAGGGAAGTTTCTTTCGCAATCGTTTCGAAGTGGGCATACATCCCCCGCTGGTTTGGCTTGTTATAATACGGTGTTACAAGCATGATACCGTCTGCACCATTCTTCTCGGCATTATGAGTCATCATGATGGAGTAGGCTGTTTCATTATCCCCGGTTCCTGCAATGACAGGGATCCGTCCGGCTACCTTCTCCACTGTGAAGCGGACTACCTCGATTTTTTCCTCTGTTGACATGGTTGGATTCTCGGACGTTGTACCACATGCAATAATGGCATCCGTTCCGTTATCAATCAAATGATTGATAATACGCTCTAGTTCTGAATAATTAATAGTTCCATCTTTTTTAAACGGCGTAATCATCGCCGTCCCAATACGACCTAAATTCATACTCCGCACCCCTTTTATAATAAGTCATCCTCAATCATCGCTTCGGCTATTTGAATCGAGTTTAATGCCGCTCCTTTTAATAAGTTGTCAGCTACAATCCACATATGGAAGCCCTTTGGATTATCTAAATCGCGGCGAATACGGCCTACAAATATTGGATCTTCACCTTCAGCATAAATCGGCATTGGGTATTCCTGAGCTCTTATATCGTCTTGCAGAACGATGCCGGGTGCCTCTTTAAGGGATGCAAAAATATCTTCTATAGTCGCTTCCTTTTCAAGTTCAATGTAGACGGATTCTGAGTGTCCCGACACAACAGGTACCCTTACACAAGTTGCTGCAACATGCAGACCCGGAAGCCCCATAATTTTCTTCGTTTCATTTATCATTTTCATTTCTTCAAATGTATAGCCATTGTCTGTAAATTTATCAATTTGCGGGATAACATTGCGGGCAATCGGGTAATGTTTTTTATCTGATTTTGCAGGCAGGATACTTGCTTCTACATCCTTTCCTTTTTCCCATTGTGTAGATTGTATTTTTAATTCTTCAATTGCAGCAATACCAGAACCTGAAACTGCCTGATATGTAGATACCACAACTTTTGTTAAACCGAATTTTTCACGGATTGGTTGGAGTGCTGCTACCATTTGGATTGTGGAACAGTTCGGGTTCGCAATAATGCCTTTTGGAATCGTTTTTAACACATGACGATTTACTTCCGGTACAACAAGCGGGACTTCAGGGTCCATACGGAAGTGACTTGTATTATCAATGACAACCGCTCCCCGCTTCGCTGCTTCCGGAGCAAGAGCTGCTGATACTGATCCTCCAGCTGAGAAGAGAGCTATATCTATACCTTCAAAACTTTCGGGTGTAGCTTCTTCAATTGTATATGTTTGGCCATTAAATTCGATCGGCTTGCCGGCTGATCGTGCAGATGCTAAAAATTTAATAGATTTAATGGGGAAATTACGTTTGATTAAATGTTCCATCATTTTTGAGCCGACTGCGCCTGTTGCTCCGACGACAGCGACATTATAGTGTTTTGTCATTGTCTCATCTCTCCTAAAAAAAACTAGTTACATAATGTTGCATATTGTATCACAAATCAAGAATATTGTGTATGGTTATTTGACTATTTCAAAAACTGTATAAAAATCGGCTGATATTGTTTTTTATAAGTAATTGCATGATGAACAGTTTCTACCATTTTGCTGAAATCTGCAATCATAGAAGTCGGTTTGTTAATAGGATCATCTTGCCCAAACGGTATAAAGTATACATTTTTTGCATTTAAAAGTTTCATGATATTCATTCCATTTAATCCAAGTGCATCATTTGTGGAAATTCCGAGAACCACTGGACTTCCATTACGCAACGTTGCTTTTGCAGCCATAAGTACCGGTGAATCCGTTGCTGCATTGGCAAACTTACTAATGGAATTCCCCGTCATAGGTGCGATAATCATACAATCCAGCGGCTTGCTCGGTCCAAGCGGTTCTGCTTCTGCCATCGAGGAGATTACCTTTTCCCCTGCAAGTTTCTCAATTTCTTCAATCCATTGTGCTCCCGTACCAAAACGTGTTGCCGCATGCAAAACGGATGGTGTGACAATTGGTACGACGATTGCCCCAGCATCTGTTAAGTTTTTGATTTTCGGAACGACATCTTCATAAGTGCAATGGGAGGCAGTGATGCCCAACCCAATACGTTTCCCCTCTAACATTCACACCCCTCCATAATTGAGTCATAAAGAAGATTGGCAGCATCTTCTGCAAAGTATTTCCCAGGCAATGCAAGTAACGGTATATAATCCTGCCGGGTCACAAAATAACAGCATCCTGGTGCCGAAGCAAGATCATAAATCGGCATTTTAATGACATCGCTGAATGGCTGCGTCAACCATTGAGCCGGTATCGTATTTATAAGTGCAGTGGCATCCTTTATATATTCGGGCTGTAAACAAATCGTATCATACCCAAGAAGCTCCGCTTCAAGGCGTTGAGGGCGGGAACGTACGGCAATCGTCACGTTAGCATGCAAGCCGGTTAAAGCTTGCGCCAGCAGTTTCGCAACCCGGCCGAATCCAGTAACTATAAAATGCTTCCCGCGCATTGTCCATTCTTTTTGATACCAGTAAGAAATGAAGCTCTCAGCAGTTAGAGCGGCATTCTTCCATATGAACGATTCATTTTCCAAATATTGAATAACTCTTTCATTTTTCAACATGGCCCGCCACTCGTCCGTCAATCTCCCTGCGTAAAACTTTACATGCTTCGTTCCAAGCAACAGCGGGACTTCGATCTCCAGCGGCTGTATAGGCATAACAATGTGGTCTGGGCCAAAATCAAGAACAGTAGCATTTACCCCAGTATCCCAAGCTGTCGCGTTTTTATAGAAGACGGTACGGTGAGGGGCCGAAATCATTTTCGCCAGCTCCTTCATCCTTGCGTCTCCGCCGATTACCAGCCAGCGCTCCGTCATGACCGATCATGCTTTTTTGTATGAATTTTTTGAAACAGGATGCGGTCTTCACCAATTAATAAAATCTCCTCCCATGGTATAAAACCATGTTCTTGCTTCTTTTTGAGAAATGGCAAACTAACAGGAGCGGCTAATTCAAAGCCATGAATTTTTCCTGTTTTTACATCAAATAAACACTCCGACTCCGATAGAAAGCCGTATCTCATGCCGTTTTCCATTTCAATCAATTCTTTTTCCGCAAGCTCAGATAATCGCATCATTTCCCTCCTCCCAAGCGAGCTTACCATTACTATATGCATGCAATTTCCCATTGTGTGACCACAAGCATAATTCTTTTTGCTAGACATAGATTAAACCATCTGTATATACTGTGTATACACAGTTATAATTCTATTAGGAGGGGACAGTTTGATCATCAAATTAAGCAATGCGAGTGATAAACCGATTTATGAACAAATCACCGAGCAGATGAAACAGGCAATCTTAAGCGGTTCCCTTCTGCCTGGAGATGCGCTTCCTTCGATTCGTATGCTCGCAAAGGAACTAAAAATCAGCGTCATGACAACAAAGCGCGCGTATTCCGATCTCGAACGGGATGGTTTTATTGAAACAGTGGCAGGCAAGGGAAGCTTTGTTGCAGAGCGCAATCAGGATTTTTTACGCGAGGCACTGATCCGCCAGATCGAAGAGCATCTTGTTAAATCGATACAGCTTGCCAAAACAGCAAATATGGCAAAGAAAGAGCTGCTTGAGCTTTTCACATTATTATTAGAGGAGGAATAAAAATGCCAGCCATTTCTATTCGAAATCTACAAAAATCATTTCCTGCCTTTACTTTAAAAAATGTATCCTTTGACGTACAAAAGGGTACGATTATGGGATTTATAGGAGAAAATGGAGCCGGAAAGTCTACAACGATCAAATGTATTTTAAATGTGCTGAAGAAAGACAGCGGTCTCATTAAGATTTTCGGCTATGACCATACGAAAGAGGAGATGCAGATCAAAGAGGAGATAGGCGTTGTATATGATGATCTTCCTTTTCCTGAAACGCTGACAGGGAGCGAAATAGAAAAATTCATGAGCAGACTTTATAAAAATTGGGATGAGCCGCTATTTTACCAGTTGCTAAAACAATTCAAAATTAATCCTGCCAAGAAGGTAAAAGAGCTTTCACGGGGCATGAAAATGAAGCTTTCTATCGCCATTGCCCTCGCCCATCATCCAAAGCTGTTAATTTTGGATGAACCGACAAGCGGACTTGACCCGATTGTCAGGGATGAAATTCTTGATTTGTTTTTGCATTTTATGGAGGAGGAAGAGCACACTATTTTATTTTCGTCCCATATTACAAGCGATTTGGAGAAGATAGCTGATTCTATTACATTCATACATGAGGGAGAGATTGTGTTTAGCGAAAGCAAAGACGTCCTTCTATATGAATACGCTATATGGAAAGGCTCTCAACAGGAGCTAAAAGACCTGCCGGAAGACGCTATTGTCCGTATGCGACAAGGCATCTATGGTGTAGAGGCGCTTGTCCGGAAAAACCGTATCCATTCTATCTTTCCGACAACGAGGCCGACAATAGAGGAATTAATGGTGTTTTTAACAAAGGGGGACATATAATGACTGCTCTGATTATGAAAGATTTATACGCTATTAAAGGACAGATGAAGTCAGCTATCTATCTATTATTGTTCTTTATGGTGTTGGCTTTCTTCTTTGATATGGGGCCAATTGTTGTGATGTTTGCTGTATTGTTTGGTTCTTTGCAGGTAATGACATCTTTTGCCTTCGATGAAATGAGCAAATGGGATAAATACGGGCTGACCCTACCTGTCTCACGCAGAAAAATCATTGCAAGTAAATATGTATTGAGTCTGCTTTTAACAATTGGCAGTGCCGTTAGTCTTACGCCGATTATTTTGCTGTTTAACCTCTTTTTTAGAAGCTTTTCAACAGATGAGTTGTTTTCAATGCTTTGTGTAATAAGTGCTGCTGCGTTGCTGATGCTATCTGTGTCTATTCCTATATTTCTAAAGTTCGGTACACAAAAAGGAAGGTTCTTTCTCTTTGCAGTCATCTTTATCCCTGTGTTTTTTACGAGCTTTATTTCAGAAAACGTGGCACGCTTTTCCATCTCCCTGCCTTCTGTGCAGACTTTGAAGCTATTGGCATACGGGGCACCTTTTTTCATGCTGCTTCCGCTGATGCTTTCCTATCTTCTATCTATAAAAATTTACGCAAACAAAGAATTTTAACGTAAGTGGAGGTGTGATTATGAACGTATTAGAAGTTAAAAATTTGTCCAAAAAGATAGGAAAGTTTGAGCTGCAAAATATCTCATTTGAACTGCAGCAAGGAACAGTGATGGGTCTTATAGGGCAAAACGGTGCCGGTAAATCTTCTATCATTCGCTGCATTCTGAATTTACTTAAGAAAACGAGCGGTGAAATTACTATTTTCAGTAAGGATCATGTTCAATTTGAAACCGAAATCCGGGAAGATCTCGGTATTGTATTCGATGAGCTGCATATACCGGAGCAGCTGACAGCAATTGATTTGGACGGAATTTATAAAAGGGTATATGGGCGTTGGGACAGCGAATTTTTCTTCTCCCAGCTGGAGCGCTTTGATGTGCCAAAATACGATAAAGTGAAGACTATGTCCCGCGGGATGAAAATGAAGCTCGCTATCCTTCTTGCCCTTTCCCACCATCCAAAACTGCTCCTTTTGGATGAGCCGACAAGCGGTCTCGATCCAGTCGTCCGAGATGAAATGCTCGATGTACTACTTCACTTTATGGAAGATGAAACGCATTCAATCCTATTTTCTTCCCACATTACAAATGACTTGGAGAAAATCGCTGATACTATTACGTTCATTCATAAGGGTGAGGTACTGTTTACCGAAACAAAGGACTCACTCCTTTACGATTACGGTTTATGGAAAGGGAGCAATGAGCAGGCAACGGAAATTCCTACACACGCTATCGTCGGAAAGCGTCCCAGCGCATTTGGAACTGAGCTTCTGGTGAAGCGGGAATACGTTAGTCCCGCTTTTTCTCTTGAAAAACCGACAATTGAAGAAATTATGGTGTTTCATGTGAAGGGAGGATGAGGTATGCGCAATATGCTTTTACAATATTACTTTCGCAATATGGGTCCACTGCTCTTCCTCATCCCTGTAGCCGTATTTTTTTACATAGGCATTTCCCTGTTATTTGAACAATCTTCCGTTGCATTTAGCAGCGGATTGATCGCATCGGTCATTATGATTACACTAAAGTTTTTGCAGCTTTCTAAAGACAATGAAAAGATGTTTTCTGTCATGCCGATTCCTAAACATGAACTAGTGCAAACGAAATTTATCTTTTTGGCCCGCGTTACAGCTATTTATGGAACCTTGTTTTTTACACTATATCTTTTCATGAGCCGCATAGAGGAAGGTTGGACGTGGAAAGGTTGGATGTCAGCAGCCGGGATAGCCTTGTTTCTTTCCCTTTTGATTATTAACCTGCTCCTATTGATTGACCACCTGCCGAATCAAAAGGCTGCCTCTGGTCTAATGCTATTACTTCTCTTCGCGCTTATATATGCTCTTTGGATGTTGCCTTTGTATACTTCGCGAGCAGGAGACATCGTTTTGAACGGAAGTATACTTGCAATAGCATCTGGTACCATTTGTCTCATCACATGGCTAAATTACAGAGTAGTCATTTATTTTGTTACGAAATTCGATATGTCATAGGAGGAAGAGAAATGAAAGCCCTGCTCTATCTGCAACTAAAAAACAATGGTAAATCGATGCTGCTCGTTTTATCTATCGCATTCGTTATCAGCCTATTTTCCATCCGAAATGAGAATACAATGCCAGCCGTTATCTATGCTCTTATCTTTACTACAAGCTCTTTTCGCCATATGTCCTTACTAAAAGAACAAAAGATGCGCTATTTCATTCATTCGTTTCCTGTATCAAGGCAGGATATCGTCACAGCTATATACACATCTGTATTCATCCATATTATTATGATTTATGCTGTTCTTCTTCCTGCCCAAATTTACACGGAGCTTCAGCGGACAGAAGGAGATCATTTCCTCGTTCCTTTTGCAGGTTTTTTTGCTGTTAGTATTGCGAGTGCGGCTATAGAAATTTATTTAAATTTCTATGGCAAGCATTTTGAAGAGAGCATGACTGATTCCCTGCTCGGCTTGTTTGCCGCCCTATTTTTGATCCTTTTTCCACATTTCGGTTTGCTTTTGATATGGGATCACGAACCGTCTTTCTACTGGCGTCTGCTCGTTTTTCCAATAATCAGTATCATACTCTTTTATTTCTCACTCAAAAAGTCCATTCGGCTTTATGAAACAAAGGAGGTTATTTGATGAAAGCAATGTTTTGGATGGCTGCGCTTATGCAGTTCGTTGTCTTAATGAATGTAACGGTTTTTAACGGGAATTGGGGTGGCATTATGATGTGGCTGACAACCTTACTGTTTCTTGGAATATGCACCATTTATGCTTCGGAAACTATAAAAAGGAGACAAAAATAACGTGCTGCGAGAAGCAGCACGTTATTTTATTTCGGTCCAATAATCGCAATGGCCGGTTCGGCTTTTAAAATTTTCTCGATCAGTGCATCCACTGATTCCATCGTAATTGTATCAATTCGTTGTAAAATATCATCCACTGACCGATGCGTCCCGTGAACAAGCTCATTGATCCCGTTTCGATTCATATGTGCTTCCGTTCCTTCTAGGCCCAATACGAAGCTGCCCTTCAGCTGCTCCTTCGCATTTTCCAATTCCTCTTCTGTCACGCCGCCTGTCACCAAATCAAACAGGGTGTTATCGATCTGATGCTGCAGGCTGTCGAGGTTCTGCTTAGATGCACTTGCATAAATCGTAAAAGCACCTACATCGGCATAGCTCGATTGGTAGCTGAACACCGAATAAGCCAGGCCTCGCTCTTCCCGCACTTCCTGGAACAGCCGGGAGCTCATATTGCCGCCGATAATATTATTCAGCGCAATAAAGCTGTACATACTCGGATCCTTCACACCAATTGCCGGGAAGGAAATGGCAATATGCGCCTGCTCGGTATCACGGACTTTTACAATTTCACCCGCTTTGAAGGCTGGATATGTTAATTTCGTTTCCATTGCCTGTGAAGAAGGCTCAAATGTACCAAACAGCTCCTCGATTTTTGTGAGCAGGCCGTGTTCAATATTCCCAGCTACTGAAATGACAATGTTTTGCGGTGTATAATGTTTTGCCATGTAGCGGCGTATCATTTCTGCATCGAATGTTGCAAGCGTTTCGGCTGTCCCTAAAATCGGTCTGCCAAGTGCGTCTTCCGGATACATGACGCTCCATAAAATTTCATGGACGTCATCATCAGGAGCATCTTCGCTCATATAGATTTCTTCCAGCACTACTTGACGCTCCCGTTCAATCTCCTCAGGAAGAAAGGCAGAGTTAAAAAACATATCAGCCAGTATCTCAATAGCAAGCTCACCGTGATGATCTAGTACTTTGGCAAAATAGCATGTATTCTCTTTTGATGTAAAGGCATTGATTTCGCCGCCGATTCGATCGAATTCTTCTGCAATTTGTCTTGCAGAGCGCGTATGTGTTCCTTTAAAAAGCATATGCTCTATAAAATGCGTAATCCCATTCTCTTCGGGATTTTCATATCTTGATCCGGCATTTACCCATATGCCGACAGATAGTGAGCGGACATGATCAATCTGCTCTGATACAATTCTAACGCCATTTTTACATTTCGTTACCTTAACCATATTTCCCCCAATTGACCAAACAAGAGGCTGCACCGAAGTACAACCTCTCCATCTCGTCGTTATCTAACTATTTGCTTCGCCCATTTCTTAGTGGCAGCGGCAAATTAATTTTTATTCTTGCTCAGCGCGTTCTTTTTCTTCTTTAATAACCACTTTACGTGACAGGTTGACACGGCCTTGGTTATCGATTTCAATACATTTCACAAGAAGCTGATCGCCCAGCTTTAATACATCCTCTACCGCTTTCGTACGTTCTTCTTGGATTTCCGAAATATGCAGCAGGCCGTCTTTTCCTGGGAAGATTTCACAAAATGCACCGAATTTTTCGATACGCTTCACTGTCGCCATGTAGTACTCGCCGACTTTTGCTTCACGGACGATTGATTCGATAATCTCTTTCGCACGTTGATTCATTTCTTCATCTGCTGAAGAAATGTAGATTGTGCCATCTTGTTCTGTATCGATTTTTACGCCTGTTTCATCGATGATTTTGTTAATCTGTTTACCGCCAGGTCCGATAACATCACGGATTTTATCTGGATTGATTTTAATGACAACAATTTTTGGTGCATATTTAGAAAGCTTTTCACGAGGCTGTGAAAGAGTTGACATCATATGCTCTAAAATTTGCATACGGCCAATTTTCGCCTGTGTTAATGCTTCTTCTAAAATCTCACGGGATAATCCGTCAATTTTGATATCCATTTGAAGTGCTGTTACACCCTTCGCTGTACCTGCTACTTTGAAGTCCATATCACCAAGATGATCTTCCATACCTTGGATATCTGTCAATACTGTATAGTGCTCGCCTTTTTTTACAAGGCCCATTGCAATACCTGCAACCGGCGCTTTTAATGGCACACCTGCATCCATCATCGCTAATGTGGAAGCACAGATTGACGCCTGGGAAGTTGATCCGTTTGATTCAAGCACTTCTGATACACAACGAATTGCATATGGGAAATCTTTTTCATCTGGAATCACTGCTAATAATGCACGCTCACCTAGCGCACCATGACCGATTTCACGACGGCCCGGCCCACGCATTGGACCTGTTTCCCCTACAGAGAATTGCGGGAAGTTGTAATGGTGCATCCAGCGTTTTGATTCCTCTACACCTAGTCCATCAATGATCTGTACATCACCTAGCGCTCCCAATGTACAGATAGATAGAGCCTGTGTTTGACCACGTGTGAATAGACCTGAACCGTGTGTACGTGGAAGAATGCCTACTTCTGAAGAAAGCGGACGAATTTCGTCTTGCTTACGGCCATCTGGACGTACTTTATCTTCTGTAATAAGACGACGTACTTCGTCTTTTACCATTTTATCTAAAATAGCTTTTACTTGTTTTAGTGTTTCTTCATCAGCCTCTTGAGCCTCATATGATTCAACTACACGAGTTTTTACTGCTGTGATATTTTCTTCACGTTCTTGTTTATCGACTGTCTGGATTGCTTCGTTCATCTCAGCTTCGCTAGTCGCCTTGATTGCCGCTGTAAGCTCCGCATCAAGCTCATAAAGCTCTACCGGACGTTTCTCTTTTCCAACTTCTGCAACAATCTGCTCTTGCAGGGCAATTAATTTTTTGATTTCTTCATGTCCGAACATGATGGCTTCAAGCATAATTTCTTCCGGCACTTCCAGCGCACCGGCTTCTACCATGTTGATGGCATCTTTGTTCCCTGCTACAGTTAAATGAATTGTGCTTTCTGCAGCTTGGTCCACTGTCGGGTTCACAACAAATTCACCGTTGATGTAGCCAACGTGCACACCGGCAATCGGACCATCGAACGGGATATCTGAAATTGCTAAAGCAAGGGATGACCCAAACATTGCTGCCATATCTGAAGGACAATCTTGGTCATTAGACATAACCATAGAAATAACTTGTACTTCATTACGGAAGCCATCCGGGAACATTGGGCGGATTGGGCGGTCAATCAGACGGCTTGTCAATACCGCTTGTTCTGATGGACGGCCTTCACGTTTAATAAAGCCTCCAGGGATTTTACCTGCTGCGTATAATCGTTCTTCATAGTTTACTGTTAATGGGAAGAAATCTAAAGGTTTTGGAGATTTTGACATGGTAGCAGTCGCCAGTACTGCTGTTTCTCCGTAACGCACCATCGCTGCGCCATTTGCTTGTTTTGCTAACTGTCCTACTTCTATTACTAAAGGACGGCCAGCCCATTCGTATGAATAGACTTTTTTGTCGTTCATCTAATGAACCCCTTTCTACATTAAGACACACTACGTTACTTTATTATGTACCATAGTTAGTGTATCAAAAAAGCGTTTTCTATGCTAAATATTTTCAATAAATTACGTGAATTTTCGGAATGCCAATTTAGGAGATGATTGCCACGCTAAATACATAAAGAAAAAGCGGGAAAAATCCCGCTTTTTGTCATGTCAAGCTTTACGCGTCTACTCTCCGCCACGCCTGATCCAAACAGTTTGTGTGCAGGAGCTAAAATGAACACGTTCAGCCTTTCGAATAGATTAGCGACGTAATCCAAGTTTGTTGATTAGTTCACGGTAACGTTGTACGTCTGTGTTACGTAGGTATTTAAGTAAGTGACGACGACGACCTACCATTTTAAGAAGACCACGTTGTGAGTGGAAGTCTTTTTTGTGAGTTGCTAAGTGAGCATTTAAAGCGTTGATTTCAGCAGTTAATACAGCGATTTGTACTTCTGGTGAACCAGTATCGCTTTCGTGTGTGCGGTACTCAGCAATGATTTCGTTTTTGCGTTCTTTTGTGATTGCCATATGAATGGACCTCCTAAATAGTAAAAAATATCCCCGTTAGCTAAGCTATCGTTGGAGTATCGGAAAGCCGGGCTAAGGTTCGTACGATTTTTGTACTGATAAATCGTAACATATTTTGTATAGACAAGCAACTATTAAGCGTGGCTGTTTAAATATTCAATTGCCGCCTGCTTATCCTTTTCAATTTGTGCTACCAACTCATCAATTCCATTGAATTTCTTTTCACTTCGGATTCGGTGGTACCAGCCGACGACCACTTCCTCACCGTAAATATTTTTATCGAAGTTAAAGATATGTACCTCAATGGATAGCTGCTTATGATCCGGATTATTGAATGTCGGTTTATAGCCAACATTACACACGCCGTCGAACCACTCGTTCTGCACCAGAATCTTGACAGCATACACTCCTGTTGCAGGAATGAAACAGCCCTCCATATGCTGCACATTCGCCGTTGGGAAGCCAAGTGTCCGTCCACGCTTGTCACCATGCACTACGATGCCTGGTACTTCAAATGCACGCCCAAGCAGCATCCGCGCTTCTTCCATATCTCCGTCCTTCAATGCTTTACGAATGCGCGTCGAGCTAATCTTTTCAGATACATCTGTATATTTATCGACAACCGTTACACCAAACGATTCACCGCCAAGCTGACGCATCAGCTCCATATCTCCCTTGCCGAATGCACCAAAGGAATAGTCAAAGCCGGCTGTCACATGCTTAACATTCAAATCCCGAATAAAGTGTTTGACAAAGGCTTCTGGCGAAAGCTTTGCAAAATCAGATGTGAAATTTACCACGAACACCGTGTCTATATCAAGTGTAGACAGCGTATCCAGCTTCTGCTGAAGCGGTGTAATGTAAAACACCTTTTCATTGCGCCCGCCAAGCACGATGGATGGGTGCGGATCAAATGTCATAACCGCGCTTTTATAGCCCTTTTCTTTTGCTGTTGCAATAGCTGAGTTAATGACTGCCTGATGTCCTCTATGCACTCCATCAAAAAATCCAAGTGCCAGAGAATACGGCCCTTCTGTCGATTCCAGCTGATGCGGGTATTTTAAATGAATTACTTCCATAACTGCGCCTCCTACTCGATTTCAGGGAACATTTTATCAGGTTTCATCTGTCCGTGCTTTGTTGGATGCTTGATATAAACTGCGAATGTCTTCCCTTCCACCCCAAACACTAATTTATCATTTACTTCTAATAATGGATGAATCGGCAGAACTTGTCCATTAAAAATTTGCTTGCGGTTTGTGTCATCAATCTCTACATAGGGATAATCACGTAGTGCATATTCCACAGGAAGAATGAAGTCTGTATCTTGCATTTCCATTTTATCCGCTACTTGTGCCAGAGTTAAGCAATGCTCTTTTGTAAATGTTCCAGAAGACGTACGTACCAGCTCATGCATATGTGCCGGGTAACCTAGTGCCTCTCCGATTTGGACAGCAAGCGTACGGATATATGTCCCCTTGCTGCATTTGATGCGGATAGAGAATGTCACTTCTTCTCCTTCGAACATTTCTTCTTTGCTCAGCAATTCCAGCTCATAGATCGTTACTTTTCGTGTAGGACGTTCTACCGTCTGGCCGGCACGGGCATATTCATACAGTTTTTTACCATTCACCTTCACGGCTGAGAACATCGGCGGGGTTTGATCGATTTCCCCTGTCAATGCAGTAAGTGCTGAAAGAATCTCCTCACGCGAGAACGATTTGAACGTTGCATCCTGCTCTACCGTTTCCCCTTCTGCATCCTCTGTCGTTGTCGATCTTCCAACAGAGACCACTGCTTCGTAGGTTTTCCCGGCATCCGTCAAATACTCGGCAATCCGTGTTGCCTGGCCGATGCAAATCGGCAAAACACCTTCAACTCCTGGATCAAGTGTACCTGTATGACCCACTTTTTTCGTTTTCAAGATTTTTCGCAGTTTGAATACACAGTCATGGCTGGTCATTCCGCGTTCTTTCCATAATGGTAAAATGCCGTTCATTCAATTGCTCCTTTTCCATTAGAAGGACATCACTGTCAGCGTGACTAAAAAAATGTCCATTTTTACGTTGATGTTATTTTTCCTATAAGAAAACCCGCAGCAAATTGCGGCGGGTTTTTTCTTACTTGTCTTCATGTAAAGAGCGAAGCAGCTCGTCAATTTTATTTCCATATTCAACAGACGCGTCAAATTCAAAGGAAATCTCCGGTGTGCGGCGTAAGCGAATACGAGAACCGACTTCTGATCGGATAAAGCCTGATGCTTTTTCCAATGCTTTCAACGTTTCTGCACGCTCACGTTCGCTTCCTAAAGATGTGATATACACCGTTGCCTGCTGCAGGTCGCCTGTTACATCTACATCTGTGACGGTTACAAAGCCTACACGAGGATCTTTGATTTTACGAGTGATAATTTCGCCGACTTCTTTCTTCATTTGTTCAGCTACTCGGTTAGAACGTAGAGACATACATGTCACCACCTTTTGTTTAAACATTCGATATCGCTTTATCCATCTGCATGATAAAGCTGTTGTTATAAATATTCACGCCATATATCAAGCATTTCCCATTCCGGATTTGACTGCAGGTAGTGTACCGCGTGATTCATTTCACGGTCGGCCGCCTCTTTCGAAGAAGAGACGGTTACGACTGCAAGACGCGTACGCTGCCACACATCCTGATGGTCAATTTCCGCTATGGAAACATTAAACTTCTGCTTTGTGCGTGTAATCATCCGCTGTAACACGGCGCGCTTTTCTTTTAACGAATGGGCAGTTTGAATGATAAATTCAATTTCCGCATATACGATCATTATGCGCGTTTAATTTCTTCCATTACGAAGGCTTCAATAATGTCGCCTTCTTTAATGTCGTTGTAGTTTTTGATTGTAATACCACATTCGTAGCCCTTTGCCACTTCTTTTGCATCGTCCTTGAAGCGTTTTAATGAATCAAGCTCACCTTCGAATACGACAATACCTTCACGGATAATACGCACGCCTGCATCACGCTGCATTTTTCCTTCTGTAACATAAGAACCGGCAATCGTACCCACTTTGGATACTTTGATTGTTTGGCGCACTTCTGCCTGGCCGATAATTTTTTCTTCGTACTCAGGATCAAGCATACCTTTCATTGCTGCTTCAATTTCTTCAATTACTTTGTAGATGATACGGTGTAGACGAATATCTACGCCTTCCTCTTCAGCAGCACGTTTTGCGTTCGTATCCGGACGAACGTTGAAACCAATTACGATTGCATTCGATGCTGCAGCAAGTGAGATATCTGATTCTGTAATCGCTCCAGCACCAGTATGGATGATTTTTACATTGACACCTTCTACATCAATTTTCATTAAAGATGCAGCCATCGCTTCTACTGTACCTTGTACGTCAGCTTTTACGATCAGGTTCAATTCTTTTACATCACCTTGGCTCATTTGCTCGAATAAGTTATCAAGCGTTACACGCTGCTTTTCAGAACGCTGTGCTTGAATAGCTGTCATCGCACGAGATTCACCTACAGAACGCGCTGTTTTCTCGTCTTCAAATACAACGAAACGGTCCCCTGCTTGCGGTACATCATTAAGACCTGTAATTTCAACTGGTGTTGATGGGCCAGCTTCTTTTACACGACGGCCGATGTCATTAACCATTGCACGGACACGTCCGTAAGCATGGCCTACTACGATTGGATCTCCAACGCGTAATGTACCATCCTGTACTAATAAGGTTGCCACAGAACCGCGGCCTTTATCCAGCTGCGCTTCAATTACCGTACCTAATGCAGCACGGTTAGGATTTGCTTTTAGCTCAGCTACTTCCGAAACTAATAAAATCATTTCAAGAAGCTGATCGATTCCTTCACCCTTCAATGCTGAAATTGGTACGAAGATTGTATCGCCGCCCCAGTCTTCAGGAACAAGACCATGTTCTGTTAATTCCTGCATCACACGATCTGGATTTGCAGACGGTTTATCCATTTTGTTCACTGCAACGATAATCGGTACTTCTGCAGCTTTCGCATGGTTAATTGCTTCTACTGTTTGCGGCATTACACCGTCATCAGCAGCTACTACGATAATCGCCATGTCTGTTACTTTCGCACCGCGCGCACGCATCGTTGTAAATGCAGCATGCCCTGGTGTATCAAGGAAGGAAATCTTTTTCCCATTTACTTCTACTTGGTAAGCACCAATATGCTGTGTAATACCACCTGCTTCTCCCGCTGTTACCTTTGTGTTACGGATGGAATCAAGCAACGTTGTTTTACCATGGTCAACGTGACCCATGATTGTAACAACCGGCGGACGCTCTTCTAGCTCAGTTTCATTTACTTCTGCTTGTTCGAAGTGCGTTTCTAGGTCTGTAATGTCTACACGTACTTCTTCTTCTACTTCTACCCCGTAATCCGCACAGATTAACTCGATTGCATCTTTATCCAACTCTTGGTTGATTGTTGCCATTACACCAAGCATGAATAATTTTTTGATAATCTCTGAAGGCTCGCGGTGAAGTTTCTTCGCAAGCTCTGCAACGGATAAACTTTCATAGAATGTAATTTTTTCTGGTAATGGCTTTTGTACCATTTGCACCGGCTGTTGTGGCTTATGCGTACGGCGCTTTCCGCCATGGATACCTGGCTTGCGGCGTTGCTGGCCACCTTTATTATTGTTACGGTTGTTATTATTGTTGTTTCCGCCTGGGCGGTTATTATTGTTGTTTTGTGTCATATTTCTATTTTGGCTACCTTTATTCTTTTTTTCGCCCGAAGACGATGGTTGATTTGTCTGAGAAACACTACTTGCTTTTCGTTGTTGGTTTGACCCTTGTGGTCGCATTTCTTGCTTTCTGCCCTGCTCTTTCGCTTGTGCATTTGCAGGTGCTTTAGAAGGAGTTGCTGCTTTCGGTTCTGCTTTCTGCTTAAAGACAGAATCAAGTTTTGAAACAGTATCAGCTTCTAGTACAGCCATATGATTTTTCACTGGCATATTCAGCTTTCCTAACTGTTCAATTACTTCTTTACTCGTTTTATTTACCTTTTTCGCATATTCATGAACTCTAACTTTGCTCATCTGCTCACCCCCGATTATTTTTCGTTGAGTAGACTAGACATTTTCTTCGCAAACCCACTGTCTGTAATAGCTAACGCGACACGGGCTTCTTTCCCTGTGGCATGTCCGAGATCATACCGATTCCCAAGTACATGCAACTCAACGTTGTAATACTTACATTTATCTGTCAATTTTTTGCTAGTATTCGCTGAAGCATCGGATGCAAGCAATACAATTTTTGCATTGCCATGACGAATTTCTTTTATGACTAGCTCTTCTCCAGAAACCACTTTACGTGCCCTTGCTGCCAATCCCAGCAATTGCAGTACAGCTTGGTTGGTCATAGAATCGACTCCCTGCGAATCAGGTGGAGTAATTCCTCATATACCTCATCTGGAATGCTCGCCTCTAATTGACGTTCTAAAATTTGTTTCTTACGCGCTAATTCAACTGCTTCTTCTGACTTAGAGACGTAGGCACCACGGCCGGATTTTTTACCCGTCGGATCTACAGACACTTCGCCTTCCTTTGAACGGACAATACGGATCATTGCCTTTTTCGGAAGCATTTCCCCTGTAGCTATACATTTACGTAATGGAATCTTTTTATTTGTCGACATCAGAATTCACCTCTCTACAGTAACAATATACAATATGCCTTCCAGTTTTAGCGCCGGGGACCTTCTGCCAGCCTTCTCGTACAGATAAAGGATGGATTTATCCAAGACAACTGGAAAGGCACAAAAAACTGTTTACCCGATTATTCTTCGTCGTCGGCGTATAAATCGTACTCGATTTCCTCTTCATCCATTTGTGGAACAAACGTGCTTGTTTCGCTAGGATAAATGCCTAATTCACGGGCATCTGTTTCGCTCTTAATATCAATTTTCCAGCCTGTCAATTTGGCAGCGAGACGGGCATTTTGGCCACGTTTACCAATAGCAAGCGATAATTGGTAATCCGGTACAACAACCGTTGTGGATTTTTCCTCTTCATTTACCTGCACATCCAATACTTTTGAAGGGCTTAAAGCATTTGCCACGAAAACGACCGGATCCTCAGACCACTCGACGATATCGATTTTTTCCCCATTCAGCTCGTTAACGATCGTTTGGACACGTGCTCCTTTGGCACCAACACATGAACCAACTGGATCTACTTCTTCATTATGAGCATATACCGAGATTTTTGAACGATCGCCAGCTTCACGCGCAATCGACTTAATTTCCACTGTGCCGTCGAAAATTTCCGGTACCTCTTTTTCAAATAAGCGGCGTAATAACCCAGGGTGTGTACGAGAAACGATGATTTGAGGACCTTTCGTTGTACGTTCCACTTTTGTGATATAGACGCGGATATGTTCCTGTGGCTTATATTGCTCTCCTTGAATTTGCTCGTTTAATGGCAGCGCAGCTTCGACCTTTCCTAGTGACAGGTAAATGTTACGTTGGTCCTGGCGCTCGATTGTGCCAACTACGATATCGTCAACTGAATCAACATATTCCTCATAGATACGGCCACGCTCTGCTTCACGGACACGCTGCGTCACAACCTGCTTTGCAGTTTGGGCTGCAATACGGCCGAAGTTACGAGGTGTTACTTCCTGTTCCACAACATCGTCTATTTCATAAGCAGGATTGATTGCTTTTGCATCTTCTAATGAAATTTCCAGACGATCGTCCTCTACTTCTTCCACAACATTTTTACGAGAATAGACAACCATAGAACCTGTATCTAAATTCAAGTCAACCCGCACATTTTGTGCCTGGTTGAAATTGCGTTTATAAGCAGTTACCAGTGCGGCTTCAATCGCCTCGATCAATACCTCTCTCGAAATACCCTTTTGCTGCTCCAGTGCCGTTAAAGCATCTAGTAAATCACTATTCATTTTTGTTTTCACTCCTAAATTTGCTTATCTGAAAAGTCGATGGCATATCTTGCCTGCGCGACTTTTTCTTTTTCGATTTGTACATTTACTTTGCGTGTTTTAATGCGGATTTCCATGGATAAGCCTTCCTCATTATATGCGGTTAAGTATCCTTGGAATTCTTTCATGTCTTTAATCGGCTCATATGTTTTCACATAGATGTATTTGCCTACAGCTTTTTCAAAGTCTGTTTCTTTTTTAATTGGACGCTCAGCTCCGGGTGACGATACTTCTAAATAGTAGTTTTGCTCAATCGGATCTTTTTCATCCAATATAAGGCTTAATCGTTCACTTACTTGTGCGCATTGATCAATGTCAATTCCGCCTTCCGGTGTATCGACATACACACGAAGAAACCAGTTGCGGCCTTCCTTTACGAACTCAACATCTACAAGTTCCAAGTTTAACTCTGTTGTAATGGGCGTTACCAATTCTTCGATTATTGACGTAACTTTGCTCATCGTATCCTCCTTACGCCACTATTTTTCTCGTGATTAGAAAGACACATCTCGCCCTAAATAAGGCGAGATGAGGTCCTTGCTAGTGTAGGGAACAAATCTGCTCTCTACTAAAACACAAATTCCACCAGCAAGTGGTGAAATTCGGTCTCAACAGCTGTTGTTTATCATCGGAAATCTGCTTCCAGGCTCAGACAACAGAAAAGAGCGGGAGAAACCCACTCTTTTGCTGTGTACCTATCAACAAATTATTACATTTAGGATAGCATACCTTATTTCATAATGCAAATGAACATGTTCTAACTTCCAGTAGCTCATTTCCTTCTTTATGGATGTCCTAAAAACAGAGTGTAGCAAATACAGCACTTCGAAAAAGGACATCTCCTGTAAACAGTTTTAATCAGCCCTGATTCTGCAAGGCATAACTTTAGATATTCTTCTGAATTAAAACAGTGATAGCTGGTTGGCATCCGGCATGCCTTCCAGACAGCCAAGCTGATCCATATAATCAATCAATGTTTTTGATACACGTCCACGGCGCTGCAAGTCTTCCTTCGATAAGAACTCACCTTGTTCACGGGCAGCAACAATTTGCTTCGCTACGTTTGTTCCTAGACCAGGAATCGCATCAAATGGAGGGATAAGTGTATTACCTTCAATGATGAACTCACTTGCCTGCGAGCGGTATAAATCAACCTTTTGGATAGTCATGCCTCGCTCACACATTTCCAGTGCAATTTCAAGCACGGTCATCAAATTTTTCTCTTTTGTCGATGCATCAAGGCCTTTAATGGCAATTTCGTCAATTTTTTGGCGGATCATCGCTGAACCCTGTGTCATGGCGATTAAATCAAAGTCATCGGCACGAACAGTAAAGTAAGCTGCATAATACAGAATCGGATAATGAACCTTAAACCAAGCAATCCGTACTGCCATTAATACATAGGCAGCTGCATGGGCTTTCGGAAACATGTATTTGATTTTTTTACAAGAATCAATATACCACTCCGGTACTTTTTTATCCCGCATCTCTGCTTCCATTTCTTCTGTCAGGCCTTTCCCTTTACGAACCGACTCCATAATTTTGAAGGCAAACGATGGCTCAAGGCCTTGATAAATTAAATAAACCATGATGTCATCCCGACAGCCAATTACTTCTGACAGCACACATGTCCCATTTTGGATAAGCTCCTGTGCATTACCCAGCCATACATCGGTACCATGTGATAAACCTGAGATCTGCACAAGCTCACTAAATGTTGTAGGTTTTGTACTCTCCAGCATCTGACGAACAAATTTCGTACCAAACTCAGGAATACCGAGTGTCCCTGTTTTTGTGCCAATCTGCTCTTCGGTTACACCGAGCGACTCAGTTGTCGAGAAAATTTTCATCACTTCCGGATCATCAGTCGGGATTGTTTTTGGGTCAATGCCCGATAAATCCTGCAGCATACGAATGACGGTTGGATCATCGTGCCCGAGAATATCGAGCTTCAAAATATTATCGTGGATTGAGTGGAAGTCAAAGTGTGTTGTCTTCCAGTCTGCGTCCTGGGCATCTGCCGGATACTGTACCGGAGAGAAATCATAAATATCCATATAATCAGGCACAACAATAATCCCCCCAGGGTGCTGGCCTGTTGTCCGTTTTACTCCCGTACAGCCTTGCACAAGACGATCTACTTCTGCATTCCGGAATGTGAGGTTATGGTCATTCGCATATCCTTTTACATAACCGTAAGCTGTTTTTTCCGCCACCGTACCAATTGTCCCTGCACGGAATACATAATCTTCCCCGAACAGCACTTTCGTATAATTGTGGGCTTGCGGTTGATATTCACCGGAGAAATTCAAGTCAATATCCGGTACCTTATCTCCTTTAAATCCTAAAAACGTTTCAAACGGGATATCCTGACCGTCCTTTTTATACGGCGTGCCGCATTTTTCGCAATCTTTATTCGGCAGGTCATAGCCGGATGCGACTGATCCATCCGCAATGAATTCCGAATGCTTACAATTCGGACAGATATAATGTGGCGGCAGCGGATTGACCTCGGTAATTTCCATAAAGGTTGCTACAAGTGAGGACCCAACCGAACCACGGGAACCTACTAGGTAACCATCTGCTAATGATTTTTTTACGAGCTTTGCTGAAATCAAATAGATTACGCCGAACCCGTGCCCCAAAATCGACTTTAACTCTTTCTCAATTCGGGCTTGCACAATTTCCGGGAGCTCCTCACCATAGATGCGATGTGCCATTTCATACGTCAAGTTTGTTACTTCATCATCCGATCCTTCAATTTTCGGTGTATAGAGATCGTCTTTAATCGGTTTTACATCACCAATCATGTCGGCCACTTTCTGGGTATTTGTCACGACAATCTCTTTAGCAAGATCGGGGCCTAAAAATTCGAATTCCTTCAGCATTTCATCCGTTGTGCGGAAATGAACCTTTGGAAGAGGATTTCGGTTAAGCGGATTTGCGCCGCCCATCGAGCCGATTAAGATTTGACGGAATTTATGATCTGTCTCGTCCAAATAATGTACATTCCCTGTCGCACAAACAGGGATATCCAGCTTTTTACCTAGCTTAACAAGGCGTCGGATAATATCTTCTAGATTCCATTCATCATGTACGACCCCTCCATCGATTAACGGGGAGTATACCGGTTTTGGATGCACCTCAATGTAATCATAGAAGCGTGCTACCTTCTCTGCTTCCTCCGGAGTTTTGTTCATCATGACTTCGAACAATTCGCCGTTCGAGCAGCCAGAACCTACAAGCAGCCCTTGACGAAGCTTTTTCAAATCCGAGCGCCGGATACGCGGAACACGGTAAAACGTCTGTGTATGAGCGATAGAAACAAGCTTGAACAGATTTTTCAGTCCGTCATTGTCCACAGCTAAAATTGTACAATGGCTTGGCCGCCCCTGTTTATATCCATCGGCTCCGCCTACGCGGCTATTAAAATCATCATGATAAACAATTCCAAGCTCCGTCGCCTGCTTCATCAGATGAAGCAGCAGCTCACCGGTAGCTTCTGTATCATATATGGCTCGGTGATGCTGGGAAAGCTCGATATTGTATTTCTTCGTCAACGCTTTCAGGTTATGTGCCTTCTGACCGGGATTGACAAGACGGGAGAGCTCAACTGTATCGATTGCCGGATGCTCTACCCCCTCGATTCCCGCCTTTTTATATGCTACATATAAAAAACCAAGGTCAAAGGAAGCGTTATGGGCAACAACAATGGCATCACCGATAAAATCATGGAATTCCGTAATGACCTGTTCGATATCAGGCTGGCCGACAAGCATATCATCTGTAATATGTGTAAGTTCAATTATCTTTGCCGTTAATTTCCGGTGCGGATTGGCAAATCGCTCAAACCGGTCAATGACTTGTCCATCGCGGATTTTTACGGCAGCAAGCTCGATGATCGTATCATACACATTGGAAAAACCGGTTGTTTCTACGTCAAACACAACATAGGTTGCATCCTCTAATGCAATATGCTGCTCTGCATAGGCAATCGGTGCACCATCATCCACCAGATTGGCTTCCATTCCATAAATGATCTTGATGCCATTTTTCTTTCCTGCCGCATATGCATCCGGGAATGCCTGCACGACTGCGTGATCTGTAATAGCAACAGCAGGATGGCCCCATTTCGCGGCTTGCGCGACCAGCTTATCAACCGGCGTCACGGCATCCATCTGGCTCATCGGGCTGTGCATATGCAGTTCTACACGTTTCTGTCCTTCCGGCGCCAGGTCTTTACGTGACTCTTTTTTGATTTCATTAATATCGCGTGCCATCATAACAAGGTCACGGGCGAATGAATCAAACTGGATAGAGCCCCTTACACGTACCCACATCCCCTTTTTCAGCTGTTCCATCATCGCTACATCATCGTCTCCGCGAGAGAACATTTTGATGAGCATGGAATCTGTATAATCCGTCATCTTAAATTCGAGTAATGCTCGTCCGCTTTTTAAAATTTTAATTTCACTCGCGAACACAAACCCTTCTAGAATGATGGAGCCTTCCTCTTCCACAATTGAACGGATTTCTGCCACTTCAGGATTTTTAATGATCCCGCCCAATTGGAACGGACGATCCTGCATAACACCTGCCGGATTTTCAGCCTTCTCTTTTTCACGGCGTTTGAAGTCTTCAAGCGCCTGTTGGGAGAACCGCTCTTCTTCCTGTCTACGCTGTTCATAAAATGCTTCCTGCATGGCAAGCATTTCTTCACTTGGATCAACCAATTGAAAATCTATCGGAATTTGCGGAAAACCAAGTGCTTGGAACTCCTCTGTAATCCGCTCTGCATATTTGGCCTTCAGCTGCATGTGCTGGATATCCTGCTCGACATTCGCGACAATTTTATTGCCTGTCCACACCGGGACTTGCTTCACCAGCTGATTGCGCAGCGGCGGTGACATATCATCTATTGCTTCAATAACAGCTAGCCAGTAATCGTGAACAAGCTGCTCAGTCACTTGCGGTGCACGTGTTTGAATGGATAAAGATGCCTGGGCAATATGAGCAAACTTTTCCACCATTCTCAGCCGTATTAATTGATATACCTGATATGGAAGAATTTGTTCAACTGTAATACCAAACTGCCATACTCGTCTTTTCTTATGGACAGTCATTCGGGATAGCTCCCCATCTTCAAAGAATGACATATACACATCATCTGTCAATTCAAGCTGTTGGAGCAGCAATTGAAAGCGCTCTTTAGCCTCTTGAGTCACAACTTTTTCCTCCTTGGTTTGAAAAAGAAAGGAAAGCACACATTGCATGCTTCCCCCTTCCTTTTATTAGTTTATGCTGAAGAATTCATTTAGTCGGTCGATGACTTCTTCCTTCGCCCATTCAAATGTCTCACCTGATTGGCGGAATTTCACTTCTACAAGCCCTTCTGCCGCTTTCTTCCCTACTGTTACACGTACTGGTAAACCAATTAGATCAGCATCGGCAAATTTTACACCCGCACGCTCTGCACGATCATCATATAATACGTCATAACGGAACGATTTTAATAAGCCGTACAGCTCATCTGCCAGCTGTACTTGCGCTTCATCCTTTGTATTAACAGGTACAAGATGGACATCATACGGCGCTAATTGTTTCGGCCACACAAACCCCTTTTCATCTTGGAAGTTTTCAGCAATTGCTGCAAGGATACGGGACACGCCAATTCCATAGCATCCCATAATGAATGGCTGTGCCTTGCCGTTTTCATCTAGGAAGGTAGCGTTCATCTTTTCAGAATATGTTGTTCCTAGCTTGAAGATATGGCCTACTTCGATTCCTTCGGCAAATTTAATAGTCCCTTGTCCATCTGGAGATGGGTCTCCCTCTTGGATAAAACGGATATCTTCATAGGAATTAATAGCAAAGTCGCGTTCAGGATTTACATTCACAAAGTGGAAACCATCTTCATTTGCACCAGCCACACCGTTGCGGATCGATTTAATCGCATGGTCTGCTACTACTTTTACGTTTACCGGCAATTTTACCGGGCCGATGGAGCCAATAGTGCAGCCGAGCAGTTCTTTAATCTCTGCTTCTTCTGCTAATTCAACGGAATCTGCTCCTAATGCATTTTTCAGCTTAATATCGTTGATTTCATGGTCTCCGCGTGCTAAGACGACAACTAATTCGTCATCAATTTTGAATACTAAAGATTTAATGCAATGATCGGCAGGTATTTCTAGGAAGCTAGAAACCTCTTCAATTGTTTTTACATCTGGTGTCGCAGCTTTTTCTAATTCTTTCATAGCAGCATCGCCAGCCTTGTAATCTACTACCACTTCTGCCATTTCAATATTTGCTGCATAATCAGATGAATCCGAGTAAGCAATTGTATCTTCCCCAATTTCAGAAAGAACCATGAATTCATGTGTTCCTTTCCCGCCAATGGATCCTGCATCCGCTATAACAGCACGGAAGTTCAAGCCAAGACGTGTGAAAATATTGGAATACGCACGATACATATCTTCATATGTAGCATCTAAACTTTCACGTGTCGCATGGAATGAATACGCATCTTTCATAATGAATTCGCGGCCACGGAGCAAGCCAAAGCGCGGACGTTTTTCATCACGGAATTTTGTTTGGATTTGATAAAGCGTTAACGGCAATTTTTTGTACGATTTGATTTCATCGCGTACAAGTGTCGTCACTACCTCTTCATGTGTCGGCCCTAACGCAAAGTCACGGTTATGGCGGTCTTTAAAACGCATTAGTTCCGGACCGTATTTTTCCCAGCGGCCGCTCTCTTGCCACAGCTCAGCTGATTGCATAGCAGGCATTAACAATTCCTGTGCATTTACCGCTTCCAATTCTTCACGGATTACTCGTTCAATTTTTGCTAATACTTTGCGTGCCAATGGTAAGTACGAATATATACCGGATGCGTTTTGCCGAATAAATCCAGCGCGTAAAAGCACCTGATGCGATTTTACCTCTGCATCAGCCGGTACTTCACGAAGAGTTGGTATGAAAGTTAGACTTTGTTTCATAAAGTTGTTCCACCTTTTATATGTTATAACTTAAGCATAATCAAATTTAGCTTTGAACGCTACTGTTATTAACAGGAGACGCCCAAAGCTAGAAGAAAAGGACCCCGGACAAGCTGCCCGAAACCCTCTACATTCATGTGAAAAATTTATTAGAAGAAGAATCGCTGAATGTCGTTCCATGTTACGACAACCATCAGGATCATTAAAAGAACGATGCCTACAAAGTGGATAAGCCCCTCTTTTTCACGATTCACCGGTCTGCCGCGTACTGCCTCAAAGGCAAAGAACAGCAAACGTCCACCATCAAGAGCTGGCAGAGGAAGCAAGTTCATAATCCCAAGGTTAATGCTCAGGACAGCCGCCCAGTGCATTAGATTATAGATGCCGTACTTCGCCACTTCTTCCGTATTTTTATAGATGCCTACCGGACCAGACAAGTCATCAATGGAAAATTGCCCTGTTACCAGTTTACCGAGCATTTTCACAATCTGCACTGTCCAATTATACGTGTTTTCTGCAGCATTTGGGATCGCTTGGAGCGGCGCTTTTTTATATGGAGTTTCATACAGAACGCCTATTTGACCAGCCTTGGCTCCGTCCTCTGCTTTTACTGTCTTTGGCGTGATAGCCAGCGATACAGGTTGTCCTTCCCGCTCTACTGTGAATTTCAAAGGATTGCCGGGGTTTTTGCTAATTGTTTCGGACAGTTCCTGCCACGTTGTAATCGGTGTGCCATTGATTGCTTTTACATAGTCACCGTCCTGCATACCAGCTGCTTTTGCAGGGCCGTCATCCGTTACTTGTGTAATAATCGGCTCATATGTGGGAACCCCCTGGAATAAGCCAATAAGGATAAAGATAAAAAATGCTAGGATAAAGTTAAATAATGGGCCTGCAAAAATCGTCATTGCACGCTGGCCGACTGTTTTTGAATCAAACTGCCGGTCGAACGGTGCAATAACGGTCTCCTTGCCATTTTCCACTAGTACAGCTGCTCGGGATACTTGATAACGAATGAGACGCTGCTCCTCGCTCTCATCATCCTCGTCATAGCCTTCAATCCATAGCTCCTTATTCAAATCTGCACGTTCTACTTCTAAAAACACCACATTCGGGTGATGGTTATTTTGATTTAAAATAATCTTCTCTACAACATTGTCTTCATTCGTCACAAGCGCTACACGATATCCGGGCTGAAGCTCGATCGCATCGAAGTCCTCGCCTGCCATCCGCACATATCCGCCGATTGGCAGTAATCGGATTGTGTAAAGCGTCTCGCCCTTCGTCATACTGAAGATTTTTGGACCCATCCCGATCGCAAATTCCCGTACCATAATTCCCGCACGCTTCGCGAAAATAAAGTGCCCTAGCTCATGAAAGAATACGAGCGAGCCAAAAATGATTATAAATGCAATGATTGTTTGCATACTTTCCCACCTTCACGAGCAAATTCCTGTACGATTTTATTTTACCATGTTCTGTACGTTTTTTCTCGTCTCGCTGTCTACATGTAAAATTGTTTCCAAATCCGGCAGCAGAATATTTTCATGTGTATTCATTACACGTTCAATACATTCTTCAATTTGCAAGAATGTAATTTTTTCTTGAAGAAATAGCGCAACCGCAGCCTCATTCGCTGCATTCATTGCTGTCAGTATCGTACCACCTGTACGTCCTGCTTCATAGGCAAGCTTCAATGCACGGAAGCGTTCAAAATCGACCTCCTGGAAATGAAGCTTCCCGATTTCCGCTAAATTCAGTCGCTTTCCACCGACAAGAGGGATCCGGTCCGGGAAAGTCAATGCATATTGGATCGGCACACGCATGTCCGGCGTGCCGAGCTGGGCCATTACGCTTGTATCATGATATTCAACCATCGAGTGAATAATACTTTCACGGTGTAAAAGAACATCAATACGATCATATGGCATATCAAATAATACATGGGCTTCAATCACTTCAAGACCTTTATTCATCATTGTTGCTGAGTCGATTGTAATTTTTGCGCCCATTGACCAGTTTGGATGGTTGAGTGCATCCTTTACTGTTACACCTTCCAGCTCTTTTCGTGTTCGGTCACGGAACGAGCCGCCTGAAGCCGTAAGAATGAGACGCTCGATCGCTTTGGGATTTTCACCATGCATCGATTGGTAAAGTGCAGAGTGCTCACTATCAACCGGCAGCACTGGAGCATCATACTTTTTCGCCTCTGCCATAACAAGATGGCCAGCTGTAACAAGTGTCTCCTTGTTGGCAATTGCGATTGTTTTTCCCATACGAATGGCTGCTAACGTAGATTCCAGCCCCACACTTCCAAGCACCGCATTTAGCAGCACGGTTGTAGCAGGATGCGTTGCTACCTCTACTAATCCTTTTGTTCCGTATGTAAATTGTACATGCGGAAATTCTTTGGATAAAGTATATGCATCAGTCTCTTCCTGTACGGAAACAAGTTCAGGATTCAGCTGTAAAATAATTTCTCTTGTTTTCTCAATATTTCTTCCTGAAGAAAATGCAACGAGCTGGAACGCTTCCTGATTTGCAGCAATAATATCAATCGTCTGCAAACCAATGGAGCCTGTTGCACCAAGCAAACTAATCTTTTTCATAACGGAGGACTCCTTTATTAGCTAACAAAATGCAGTAAGTTCAGTAATGGTAAAACAAATAACAAACTATCGAAACGGTCTAAGATACCGCCATGGCCAGGTAAAATGGTACCTGAGTCTTTTACATCGTAATGACGCTTGATGGCAGATTCCACCAAGTCACCCATCTGCCCAAAGATTGAACTGACGATGGCAATCAAAATAAGGCCTGTCCATGAGATGGAAAACGGTGCAATAAATTGCATAATAACTGCCGCCAGAACAGCAATTACAATACCACCTACAAACCCTTCAACCGTTTTATTCGGTGAAATTTCCGGCCATAATTTTCGTTTACCGAAGCTTCTCCCAGTAAAATAAGCTCCTGAGTCTGTCGTCCATACAATAAGCAGGGCAAACACAATGTAGGCAAGCCCGGCATCGCGCGTTTCGATTAAGTAATAGAAGCCTATGCCGACATAAAGCGTACTCAATATCACAAAGGCGGCATCATCAAACGTGAAATGATTTTTCACGATGACAGAGTACACCAGCAGCAAAATGGCTGCAATAAATAACAGCTCCAGCTTTGAATAGGTTGTCCAATCCTGGACCTGGTCCGCCCAATTGCCGGGCATCAACAGGATAAATGTAGCAAGCAGGCCAAGGATGCCTGGTACCGAGAAAATCGGCAGTTTTTTCATACGCAGTATTTCATATATGCCAACAGCCGCCAGCGCATAGACTAACAGCGTAAACGGCAGTTTGCCATATATAACAAACGGGATAAAAAGGGCTGCTGCTACGACTCCCGTTATGATTCGTGTTTTCACTCTGTTCCTTCTCCTTTCAGCCCACCATACCTTCGATTTCGGCTTTGGTACACATCAACAGCCTCTTGAAGACAGGCTTCATCAAAATCAGGCCACAATGTTTCTGTAAACCAAAACTCTGTATAGGCAAGCTGCCAAAGCATAAAATTGCTCAAACGGACTTCTCCGCTCGTACGAATTAACAAATCCGGCTCAGGAAGATGAGCTGTCATTAAATAATCTGTTATCCGCTCTTCCGTAATTTCCTCCATTGTAAGGGTCCCGGCCTGTACCTCCGCCATCATTGTTTTCATCGCTCTTACTATTTCATCCCGGCTGCCGTAATTCATTGCAAAGTTCAAGATCAGTCCTGTATTGTCTTTTGTAGCTTCCATCGCTGCATCAAGTGCTTTCTGTGTATGAGCAGGCAACACAGCTTTATCACCAATCATTTGAACTCGAATGTTCAACTCCATTAATTCCGGTAAAAATGATTGCAGGAATTGACCCGGCAAGCTCATTAAAAATTCTACTTCTGTTTTTGGCCGTTTCCAGTTTTCCGTGGAAAATGCATAAAGGGTTAGTACTTGAACACCGATTTTACTCGCATAACGAGTCACTTTTTTTACGGTATTCATCCCCTCGTGATGTCCTTTTATACGTGGCATAGCACGTTTTTTTGCCCATCGACCGTTCCCGTCCATAATAATTGCAATATGTGAAGGGATACATTCATCCTTAACTAAGCCCTTTTGCTCATTCGCCGTATTCTTTTTATATGTTTTTCTGCCAAATAGCTTGTTAAACATCGTAACTCCTCCAACTGCTTCACATTAGGACCGCAAGTCTATCATATCAAAAACGGCTAGGTGTGTCCTTTTTTTCTTCAATGTTGTCTGAATCAAAATGGCACTTTGTTTATGTATGTTTTCTCGTATAACCTTTTCATCTAACGATAGAAAAGACGCCCTCGCGTTTAGGACGTCTTAATCCATGAAAAGTTCTAGACTGCTTGATACGTACTTACATACCTAGTAAAGTCTATGCAGCTACACTGATAAAATTTCTTTTTCTTTTTCTTTAGCTGTTTCGTCAACTTTTGCGATATACTCATCCGTTAATTTTTGGATATCATCACTGTAACCACGTAGATCGTCTTCCGTAATCTCACCGTTTTTCTCCAATTTTTTCAGATCGTCATTCGCATCACGGCGTACGTTACGTACTGCCACTTTCGCCTCTTCAGCTTCTTTTTTTACTACTTTTACAAGCTCTTTACGACGGTCTTCTGTTAATGCAGGAATCGCAAGGCGGATAACATTCCCATCATTTGTCGGCGTAATACCGATATCTGATTTTAGAATGGCTTTTTCGATTTCACCTAAAATTGTTTTATCATAAGGTGTGATAACAAGAAGACGTGCTTCTGGAACAGATACACCCGCAAGCTGATTAATTGGCGTTGGTGCCCCGTAGTAATCAACTGTAATACGGTCCAGCAGGGATGCACTTGCGCGGCCGGCACGGATAGATGCCAATTCACGGCTGAAAGCAGCCAATGATTTTGTCATTTTTTCTTTTGCTTGATCTAATACTTGTTTCGTCATTATGAATTCCTCCTAACAACAGTTCCAATTTTTTCGCCCATAACAGCGCGTTTAATATTGCCTTTTTCCATAAAGGAGAATACAACTAACGGAATATCATTATCCATACATAGTGTAGAAGCCGTTGAATCCATTACTTGTAATCCTTGTTGAATAACGTCTAAATAAGTGAGTGTGTCATACTTAATTGCAGAAGAATCTACTCGTGGATCTGCAGAATAAACTCCGTCTACATTATTCTTTGCCATTAAAATTGCATCTGCATTAATTTCTGCAGCACGCAATGCAGCTGTCGTATCTGTTGAGAAAAATGGGTTACCTGTACCCGCTGCGAAGATGACAACGCGTTTTTTCTCTAAATGACGCACCGCTTTACGGCGAATATACGGCTCTGCAACTTGTGTCATAACAATGGATGACTGTACACGTGTTTCAATATCCAGCTTTTCCAATGCATCTTGTAATGCTAAAGAGTTCATGACTGTTGCAAGCATCCCCATATAGTCGGCAGAGGCACGTTCCATGCCCATTTCACTACCGACTTTGCCGCGCCAGATATTACCGCCGCCTACTACGACCGCAACTTCGACACCAAGATCTACAACTTCTTTTACTTCTTCAGCAACAGATTTGATAATTTCCGGCGATAATCCAAACCCTGCATCTCCTGCCAATGCTTCGCCGCTTAATTTAATTACTACTCGCTTATAATGTGCCACACTCATAGTAAGCCTCCGTTACTCATTTATTTAAAAGGAAATAGATTGCTATTTCGCTGTTTTTCATTCAATTTCTTGAAAAATAGGGAACACAATATGTGTTCCCTATTTGTAATCACACAACTGTGTGAATCGTATTTAAATTAGTTGCCTTTTACTTGGTTCATTACTTCTTCAGCAAAGTTATCTTCACGTTTCTCGATACCTTCACCTACAGCGTAACGAGTGAAGCTAGTTACGTTACCGCCAGTTGATTTCACGAAGTCACGAACTTTTTGATCAGAGTTCTTAACGAACGTTTGATCTAATAGACATACGTCTTCGAAGTATTTGCCAAGACGGCCTTCAACCATTTTTGCAACGATGTTTTCTGGTTTGCCTTCGTTTAGGGCTTGTTCAGTTAATACTTTGCGTTCACGTTCTACTTCGTCAGCAGATACTTCTTCACGTGATACGTAAGTTGGGTTGATTGCAGCGATATGCATTGCAATGTCTTTAGCAGCTGCTTCATCAGTAGAGCCTTCTAAAGCAACTAATACACCAATTCTACCGCCCATGTGCAAGTAAGCACCAAATGCATCAGCATCTGTTTTTGTTTTAATTTCAAAGCGGCGAAGTGTGATTTTTTCCCCGATTGTTGCTACAGCTGAAGAAATTTGATCAACGATTTTTACGCCGTCTTTTTCTAATTCTAATGCAGCTTCTACAGATTCAGGTTTTGCAGCTAATAATTGCTCAGCTAAAGAAGCAACTAATGCTTGGAATTTTTCGTTTTTCGCTACGAAGTCAGTTTCAGCATTTACTTCAAGGATGATTGCTTCATTGCCTTCAGTCAGGATATAAGTTGTCCCTTCTGCAGCGATACGGTCTGCTTTTTTAGCAGCTGAAGAAAGACCTTTTTCACGTAGGAAGTCGATTGCAGCTTCTAGGTTGCCATCAGTTTCCACTAATGCTTTTTTACAGTCCATCATACCTGCGCCAGTTTTTTCGCGTAGTTCTTTTACTAATTGTGCAGTAATTGCCATTTGAGTTTCCTCCTTGAGTTTATAAATCAATATATTTAGGAGCACCGTGGGCTCTAAATCTTAAAAAAAGGTGATAAGAGGGATCATCCACTTATCACCATTTGTAGGAGTGAATTACTCAGCTGCTACTTCTTCTTCTACAGCTGGAGCTTCTGATTCACCTTGTTTTGACTCGATTAACGCATCAGCCATTTTAGCAGTTAATAATTTAACAGCACGGATAGCATCATCGTTTGCAGGGATTACGTAGTCGATTTCATCTGGATCACAGTTAGTATCAACAATACCAACGATCGGAATGTTCAATTTACGTGCTTCTGCAACAGCAATACGCTCTTTGCGAGGGTCTACTACGAACATTACGTCCGGAATAGCTGTCATATCACGGATACCGCCTAAGAATTTTACTAAACGTTCGTGTTCTTTTTTAAGTTGGATAACTTCTTTTTTAGGAAGGACTTCGAAAGTACCGTCTTCTTCCATACGCTCGATTTCTTTTAAGCGAGCAACACGTTTTTGGATTGTACCGAAGTTAGTTAACGTACCACCTAACCAGCGTTGGTTGATGTAGTAGTTGCCTGAACGTTCAGCTTCTTCTTTAATAGCTTCTTGAGCTTGTTTTTTCGTACCAACGAAAAGAACTTTACCACCATCTTGGCCAACTTGGCGCATGAAGTCGTAAGCTTCTTCTAATTTTTTAACTGTTTTTTGTAGATCGATAATGTAGATACCGTTACGTTCAACAAAAATGTATTTTTTCATTTTTGGGTTCCAACGGCGAGTTTGGTGACCGAAATGTACACCAGCTTCAAGTAATTGTTTCATTGAAATTACTGACATGAGTTTGTCCTCCTAGTATGTTTGGTTTTTTTCCTCCGCACTTTTCATCTGTAACAAGCAACCCGTACGCATACGAGCACCACTTACTACATCAAAATGCGTGTGTAATGTTAACACCGTTAGATACTATACCATACAGTTTACAGGCCGCGCAACTATTTTAAGCATGAAACTTAAGCAACAATTCAATTTCTGTTTTGCCCTTTTGCGTTATTTTTGCAATTTCCTCAATTGTTTTACCTGCTTGATACATCTCGATTACTTCCTTTTCAAAAGAAATAACCCGGTCCTGTTCCTCTGTTTCCTCAACACGTACTATCTTTTCCGGCGTTTCCTTTATGGGCTGCTGCTCAGCCGGCGGATGTTTCTGCCTGTTATAAGCATTTGCAGCAAAAGCAATAGGCACGTACGGTCTTTGCTGTGCCATCTCGGCTTCTGCCGCTGCCCCCGAAGAAATTGTTTCTTCTTCTGCCGATTGCTCTGCAGTTTCCCCAGGAATAATGCGCTGCTCTTTTCCAGCTGTTTGCTTCACTGTACTAAGCTCTTTAATCAAGCGGTCATTCTCTTCTTTCATCTCTATTAAATACAAGCCAATGGCATCGTCCAGCTCTTTTGACATGCGTTCCTGGCGCATTTCTAAGTCTTTGAACTTTGCCAGCTTGCTGTTTAAGAGGAGGATGAAGAAAAAGCTCAGCAGCTGGCAGATGAATAATACAACTAATATAATTGAAACCATTGTGTCTCCTATCCGCTATAATCGATAAAATTCCCCTTGAATGGATGGTGGGCTTTCGGCTGTTCCTGTTCCTCGTTTTTCTTCTCTCCCATTGAGGAATGCTTTCCTCCATTACCGTTTCGCTCGTCCTCTTCTGAAATAGCATCTGCATTTTCAGCCGTATTCACAGCTAACTGCTTCCGCTCAATTTCTTTTTTCAGCGCTTCGTTTGCATTCATTTGCTGATGAATGACATTTTGCTGATGCTGTTCTACTACTTTTCCCGCTTCAAATGTCTTTGGAATGGCAATTTGCAGCTCCACGGCTTTTAAACTCATGGCTACTCCCCCTATGCATTCATCATTTCAGAAGATAAAAATCTGCGTAACTTAAATAAAGCCTTTGAATGGATTTGGGAAATACGCGAAGTAGACAGGTCAAGCATTTCCCCGATCTCTGTCAAGGTCATCTCCTCTGTATAGAACAAACTCAAAACAAGCTGCTCCTTCTCATTGAGCTTTTTAATATTATCAGCCAAGTCCTCAAGCAATTCTGCACGCACCATATGCTGTTCAGGCGTTTTGGTCTGCTCGTCCCGGATGACAAAGCCTTTCCCTTCTGAATCTTCCTGGTCCTGCTGCTCATTAATGGATAGCACATTGGAGAAAAAATGTTCCTGAACTGTCTGATACACATCTTCTACCGGAAGATTCATATGTTCGGCTAATTCTTCAGGTGTTGCATGACGCATCAATTTCTGCTCCAAGTGTTCGATCTGCGCTTCCAGCTTCTTTGCTTTTTCCCTTGCCGAGCGGGGCAGCCAGTCCTCCTTCCGAAGACCGTCTATGATCGCTCCTCTAACACGGAAAGAGGCATACGTATCAAACTTCAAATCTCGATTTATATCAAATTTATTCAACGCATCAAATAGCCCCATCATTCCTAAGCTGACGAGGTCATCCCGCGACACGTTTTTCGGCAAACCAGCGCCGATTCGTTGTACATGATAGGAAACAAGAGGCTTGTATTTTTTCACCAGCAAGTCTCCTGCTTGTGGATCCCGATTGTTTATCCAGCTGTTCCAAAGCTTTAGTTCTTCACTACTCGGTTGTGTCATTCGTATCCACCTCTCTTCAACAAAACGTACCTACTGTATATTATACCAAATTTATCGCTAATTTACACACGCTTCCTAAGTACTAAATCTCGTTTTCTAAGGACAAAAATCGTAATCTCTCCCTTTTAAAAAGAGAAAGCTTTCGTACATTGGACTTGTTCTATGAAAATGTGTAGTCAGATGACAGCTAAGGTAAGAGGTAGGGTTATTTTACAAATAGGAAAACAGGGCCGAGAAATCGGCCCTGTTTTATGGTCTATTAATGATTCGGTAGCGTTTGTTCCTCCGAATGCATCATTGTCCGGACTACCTTTGCAATCTCTTCCCCATTTTCATCCTCAAACTCCATCGCCGGGTTTCGTTCAAAATCCGGAATTTGCAGTTCCTCTTTTTGTTCCTGCTTCCCTTTTGCTTTTTCGACTTGCGCTAGTGTTACCTCTTCAGGTGTAAATAGCACATAACCTAGAAGCAGGCGTACAGGATATGCGAATAAAAAGACAACAAGCGCTGTTACAAATGAACCTATAAGCGTTTTCAATGGCATCGCATATGGTTGTTGAAGTGCCAGAGCAAAGTACGCAGAAAAGCCGAGCAATGCCGCCCAGCAATTATACAAGAACGAGCCGTACATCATATTTCACTCACTCCTCTGTTTACTGTCCGGATATTCAATTTAGCTGTGGCCGGGTCAAACTCAATTGTCCGTCCGCTGTTGCCTCCTGTATCCTCTGCAACAAGCAAAATACCGTGCTTTTTGAGTTCTGTCTTTACCGCTTCGACATTTCTTGGCCCGATTCGCATCGTGTCCTTGTCGGAAGTAAATTGGAACATTTGCGCCCCGCCGGCAATCTTTGCCTTCAATCGAAATGTTTGAATACCATTATTTTTTAATAAATCAATTAATGCTTTAATACCCGTATCCGCGAATTTTGCAGCATTCAGCTCCTGCGTGCGTGCAAGGCTCGAATCAGGAAGCATAATATGCACCAAGCCTGCTATATGCTTTGTTTCATCATATAAAACGACGCCGACACAGGAACCAAGCCCTGATGTCCGAATCGTATTCGGCTGCTTCACTACATCCATCTGGGCAATCCCAACTTTGACTACTTCATTTATTCCTATCATCTTTATGCCACTCCAAGGGCCTTAAAAATAGCCTCAAAAGAATCCGGATCAGGCAGCAGGAAGAAATGCCCCCTTACGGATTCTTCATCTTCCAATTCGTCATCTAAGATGGATGTATTGATCACAATTACATGATCACTTATATGGGAAAGTTCAATTAACCCAATACTGATAATAGCGCCGAACATATCAACGCTCAGCCCGGGTACTGTCGGATAAATTTTCAAGCCAGTAAAATCTGATAGAGCAGATAGATAAGAGCCGGATAAAATATTCCCCATCTCCTGCATGGCTGATAATCCTAACTCCGGCACAGGAAGATTAGCGAAATCAAATGTTTCATCCTGAATCAATCTCCGGATAAATCTATTAGCCTGCTCAATTGGCAAAACGAAAAACATGCTTCCTTCTGCATCTCCCTCGATTCGAAGAAAAATGCCAACTACTACATTTTCTGCGCCGCCGACAAGCTCCATCATGTCATTGAATGACACCATTTCCACTTTTGGTACGCGCATATCAATCTTTTTGTTCAGCAAATCAGATAAGGCTGTTGCTGCATGGGCAGCTCCAATGTTACCGATTTCTTTTAATACATCTAAATGTAATGAAGTAATTTTTTGATGAAAGTTCATATACATCCCTACTTTAGTAGATTCATCTGACGGCTGCGTATGAATGCGCAGCCGTCAATGAAAATTAATCATTATCCTAATGGATTTAAAACTTTATCTAAATGCAGCAAAATCAATAAACGTTTATCCAATTTTGCTACGCCCGAGATGAAATCCTCTTCAGAAGAACCTACCACTTCAGGCTGCTGTTCAATTGATGCAGATTCGATATCCAATACGTCGTTGGCCGAATCTACGATGAACCCTACTTCCATATCTTCAAGCTGGATAATAATGATCCGCACTGTTTCTTCGTTTTCCAAAGCAGGCAAGCCAAAGCGCGCACGCAAATCGATAATCGGGGTTACTACTCCGCGTAGATTAATAACTCCTTTCACATAATGCGGCGTTTTAGGAACCCGCGTAATATGCATCAGCTTTTCAATTCCTCGCACATAGGAAACGGGAATCGCATATTCTTTATCGGCCAATTGAAAAACGATTACTTTTACATAAGCCTGTTCGACAGCATTTGTCATAATTTACACCTCATTTTCATCCTATTTCCTACATTAGGGCGTTGCAGTCTACAATCAACGCTACCTTACCATTGCCTAAAATTGTCGCTCCTGAAATAGCAAAAATATTTGTTAAGTAATTGCCCAATGACTTTAGGACAATCTCCTGCTGGCCGATGAATGAATCTACCACTAGACCGGCCATTTTGTCGCCTTTGCGGACGATCACTACCGAATGGAACTCGTCTTCATCCAGCTTTGTGCGCGGCACTTCAAACACTTCCTCTAGGAAGATAAGCGGTACAACTTTTCCACGGAAGTCAATTACTTTTTGGTTATGCGCATTTAAAATATCCGACTGGCGAATGATAGATGTTTCAATAATAGATGATAGAGGAATTGCATAAATTTCTTTTTCAATCTCTACTAGCATGACGGAAATAATCGACAACGTTAACGGCAGCTGGATCGAGAAGGTAGATCCTATATCTTGTGTCGACTCAATAGAAATATTACCGCCTAACGATTCAATCGTTGTTTTTACAACATCAAGACCAACGCCCCGGCCGGAGATATCTGAAATAACATCCGCTGTAGAGAAGCCCGGTGCCATAATCAGCTCGTTTACCTGTTTATTTGATAGGGAGCTGGCTGCTTCTTTTGATACAATCCCTTTCGCAATCGCCTTTGTTAGTACTTTGTTGCGGTTAATTCCCGCACCATCGTCCTCAATTTCAATAAATACATAGTTGCCGCTGTGGTATGCACGCAGCTGGACTGTGCCTTCTTCCGGCTTTCCTTGTTGGCGGCGGACTTCCGGACTTTCTATCCCATGGTCCAATGAGTTGCGGATCAGATGGACAAGCGGATCTCCAATTTCATCGATTACCGTGCGGTCAAGTTCTGTTTCCGCTCCAATAATCTCAAGGTTGATTTTTTTGTTTAAATCACGCGATAATTGCCGAACCATTTTCGGGAATCGGTTAAATACTGTTTCTACCGGTACCATACGCATTGTCAAGATGATGTTCTGCAGGTCTCCCATTGTACGGCTCATACGCTCTACTGTTTCACTTAATTCTCCGTGATTTACTTCCGCTGCAATAGAAAGCAGACGGCCGCGGTCAATCACCAGCTCCTCAAACAAATTCATGAGGACATCAAGACGCTCGATGTTGACACGGATTGTTTTGCTTGCCGCTGGTGCATGTGATTTTGCATTATTGGCAGCCGGCTTTTTCTCCGGTTCTCCTCCGGCCTGTTTTTCCTCAGAGACAGGTTCAGCCGTTTCAGGCTCGGAAGGAAGAGCTTCTTGAGGGAGAATTTCTCCCTTTGCTTCTCTAAAGACAGAAGGATCGATGGCAAGCACTTCCACCTTTTCAACTTCCGATACTTTAAGCAGCATTTTTTGCAAATCGTCTGCTGTTTCCTTCGAGATAAAGGCAACATGGAATTCACTATCAAACTGCTCTTCTTCCAGCTTATCAACGGTTGGCGAGGACTTGATGACATCCCCGTTCTTTTCAAGAATTTCAAATACCATAAATACACGTGCTGCTTTTAAGAGACAGTCTTCACGTAACGAAATAGAAATTTCGTATGTATTAAATCCTTGTTCAAGTGATTGATGAAGAATGGTCTTCTCGAAATCATCATATTCAAGCTTCCATTCAGCAGAGACGATACTCGTTGCAGCCTGCTCATTTGCTGCCAGCGGTACTGCTGTAGTACCCGTCAATTCTTCTCCGGATTCGATACGTTTCAGCATTTCCACTGTTGCTTGTACATTTCGCTTGCCGTCACCGCCGCTTGCGATATCCTGAACCATTTCTTCAAGGTGGTCTACCGATTCAAAAACGACATCCAAAATTTCTGGTGTTACGCTAATTTTTTCGTTTCGAATGGCATCAAGCACATTTTCCATTTTATGTGTTAAATCCGCTAAGTCTTCGAAGCCCATTGTGGCAGACATTCCTTTTAATGTATGAGCAGAACGGAAAATTTCACTTACAATTGCCAAATCTTGCGGATTTTTTTCTAGTTCCAACAAATGCTCGCTGCACGCCTGCAGATGTTCTTTACTTTCATCTATAAACATTTCTAAATATTGATTTACTTCCATTAAGAGAACACCCCTTTAAAGCATATATTTCATAATACTTTGTGCAATATCATCAACGTCGGCTACCTCATCAACAAGCTGCGTTTCCACGGCAGCTTTCGGCATGCCATACACGATACATGTATCCGCTGACTCTGCAATGGCCATTACGTTGCCGGTTTTTTTTAAGGCAGTCAGCCCTTTTGAACCGTCATGCCCCATTCCTGTCATAATGACAGCAATTTTATCAAACTCTTTAAATCTGCTTACATCCTCAAACAACACATCTACTGATGGACGATGCCCTGAACGCGGCGGCTCTGTTTGGTCAAGAACGATGCCGAAAGCTGTTCCTACTTTACGCAGTTTTACATGATAGCCCCCCGGTGCAATGTAGGCTACTCCATTTTGCAAAATATCGCCATGCTCTGCTTCTTTCACCCGAATGTCGCTTAATTGGTCCAGTCTGGCTGCTAATGATTTTGTGAATCCTGCAGGCATGTGCTGCACAATTAAAATAGGTGCTTGAACCTGTGCCGGAAGTTTTGTAATGACTTCCTGCAATGCACGCGGTCCTCCAGTAGAAGTACCAATCAGCACTACTTTTCTTGATGTTTTGCTCCATTCCTTTTGTTCTTGATTGAGGAATGGTTTGACAGGAGCAGCTTGCTGTGGAGCAGCTGTTCTTTCCCATCCGGTTGGTGGGGTAGGCGTTTGCACAGGAGGCACTGGGCGTTTCGTACCAATTGGCTTTTTCAGCTTTTTAATTGATACATGCGTCGCCTGCTCTACTTTACGAACAAGCTCTTCCTGAATTTTATGTAAATCTAACGAAATCGTCCCGCTCGGCTTGGCAACAAAATCAACTGCCCCATATTCCATCGCCATCATCGTTGTATCCGTTCCTTTTCTTGTTGTGCTAGAAAGCATGACAACCGGTACTGGACAAACCGCCATAATTTCCTTTAATGCTTCCAGCCCATTCATTTCAGGCATTTCGACATCCATTGTGACAACATCCGGCTTCAGCTGTTGAATTTTCCTGATTGCATCTTTCCCGTTCCGAGCCGTTCCCACTACTTCTACCCGCGGGCTTCCGACAAAAAAGTCGCTAATCAGCTTCCTCATAAAAGCAGAGTCATCAACAATCAACAGCTTGCTTTTTTTAGAGAAGACCAATCAATCACGTCCTTTCGAAAATATACTTTTCAATTTTGATAAAAATCCCCGCTCCCCAGAAGGTGCATGGATCTCTTCACGGCGATGATGAACGAATATGCTTACCATTCGATTCATCGTTTTTGATACAGGCGCCTCTGGATAACCTATAACGAATGGCACCTGTTCTCTAACTGCTCGGCGGACGATAGGATCCTCCGGCAAGGAGCCGAGGATCATTACTTCTTTCGAAAGGAACTTTTTCATCACGCTAGACAAGCGATTTAATGTGTCTTGCCCTTCTTCCTGCGTAAAAGCTCTATTACATAAGATTGAAAATTGTTTCTCACTGTCTTTTAAGTAAATATATTTCATCATAGAATAGGCATCCATGATGGCTGTCGGTTCAGCAGTAGAAATGACGATAATTTCATCAACTGCTGTTAACAGCTCCAGTGACCAATTGGCCGCACCTGCCCCCATATCAAACAAAATATAATCAAAAGTTCGTTGAAGATGCTCAAACCCTTCAATTAACCGATTAAACATGCTTTCTGACCATTCCATGAGAGAGGACATGCCTGAGCCGCCTGAAATATACCGCAAGCCATTTGGGCCTTCCTGCATTACCTCATTGATCGTGAAGTCACCATCTAAATAATCTTTCAGGCTTGTAGAAACACTTTTTCCTATCAATATGTGAATATTCCCCATACCAATATCCATGTCTAAAACGATTACTTTTTTTCCTTCTTTTGCAAGCAGTGTAGCAAAATTCATCGTAAAATTGCTTTTCCCTACACCACCCTTTCCACTGACAACGGCTATAGATCTTCCTATAGCACCCTCATTCTCAAGCATCTTCATTCTTAATTTTTCGGCTTGATCCCTCATTCACTTTCTCCTTGAAAGAACAATTCAAATAAATTTTCTAGGTCTGGTTGCTCAATATCCTCTGGTACTTCTTGTCCATTCGTATAGTAAGCAAGTCCCTTTTTATATTTAATCATTAAATTGAACATAGTGCCAATAGAATTTGTTTCATCCAGTTTTGTAAAAATAAACTTCTTAATTGGAATTTCCTTGAACTGGTCGACTATTGCTTCTACATCCTTTTCTTTTGCAGTTAAAGACAAAACGAGAAACGATTCCGCCTGGTCAGTAAAATTAATTAATCGCTGCAGATCCTCGACATATTTGGCTTCTTTATAGTTCCGTCCAGCTGTGTCAATGAAAATGATATCTAAATGATCAAGTTTATTTAATGCATTTTTATAATCTTCAGCATTGTAGACGATCTCGATAGGAGCTTGAAGCAGGCCTGCATAGGTTTTTAATTGCTCAATTGCTGCAATACGGTACGTATCTGTTGTAATAAAGCCAATTTTCTTCTTCTTTTCCAAAACAGAGCGCGCTGCCATTTTCGCAATGGTTGTCGTCTTGCCTACTCCAGTTGGCCCTAGAATATTAATATATTTTTTATCGTAGGTTAAACCACCAATTTCCACGCCCTTCAGCTGCTCCCGTAAGTAATCCTCTACCACGGCACGCATATCCTGGAAGGAAATTTCCTGACTATTGTTCTTGAAATGCTGAAAAAGCTCATCACTAATTGCTGTGATGAGCTCTTTGCTAAGCTCTTGGCGCTTCAGGAAATCAATAAATGGCAAGAGTTCATCCGGATATTGGGATTGGATTGAATGACGCTGTAATGACTGCATAATCGATTTTAAATCAGCAATTTCCTTCTTCAACTCTTCATTCATTTGGTTATCAGCCGTTTCCTGCTCTTTAGCAGGAGAAGCAGCTATCTCCTTATAAGAAGAAACAGGCGCTGCAAAATCAGGCAGCGGAGATACGGGTGGCTGTTTTTCCACCCGGTCTACTCCCGCTACTACTTCAAAACTCTTTTCCTTCACTAACCCGAAATACTTTTTCTTCGTCACCACTTTAGAGTTCAGAATAACCGCATCTTCTCCTAAGTCGGCACGAATCATTTTCATTGCTTCTGCTATTGAGGGTGCATTATATTTTTTCATTTTCATTCTACATTCACCACTCCAACACTTTGAATTTCAACTGCAGCGTCCAACTCGTTATAAGATAAAATAGGGATTTGCGGGAAATACCGCTCTGTAAGCTGTCTTAAGTACATCCGAACTCCTGGAGAGCATAAAATGAGCGGAGTCTGTTCCATAAAGGATACCCTCTCTACTTCCCTTGCAATCGCTTCTAATACAAATTGGGAATCTTGCGGATCCATCGCTAAATAATTGCCATGGTCCGTTTGCTGGATGCTATCCGCTATCATTTTTTCTACTTTCCCGGAAACGGTAATGACCTTTAAAGCGGGCTGCCCGTTTACAAATTGGGTAGTAATTTGACGTGCCAATGCCTGTCTGACGTACTCAGTTAAAATATCGGTATCACTTGTTAATTTTGCATAGTCTGCGAGTGTTTCAAAAATAATAGGCAAATTACGGATGGAGACATTTTCTCTCAGCAATTTCGCTAATACCTTTTGAATTTCCCCGATTGACAATGGCGCCGGAGTTAATTCATCGACCAAAATGGCATGTGTCTCTCGTAAATGATCGATAAGCTGTTTTGTCTCTTGGCGTCCGAGTAATTCATACGCATTTGCACGAATCATTTCCGTCAGATGGGTGGAAACTACACTCGGTGGATCTACTACTGTATAGCCAAGCATTTCCGCATCCTCTTTTACCTGCTCTGTAATCCATTTTGCAGGGAGGCCAAATGAAGGCTCAATCGTATCTATTCCTTCAATGGAATTGTCATCACCAGGACTCATAGCAAGATAATGATCGAGTAATAGTTCTCCTCTTGCCATCTCATTTCCCTTAATTTTAATCCTGTATTCATTCGGCTGAAGCTGAATGTTATCCCGTATCCGTACAACAGGAATAACGATTCCCAGCTCTAAAGCAAGCTGGCGCCGGATCATCACAACCCTGTCGAGCAGATCGCCACCCTGTGCTGCATCGACAAGAGGGATCAAGCCGTAACCAAATTCGAATTCGATTGGATCGACGCTCAGTAAATTGACAACGTTTTCCGGACTCTTCATCGTATCGGCCGCAACCTCCTGCTCCATCTCGAGAATTTCCTCGGGATCCTCTTCCTTTTTCCGGTCGATCAGGAATGCACCTAAAATTAATGAAGCTGCAATAGGAACCGTAATCCATAAAGGAATTGGTGTAAAGATGCCTAATAGCAAAATAGTAGCACCGGCTACATAAAGCAGCTTTGACTGTGCAAACAATTGATTTGTAATATCAACACCAAGATTTCCATCGGAAGCTGCACGTGTCACTACAATCCCTGTCGCTGTTGAAATAAGCAGCGCGGGAATTTGAGCAACAAGGCCATCCCCGACTGTCAAAACCGAGAATTTATTTGCTGCCTCGCCGAACGCAAGGCCCATTTGTGCCACCCCTATGATCATACCGACTAATAGGTTGATGAATACCATAATAATAGAGGCAATAGCGTCGCCTTTTACGAACTTTGTTGCCCCGTCCATCGCTCCGTAGAAGTCCGCCTCTCCGGCTACCTTTTCACGGCGCTCGCGTGCTTCCTTCTCCGAAATGATACCGGCATTCAAATCGGCATCAATACTCATTTGTTTACCAGGCATCGCATCTAACGTAAAGCGGGCGGCAACCTCTGCTACACGCTCTGCCCCTTTTGTAATAACGATGAACTGAATAATAACTAATAATAAGAAGATTACAATACCGACCAACACATTTCCGCCGGTTACAAAGTTACCGAATGTTTCAACAACATCCCCTGCATCCCCCTCTGCTAAAATGGCACGTGTTGTAGATACGGACAATGCCAGACGGAAGAGGGTCAATAGCAGGATGACTGTTGGGAATATGGAAAAATCCAATGCTTCTTTCATATTCATTGATGTCAATAACACAAGTAATGCCAATGTGATATTGATAATAATCAAGAAACTCAGCAACCAGTGTGGAAGAGGGATGACGAGCATCGCTACGATTAAAATAACCGCACCTAAAACCCCTAAATCGCGAACTTGCATTGTTGTCCCTCCTAAAAAATGTTACATGCTTTAAATTTTGCGTTTTATACGATATACATAGGCAAGAATTTCTGCCACCGCTTTGAAAAATTCCTCGGGAACCTGGTCGCCGATTTCCACCTGGTCATACATCGCACGGGCAAGCGGTCTATTCTCCACCATTACGACATCATGTTCCTTAGCGATTAATTTGATTTTTTGTGCAACAAAATCAGTCCCCTTTGCTACTACACGCGGCGCATCCATACTATTTTCATCGTACTTTAATACAATCGCATAGTGCGTAGGGTTGGTTATGACGACATCTGCATGAGGCACTTCCTGCATCATACGACGCATCGCCATTTCACGCTGACGCTGCTTAATTTTCGATTTGATGAGCGGGTCACCTTCTGAATTTTTATGCTCATCTTTAATGTCCTGCTTTGACATTTTCAAGTTTTTTTCATATTCATATTTTTCATATATATAATCCAACAGGGCAATAAATAATAACATAACTGCTGCTGCCAGTCCCATGATTCCTGTCAAGAGCGCAACAGTTGATAGAGTTTCCCACGGGCTTTGAAATGCCAGTGAAAGTACTTCCTCTAAATTCATCCAAATGACGGCGGCTGTCACAACACCGAGGAAGGAGATTTTCAGAAGTGATTTTAATAGATTAATAAGCGCACGCACCGATATAATCTTTTTAATCCCTTTTATAGGATCAATTTTCTTCAAATCGAGCTTTAGTGTTTCTGTCGTAAAAAGAAAGCCGAACTGCAAATAGTTTGCTCCAACACCTGCAACCATAGCGATTGCCATGATTGGTAAGACAATCACTGCCATCTCTTGAAGCGAATCGGTATACATCTTCATAACGGTTTCAATCGATACGGTGTCGATGAGCATATTTCGCTGAAATGCCTGAATCAGGAAAGCAAAAATTCCATCCTGCATCATAGGTGCCGCAAAAAACAAGAAAATAAACATAATCAGCAGCACAAAAGCAGCCGATACATCTTGGCTTTTTAGTACTTGTCCCTTTTTACGTGCATCCTGACGCTTTTTAGGTGTAGCCTTCTCCGTTTTTTCACCGGCAAAGAACTGCAGATTCAATGTAACAATTAATTTCATCTTATCCCCCACCTAAAACCGCCATTACATTTCTCATAGCTATTATGGCCATCTCGATAACACTTTCCATCACTTCTACCATAACAGCCATCATGATCACCAATACGATAAAACCAATTGCAATTTTTATAGGGAAGCCGACAACAAATATATTTAACTGCGGTACTGTTTTCCCAGTAATTCCTAAAGCGACTGTCACTAAAAATAAGGTTGCAACTATTGGAGCAGACATTTGAAATGCAATTGCAAAAACTGCTGCAAATAATTTCATAATCGTTTCTACAAACTTTTCATCCCCAAAATGCGGGAACAATTGATCGATAGGCATAAATTGATAGCTATAGAAAATACCATCCATAATAAGATGATGTCCGTTGATAGCTAACAGGACAAGCAAAAGCAGAAAGTTAAAAAATTGCCCCATCAAAGGGCTCTGTGCTCCAGTTTGTGGGTCGACAATATTGGCCATAGCAAAGCCCATTTGGAAGTCGATAAATCCGCCAGCGATTTGTACAGCGGAAAATACAATGTACACTGCTAGACCAAGTGTTAATCCAACAACAGCTTCTTTTATGATGAGCAATATATACTCCCCATTAATAGTGAACGCCTCAATTGAAAAGGTATAATACATCATCCAGGATAGTACTAGGGCAAAGCCTATTTTCAATTGAGGCGGAATTGTGCGGTACGAAAACAGCGGGACGGATACAAAAAATGCACCCACCCTGACAAAAATCAATAATAACACTGAAATTTTCGGTATTAATTCCGTCATCCAGCTCACCCTATATAGCGCACAAGATTATTTAAAATATCATGCGTATAGCTTGTTACTTGCGACAGCATCCAGGCACCGAAGAAGATAAGGGCCATCAATACTGCTACGATTTTCGGTACGAACGCAAGCGTCTGCTCCTGGATGGAAGTTGTCGCCTGAAAAATACTGACGAGCAGACCGGAAACCAGTGCTACCAATAATAGCGGCCCTGAAACGATGAGGACAATAAAGATGGCTCTTTCTGCAACTGAAATGACCATTTCTTGTGTCATACTTGTATCATCCCCTAACTAAAACTTTGAAGTAATGATTTTATGATTAAATACCAGCCGTCCACTAATATGAACAATAATATTTTGAACGGTAGAGAAATCATGACTGGCGGAAGCATCATCATCCCCATCGACATCAGCACCGAAGCGACAATCATGTCAATGACCAAAAAGGGAATAAAAATCATAAAGCCCATTTGAAATGCCGTTTTTATTTCACTTAAAGCATAAGCCGGTACAAGCATAGTTAAAGGAATATCCTCGATGGATGCCGGACGCTCCGCCTGATTATATTCTATAAACAGTTCTAAATCCTTCTGCCTTGTATGCTTGGCCATAAATTCTTTAAATGGTATAGAGGCCCGATCATATGCCTCTTCCAAGCCGATTTCCTCGTCAAACAGCGGCTGTAATGCCTGCTCATTCACCTTCTGGAATGTCGGTGCCATGATAAAAAAAGTTAAAAATAGCGCCAGACCGATAATGACCTGGTTCGGTGGCATCTGGTTCGTTGCCAGAGCCGTTCTTGTAAAGGAAAGTACGATAACGATACGTGCAAACGAAGTCATCAATATTAAAATGCTCGGTGCTAACGAAAGTACTGTTAATAAGATTAATAGCTTCACAGATGTAGAGACATTTGTTGGATCGCTTTCAGAAAAGATTGAGATAAATTCATTCATGTTTTATCGTTCTCCTTTTCCTTCCAGCTTTCCAATTCATCGCTGCGCTGCTGCTTAATCTGCGAGAGACGCTTGTCCAACAGCTCACTAAAATCAGCCGGCTGTTTTTCAGCAGTGCCTTTCGCTCTGAATTTGTTAAATAATTCGGCAATATAAGGTGAAGCGGTTGTATTGCCGAGCTTTTCATTATAAAGTGCCAAAATTCCTTCAATTTCTTCCGGGTCTGTAATCACTTGCAGAAGCTGAACATTCTCCCCTACTCCAACAATATAAAGTTTATTGCCGATCTGCAGGAGCTGAACAGATTTCTGCGCCCCAACGGATTGCCCCCCGAGGTTTTGTATCATGCTGTTTTGCTGGTAATTCAAATTCCGCTTATTTAAAAAGCGGAGAACAAATAGTAGTAAACCAAGGACAAAAAGTAACGCCAGGAAAATTTTTATGTATTCCCAAGCCCCCATACTAACAGATGCCGAATCACTGATTGTCGTGTCGGCATCTGTTTCATTGCTTTCTATATTGCGATCAGGATTTTCCAAATATTCATCACTGATCATGGCATAGGAAGCAGGGGCTACTTGTGTAAGTACTACAAATGGAAGCAATAATACAAAAACCATCCGTAAATAAAATGATTTTCTTACATGCATTTTATCAACCTAAAGCTTTTTGGATCGCTTCAATTACGCGGTCTGCTTGGAATGGTTTTACGATAAAGTCTTTTGCACCAGCTTGAATTGCATCGATAACCATTGCTTGTTGGCCCATTGCAGAGCACATGATTACTACAGCATTGGGGTCTGTTCCTTTAATTGCTTTAAGAGCAGCAATACCATCCATTTCCGGCATTGTAATATCCATTGTCACTAAATCCGGGCGTAATTCATTATATTTCTCTACCGCCTGGACACCATCAGCAGCTTCCCCAACTACTTCAAAGCCATTTTTTGTTAAAATATCTTTGATCATCATGCGCATGAATGCCGCGTCGTCAACAATTAAAATTCTTTTAGACATAGTAAGATTCCTCCAATTAAAACTATCTTAAATTATTCAAGCGATCTGCTTGGCTTAAAATATCTGTAATACGCACACCGAAATTCTCATCAATAACAACTACTTCACCTTTTGCAATTAAACGGTTATTTACTAGAATGTCTACCGGTTCACCGGCAAGTTTATCAAGTTCAATAATCGAGCCTCCGGACAATTCCAGAATTTCCTTTACAGAACGCTTTGTACGTCCCAGTTCTACTGCTACCTGCAGCGGAATATCCAAAAGCATGTTCAAATTGCGTGCTTCCGCCTGGGTAATATTCTGCGCTTCAAAATTGGCGAACTGCGCCTGCTGTACATTGACAGGCTGCTGTGGCGGCATTTGATACGTCGGTTGCTGATATACAGGAGCAGCCGGCTGCTGAGCATATGGCGGCTGTTGGGGTGCCTGGTTCATATATGGCTGCTCATACATCGGTTGCTGTTGTTGCATAGGAGGTGCTTGCGGCGCAGGCTGCGGTTTTGCTTCCGGTTGCGGCGGTGCCGTTGGTGCTTCCGGCGCAAGAGTTGGCGCCAGCTCCTCATCACTTTCTCCCATTAATGACTTTACTATTTTTTTACTAAAGTTTAAAGGTAATAATTGCATTAAGTTCGAATCAATTAACTCGCCGATCCGCAATCTGAATGAAATTCTCACAAGTAAATCATCGTCGGGAATATTATCGGTCCCTTCGTTTTGTGAAATATTCATCAAATCGATTGTCGGCGGAGAAATATCTACCTTCTGGTTGAACACGGTTGACATAGACGTCGCAGCCGAGCCCATCATTTGATTCATCGCTTCTTGTACGGCGCTAAGTTGAATCTCACCGAGCTCCGGCTTCGGATTCAGCCCATCTCCGCCAAGCATTAAGTCTGCAATAATGGCAGCATCCGATTGCTTGATTACCAGCAGGTTCATGCCGACTAATCCGATAGTGTACTGTACTTGAATCGCTACATACGGATGTGGAAACTCTTCTTCCAGCTTGTTGCGGTTAATCATGCTGAGACTTGGTGTTGTAATATCTACCTTCTGTCCTAGCAATGCGGATAGGGCTGTTGCCGAGCTGCCGAAAGAAATATTTCCTACTTCACCGAGGGCATCCTGTTCCATCGGGCTTAAATAGTCCTCTACTGCCAATATCTCTTCCTGCACTTCATTTTCATTTGTATCTGGTGTTAATTTGTCTTCCAATGTTTCGCCTCTTAATAGGGCTTCAATTTCCTCTTGGGAGAGCATTTCATCACTCATTGTCGTCTCCTCCTTCCAACGGGTCAATCACCTGAACAGCCATTTTCTTATTTAGCTTCCCTGGTTGAACAGTAAATTTCGGCAGCGTTCCTACTTTCAAAATAAGAGGGTCCGCTATTTTTTGGTCTAATTCAATGACATCTCCAATATTCATCATGAGGAAATCCTCGATTGAGATAGAGGTAGTGCCTAACTCGGCAACTACTGGTAAAGATGCCTGTTTCACCCGACTTTCAAGCATCTCTACTTGTTCTGGTGACATCTCCTTTGTATTTGACTGCATCCAATAACGCACTGACAAGTTCGGTACGATTGGTTCCAATACTACATGCGGCAGACAAATATTAATCATTCCGGTTGTTTCCCCGATGATTGTATTAAGGGAAATGACGACCACTGTCTCATTTGGTGAAATCATTTGCAAAAATTGCGGGTTTACTTCTAGTTCAATTAGCATCGGATCGATTTCTACAATATTTTCCCATGCCTCACGCAAGTTATCAAACGAGCGTTCGAACAGATTGGTCATAATTTTCGTTTCTATTTCCGTCAAATTATCAACGTTGCTGTAACTTGCCCCAGTACCTCCCATTAACCGATCCAACATGGAATAAGCAATGTTAGGGTTAATTTCCATCAAAATATTTCCATCTAATGGTGGTACTTCGAATACATTAATTAAGGTCATATTCGGTATAGAACGAACAAATTCCTCAAATGGGATCTGGTCTACCGAAGCAACTGTAATTTGGACATACGTTCTGAGCTGCGCCGAGAAAAATGTTGTCAGCAATCGCGCAAAGTTTTCATGTATACGAGTCAAGCTTCGAATTTGATCTTTCGAAAAACGAAGGGCCCGTTTAAAGTCATATACTTTGACTTTTTTGGCTTCATCTTCTTTTTTCATATCATCCGCTGACATTTCCCCTGTCGAAATAGCTGATAGCAACGCATCAATTTCGGATTGGGAAAGCACATCTCCTGCCATTTGCCCACCTCCTCTTTCAAGATGTTTCAATAATTATTGGATGATGAAGGAGGTCATGTATACTTTCTGTACTTCGCCCGCTTGCATCAATTCATTTACTTGGGCTTTAATCGCCTTTTCAAATAAAACCTTTCCTTGTTTACCTTGTAAATCTTCTTCTGTCATTTCGGACAGTTCCTGAATGACAATGTTATTCACTTGGAATATACGCTGTGTTAACTCTCCTGCTGCATCTTCGCTATCCGTCTGAATCTTCAGCTGCATACGCGCATAATGGCCGTCTTTTAAATTCGTTGTAATTTCAGGTATATCTACAGAAGCCAAAACAATTTCTTCTATAGAAGCTTCCTTCTCCTCCGGCTCATTATTCAGCTTTGTTAACAGCACATAAAAAATCACGCCCAATAGCAGCAGTGCCGCCAAAATAATGAGCATCACTGTCAATAGTTTATTCTTCTTCATCTTCATCACCTCTTAGATGAGGATTGGATAAAACTTGAATCTGGTGATAAAACCGTTTAATCCTTTCCCGCACTTCTTTTTCCGATTCTCTTACGATAAATTTACGCCCAGTCGTCAGCGTAATCGTAGTATCTGGAAAAGCTTCGACTGTTTCTATGTATAAAGCATTCAATGAGAATGCTTTGCCATTTAGGCGAGTGACCTCTATCATTGTAAGGGGCCGGACCTGCCTTGAGAGCCGGCCCGACCCTCCTTTGCAATGAATCTATCAAATCAATTAACTAGCGTTTTAAGTTTACAAGCTCTTGCAGAATTTCATCGGAAGTCGTAATAATACGGGAGTTCGCCTGGAATCCACGCTGTGCTACGATCATTTCTGTAAATTCCTCTGAAAGGTCGACGTTGGACATTTCAAGGGCGCCTGAACGTGTTTTACCAACCCCAAAAGCATTCCCAACACCGAATTGTGCTGCGCCAGAGTTAGCAGATACTTGGAAATAGTTACTTCCTTGTTTCGTTAACCCTTCAGCATTCGGGAATTTGGCAACCATTAACTGCCCAGCAAAATTTAAAATACCACTTGCATCTACATACGTCACTGTCCCGTCATCTGCAATTGACATCGATTGAGCATCGGTTGGGATCCAAATTCGCCCGCCGGCCATATCTTCTGTCTGTAACCCTTCGCCGGCCCATTTCACTTCTGATTGCTCAACAGCATCGTCACCTTGTAGAGGAGCATGTCCAACAACCGCTCCGTCTGGAGATACGATGCCATCTGGCAATTCAACGTCTCCGGCTCCATCCGACATCCAGCCTACCACATAGTCACCGTTTGAATTTACAAGGAACCCTTCGCTATCCATATAGAAATTACCTGCTCTTGTATAAGAAATCCCAGTAAATCCTTCAATTAGTGCTCCATCTTCTGCATCGTCCCCAGGCAGTTTACCTACTACGAAGAAGCCTTCCCCTTCCATGGCCACATCTAAAGTACGCCCAGTTGTTTGTAGTGCTCCTGTTCCATGGATTGTATCAATTGCAGCTAACTGTGAACCTAGACCAACCTGTTTCGCATTCACACCCCCGGCTCCTAAAGACGGTCCTGAAGCCCCTGCCTGTGTTTGTGAGATTAAGTCTTTGAAAATCACTCGTCCTTTTTTAAATCCGTACGTATTTACATTTGAAATATTATTCCCGATAACATCTAACTTTGTTTGGAAGTTTTTTAAACCTGAAATACCTGAGTACATTGAACGTAACATATAGTAGCGTTCTCCCTTCATATTTGAGTATACCGCGTCAATCGGTCGGCGGTATGAGGCATCCTTAACGGTCCTGCCTAAAGTACAATTGTTCCATCAATATTTGTAAATAATTGCGATTTGGCTTCTTGGCGGTCCATTGCCGTGATCACTGTCGCATTTTTCGCACTGATAATCAGTGCGGCCTGATCGAGTAACACTAACGGCTGCTTAACACCCTTATCCCGGGCTTCCAGTACACGATTTGCAACATGCCGCCACTCATCTTCTGAAATCTCAATATTCCGCTCCTGCATCCGTTCAGAAGCATGCCTGCTGATCTTTAACTCCTGCTGTTTTGCCTGCTGTAAATGTTCTAAAAACGATGCTTTAGGCTGCGTTTCTTTCACAGGCTGCTTCGGCGTCAATGTAGGATGGAACGGTACATGCTGAATAGTAATTTTATTCACCATTCATTCCTCCTTTATTTACCAGCTGCCAGTTCGAATTGGTCCTTTGTCAAACGTGTGCCATTATTTAAAATGTATTCGATAACTCCATTATTTGTTGTAATGGCTTCTATAATTGCCTCAATGGATTCATCTGCCGATTGGTAGGAAATTGTTTGGCCGATTAATTGACTAGCCTGTGCAAATGGATTTTCCTCTGCTTGTCCCGGCGTTGCCGCTTCTTTTCCTTCTAAAATAGAAGAAATATTTCCGGCTGTAATCTCTTTACCGCTGTCTAATACAAACAATGGGGCCCCATCTTTAAATTTCACTTCGACTATCTTCCCGGTTCCTTCGTTCACAATCGGTTTCCCGTCATTATCTAACTTGTCAGTAACTTCATGCCATTTTACTTCTTTTCCGGCAAATGTTGTATAGGACATTAATTGTGTTTGCTTTTGTGAATCCAGCAAGTTCTCCATTGCTTTTGTCATATTCTGCATCTGTTCCAATGAAGAAAACTGCGCCATTTGAGAGATAAATTCCCGGTCATCCATTGGATTTGTTGGATCCTGATTTTGGAGCTGGGTAATTAGAATCTTCAGAAACGCATCTTTTCCTAGTGTGCTGTTATCTGCTTCTGTCGTGTACTTATACTTTGATGTGTTTAAGTAGTAATCATTTGTTATACCATTTGATGTTGTGGCCATCGTTACACCTCCTCATTGAAAACTTGTTCTGCTAAAAATTCCTCAAATGACTGCTGCTCTTCCTCTTCCTTTTTCTGTTCTTCCGGCTCTTCTTGCTGCTGACGGAAGAAATTATTAAAGAAGTTTTGATCTTTACTGCGTTCTGCATCCTGTAACGACTGAGCTATGTCCAGGCGCTCCATTTGAATGTTTTGCGCTGCAAAGGCTGTTTTTAGCTGATGAAGATTTGAATCCAGTAATTCTTTTCCTGTCGAAGTCGTAGCGAGCAGACGTGCCTGCATAACGCCATCCTTTTGCATTACTTCAATACGTATCTGCCCGAGATTTTCCGGGAACAGCTTCAGTACTAAACGCATCGTTCCTTGATTATTAGACAGCTGGCTGCGGTTAATCAAATTCTGAATTTCTTTTGCAAGTGCCTCAGATTGTGCTGATCGCTCCGCTGGCAGAGTAATCGTCACCGTTTTTGCTGTTACCGCTGTTTGTTGGTGTGGAGCTTGGGCGTTTACGCTATCTGTTTCATGCTTTCCCTGTGTTTGGCTCGCAGCCTGTTGTACCACTTGCTGAAAGACAATTGGTTTTGTTGATTCCTGCTGTGGCTGTTGCACTTGAAGTTGGGCTACAAGTGACTGCAGTGTATTTTTTGTTTCGCTTAATTGAAATTCCTGCTGATAGACTGTATCTGTTCTCATTCCAATCATTTGGGCTAATTTTAGAAACTCTGCCACTTTAGCAGCTTCTTTCGGTGTTACTGGGCTGTTCTCTCCCTGTAGGATAGATATAATCTCTCCTAGCAGTGCCGGTGCTTGTTCCAGGATTGCCCATACGTCACCTAGCGGCTTTTCGTCTTTTAACAATTGCTGAATAAGTGATTCTAGTTGTTCTGGTGTCATTTCCAACATCGCTGATAGATTTTCAATATTCAGCGTATCCTCTACCGGCATCCATTGACCTTCCACCTGAGTGAACATCATACTTTCATCATATTGGATACCAAGCTGGTCAAATAAATCTTGTAAAGTAGGAGATTCCAGTGTTTCTACCACGTTCTCCGCTGTTTCCTCAGCGGTTGCTACTTGTTCTTCCCCTGCCTTCACAGTTTTTGTCTGTTCTGTTGAAACAGTTTCATTCAACACCTTGTTAAAGGATGGTGTATTCTTTGCCTGGGTAGTTGACGCTTGGGCCGGCTTTGTTATCTGTGTACGCGGCTGTGCCATTTGCAGTAATGCAATATCCATTTTTTTATTTCACCTCCTTTTATTGCTGAGATAATAATTCTGTATAGCGTGCTGCATCCGCCGGGCTCATCTTTGCAAAAATAGCAGATAGTGTAGCAGACTTCATATTGGACATGATGCGCAGTGCTTCTGCATCACTCATCTCCGTTAAAATTGGTGCTGCCGTTTTGGCAGACATATTTTCAAACGTTTTTAAAATTTCCTGAAACTCCAATTGATTTTCCTCTTGTGTACGCTTTAACTGTTCTATTTCATACTGGAGTTTTTCCTTTTCAGCCTCAAGCTCTTCATTTGCTTGTTTTGTCGAGTCCATTTCACTTTGCAGCTGATCGATTTCAGCTTCCTTTTCCTGAATCTCTGCCTGTAATTTAACAACTTTTTCTTCGCTCAATGACGTATTCTCTGCTCCCTTTTCCTCTGAAGCAATGAATGGAATTTTCTCTTTCAAGCCATCTGCTATTTTAAATACATTTGTATTTGTAAATGTAGCAATGATCAGTAGGATTGCTAGTGTAAATACAAGTGGAATGATGAACCAGAAAAATAGCTTTTGGAAAAATCCAGGGCTATTCTGTTCTTCTTCCAGCTCTTCGTATTTATCGACGTCGTTCTTTGCCATGACATCACCTAATTTCTCTCTTGTTATACGCGAGGGAAGAAATTTCGTCTAAAAGAATCGTTTCAAGACGAAGCTGTTCTTCCTTATAAACTTCAAAATCTCTTTCTCTCATTTTTTCAAACTTACGCACTTCCAAGTTTTTTTCTACTAATTTTTGTTCCTGCCAATTCATTTTGGCACGTGCTTGCACTACCTTTTGCTGTACATCGTTTATTGTTTTTTCCATGCTGTTGATAAAACGCGCATAATGACTGATTTCATCAATAGATGAACCTGTAACGAGACGCTCCTGCTGAAATGCAAGTAAATCTTCTTTTTTCTTCAGCAGCTCATAAAGCTTTGTAGCAATCTCTTCGAAAGATCGCACGGCTTCCTTGTAGGCCATTTCCGTCTCATTTTTTTCTTGTTCACGGACGTTTAAAATGTTTTCAAAACGGTAAATATATTGTGTCATGTATTTGCTCCACCATTCGATAATGCAATTATTTCATTGACTGTCTGCTCTAGTGACACTTTATCCATAAAGCCTTGCTTTAAAAACTTGGTAATGAGCGGCTCATAATGGATTGCCTCATCGATTTCTTTAGAAGTACCCCGTTTATACGCTCCGATGTTGATTAAATCTTCGGATTTTGAGTACGTATAATAGAGTTCGCGCAAGCGCGATGCTGCCGCTACATGCTCCGGTGACGTAATGTGATTCATCAGACGGCTTACACTCTTTAGAACATTAATAGCGGGATACTGCCCTTTATTCGCCAAAACACGGTCAAGGACAATATGTCCATCCAATATCCCCCGCACAGCATCGGCAATCGGCTCATTCATATCATCTCCATCTACAAGGACAGTATAAAAGGCTGTAATCGTACCGTGCAGATTAGTTCCGGTCCGTTCAAGCAACGTAGGTAAAATAGCGAAAACAGACGGTGTGTACCCGCGTGTTGCAGGTGGTTCTCCGACAGCTAATCCTATTTCCCGCTGTGCCATTGCCACTCGGGTAACAGAATCCATCATCAGCATGACATTCAGTCCCCGGTCTCTAAAATATTCCGCTATGGCTGTCGCTGTAAATGCTGCCTTTATCCGCATAAGCGCCGGCTGATCACTTGTCGCTGCAATGACAATGGAGCGGCTCAGCCCTTCCGGCCCGAGATCACGTTCTATGAACTCCCGTACTTCACGCCCACGTTCCCCTACTAGTGCAATGACATTTAAATCTGCCTTTGTATTACGGGCAATCATCCCAAGCAATGTACTCTTCCCTACCCCAGAACCAGCAAATATACCGACACGTTGTCCACTGCCTACAGTTAACATCCCATCAATTGCCTTAACGCCTACTTCCAGCCGATCTGTAATAGGCGGACGTGTCATAGGATTAGGCGGCTCTTTTTCGGTTGGCACAGAGACAAGCCCTCGCGGTAAGGCATAACCATCATACGGCTCTCCCATCGAATCCAGCACTTTTCCGATCAACTCGGGGCCAACTTTAACTTCCAGCGGTTTACCTGTTCCTTCTACTAAGCAGCCAATGGAAATTTCACGCAAAGAAGAGTACGGCATGAGGATCACAATTTCATCTTTGAAGCCGACTACTTCGGCTAAAATAATTTGATGGCCATTTACCGGCGAATTCACATGAATTTTGCATACATCCCCGATGGAACTGTCCGGCCCTTGGGATTCGATCATCAAGCCGACAACCCGTGTTACTTTACCAAATTTTTTAAGCGTCGGTATATTTGGAATATGTTCGATTAAATGGGCAGCTTGCATGTAATCATTCCTTACTATCTAAAATTTCCCTAAGCTTCAGTCGAAGTTCATTTAATTGTGTATCAATGGAAACGACGATACGTCCGTGACTTGTTTCAATATAACTTTCCGCGTTTGCCAAATCTTCATTAACAAAAATAAGAAAAGGAACATCCGGCGGGAACATTTCTGCCAGCTCATCCCGGTTTTTCGAAATTACCCCGTAGTATTCAGGAGAGACGTAAATTTTAATCTCCTTCATTTCACGGGCCTCCTTAAGGGCCCGTCTTACGATGGAGACAAACGTTTCTTCCTCCCTTGCAAGTACCGTATTCATAATGCGTTCAGCTGATGTAATACCAAGCTCTAGAATAACCGACTCCTGCGTTTCTAGATATTTCTGTGCATTTGCCTGTGCATTGGTCATGACTTCATTTGCTGTGCGAAGTGTTTGCTGCATATCGGCATTTGCCTTTTGTACTCCTTCTTCATATCCTTGGGCAAAGCCCTCATCATATGCTTGCTGCTGCAAGTGCAGCTTTTCTTCCTCCCATTGCTGCTTTGATGCTTCCATCATCTGAAGCTGCTGCTGTTGGAAGTTGGCAAATTGCTGTTTCTCCATCTCTATCTGCTGTCTCGCCTCCGCTAACAGCCGGTCACGCTCAAAAAGGATTTCCTCGCGTGTAATCGCTAGTTCCTGTTCGGCCTGTCCTAGTTCATTTGCAGAATGAGGCTGAAAAAATTGAAATGGCTGGATTTTAATTTCTTTGTCGTCTGTCTGCTGTGCCTGTGTTTTCCGGATGATTCTAGACAATGACGTCATCTCCTCCACCACGAGCAATAATGATTTCTCCAGCATCCTCTAAACGGCGGATAACTCCTACAATGCGGGATTGCGCTTCTTCTACATCACGTAGTCGAACAGGTCCCATAATCTCCATTTCCTCCCGAAACGTTTCAGCCATACGCTGTGACATATTTCGGAAGATAATTTCCTTTACCTCTTCACTAGATACCTTCATTGATAGAAGTAAATCCTCATTTTCACAATCCCGAATGACACGTTGAATCGAACGATTATCCAGTGTGACGATATCTTCGAATACAAACATACGTTTCTTGATTTCTTCTGCCAGCTCCGGATCTTGAATTTCGAGAGCATCCAAAATCGTTTTTTCTGTCTGCCGGTCTACTCCGTTCAATACTTCTACAACTGCATCAACGCCACCTGTTTCCGTGTAGTCCTGTGTGACTGTCGACGAAAGCTTACGCTCTAGAACGGACTCGATTTCACTAATTACTTCTGGTGATGTTGAATCCATTACAGCAATCCGTTTTGCAATATCTGCTTGTACTTCTTGCGGCAGAGAAGATAAAATAATCCCTGCCTGCCCCGGCTCTAAATAAGACAAAATCAGCGCAATTGTTTGCGGATGCTCATTTTGGATAAAATTGAAAATCTGCGATGGATCCGCCTTGCGAGCAAAGTCAAAAGGACGTACTTGCAAGGAGGATGTCAGGCGGTTTAGGATAGCCTGTGCCTGATCTGCACCGAGCGCCTTTTCTAAAACCGTTTTCGCATACCCGATTCCGCCTTGTGTGATATAATCCTGAGCTAACGCAATATTGTGGAATTCCTCGATAATGTTTTCTTTTACATTTGATTCCACTTTTTTCACACCTGAAATTTCAAGTGTTAAGCGTTCGATTTCCTCTTCGTTTAAATGCTTATAAACAGAAGCCGAAACTTCTGGCCCCAGAGAAATCAATAATAAAGCGGCCTTTTGCTTTCCTGATAATTCTTTGTCTTTCTTAGACACAGCCGAACCTCCTATTAATCCTCAGCGATCCAGCTACGCAGCAGCTTTGCAAAATCTTCAGGCTTATCTTTGGCCATTTTTTCAAGCTGTTTACGGCGCACAGTCGCTTCAGTCTCTTTTTCTTCTGATATATCTTCTACCTCTATTAATTCTTGCTGCTGTTCCATGATACTCAGCTCTTCCTCTTCACGTTTACGTCTTCTCAAACGTAGAATGAAGAATACGAGTAAGCCGATAGCTGCTAATAGAATACCGCCGACTACCCATGCCCACCACGGAATAACCGAGGCCGGTTCTGTTTCTGTTGTTGCTTTACCATAAAACGGTTGGACAGAAACTACTACTTTATCACTGATGTCTTCTTCTGTTAGATCGCCTGCTGCCTCTTTATCAAGTGTTGTACGGACAATAGTTGATAAGATTTGTTCAATATCCTCTTGCACGGAAGCATCTAATGAAGCAGTATTGTCTTCCCCAGGCGGCTCTACCATTACCTGGATGCCCAAGTCACGGATTTTATAAGGACTTTCCTGAATTTCGCGGCGAATGCGGTTTACATCATTATTGATTGTTTCCTCAACCCGCTCATAATCACCGTTCTCTGTTGTACCTTCCTGGTAATCTGTGAAATTATCTGTTACATTCTCAGCTTCTGGTACACCAGCAGCAGCCGCGCCGTTTCCTGTATATGTTTCAGTAATACGTTGTGCGCTGATGGCAATACCTTCGATGTTTTCCTCATCAACCGGCTTTACTAAATTCTCTTCCCTATTTTCCTGTTTAAAATCAATATCCGTTGTAACAGATACAACAACTTTGTCCTGACCTATCATCGTACCGAGCATGTTCTGCACTTGTCGCTGGATATCACGTTCTACTGCTTTCTTGACAGCCATTTGGCCTTCCACAGTTGCAGTTGTACCGCCTCCGTTTTGAATGGAGTCCAAATCATAATACTCAGCATATTGGTTGGAAATCTCAATATTTTCTGTACTTAAATTCGGTATACTTTTTGAAACAAGATTATAGAGCGTCTGTATTTGATCATTTGTAAACTTGTGGCCCGGTTCTGTATTTAAAATAATTGCCACGCTTGATTCCTCAGCAGAATCCTTTAGGAAAACTCCCTCTTCCGGCATCGAAATCATTACTTTCGCATCCTTGACGCCTTCAATCTGCTTAATTAAATTGGCAACCTCCGTTTGTGTAGCTGCCAGCTTAATCACGTTGAACTCATTATCCGTCATACCGAATCCGGCATTTTCTGTAAAAAATGAATTACTGATGGCTCCCGTTTCCGGATAGCCTTGTGAAGCAAGTGACACTTTCAGCTGATCTACTTGTTCTTCCGGCACTAGAATGGTAGTTCCTCCATTTGCCAGTTCATAAGTCGTTCCCTGCGCCGTCAATACATCTGCAATCTGCCCCGCCTCAGTAGTAGATAAGCCTGTAAACAATTGCGCCATTGTCGTTCTAGTAGAGAAGTAGGTAAGTACACCAGCTATTGCAATAATTGCTATAATGGTACCGATCAGCGCGCCTTTTTGGTTTCTTGTCCGGCTCGACCAAAATTTTGTCGAATCCGTTTTTACTTTTGTTAATCGTTCATTCATTATGAATCCTCCGGTTATAGTGAATGCTCCAACAATTTACGATTCGCTTTCACCTTTGGATTATACAGACATTCTCATAATCTCTTGGTAGGCTTCAATTACCTTATTACGAACTTCCATTGTTGCATTTAATGTAATACTTGCTTTTTGGGAAGCAATCATTACTTCATGTAATTCAACGTCTCCACCATTAATTAATTTTTCGGTCATTGCATCTGATTGGATTTGCTGAGCATTTACGTTTGCCAGCGCATCCTTTAATGTATTGGCGAATGTTTGCTGCGCTTGAGAAGATGTTACTGGTACCGAGACTTTTGTTGCTTCATTCACCAGGGGTGTTGTCATCATTGAGACAGAATTAATTGCCATTGTCTATCCTCCTATACCTTATCCTTTACCAATTTCCAGTGCCTTTGTCAGCATTGCCTTGTTGGCATTAAACATTGTTATATTTGCTTCATATGAACGAGAAGCTGAAATGAGATCAACCATTTCCGTGAGTAAATCTACATTGGATGTCTGTACATATCCTTCTTCATTTGCATCAGGATGTGTTGGATCATAGACAAGTTTGAATGGCGTTTCGGTGTTTTCTTTAATTTCCTTCACTTTTACCCCGTTGCCAACTGCTGTATTTGAAGATTTGCCCATTGCTGCATGAAGAAAACTGCCAAAGCGTCCCTCTTGCTGTTCTGTCAAGACAACAGATTTTTTACGGTATGGCTCCCACTGGCCATTTACTTGGCGAGCTCGTGTTGTATCGACATTTGCTATATTAGAGGAAATAACATCCATACGAAGTCTCTGCGTAGTCAATGCAGAAGCTGTCGTATTCATACTATGGAATATTGCCACCGTTATTTACCTCCTTTAATGACATTATTTAATGTACTGAGTTTTCCGCCTACCCGATCGATCAGTGCATTATAATAAATTTGATTTTCCGCAAGACTCGCCTGTTCAGCATCCATATTTACCCCGTTGCCGTTCGGCCGAGCTCAAAAATTGTCGTAGCTGTATAAACCTGGTGTCGACTGCTTGATTTCAAAATCATAGTGCCGTGCATCTGTTTTATAAGAAGCAAGCGGCTCCTTTTGTACATTCTCAAAAATTTGTTTGAAGCTTACCTCTTTCGCCTTATAGTTCGGCGTGTCCACATTTGCTATATTTTGCGCGATTGCCTTATTTTTTAAGGTTGCATAGGAAAGCCCTTTTTCTAAACTGCTAATTGTCCCACCAAACAAGTCCAAAACTTTCACCTCAATAATAATAAACAGAATATTTTTTCATGAAATCTTATCCAACTTAACCAATAATACAATTGTAATGAAGAAGTAATATAGTGTCTATTGACTTTCGTCACTTTTTAGTAGGCCATAAAACCTATTTTTCTTCACACTTCGTTCAAAAACGACAAAATCCCTCTAGTTTTTAAGTTATTTGATATCCTTTGAAACTCCTATAAATTCGACGGAGAAGCATACAAAAGACACGAATAGAAAGGATTACTAAAGTGTTATTTTTTTCCTCAAGTTATTTTACTGATACTATGTTTAAAAAGCAACAAAAAAAACGCAGATAAAGCGAACATTCGACTTTATCTGCGTTTTCGAAACACACAAACCTTTATTTCATCTTGATTTCAGCTAATGCAGTCAGGAACTTATCGTTTAGTACTTTGATATAAGTTCCTTTCATTCCTAAAGAACGTGACTCAATTACACCAGCAGATTCCAGCTTACGTAAAGCATTTACAATGACAGAACGTGTAATACCGACACGGTCTGCAATTTTAGAAGCTACCAATAGGCCTTCATTCCCATCAAGTTCTTCGAAAATATGCTCAATTGCCTCCAATTCTGAATAAGACAGTGAATTGATTGCCATTTGTACAACTGCTTTCGAACGTGCTTCTTCTTCGATCTCCTCCGCCTTTTCACGCAGGATTTCCATACCTACTACAGTAGCCCCGTACTCGGCAAGGATTAGATCATCATCTTCAAATTGGTCATTAATACGAGCTAAAATTAATGTTCCTAGACGTTCACCACCGCCGATAATCGGCACAATCGTTGTTAAACCTGATGCAAATAAATCTTTATTTTCTACAGGGAACGCTGTATATTCGCTTTCAATTCTAATGTTCGGTGAAGTTTCCGTAATGTTGAACAAGCCCTTCGTATAGACTTCCGGGAATTGGCGTTCTTCAAACATTTTCTTCATGCGATCATTTTCAATTTGCTGATGGATCGATAATCCTAACAGTTTCCCTTTACGGCTGACGATAAAGACATTGCTATCGATAATATCCCCCAATGTGTCCGCCATTTCCTTGAAGTTTACCGGTTTACCCGCTGATGCCTGAAGCATCGCATTAATTTTACGTGTTTTTGTTAATAAATCCATTATATATATCCTCCTACTTTTACTAAACAGTCAATTCACTAAATATTCTAAAGCTTTTTACAATTTAAAGAAACTATTTTGACCTTTTTATAAAATAAACTGTGTCAAATCTTTGTTTTTTACTATATCACCTAGTTTTTGATCTATATAACTTGGGGTAATTTCAATATGGGCCGGTGCAATCTCGGATGCTTCGAAAGATAATTCCTCCAAAAGACGCTCTAAAATTGTATGCAGGCGTCGTGCCCCGATATTGTCTGTTTCCTGGTTTACTTCTGTAGCAATCTCTGCAATACGCTCAATCGCGTCATCAGTAAAATCAATGGTAACTCCTTCTGTCTCCAACAATGATTTGTACTGCAGGATCAGCGATTGATCTGGTTCCCGTAAAATTCGTACAAAGTCTTCCTTTGTTAATTTTTCAAGCTCTACCCGGATTGGGAAACGACCTTGGAGCTCTGGAATTAAATCACTCGGTTTGGATACATGGAATGCCCCTGCTGCAATAAACAGCATGTAATCCGTTTTTACCGTGCCATACTTCGTTGTCACAGTAGATCCTTCTACAATGGGAAGAATATCCCGCTGCACACCTTCCCGTGATACTTCGGCAGAGGAAGAGCCTTTGCTGGCGATTTTATCGATTTCATCAATAAATATAATCCCCGCCTGTTCTGCACGCAAAATGGCTTCTTGGGCAAGCTCATCAGGATCAATCAGCTTATTTGCTTCTTCCATTATCAGTAGACGCCGGGCATCCTTTACTTTTACCTTACGTTTTTTTGTCTTTTTAGGCATTAGGCTTGAAAGCATATCCTGCATGCCGGCATTATGCTCCATTCCCGGCATCATATCAAACATAGATGGAGCCTGTTCTGTCACTTCAATCGTTACCCACTGCTCTTCGAGTTTTCCTGCCTTTAGATCCTCCGCTATCTGCACTCTGCGCGAACGGACTTCCGCTTCTTCCTGAGGAGAAGTTTGCTGTTGATCTTCCTGCTGCCCTCCAAATAACATAGCAAAAGGATTTTGAGGCATTTTCCCTTTAAACTTTGAAGGTACAAGAAGTTTCACCAATGCCTCATTCGCCATTTTTTCTGCCTGTTCCTGCACATCCTCTGTCATCTCTTCCTTCACTAGACGACGGGAAGCTTCCACTAGATCACGAACCATGGATTCTACGTCACGTCCGACATAGCCAACTTCCGTAAACTTTGTCGCTTCCACCTTTATAAAGGGTGCATTTGTCAGCTTTGCAATCCGGCGGGCAATTTCCGTTTTCCCTACACCTGTTGGTCCGATCATCAAAATATTTTTTGGAATGACTTCAGTTTTGATTTCTTCAGGTAATAACGAACGGCGGTAACGGTTACGCAGGGCAATTGCTACTGCACGCTTAGCTTCATTCTGACCGACTATATAACGATTTAAACTTTCCGTAATTTGTCTTGGCGTTAAATTTACATTTTTCATTTACAGCGCCTCCACGATAATATTATGGTTTGTATAAACGCAAATATCAGCAGCCGTTTTTAAAGCAGCCTCGGCAATTTCTTTTGCAGATAAATGATCTCCGGCATGTGTTTTCAATGCACGGCCAGCTGATAGAGCATAGTTTCCACCTGATCCAATGGCCAAAATGCCATCATCCGGTTCAATCACTTCCCCGGTACCCGATACTAGCAAAAGTGTATCCTGATCCATTACAAGCAACATTGCTTCTAATTGGCGCAGCATTTTATCACCTCGCCACTGCTTTGCGACTTCTACAGATGCACGCATAAGATTGCCATTATACTCATTTAGCTTCGCTTCAAACATTTCAAAAAGTGTGAAGGCATCTGCTACAGAGCCAGCAAAGCCAGCCAAAACCTTCCCATTAAACAGACGTCTGACCTTTCTCGCTGTATGCTTCATTACTACTGCATTGCCCAATGTTACCTGTCCATCACCAGCCATTGCACAGCTCCCGTTATGATGGATAGCAAAAATCGTTGTCGCATGAATTTGTCCCATGTCCGTTCCTCCTTCAATTACGCTCTTGGATGGGTGTTCATATAAGTATTTCGAAGATGTTCTTTCGTCACATGCGTATACACCTGTGTAGAGGAAAGGTGCGCATGTCCCAGCAATTCCTGAACCGTACGCAAATCTGCACCATTATTCAACAAATGCGTTGCAAAAGTATGACGCAGCATATGCGGATAAATTTTCGAATGAAGAGAAGCTTCCTCCATCATCTCACTTAAAATATGACGCACACCTCGTGCTGTAAGTTCACCGCCGCGCATATTCACAAACAGGCGCTGATGATCTTTATTCTTCATGAGCTTTGGCCGTACTTCCTCCATATAACGAGTTAATGCATCATGGGCGTATTGGCCGAATGGCACGATTCTTTCTTTTCTTCCCTTACCCATTACCCTAAGAATAGAATACGCAAAATCAATCTGATTCACTTCCACCGAGACGCATTCGCTGACACGGATGCCTGTTGCATACAGCAATTCCAAAATGGCCATATTACGAATTGATTTTTCATCCTCACCGCTGGAAGCCGCAAATAGCTGCTGCAATTCCTCCTCATAAAAAAAGCTCGGAAGTCTTTCCTCTTTTTTAGGATGATATAGTGAGCGAAATGGTGCGTCATCTAAATCAACTTCACGGTTTAAGTAGCGGAAAAACGACCTGATTGATGAGATTTTTCTGGAAATCGATGTTCTTGCCATATTCTCTTCATAAAGCTTTGTTACGTACAGTCTCGCATGGAGATACTCTACTTCCGTTAAACAATATACGCCTTCCTGTTCTAGGAAATGTAAAAATTGTGTAATATCAGCTTCATACTCACGCACTGTATGGACAGAAAAGTTTTTTTCCAGCTGTACGTATTTAATAAAATGCATTAATGCCTCTGTCGGATTATTCAACATGGGGATGCCTCCAAAGCAATAGTGTGGTTCTGCCCGAACAGTCAGGATCAGCTATGTAACCTTAAATAAAAAGACATACATCCTGACACTATACCCATCCATCAAAATGTGCAAGAGAAATATGCGTAATATATTAAAATTTCCATCTTTCGTTCACAATTTGACGATTCTTTATCCAATTAAAAGCAATTTAACCATTCAGACATTATAAAAAGCCTCTCAAATTATAACAACTTCAAGAGGCCTTTTGCAATTATATTGTTTGTGAATTCACAAAATTTTGAATTTTCTCCAATGCGCGTCCAGCATGGCGTTCCGCACGTTCTACTTTTGATTTTATTCTTTCACCCAAATCAGGGAATAAACCGAAATTCACGTTCATTGGCTGGAAGTTTTTCGAATCTGCTTCTGTAATATAGCGTGCCATTGAGCCGAGTGCCGTCTCGTGTGGGAACCGTAATAGTTCTTCACCTTTTGCTAGACGTGCGGCATTAATACCTGCAATCAATCCGCTGCCGGCCGACTCCACATATCCTTCTACACCTGTCATTTGCCCCGCAAAGAAAATTTGTGGGTTTGAACGAAGCTGATATGTGCTGTTCAATACACGTGGTGAATTGATGAATGTATTGCGGTGCATAACTCCATAACGGACGATCTCTAGATTTTCAAGCCCCGGGATCATAGAAAATACACGTTTTTGCTCCGGCCATTTCAAATGTGTTTGGAACCCTACAATATTGTAAAGCGTTCCCGCTGCATCATCCTGCCGCAACTGAACAACCGCATATGGACGTTTGTCTGTTTTCGGGTCTTCCAGTCCTACTGGTTTCATTGGCCCGAACAGCATTGTCTTTTCTCCACGTGCTGCCATTACCTCGATTGGCATACAGCCTTCGAAGTACTTTTCCTTTTCGAATTCTTTCAATGGTGCACATTCTGCTGTAATCAGCGCTTCTCGGAATGCATCAAACTCTTCCTTTGTCATCGGGCAGTTTAAATAGGCAGCTTCACCTTTATCATACCGGGATTTTAAATATACTTTATCCATGTTGATGCTATCCTTTTCAAGGATCGGTGCTGCTGCATCATAAAAGTATAAATATTCTTCACCAGTCAGTTCTTTAATTTTGTTTGCCAGCGCTTCTGATGTTAACGGTCCTGTGGCAATCACGGTAATTCCCTCGGGAATCTCTGTTACCTCTTCGTGGATTACTTCCACAAGCGGGTGATTTTTCACAGCCTCTGTCACATAGCCGGCAAACTCATGGCGGTCTACAGCTAATGCACCGCCGGCAGGTACTGAGCATTGGTCCGCTGCCTTCATAATTACCGAATCTAAAATACGCATTTCTTCTTTAATAACCCCTACAGCATTTGTCAGGTTATTGGCACGAAGCGAGTTGGAGCAAACTAGCTCTGCAAATTTATCCGTATGATGTGCAGGTGTCTGCTTTACAGGGCGCATTTCATACAGTCGTACTTTTACGCCGCGCTTCGCGATTTGCCACGCTGCCTCGCTCCCTGCAAGGCCGGCACCAATTACATTTACAATTTGTTCTGTCATTTTTTTACCTCTTTATTCTGACGGTGTTTCCTCGTAGTCACAGTCGCTGTTTGTACATTGGATTTGAACACCTTTTTTCAACTTCTTCTCTACTAATAATGCACTACATTTTGGACAAGGTCTACTAATCGGCTTATCCCATGAAACGAATTCGCAATCCGGATAGCGATCACATCCATAAAAGACACGCTTCGTCTTGCTTTTCCGTTCTACGATCTCGCCCTCTTTACAAGATGGGCATTTTACGCCAATTGGTTTGACGATTGCCTTAGTATTACGGCAGTCTGGGAAGTTGGAGCATGCCATAAATTTCCCGTAACGGCCCAGCTTGAAGACCATAGGTGAACCGCAGTTTTCACAGTCTTCTCCTGCCGGTTCATCTTTAATTTCAATTTTCTCCATCTCTTCTTCTGCATGACGTAAATGCGGTTCGAAGTCTTTATAAAAAGCATCAATGACTTCTACCCATTTTGTAATGCCTTCTTCAACGCCATCAAGATCTTGTTCCATTTGCGCTGTAAATTCAATATTAATAATTTCAGGGAAAAACTCGAGCATCGCCTGATGAACGATTTCACCCAGCTCCGTCGGTACAAAACGTTTGGCATCCAGCTGTACATAGCCACGCTTTTGGATTGTATCCAGTGTAGGTGCGTATGTTGATGGACGGCCTATCCCCAGCTCTTCCAAGGTTTTAACAAGGCGGGCCTCCGAATAACGCGGCGGCGGCTGTGTGAAGTGTTGTTTCGGCTCAATATTCACGGTCTTCACCTGATCGCCTATTTCCATTTCAGGCAGCAGTTTTGTTGCCTCTTCTGTTTGGTCATCTGTTCCCTCAATATAAAGTTTCATAAAGCCCGGGAATTTCACCTGGGAGCCGTTAGCACGGAACTGGACATCATTATTTTTTAGGTCGACTGTTACTGTATCTAAAACAGCCGGTGACATTTGGCTTGCGACAAAGCGGTCCCAGATTAAACGATATAACCGTAATTGGTCGCGACTGAGTACTGCCTTCAATTCCTCGGGGCTGCGCATAACACTTGTCGGACGGATCGCTTCATGGGCATCTTGTGCATTTGCTTGCTTTTTCACTTGTTTCGCTTCACCGGCGACATAATCCTTCCCATACTTTCCTTCGATATAGCTGACTGCTTCCGCTTTTGCCGTATCAGAAATACGTGTTGAATCTGTACGCATATATGTGATTAAACCAACTGTACCTTCTTTTTTACCGATATCGATCCCTTCGTACAGTTGTTGTGCAAGCATCATTGTTTTCTTTGCTCTGAAGTTAAGCTTTCTTGCTGCCTCTTGCTGAAGTGAAGATGTAGTAAATGCAGGAGCTGCATTTCGTTTACGTTCTTTTTTTACGACATTTGTTACTTCGAATGTGTCACCCTTTAACTTGGATAAAACAGCCTTTACTTCTGCTTCATTCGTCAGTTTTACCTTTTCCCCACCTGTACCATAGAACAGAGAGTCAAATTGTTTTTTACCTTTTTCAAACAGACCTTCGATTGACCAGTATTCTTCCGGTACAAAGCTTTTGATCTCATTCTCACGGTCAATAATCAACCGAAGTGCCACGGATTGTACACGTCCTGCCGACAGCCCCTTCTTCACTTTTTTCCATAAGATCGGGCTGATATTATAGCCGACAAGCCGGTCTAAAATACGCCGCGCCTGCTGGGCATCGACTAAATCCATATCGATCGGGCGAGGGTGCTTAAAACTTTCTAAAATTGCATCCTTCGTAATTTCATTAAATACAACACGGCAATCCGAATTTATATCAATATTTAATGCGGTTGCAAGGTGCCATGCAATCGCTTCTCCCTCACGGTCAGGGTCGGATGCTAGATAAATTTTTTTCGCTTTTTTTGCCGCTGATTTTAACTCCTGTAATACAGGGCCTTTTCCACGGATTGTTATATATTTAGGCTGATAATTATTTTCCGTATCAATACCTGTCTGACTGCGCGGTAAATCACGTACATGGCCGATCGACGCTTTTACTTTATACTTTTTCCCTAAATAACGTTCGATTGTTTTTGCCTTTGCAGGTGATTCCACTATTACTAAATAATCTGCCATCATTCTTTCCCCCTTATAGAGGTTACTCGTTGTTTTTTACAAAGCAATTCCTGTTGCAAAATGTATAACAGATTTACATAGAATGCAACTTTTTTTCAATTTTTCATTTGAAACATTTGTAATTCTTCAATGATTTGATACCCGTTCCATATAGGAATAGCTGGGGTTTTTAAAGTATATTTATTAATAGAAGAAACTCATGTTAATTAGTATTTTAACTTATTACGTTTCAAATCATTTTATACTATTTCAGTTTCAATCGGCACGTTTTCGGCACGTTTATATTTAAGGCCACCCATTATGGAGTGGCCTTTTCTATGATATTCTCACACCGCTTCGCCGACTGTTCTCAATATCTCCAGGAACAAAGGAGAGAGTTGAATAAGTACATAACCAAGCCCGGCATTCATAATCATTGACCAACCTTTTTCGCTGTTTCCAATCATAAACCAAAAACAAGCACCCACCATGATTACGCTGGCTATAGGAAAACTAATTGCAACCAGTATGTCGATCACTGGATTAAGTATGGTTGCAAGCACTTCCAACGACGTGTCTGCAATAACGCCCGTCTGAATCATACCATCCACAGTTGAAGATGGATCAGACATAACCGGTACATCCGGCACAGGCTGAACTGATTGAATCGGTTGATATACAGCCGGTACCACCTCATTGATTGTGGAAGGCCCAGCACTGAATTTATTGTATGCAAACAATCCTGCAGCGCCTGCAACCGGTACAGCCCCCATAATCATAACGTCTTTACGGGTAGCATAGTTCGATTCCTCGCGCATTTTGTCTAATGCTTCGAACCGTTCAGTGTAATCTGTATATTCCTCGGTCGGTACCACACGCATTTTATCCCTCTTAAATAACATCCTTCTTCCCCCTTATCGAATATCGTCCATCGTATAGACTTGGCATTTTAGCCCTTCGCAAGTTGTCTCTATCTGTCGCCTACGTAGCTCAGTCGTGGTCAACCATACAACAGTTGGGTAATAACCTAATTGCTTTACAACGCCCGGCATGAGCTCCTTATAACGTTTAATCTTTTCGCGATTTTCTTTCATGGTCTGCAAATTATCGACTTCTAAAAAGTGTCGGAAACCATTTCGACTAAACATGCCGTCCACAATTACAGTGTTGGTTCCATCTGAAATCTTGACTTCGTTCTTCCAATCCATCGGACATTTATAATGCAGCCAAAATTCATTACGCATGACAGTATGCTGCACACGACTTGTTCTGCGTCGGATCTTATCGCAGCCGACATATTCCCGGCCGTTTTTATTTAGATAATAAATTGTTTCGTAACCATTTCTAATGGCGGAAAGATAATCGGATAGATCGTTGAGGATGCGATTAGTATTTCGTTTTTTACCAAGTGAAAAGTATCTGCTGATTTGGTCGCGTGTAAGGAAATCAAACTTCTTCAAAAGTAACAGTATCTGTTCGTCTCGACTCGATAGCTGTTTCTTCAACGCGCTCCCCTTTCTCGGCAATATGAGGCTGAATAGTATCGTGGATAATATCTGAGGTAATTAGTGGTGTTTGTAGGATGTCTCGTTTATCGGCTGTTTGGTAGATAGCACGGCCTTTAATCATGGGTAATGTCTCTGCCCCTTCTGCATCCAGGACAACGCGTGAAGCAACTGCTGACTGTACCCTAAAGCATAGCTTTGCGTCAGCATTTTGTTTTACCTGGCGTGGAATCACATCGCCTACTGGGTACTGTGTGGCAACTACTAAACGGAATCCAAGGCCTGCCCCTAATCGTGCAATTTGACTCATGATTGTTTGGCATTCCTGTTTTAAAAGTTTTTCTTCCCTCGTTACTGCCTCTGAAGCATTAAGCTCCCCTACTTCGTCGATAATGACAAAATAACGTTCTTTTATGCCTGCTTGCTGTACGTTCTTCTTGCCCAGCCGTTTCAACAGCTGCTGAATATCGCGCATCTTATCATAGGCCTGCTGTAAACTGTGGAGGGCTTCATCCGGTTCGTATGCGATTGATAATGTCTGCTTGATATTTTCATAGTCACACAATTCGACACCACCTTTTAAATCAATAAGGAAGAAATTTGCATACTCCGGCTGTGATTGAATAAGGCTGTTTATTAAGCCGTTAATAAAATTACTTTTGCCGTATCGGGTAGCGCCGCCAAGTACTAAATGGGGAATCTTTTCAAAATCGTGATACTTAAATTCGTTAAGCGCTCGAGTCAATCCGACTGGCACCTTCCACCCTTCTCCACTAATGAACGCTACCTCTTTTGCTAAAGGCTTATCATACACGCGCACAATTAGCAGGCCGTCATATGACAATTCGATTTCCTTTTGCTCGGTGAGCTTTGCCTTCCACAGTTCTTGAAGCTGCAGCAGAATATCCCCGTCAAAATTTAATTGTCGTAAATCAGCAAATGTAATACGTTTTCTTCTATTATTAAGTCCGTCCTCTAAAATCTTTTGCCGAGCTTCATAATCGTTAAAGGAACGCCCCAAAGGAATACGATATTTGTACTCCCAGCCCCAGTCATATTGCTTTTTCTTAATCAGCTGCGTTGTCAGAGTGTCCTTTCCATCTTTCACGTTGAGTCCAGACAATGACATAATGCGTTGAATCTTGCCGCTGTCATTTGTGGATAATCCTTTCTTGGCTGAATAAGCTTTCCAAGCCATTCCACCCATTAGCGAAGTTGTTAAAATTTCGAACAGCACTTTTCCATCCCTTCTAAATTTCATGGCCGCCACGGTTCTCTTACAATAGTAAGAGTTGCAGTAAATGAGCAGTTTCCAAACGATGTGTAAACGTTGATATAATAACGATTCCCTACTGCCCACTTACATGCCCGGGTAGCAATCAATCGGGTACAACATCGGGCATGCAGCTGGCCGTTATAATACGACCAATTCTGCAGCATACATCCAATGTTTTTCGCCGTACACCTCAACCAAGTACAGAGTTTTATCCCGTAATAGCTTGCTATCGATGACGGTACCCACTTTGTTGATAACGTGTGGATAATAGTACTTGAAGTAATTTGTTGCTTCATCGTCACAGTAATCAATATTGATCTTCACTGGTTCACCTACTTGGATAGGAACCTGTATTGTGGAAGGCTCCAGAAACTCAAAGATATTCGTCTGGCCGATTAATTCCATGTGCTCAAAATGTGTCATATTCACCCTCCTACCATTCCAGCCAATTCTCTATTGGCGTATAGTCGTTTATTTCATAAGTGCTTTCACGTTCACTCAACCAATCGTAAAACGGTACCGGGCGCTCTTTATGCTGTTCGTCCTCCACAGTTATAGAAGTAGCAGCTGGACGTTTTATACGCTCTATAGCTTTTCCATAAGCGCCTACGAATATCGCTCGTAATGTACCCGTAACCGTTAACGTACCGTTGGCGATATCCCGAGCAATATTTACAATGACATCCTTTGCTTGATGGAAAGCCGGAGCATTATCAATCTGTGATGCCAATACCATTTTGTGTAGCTCATCTTTGAGTTGATCTGCTAATGGTAATGAGTACATGAAATCGTAAAGTATCTGCTGCCATTCATTCATCCATTCCTTACGAGCTTCCTTTTCAGCATGAGTGTTATTATATATTTCCTGTAAAGAGCTTGTTTTTAAAAGACTAAAAGAGCTAAATGATTGGTTCTCTGTGGAAGGCTCACAATCGTTGTCGTTATTGACTTCCTGCGCTGTCTCCCGTTGTATCAAAGTCGATGTGTCATCATAAGGTAAAAGCTTATAAATGCTTGCTCCTTTGATACCGTTCATCTTTGTCTGCTTCACTTTTTCAATGATGTTCAACTCAGTTAGCTTCTTAATTGCTCTCATTACTGTGCTACGAGATGTGCCCGTTGCTTCAGCGATTGTTTCAGCTTTCAAGTGACTAGCGCCTGGATAAGCGAGTGATCGGCTAGCAAGTGCAAAAACGATAGCTCGCTCTGATTCCGTTAAGCTGTAGTAATGCTGCTGGATATGCTGCTCAACTGCAACGTCCATGTCGTCTACAGATTTAAATGTTGCGTATGCTGCCAAGTATTCGAATGCCATTTGTTTCACCTCCATTCATTATTCATTCATTCGTGAATTAACTTACCTTTTAAATAAATTTATTCATCCAAAAGCTATACAAATTCACTTGTTGAGTATATAATATAACTAATAAATTAATTTGTAAAGAATTAAATTTCACTTTTCAGTGAATTATTTTTCTTCCAAGGTGAAAATGAGATAAAATGGAGGTGTAAACATTGATGAAAGTGAGCGAAAACGTAATGGGCGTAGCTAAAAAAATCAAAATGTTAGTTGTGGCAAATGAAATTACAATGAAGGATTTAGCAGAACGATTAGGCACTTCCCAGCCGAATTTGTCTAATAAGTTGAAACGGGATAATTTCAGTGAAAAAGAATTGGAAGAGATTGCTGCTGTTTGCAACGCAAAGGTCGAAATAAACTTTATAACAGAGGACGGAACGAAGATTTAAGCAGACGACAAATAAGGGTTGTCTGTTTTTTATTGTGTACTTTCTTGGTTTAATTTTCTAAAATGGAAAACATAAGGGAGGTTATACAATGAAGAAGTTATTTTACATCGGTGCATTATCGGCCCTGTTGTTAGCTGCATGTGGGGGATCTGACAAAGAGGCAGCAGTAACAGTCACGCCGGATGAATTTAACAAATTAGAAAAAGGTATGAGTTTAGAGGAAGTAAGTAAAATTATAGGGGATGCATCAGAAAATCTTGATGAAAAGGAAAACGATGATCTATTGTTAACCTTGGACTATGATGGGAAAAACGGAGTAGAAAAAGATTCCTCTGTACATCTTATTTTTTACGATGGAAAATTGGATACTATCATAGAAAACGGTTTAATAAGCAAAGAAGAGGAACCGGCGACTACAGAACCAGAAGATCAAGAAGAAGGACCTTCTGAAGATCAAACTGCCACTATAGAAGCTTTTCAATCAAATGATTTTATGAAGTTTGCTAATGCTTTCTATGATTTGACTGGACCTGAACGTTCTGAGGTCTACAGCTCCACTGTGGAAGGCGCTACCGTTACTTGGACAGGCACAATCGCTGATTTAGAAACAATCAAAGACAGCATTGTCGTAATGGGTAAAATGGATGCTTATAACGGTGCCGACTGGACCACTTTAGGTAACGAAAACGCTGATTTGATTCCTTATGTGATTATCGTTGAAATGAGCGACCCGTCTGTTAAATCCGAACTTAAAAAAGGTGATCCGATTACAGTGAAGGGCGAAATTGGAGCCCGTGGCGATAAGGAAGCCCAATTTAACTGGAAATTATACAAAGGCGAAGTTGTTAAATAAATATAAAATGGCCCTCCACAATTAATCTGTGGAAGGCTTTTTTATCGCATATCCTCTGGTGTTCTATACGGCATCCCCAGCAGCCGCTTCATTTCTTCCATGCACCAGTTCCTGAGAGCGATGTTTGAGTATCTATAATGATGTGTCTCTCCTCTCACCAATATAGCGTACTCCGTAAACATACCATCGTTGGAGCTGGAGGCGATCTTACAGCCGTCTTTGGAGAGGTCCTTTTTAACCTTCACGATATCAGAAAACACTTCTTTAGATTTTACCTCGTACCACTCTTCCATAACGGGTGCCATTTTTAAGCCGGTCAACCGCGCCTTGTCATATTCCAATGTTTTAAGGGTAAGCTCCAGAATGATTAAATTATGTACAATCGATTTTAACTCAAAGATATGTCGCATTGAATTACCCTCCAGTCATTCTGCATCCATTATGGTACGAAGCTTCTGCAGCTGGTAAATTACTGCATCCAGGCTTTCAGTTTTATGAAATATCAGGGATATTGGAGCATCATTGATTTTCATTATAGTTTCATCTGTATAAATGTGGGCTCCTATTGGTAACTGTTCGTTCTCTACAAATTGCACAACTCCGGGAATACAACCCTTTTTGCCGCCTATCTTTACCTGAATATCTCCGGTTCCAAATACCACTTGTATGTTTTCATCTGCTTTTATTGGCATTTATATCCCTCATTTATTTTCTTGTTATGATTAATAATAGAACGGACGTTCCTGTATTACAATAGGAGAAATAAAAAATCCTCAAGTAAGTTGTCCGGGATGACGTGTACTTGAGGATTCAAGGAGCAGGAGTATACCTGCCTATATATACTTCTATATTGCCATTCTTTTTCCTTCTATAAAGGTAAAAAGCCCGCTACCTACTTTTTCAGGTAACGGGCTTCATTTTATTTATTACGGCGTTGATTAATGGTAATGTACAGACCCAACAAACGGTCAGATGTCATTGTACCATTCTGTAAATCCTTCAAATGTGAAGATTGGATGATACCCTCTTTAACCGCTGCAGCAATAAAGTTTTCTGTTTCTGTACGCATTGCCGGTGAACCCGGATTCCATGTTTGTGGCATCTTGATTGCCTCCTTTTTAGGTTTGTCTTCCACAATTAATTGCACTTTCAACTTGCTGTTTGACGGTACGATGACCTGTCCCTCTAACTTGTAACCTTTCGGTATTGCCCAATTTGCTTTCACTTCAAAGTGTGGACGGTCAATATTGCTTTTCCAGTCTCCACCCCATGTAATACCTAACTTACGGGCAATAGCTCCTACCTTATTAAGGGTCAAAATATCATATAAAGATGATGGATGGCTACAGGCAATGTCCCATGCTAAACGGCTGCTATGGTTACTGTTGAGCGTCCATGTAACAATCAAACCTGGACGGGTACGCCCTTGTTGGTAAAGGTATTTTTGACGCTCTGGACTGCGATAAGTCTCAGTGATAAAAATATTTCGAATGCCGGCTTTATAACACTCTTGAAACAACAACCTACAGGCTGTCTGGGCATTTGATTTAAGCTCAGACAAGTCCCGGCATGTTTGAGTAATACTTACCATTTGCTATCATCCTTTTTAGGCTCGTCATATCGCATAGCTCGATTACTGTCACTAATCCCTCTTGTCGTCGGGTCAATTAAAAAAGTCGCTACAGACACGATAACTGTAACGACTACGTATGGGTTTAATATGGCTTGTTTAGCAACAGCTCCTACCATCGACCAAGATGTCAGATCATCGGCGTTGATACCGAAGTACACGCCGACTGGGGCGACTATTGCCAATATTAAAGCGACATAGAAATAAGGGTTTTTAAATCGTACTTTCCAGTTAATTTTCATCATTATTGCCCTCCTACCATTCTTAAAATGGATTCAATTATTAAATAAAAAATACCGCCAGAGACGACAACCTTACCGAGTAACTCCCACCTTTTTTCGGCATTGGATTTTTTTAAAGCATGCTCGGATAGGCTTATTTCATGGACACGCTTACGGTCAGCTTCTTTGCTATCATCGCGCGCTTTAATAAGTTCCCATTGCTTCGACATCGTGTCACGGAAAAACTCTTGCTGAGTCTGGCTGCTCTGTAAAATTGTTGACTTCAACTCTGTATTTTGCAGAACTACATTGCTCATTTGAGACGAAAGTAAATCTAATTTTTCAGTTTGCTTTTTATCATTCTCTTCTAACTTTCTAAAGTTAGTTTTCAGTTCATCGATACTTTTCTCATGGGCTTCAATGATTTGCTCATGTGTATCAATAGCCTCCCCGTGTTTTTTTACGGTTTCGAACATGGATGGATCACCACCAGTTTTAATTTGCGTTGGCATCCTCACTCCCCCAATTCATTGCAATATAAAAGCCCTCCACAGTTGATTGTGGAAGGCAAAGATTATTCTTTCACTGTTTTGTCGATATACCAAACAATGAACTTATATCCGATATACGGAATTAGCAAAACTAGTATAAAAACAAACGGTGCAACACCATATTTAACTGTGATAACAATTAAGGATATAATCATTAACACCCAGAATAAATAATCGAGCATATTATCCTCCTTGTTTTAGACATAAAAAATAACGCTAGCTTATGCTGCGTTTACTCTACCGGTTGTTCTTGTTGTGCATTCATCATATCCATTAATTCTTGATATTGCTCGATTGTAATACGATTGTATGATACATATAAATCCAATAACGTCGCCATTTGAGTTGGATTGTAGTTCCCACTTGCGATTACTTTCTTTGCGTTTATATACGTGATATTCATATTTATTCCCCTCCGGTTAAATTATTATTTTGGTTGTGCTGCCAAGATCTCAATTAAAAACGATGTATAGTCTACTTGCAGTTGAGTATAAGCCACTGTCATTTCAATAACCTCTAACCTTTGTTCAATTGTCCGTTCTTCAGTTGGTTGCTCAACAGAAGGTGGTTCTACTGTATCCGATGGCTCAGTGAATTTTCCGCTTGCTGCATCGTAAACATACCCTTCTTTCACAACACCCTTATAGTTAGTTATATCCACAATGACGATGGGTGGAGCAAGTTCTGGATACTTATCGTAGTAACTAATATTCATCACTATTCTATTTAAAACGATAGCTACTTTAAACACACTTATCACCCCCATTCGATGAGTAGTAGACCGGGTTTACCTTGAGTGCCATCCTGACCCTTCTCTCCACTTTGACCGGGTATTCCTTGAATGTTAGTGCCGGTTCCCCCTGCCCCACCTTTGCCGCCAACCCCACCTAAACCTGTGAGGTCGTGAGAGAGCGAATGAAATAACCGTAGGTAGTTATTGATCAATGTTCTTTCGGCTGACGTGTTGTTTATAACAGGTTTGGGATTACCGCCTACTCCGCCTGCTCCCCCTCCGCTAACACCGTTGCCTCCATCATTACCACCCCCGTTTGAAGTGAGATGACAAGCATACATATTTGGTAGTAAATTTATTGTTCTTTCATAAGAAACTCCGTTTAATGTCATTGTTGTGTTACCTGTATCTAAACTTCCTCGTCCACCAATTCCAATTTGACCAGGAACATTGCTAGTTCCTGTAAATATTGAGTTTGTACCTCCTCTTGCTTCCGTTGTTGGCACATTACCCCCAATACCGCCCATAAACGTAAGGTATGTTCCGAAAGATGTTGGTTTTCCATTCGAACCTTTTTGAGGTAATTGGCCGGGATTTCCAGTCGAACCAACAACTCCAACTCCTCCATTACCTCCTGGGCTGCCCGCCCCTCCTTCTCCAATAGTTACAGTTATTTCGGTTTCATTCGACGGGATAGAAACAGGGATTCTAAAACCAAAGTAACCATGTCCTCCATTACCCCCGGCTCCTCCACCGCCTCCGGCTCCTCCATATTGATTACTCTGGCTACCACCTCCGGCACCACCTCCGCCGCCCCCAGCTCCTCCGCCGCCTGCTCCAAAACCAGTAATATAAAATCTTGATACACCTTGCGGCACCTTAAACGTATAGACACCTGCTTCAGTAAAAATAGCATGGCCTGCTTTTTGGCTAACTTTAGATGGCAATCCTTCAACAATACCTTTAACGTCTTCAATTTGTTCGTACGTAGGTAAATTTACAATAATATCTTCTGCCATTATTCAACAACCTCCCTCATTACACTGGACATACAATTCAGCACCGGATTGTATACCCAACCATGCATGTATACTTTCCCATTAAATAAAATTTTATGAGGCAATGAAGCGTCCTTATGATCCTCAATCATGTTAAATAGATTCCCGGCAGCATCTTCGCTCAATTTGTTTTTTATCGTCTCAAACCATGTATCAAAACCATTTTTACGCCCTTCTAGCCATGTATAATAAAGTTGCTCCTCTGCTTGTCGCCACGCTGTAAAATCGTTTTCCTGTGCATCAATCCATTGCTCTAACGCTGTCGTTACATTTGTCTGCCAAGTTAAAAATTCTCCGGCCTTTGTAACAGAATAATTATCAAACCATGATTGATACTGATTAAAAATGGTTGTGGTATCAACTTGATCAACCACACCATGCATAAGGCCACATAGTGCTCTATTTAGACGTTGGTCAGTAATGGCTCCTTGTGTAAGAGTAAGAGCTCCTTTTGCTACGTAAATATCAGCAAGCGCCAATTCATAAGCGTCCGCGTCCCGTTTTAAAGGTGGAGCTACGGGAGAAGCAGATAAAGTACCCGACTTAACACTTACACTCATTTTTCGCTCGATATAATCACATCTAACTACAATACGATCAATACGATTTAATGTTGTATCAGCTTTATTCAGTTCATAGATGTAATCCTCATCGTTAACGAGATACCGACCATTAATCCATGCTTTACCAGGGCGAACAATAATTCTCATTGAATCTCCTGCAGCAAATATCTGCAAGCAATCAGATGGATTGACAAAAATACCATTGCCGATGAATGTCGCAAAATACTGCGCGAAGTCCTCCGCCTTATAACGTCGGTCTCCATAAATTGAATTGAATATACCGAATTTCATCATTTATTTCACCATCCTTTTTAATGCCTGTGGGAGAGTAGGAACAGATTTCCCTACCGTCACATAAATTGATTTTCCATCCTCTTTAAAGACTTCATCTGCTTGCATCACCCGACTGTTCATGAGCACATTCAGCTCGTCGTCCTTGATTGTGATAATATCTCCAAGAAAGAAGTCTTCGTTGTATTTCGTATTTTCCTTCGTTACATCCAGTTCACAGTCAAAGCCGATGAACTCTGTGTATTCGCTTTTCTTTTCTTCACCCCTAGCTACCAATAAGGAAGTGTATTCTGATGCCGGTATACTTACCTGCGTACCATTTACATCCCGAGTGTCCGAGATGTCTCTGGCATCCACAAACAGCTCCCTGCGCTGTAGTCCTTGATTAGTCCCTCCGATAATAGCCGTTTTACGTGCAGGCCCCTCTCCGGCTCCAGCGATAAGGACCGTGTTTTTAAAGTCGTTATCCGCTTCTTCATAGGTACGTTTCAGCAAATTGCTTCGGCTTTTCGAAAGGATGATACGTGGATTGACAAGCTGGTTAATCGTTCGATTTGTTCCTTCATAGAAGTCGTATTGCAAGGTCCGTCCATTGAAAAGGCAGCGTACACCGATATCATGTGTTCCACAGAGATTTTCACAGACTGTATATACATCCTTATCGGTAATTTGTTGCTGGATGGCGGAGCCGATATTTTTGGCAGCCGCTAATTGCACCTGAGATATCTTTCTTGATGCATCTGCCGGGTTAATCATTGTCGATATAATTGCCTGACGCATAATCATTTCAGGCGTAGCATTGAAATCATATTGCCCCCATAAAATACGTCGGTCTGTCCAACGAAAGAGCGAGAAGCATTTGACTACGAGCTGATCTACGCCGTCACCATCATTGAATCCTCGATAATACACATACATAGCTTCGTTATCATCCTGCCGGAAAATAATATTTCCTTTCTTAAGGAGTTCAATGTTCTTCGGCGTGACATCCACATGCAATTCTGCTTCACTGCCTGGCCCATACTTTTTCCTCCACAGGAGATAAGAAAAGTTTCCGATAAAGCCTAAACGTTCAAATTTATCGTTACATACATATAACATGCTTACACCCCCACAAACTGAGGCGTAAAGTAAATGGCTACCTCTAGGTTTGATACAAATTGTGCTGCATCATAGCGAATCAAATTATCACCGACATCCACACTGAGTTGAATATCCGAATCGTAAGACAGGTAATTGAAATAATTTATCTCTACACCATTTCGTTCTAGGATGGCATACTCATTCCCACGCTTCGTATTAACCGTGACAATATCGCCACCTTGTAAAGTGGCTTCGATTTTAACAATCCGCCCAGTATCCACTACTTCAATATAGGGCTCCACCACACTTCCAATCGCTTTGAACTGAATACGTAATGGCGACGTTGTATCACTGTCATTAAACACATTCACTACATTGTTAGGCTCCCGGTATCCCATTTCAATACCGTCACCCTCTGCATCGATTTCCAATTCAAACTCAAATGCCGGTACCCACATGGCGATTTCAAACTTTTGCTCCTCGGTATACCACCAAGGATTCGGGCATAAGAACGATATCATGAATTCCGGGATAATATGGCGACTGATTACAGGTGTTTTCTCAACCTTGCAATCGATATAGCGAACAATGTCACCATTGGTATATTTCAACGTGAATGAATGTTTCGGATTAAAGAACCGAATCATCTGCTGCCGGTTGATATCCTTGTCCAGTCGGATACGGCCCTCAATGACAATATTCCGCTCTCGCACACTGGAACCTTTGATATTGGTTCCATCTTCGTTATAATTTTTGACATTGTAGAACTCATTTTCCAATGCTCCTAAACCATCAGCCTTGTCCAGATAAAAAGGGCTAGACACGGATATTTCGAATGTCTGCCCTCGATGATTATCGAATATTAATTTTTCTCGTCGCTGGAAAGACTCAATCATGCTCTAGCCCCCTTTATAGCTGTAGTCCCATTTCTTTTAAGGCATTCCGTGAGAGTCTTGCCGTTTCATACGGATCTAACGGTCTTGGACTTGTAATGGAGAAATGGTAGTGATTTTCAGTATTTGTTGTAGATGTGGAAGACGATGTATTATACTGCGCTGTTCCAAATGCTACAGACTTTTCAGCGCTGCTTGCAAGCGAACCATATACATTGTTCATTGCCGCCTGCAATCGACCACTGGACTGTTCC
>NZ_BCVX01000015.1 GCF_001591965.1 Lysinibacillus odysseyi 34hs-1 = NBRC 100172
CAATGCTTCCCGCTGCTTGTATAAATTAGTTTTCTTCTATTTCTTTACGGTTCTTCTTCCACAATTTTGATAACACTTCATACACGATTGGTACAATGACCAGTGTCAATAATGTAGAAGATAATAGACCACCAATTACAGTGATAGCTAAGTCTTTCGAAATCAGACCGCCGCCACCGCCGATACCCAATGCCATTGGTATCATTGCACCAATTGTAGCAATGGCCGTCATAAGAATTGGGCGAAGACGCGTTGCCCCGGCCTCTAATATCGCTTCACGCATCGTCAAGCCATCACGTTCCATATGGATGATACGGTCTACTAATACGATAGCGTTCGTCACGACAATACCAATGAGCATCAACAGCCCCATCATAACAGATACAGAAATTGTTTGGTTTGTTGCCCATAATCCAACCCAAGAACCAATAACTGCGAACGGTAGAGAGAACAGAATAGCAAACGGTGCTAACCCCTCGCCAAATGTTACAACAAGGATGAAGTATACAATCGCAATGGCCGCCAGCATCGCTACGCCAAGCTTCGTAAATGTTTCAGCCATATCTGCCGCTACGCCTGCTACACCTGTTGTGACACCTTTCGGCAAATCAAGCTTGTCGATTTTTTTATCAGCAGCAGAAGTTGCTTTTGAAATATCATCTTCTGAGATTGTACCTGAAACAGTAGCATAGTATTCGCCTTTCGAACGAGAAAGGGAGTTCAATGCTTCACCCTCTTCTATACCGACAAGCTCACCAATTGTCATCGTCGTGCCCATAGCTGTTTGAATCTTTGTTGCCAATACATCATCAATAGATGTTGCAGCTGCTTTTGCTTGGCGTTTTACGATGACTTCTAAATCTTCGCCGTCATGGCGTACTGTTGTTAACACTTCTTTTGTAGACTTTTCAGATAATGCCATGACAATTTGGCCTGTTGTCAAGCCGTATTGCAGAACTTTCTGCTGGTCTACTGTTAGTACATGCTCTACATAAGCGTCCTCATAATCAGAAGTGACGTCCTCTAGGCCATCTACTTTCTTCAAGGCTCCTTCCACCTGCTTAACGGCAGTACCAAGGTCCTCTAAATCTTCGCTGTATAATGTATAGCTTACTTCATTCGATGAAGTTGACATCGCGAAGTTCTGTGATTTCCACTCACCCGTTTGCCCGATATTAAATACATATTCTTCTACTTCTTCACGTGCTTTCGGGAAGTCATCCATGTCCGGGTCGAAGATAAGGTACATTAATGCACCACCGCCTCCGCCGCCCATCATCATTGCTGCCGGGTCAACATTATCCGGATCATTGATGGAAACTTGCACAATATCGATATCTTTACGCTTCAACAGCTTTTGCTCTACTTCTTCGATATTCTTCGCCGTATCTTCCATCAGCTCGCCCGTTGCAGGTGTGTACGTCAAGTACATTACTTTTTCTTCTTGTGATCCCATGAAGGAGAAACCGATTAACGGTGTTAATGCTAATGAGCCTACTAATAGGACAACTGCTATAAGCGATGTAATCCATTTATGGTTCAAGCATTTTTCCAAGAAGCCGCGGTACCAAGTTGCCAGCTTACCAACTTCTTTATGCTGACTTTCTGATTTTGTTCCGTATAATTTTTTACGGAATAAGAAGTGCGAAAGTGCTGGTACGATTGTAATCGCAACAAGTAACGAAGCGCCTAGCGCAAATGTCATCGTTAACGCGAACGGCATGAACAGCTCGCCTACCATACCACCTACGAAAATAAGCGGTGCGAATACTGCCACTGTCACGAGTGTAGAAGACATAATTGGCTTGAACATTTCAATCGTTGCCTCACGGATTAATGCACGCCCTGAAAGCTTCTCTTCTTTTAAGTGCATACGACGGTAAATGTTTTCCACTACTACAATGGAGTCATCGATTACACGTCCGATTGCGACCGTAATGGCACCTAATGTCATAATATTTAACGTAATATCCATCCAGTTTAATAGCAGCAATGCCATAAAGATAGATACCGGAATAGAAATAATTGAAATGATTGTTGATTTGAAATCACGCAGGAACAATAGAATGATCAATACAGCGATCAAACCACCGAATAACGCTTTTTCAACCATTGTAAAGACAGATTCCTTAATCGGTTCACCTTGGTCAAGGGATACATCAACGACCAATCCATCGATTGATTTTTCCTCGTCCTTGATCAGGTCTTTTACAGCATCTACTACATCTACTGTATTTGCTTCCTGACCTTTTACAATCTGGATAGCAATCGCATCTTTACCATTTGTACGTGATACAGATTGAACTTTCCCTTCCAATTCAATCTTTGCAATATCTCCTAAACGTACAAACGGAGAAGGGTTTGCAGCGGATGGTGTGACAGGGATTAATAGTTCCCGCAGCTCCTCAACAGATTTCACTTTGCCATCGACAGACACTGCCTGCTCACCAACAGCAAAGTCGTATAATCCGAGTGAAACTGCCATATCACTCGCCTGGACCATTTGTTTTACTGTGTCTTCCGTTAAACCAAGTGCATCCATTTTCTCATTGTCATACGTGAATGAAATTTGTTCAATTTGCTGACCTGTAATAGTTGCTGAAGCGACACCATCAATCTTCTCGATTTTTGGCAATAAGATATCTTCTACCGTTGAAGTCAGATCAACGATATCCTCCTCCGAGCTACTTACAGATAGTGCAATGACCGGCATCATATTCATGCTGATCGCCATGACTGTCGGCTCTTGCGCTTCTTCAGGTAATGTTACGCTATCGAGCGCTGATTCTAATTGGCGCTTTTTCTCATCCATATCTACGCCATATTCATACTCTACTTGTACTTGGGCTACATTCGGTGAGGAGGTAGAATAAACCGCTTTAACATCCTCAAGCCCCTCGACTGCCTTTTCAAACGGTATCGAGACATCATCCATTACCTGCTCAGGCGTCGCGCCTGGGTAAACTCCCATCACAATCAAGTAAGGAATTGAGATATCAGGAATGGATTCCATTTTCATTCGCGTCCCGGAATAAATACCGGATACTGTGATGATAATTGTCAGCAGCCAGACAGCCAATTTATTCTTCAGGACGAAATTCACTAAACCTTTCACTATTACACCTACCTTAATTTGACTTCATTCATACATTTACCTATAATAATGACTAATCGGTCAAAAGTCAATGAAATGAGCAGGAGTGTTATACTTGGTAAAAAAACAATTAATAATGGAGAATGCCCTGCAGTTGTTTGCAAAGCAAGGAATTGAAGCCACTTCTATTCAGCAAATCACCGATAAATGCGGTATTTCTAAAGGAGCATTTTACCTTTCCTTTAAGTCAAAGGATGAACTTATTTTCGCGTTAATTGACTATTTCATGAGCGAAATCGTCGTAGACATTGAACAGGTGGTCAATTCCGAACGGCCAGACAGCCTTCTGTTGTATGACTATTATTTTCATACCTTTTCCACTTTTAAAAAACATGCACATTTCGCTAGAATTTTCATGAAGGAACATCAAACAACTTTTAGCGAGGAAGCCTTTGCAAAGATCGAATACTATAACGGCATATTAAACCGGCTCGTTCACCAAATTGTCAAAAAACAATTCACCCATATTGCCGAACATATGATGCCGGATATCGTATTCACAATTCAGTGCTTCGCCCGTAATTACAGCGAATTATTTTTCCGTGAGGGAGCGGAAATTGATATGGATACACTTTGCTGTTCATTAGTGGAAAAGGTTTCTGTTATTGCTGAACATGCCAGGATTCCATTCTTTACTGCGGAATGGCTGCAAGCAACCGGCATCACCTCTATTAAGCTGTCAAAAGATGAATTAATTGAGTTTTTAAATACAAAGCTAGAGGAAATGGATGACGCTCTCATCCATGAGTCTATTGAGCTTTTACGCAACCATTTAGTAAACCCGGTACTCTCTCCTGCAATAGAGCAGGGACTACTAAAGAATTTGCGCAGCAACTCCTATAGCAAATGGATTGCCTACATTTATGAGGCATGTGATAAGTCATAATAGATGTACGGTTTTGCCTAATTGTTGGTTGCATATTTTTCCAATAAAAATAAGGCAGATTCGTGACAATTTGAACACACTATTCAAATAGGTGTGTTCAAATTTTTTAATACAGAGACAAGCGGCAATTTCCATTAAGTGAAACTTTATTACTTTATGTCCGTATAATTAATTATAGAATTCCAATTACTATGCTATACATTAAAACTCCGCGCTAATTTGCAGACTTTTCCTCTTTTACTACGTGAAAATTATGTACAAGGTTAGATTAATGTATAATAAATATTGGCTAAACTAAAAAAGGAGGAAACTATATTGAAAAGTAAGCTGGCTGTAAACTTGAGAAAAATGATTATGATCATTATCGGTGCCGCCATTGCCGCTTATGGTCTTGAAGCAGTGCTGATTCCAAACAATGTCATTGACGGTGGTGTAACCGGTGTCAGTATCATGGGAGCAGAGGTACTGGAATTACCACTAGGTCTGTTTCTATTCATCTTAAACATCCCCTTCGTTTACCTCGGTTATAAACAAATCGGAAAAACTTTCGCGATCATGAGTGTAGTTGGTATCGCCGCCCTCTCATTAGGTACAGTATTAATGCATGACATCTCCCCGATTTTATCGGAAAAAGATCATCTTTTAGTTGTTGCTTCTGGTGGTATTTTACTTGGGGTTGGTATCGGTATCGTGCTTCGTAATGGAGGAGCACTCGATGGCTCTGAGGTATTAGCTGTACTTGTCTCACGTAAGGTACCATTTTCTGTTGGGGATATTATTTTGCTGATTAATGTGTTCATCTTTGCTATCGCTGCATTTGTTTATAGTTTAGAAAGCGCTCTTTATTCCGCACTGACTTACTATATCGCCAAAACGGTAATCGATATCGTACAAGTCGGTCTTGAGAAATCAAAATCCGTCCAAATTATCAGTAAAAATTCCAAAGACATTGGGGATGCCATTCAAGCACGTCTTGGACGAAGTATTACATATACAACAGGGCGTGGCGGCTTCTCAAATGAGGAAACAGAAATGATTAATTGTGTTATCAACCGCATGGAGGAAACGAAAATGCTCGATATTATCCGGGAGCATGATCCGGGAGCATTCGTTGTCATATCAGATGTATCGGAAGTGCGCGGCGGTAACTTCAAGAAAAGAAACATCCACTAATGTTCCATGTGGAAAAACATCCCTTACATTTTTAATACACATTGAAAAAGCTCTGCTGATTTTTTGTCAGCAGGGCTTTTGGCCGCTACCATTAAAAAGGAAATAAAAGCGGTACAATAATCATCATGACCACGAACATAATGACCTGCAGTGGTATACCCACTTTAACAAAATCGATAAATCGGTAGTCCCCCGCTGTCATCACAAGTGAATTTGTAGGAGAAGCAATCGGTGTAGCAAACGCCATGCCTGATGCTGCCGCTACTGCCATCATAAAGGTATACGGATTCGCATTCATGGCTATCGCTGCCGTCATAGCAATCGGCGCAAAGAGAACAGCCGTGGCTGTATTGCTGACAAACTGCCCAAATATCACTGTCAACACATATACACCCATCAACACCCCGTATGAACCGAAGCCGCCAAGCACATCAATGATTGCATGGGAAAGGAGGGTCATTCCGCCTGTTTTCTCCAGCGCTGTAGCCATCGGGAGCATTGCTGCTACAAGAACGATACTCTCGAAATTCATCTTTCTATAGGCGTCATCCATATTACGCAGGCAGCCTGTTATAATCATAAGCACCGCCCCAATCAATACAGAAATAACAGGATCAAACACATCAAAAACCATCAACCCTACAATGAGCACCATGATAAGTCCGGCAATCCATGCCTTGCCACTGGCAGCGGCCAATCCGGCCTGTTCATGGGGCTGTCCAATAACAACGACATCCTGGGTTTCACGTGAAAGCACGTCTATCTCCTCCCAGGCTCCCTGAACAAGAATGGCATCTCCAAAACGAAGTCTTTGCTGGGCCATATCCTGCAGTAAATATGTTCCTTTTCGATTAATACCCAATATGTTCACATTGTATTTTTCCCGAAAGCCAATTTTCCCTACCGATTCACCAATTAATCGGGATGAAGGAGTCAGCAGCACCTCGGCTACTCCTATCTTTTTAGAAATAAGCTCCTTCAAATCTTTATCTGTCATCATCTCTAAAATAAGTCCATTATCCAGCACAAAGTTCTCGACATCCGAGGCCAGGCCCTGTATATAAAGCTCATCATTTTCCTGAATTGTGCTTGTTGGACCGGCCATTTCCTGGTAGGTCATCGCTAACAGACTGAGGCTCTCTGAAGCACGGCGCTGTATTTTCATTACATAAATATGATACTTTGCTGGCAGCTTCAAATCAGCAAGTGCTCGGCCGATTAATGGCGAGCCTGCGGATACCGCCACGCGAAACATTTTGTCCTCAAGTGCATATTCCCTTGCAATTTTCTTTGGGGACAGCTTATACCCTGCATCTGACTGTGTATGATTTTGTTCTGTTGGCAGCAGGATATTCCGCACGACAACTAAATAAATAATTACAGTAATAGTAGCGATGATTCCAATAGGAGTAATTGTAAAGAAGCCAAGTTTTTCGTATCCGTTTTCCTCTAATAGTTGGCTGACAATTAAGTTTGGTGGAGAGGCAATCAGCGTCATTAGCCCTGACATACTCGCAATGTAAGAAAGAGGCATCAGGAACTTGGAAGGACTAACATTCATGCTTACAGCAATACTTACAACAATTGGAAGCATTAATGCGACTGTTCCGGTATTGCTCATAAAAGCTCCAACTATCGCGACAATTACCAACAGTAAAATAAACAGCTTACGTTCACTATCTCCCGACCATTTCAGCAAGAGATTTCCCGCCATTCCAGCCAAGCCTGTCCGCAAGATACCGGCCCCGACAACAAACAGTCCTGCAATCATAATTACCACTGAATTCGAAAAACCAGCAAGCGCTTCAGCCGGGGTTAAAATCCCTATGACAACAAAGGCTAAAAGGCCGATGAGGGCAACAAGGTCACCCCGCAGCCGATTTGTCATAAACAGACCTACCGTTATGACCAGTATGAAAAATGTTAATGTAAGTTGCACGCTCTACTATCCCCTCTACTGCTATCTATTTTCCAGTGTACAAGAAAAAGGAGAAGGATCGTTCATTTCTCCATCATTCGTCAAATACATGCTTTTCAGCCTGTACAACTCGCTGTTTCGACAACCTTTATTTTCAATTAGCATACCTCATTTTCAACACAGCTATAGTGAAAACTATTTAAGAAGTATATTTTCACACGGGTACCCCCTGTTGTTTAGCTGTTTATATCATCGGAAAACAAAGCTATTATTATACTTCTAATACTTTTTCTCTGTCCTTTCTACTCGAACATTTTTCAACAATAAAAGTTTCTTAATAATAATTATTATAATTTAGTAGAAATTATGATTTAGTTTTGATATATTAATTGACGAAGGGTTTTTCAAAATGAATTCAGGGGGTATAATTACATGACAAATCTTAATAACCGTCCATTAACGACTGCTACTGGTACACCGGTTGTCAGCAATGATGATGTTTTGACAGCTGGCCGCCGCGGTCCTATCTTATTACAAGATGTGTTCCTAATTGAAAAATTAGCGAACTTCAACCGTGAAGTTATTCCTGAGCGCCGTATGCACGCAAAAGGTTCTGGCGCATTTGGTACTTTTACAGTAACCCACGATATTACAAAATATACAAAAGCAAAAATCTTCTCTGAAGTAGGCAAAAAAACAGAAATGTTTGCGCGCTTCTCTACAGTAGCTGGTGAGCGTGGTGCTGCTGATGCAGAACGTGATATCCGCGGTTTTGCTTTGAAATTCTATACTGAGGAAGGAAACTGGGACTTAGTAGGTAACAACACACCTGTATTCTTCTTCCGTGACCCATTACATTTCCCAGACTTGAACCACGTTGTTAAGCGTGACCCAAAAACAAACATGCACAATGCAAACTCTAACTGGGACTTCTGGACATCATTACCCGAAGCATTACACCAAGTAACAATCGTCATGTCTGACCGCGGTCTTCCAACAGGCTACCGCAACATGCACGGTTTTGGTTCTCACACATACTCAATGATCAATGAAGCTGGAGAGCGTGTTTACGTAAAATTCCACTTCCGTACACAACAAGGCATTAAAAACTTGACTGATGCGGAAGCAGCTGCAGTGATCGGTCAAGACCGCGAGTCTTCTCAACGCGACCTATTCGATTCTATCGAAAAAGGCGACTTCCCTAAATGGAAAATGTACATTCAGGTAATGACAGAAGAACAAGCTCGCAACAGCAAAGACAACCCATTCGATTTAACAAAAGTTTGGTATAAATCGGAATATCCACTTATCCCAGTTGGAGAATTCGAATTGAACCGCAATCCTGAGAACTATTTCGCTGATGTTGAGCAGGCAGCATTCGCTCCATCAAATGTAGTACCTGGTATCGGCTTCTCCCCAGACCGTATGTTACAGGCACGTTTATTTGCTTATCAAGATGCAACTCGTTACCGTTTAGGTGTTAACCACCACCAAATTCCGGTAAACACACCACGCTGCCCATTCATGGTTTACCACCGCGATGGTCAAGGCCGTGTTGATGGAAACAACGGTGCTGCATTATCTTACTATCCAAACAGCTACGGGGCACTTCAAGCGCAGCCTCAGTACAAGGAGCCTGCATTAGCTTTAGATGGCGCCGCTGACATCTACGACTTCCGTGAAGATGACAACAACTACTTCGAGCAACCAGGTAAATTGTTCAACTTAATGAGCGACGATCAAAAGCAACAGCTGTTCGACAACACAGCTGCAAACTTACAAGGTGTTGAAGAATTCATCCAACGCCGCCACATCCTGCACTGCTACCTAGCTGATCCAGCTTACGGTGAAGGTGTTGCAAAAGCTTTAGGCTTAACGTTAGATGGTATGGATCTTTCCAATCCATATGTGAAGGCACCACTAGCTAACGTTTAATAAAAAAATAGTGTCTGTGCACTTATCAGGCACAGGTACCGCAATAAACTGTTCTAAACTTTAGGCGCCGGTTTCTATTTTCAGGATCGCTTACAAAGGTGCCCAAAAATCTGTTTCAATTGATATCCTATAAAGCCGTCATGCTTAGGCATGGCGGCTTTTTATATACTTTTTTGCCTTATTACAATAAGAAAAAAAGTATAGAAGATGTTCATATGGATGAACGAATCAGACCACAAATAATAGGGGAATCAGCAACGGGTAAATAAAACAAAGATGGGATCTAAAAAACAGAAGAGGTTCTCTGGAAATCAACAACTTCCCTGCTCGAAGCAAAGGATGCATTCATTCTTACCTTATTGGCTGAAGGAGTAGACCCGATCATTATTAGCCAGGCAGCAAAAATAGACAAAGAGAAGGTAATGACCCTTAAAGCAGTTTTAAAAAATAAAAATCCGGCTACGTACCATTATTAGCCGGATCAAGATTATACGAATAAGAGCGTGGACATATAAATAATAACGGTAACCGTCAGGCAGCTAATGATTGTAGAAAACAAGACAGTTTGGGCGGCTGTAGCTGATTCAATGTCATACTCCAAGGCAAGGCTCGAACTATTTCGTGAAGTCGGAAATGAGCTTGCGATAAATAATGACTGGGCTACAACTCCATCAATGCCAAGCAGCCAAATGACAAGCAATGCAACTGCAGGTCCTACAATAAGGCGTGTAAAACAACTGACAAAAATCGCTTTTGTAAACATCGTCTTCATTTGAATTTGTGAAAGCTGGGCTCCGAGGGTAATGAGGGCTACCGCTACAAATCCACCTGCTACATAATCAATCGGAATCCTGAGAGTTTGCGGAATTGGTATATTTACGTAATTCAGCAACGCCCCGAGCCACAGGGCATGGATAATCGGCATTTTTAGAAAATCGCGTAGAATATCCTTACCGGATTTCGTCGCAGAAATAAGGTTATAAAGCCCGTATGTATACGTGGTCATATTTTGAAAAATAACAAGAATGACTTGAATCGCTACCCCAATAGGTTGTGCCGCAAAGATCATTTGCGCGACCGGGATGCCATAATTCCCCGAGTTAATAAGAACTACACTATTTTTAAAGACCGCAGATTCACTGCGATCCAGCTTTAATAACTTTGCTAAGTAATGACTTAACACCATTTGACTGCCGATAAAGAGAATAATAAACATTGTCAGCTGCCCAACAATCGATAATTCAATTTCTGTTTCATAAATATTAATAAACACTGCTGCAGGCATAAAACAATAGGTAATCAAATGTGATAACGCTTTTAAATTAAATTGGAACTTCCTTTGCAAAATGGCGCCTACAAATAGCAAAATGAGAATAGGCGCTACGATTTGGAAGAAAATCATCGATAAATAGCCCATAAGAGAATCCCTTCCTTTCAGATATCTATTTATTACTGTACACGAAATTCCTCCTAGTTGGTTGTTTTAATTAATATAAAATAATCAATTTCATCCTCCAGTTAATAGAATCATTTATGTTTCTTATTGTATGACTATCGGTTGAATTACTTCAAGAATGCTCCTGCTTTAAGCGCCAGAGATGGTGATCTGTCATCCTTATTCACCTCTCAATTTATAAAATCTTTGTATCTCCACGCATTTTTATACAATAAAAAAGCCTGCAGCATATGAATGACTCCACATACGTTACAGGCTTCTCTTATTAATCGTCTGTCATGCGTTTTTTATACAGCACGCTTGCTGCAATGATGGCCGCAATTGTCCAACCAATCATAACAGCAAAGGAAACAACAATCTCTTTGGCAGGCATAGCGGCCTCTAATCCCTCTGCCAGCAAGATAAGCTGAGAACTTGGTAACCATTCGGCAATCCCTGCAATCGGATATTTTTCAGAAAGTCCAAGTACCATAGGGCCGAATGAGAAAATTCCCATTACCGGTAATGCTGCCACCGACGCTTCCATCACCGTTTTTGTAAATAAACCACAGATTGTGCCAAGAGCGATGTAAAACAAGATGGATACGGCCAGTGCCAATGCAAGAACTAAAACATTGCCCGGCTTATAGCCTAATAAATAGATCGTTACTGCTAAAACGATGGCAGAAATAGCGAAAACTAATGAACTTTTTCCGATCAAAATATCCGCAATACTAGCAGGCGACATCATTAAGCTGCGCAGTGTATTGCTCTCTTTTTCCTCAGCAATCAAACAGCTTTGGACAAACGCTGTCACCATCGCAAGCGTCAGGTTAATTGTCATGAAATAGCTATCTATCGTGTGTATCCCCATTTTATTATAGAAAAGTGCTAAGACAAATGGCATGAAGACCATAATGGAAACCGCATAATTCCGCGAAAATTCTTTATAATCTTTCGTAAAAATAGCTTGGATTCGTTTTATTGAAATGTTCATTGTAAATCACTCCCCGTTACTTGCATAAAAATATCGCCTAATGTTGGTTCATTCGTTTGAATGCGCAGGATGGACTTCTCACTCATCCATTCTGATAATTTCATCGCGGAAGTACGATCATCGAGCTGCAAAATATGCTCTTCACCCGTCATCAGTTCTACTGTCATAGAATGATCGCTATACTGATGCTTTAGCTGTGCCGGCTCTCCTATTGCCCTTACCTTTCCTTTATGTAAAAAGGCAACCCGGTTACACAGTGTTTCGGCCTCTGTCATATCATGCGTCGTTAAAAAGATCGTCGTTCCCTGATCATTCAATCTACGGAGTCCGTTATAAATGTGGCGCGTATTGACCGGATCCAAAGCAGAAGTCGGCTCATCCAGAAACAATAAATCCGGTTTATGCATAATAGCTCTTGCTAGAGTTACACGTTGAATCATCCCTTTAGATAGTTCACTTACCTTTTTCTTGCGTGCATCTGTTAAGTTAACAAATTCAAGCGCCTCATCGATTGCCGATTTTGGTAGATCGTACATATTATTGAATAGTAATAAATTTTCCTCTACTGTTAGTCTTTTATACAAGCCGCTATTATCAGTAAGGATTCCGAAGCGGGCTTTGTTTTCGCTTTTTTTCATTTCAATAGAAGGTAAACCTAATACGCGTGCTTCTCCCGCTGTTTCCTCCAATTGTGCTGTCAGGATTTTAATCATTGTTGTTTTGCCTGACCCGCTTGGACCGAGGAAGCCGAAAATTTCTCCCTTATTAATGGTAAATGAAACATCTTCTAACGCTGTGAATGTGCCGAAAGCTTTTTTTACATTTCTTACTTCGATTGCCGCTATTGTCATACAAGCAACCTCCTTCAATTCATTTGATTACCCTAACTGTAATTGAATCGAAGAAATACCACCGCTGTTTTCCGCTGAATTGTAGCAAAAAAGCGGTGAAGTGTAGCCCTGAATCGACAAATGTACTCCATTATTCCCCAGGAAATACTACGATATTCCAACAAGTTCTTTTAATTCTGACAATTTATTTCTTGATAAAGGAACAACTGTCCCTTCTCCTACACTGAGTTTTAAACTATAGCTATTTTTAGTCCATGTAATAATTTCCCGCACCTTTTGCAGATTCACTATATAAGAGCGATGACAGCGGTAAAACCCATAAGCACGCAAGCGTTTTTCAAGCTCCTGTAATGTAAGAGAACAGTTGTAGCTTACTCCTGCTACATTCACTAAAATTTCACCATCCAGACTTTCAATATAGTCAATTTCAGGTGGATTAAAGAGAATCGTTTTGTCATTTTTCTTTGTTTGGATTTTTTCAATTTTAATTACTGGCTCTTCTTCAGTAATAGTCGGCTGTTCTTCATTAAAATCCATCTTATGGAAGCCCGATGAGTCAATTCGAAAAATATCGTTTGTTGAAATGAGAAGGTCTTCCAAGTTATTCGAAAGTAACAAAACAATACTTCCCCGTTCTGCCAACTGCTGGATCAATCCCGCGATAATCATTCGTGTATCCGTATCCATGCGATGGAATGGCTCCTCAATGGTGAGAAATGTTCCACCGTATAAGTAAGGACGTAAAAACGCAATACGCTGCTGCTGACTGAGTGATAGGTCCGTTACTTTCTTTTTTCGTAACTTCTTCAGTCCCAAAAGCTCTAACATCTCCTCCAATGATTGCGGGCAGCCGGCCATCTTCATATAAAATCGGAAAGCTTCCTCTACTTTCAGCCTTCTATACTGTCCATCCATTACATGATGAACATACCCTTGCTGCTTCAATTGCTGCATAATAAGCTGCATCTTCTGTATATCTGTATAAACCCCGATTATTTGCCCCTCTAATGTACAGGCAGGAAGAATTGTCTTTCCCTCCTCCATCACCGCTTTTAATTCTACACCCATATAATACCACCCCATGAAAATAATACTACTATATTATCGCACAAGCAGATGACTCGAGTGAATAATATTTAAAAAGCCACTAGCGGGAAAACTAGCGGCCGGAATCTTCTTTATAATATATGACAAAATCCTTCTATTATTTTTTATATGACTGCTCTGTATATTTATTTCCTGAAGACACCATGCTACGTATCTATAAAAAGAGACCACCGAATAAAAGCCCCGCTCCGATGACAATAGCAGGATGAACTTTGAATCTCTCCATTGCAAAATAGCTAATGACCGCAATCGCAATCGTCGGCACCCAGCTGATCCCCCCAATAGAAGTGGCAAAAAAGTCAAATGTAAGATCTGCCATTAAAACAGCAATCGCTGGCAGGACAAAGCCAGAAAGCCGTTTAACCCGTGGTGAATTGCGATTTTTGTAAAGGATACTAAGGAGCAGCAACATGAGAATAAGAGATGGGCCAATCGTCGCTAGAAGAGCAATAATCGCTCCCAGTACTCCTCCCTGTTCGTAACCAATATAACCAGCTAATTTTGTAGCAATCGGTCCGGGTAGCGCATTCGCAATAGCAAGCGTATCGCTGAATTCCGCTGTCGTCATCCAATCATAGGTAGAGACAACCTGATCTTCAATCAATGGTATGGAAGCCGGCCCCCCTCCGTACCCTAAAATGCTCGGGATAAAGAACGCTATAAATATTTCCACATACATCATTACGCCTTATCTCCTTTCACAGGTAAACAAAGTGCCAGCGCCAGCAGAACACCAATAACGATCCCTGCATTGATGCCTAAAAGGACCATTGTTATAAAGGAAGCTGTCAGAATGCCCAAACCTATTTTCCACCCAAGGGCAGCTTTTGATTTTTTCAAGAAATCCCATGTCATCACTGCCATCATTACCCCAACAATTGGAACAACGCCCTTTGTCATCCCTGCTATAAAGTCGAGATGCTTATATTCACGTAAGGACGTTAAGAAAATAATCAGCAGTACAACTGTCGGTAGAACTGTTGCTGCAAGAGCCGTCAGCATACCAATCCATCCTCCGACACGGTACCCGATATATCCGGCCATTTTTGTAGCAATAGGGCCCGGCAGTGTATTGCCAATCGATAAAACATCGGCAAATTCCTCATCAGTCATCCACTGATATGTACCGACAACTTCCTTATGTACAAGCGGAATTGCGGATGGCCCGCCTCCAAAGCCTAATAACCCCGATCTAAAGAATGCGATAAAAATATCCAATTGCTTTTTCATCCGGCTCACTCCCTCGTAACTTATTACCCGCCATCCCTTGGCAAATAGACAAGCTTTTCGTCGTTTGTATCACACTTTCCTTCTAGTGTAAAAGATAGACCTTCCGAAAACACTCCCAGACAGGATATCTAACGATGTATTTTCATTATTATAGCTAAAAATCGGCGCTCTTTAATCGAAAAACCACTTTTCTATACAAAAAACCCGCAGCTCCGTTGCTGCGGGTGATGTAATGCTGATTATTTTGTAAAAGAAAGAACAGCATTTTTCTTGAATGTCTTTAAAGCTTTTGTTGCTTCGTTTTTATTTGTATATTCGAACATACGAACGTCGTTTTGATTATTGAATACTGTAATTACCCACATGATCCATGTCTCCTTTTTGTTTTGCTTTATTGTTTATTTTGTAAGCCTGATTATTTTGTATAGGAAAGGACGGCATTTTTTGCAAATTTCTTTAGTGCCTGTGTTGCTTCGCCTTTGCTTGTGTACTCGAAAATACGAACGTCATTTCGATGATTGAATACTGTAATTACCCACATACTTCATTTCTCCTTTTACGTTCAAATTGTACTATAACAATCTATTTTCCACTGACTTTTGCAACTTGTTATATAACATCTTTCACAATTCTCATTCTACCCCTTTTTTCAGGAATGAAAAGCCCTTATCTTGCCATTTCACAATGTGTTCATATTTCAAACGCTTACATTGAACAAATTGTGAAAGCTCTGATTTCGAGGCATATTTTCATTTTTAGAAGCATTTTTCCTATGGGAGAAATTTTTGTTATACAACAGAAAAAGAGTGCTTACACGGAAAATAGGGAATTTTTCTGGAGAAGATTCCCTACTCATTACTTTTTAGGATTTCCTTTGCCCTTTAGGATCTTACCGGCGATTTTTTTTGGAAATACTCGCGATTTTGGGGTAAATACCCGCGATATTATGACAACTACCCGCGAATTACCTTTCAAATCATTTCTATAGTAAACCTTGAGCGGGGCTTTTAGTTGCCCACCAGGAGGAGTACTCTTTATGATGAAAGAGAGTGAAAGACTTACAAAATAAAGGGGTGTTTTTTTGAAATCTATTACAAAAAAGCGGGTCGCTGCCATTATGATTGACATGGCTGTCTCCACAACGGTATCTCTTGGGGTTGAGTATCTTTTACGTAAAAAAGTAAAAAGTGAGGCAGTCCATAACCTCGTAACACCTACTTTAGTAATGTGGGGATTAGAATATGTCCAGCTGCGAAAGAACGGCCAAACAATTGGCTATAAAGCAATGAAGCTAGCACTGGAAAACGAAGACGGCACAAAGCCAACTGATACACAAATCGCCAAACGTATGCTTTACCGCGATACAATCAGTACGTTTGATTATTTAAAAGACCGCCATGCATTTGAAGGGAAAGATGGATCTGAGCTTCCGCATGACCGCTTTGCTGAGACGGTCGTGAAGGAATTGTAGGTTTAAGAAAAGGTGCAGTTTTTTTACGAATGACGATAATTCAAGCCTGCCGGAGAGTGCTTCTTTAGCAGGCTATTATCTCTAACTAACCGAAACATTAGCATTGAAGAAAGACAAAAAGGTTTGATTATGTTTAATACCATAATCAAACCTTTAATGTTTTTAATGTTGTAATTTATATTAACAAGTTTACTTATTTGCAGATGCTGGGGGAGGATCAATTTTCTTCTCTTGGATAGTCGAAATATTATTATACTCATCAATGACTATAAGATAAAGAGTATACCCCTCAACAAAAACGGCATTTGGATTTCCTGAAGTAACTACCGCATCTAACAACTGTCGGGTACCAGGCGTTTCTACTGTAGCTGAGCCGTAAGCAGAAGAATCTGCACTATTTGAATAGCTGATAATATCTTGTAATGTTTTTGGCTTCTCAGCTCTACTTGGCAATACTACATAATAGAATTTAGCCTTGCTTCCCATATTTGAGATTGTCGTAACGATATATGCACTGCGGCTAGTTTTTACTCCGCCTGTGCTAGTCATATTAGATGGATCAAGCTCTGTACCATCAATGACAGCAGAAATGTTTCTATATCTATAGATAGCTTGGTTATATTTATTATCTACAGTATACACACTATTCCCCTGTTCATCCTTTACTTTTTCATTGACGGTAATTTTCAGATCCTCATTTTGTACTAAACCTGTTGCCCCTTCTCCCACCTTTAAAATTAACTCATTTTTTATGTCCTTTGATTTCTCATCTTTTGCATATGCTACATTTGCTACAGTATACGTTTTTGTACCTGTGGAGGACATAATTTCAAAACCGTCAGCAGGGAAATCTTTAATATTCTCGCTGAACGATAATTTTATATATAAATCATCATTTGATAGACTGACAGAATAGTCTCGTAATGCCTTTATCCCTTCGCTATTCATTTCCTTCAGAATTGGCTTAACCTTGTCCGTATATTTAAACGATACTTCATCATTTACGAACTGAAGTTTATTAAAGTCATACACGCCGTCTACTTTTATCGTTAAATTGTAATCGTGCTTAATTAAGTATTCAATAAATGCCGGGGAAACCTTGGATTGCAGTTTCAGTACCGCTGTACTACTATCTTCTCCCATTGTAACAGAACTTACATTTAAAAATTCTCCTGCTAAACCTTCCAACCGATAATTTTCACGTTTGGCCATTGAGGTAGGGTCCATTGGTTCAGAGAATTTGATATGGAACTCAAAAGTTTGGACAGTATTCGGTACGTAATTATCCGGATAAAAGAATAATTCATAAGAACTGCTCTTGTCATTAGGATTAACAAAGTATGATTTATTTTTTAAAATTTGAGGCTTTTCCTCATCCCGGATATAATCTGCTTGTTTCAGCAAGGAATAGTTCCCATTTCTATCTTGTAATACCATGTAAATTTTGTAGCCAGTCTTATTTTTATCAAGGTCATTTTTCGGGTGCAGTAATTGGAAACTGTTTGTCAGTTCATTTGCTGTTCCTTTCCCGAAAAGAACCGTTTGATTATCTAAAACTATAGGTGTATTAGGCATTTTTGTATTGATATCTACCTTTTTATCATCACCTATTCCTGTTGGCATTTGATAATCCTTAGGGAATACTACTTCGGAAATTGTCGGCTCTTTAAATGTGTTAGAAGGTGGAGCACTTTCACTCGGTGCAACCGGAACAATCATATAGTAATATGTTCCTGTAAGTTTTGTAGTGAACTCCGTTTTTACTAAAGTATTACCATCAGTATTCGTCCCCATATCTTTAGCTTCCAAACTCTCGATTACAGGCTTTGTATTACTTTGATGCCTGTACGTTGCAACCGATGTACTGGCTCCCTTCAAAATTGCGTTTCCGGCAATATCAGTTACATTTTGTACTGTAACAATCAAGGTATCATTATTTACAAAGGCTGCCATTGAAGGAATCGTTAATGTAACAACCCTTCCGTTACTTTCCAATTTTGCAGTATAAGGATTTCCTGTTAAGTTACCTGTTCCGCTCAATATATAATTCTTTACATTCTCCGCTGTTTCTTTATCCATCGGTTCACTGAATGTCAATTGAATAACAGTTGGCTCATCTTGTGTACTTCCAACGATTTTGATATCTGGACTCACAGTCGGCAGGATGTCATCCAGCTCGCGTGTAGTAAAAATATCGCTTACTACATTTGTCGTTAAATTACCGGAATCATCTTCCATTACCATATAGATAACATACTCTGTTAGATGTGTTAATCCACTTATGCGTATGGAATTGCTGCCGGCATTTGCCTTCCCTGTTCCAGATAGGGCCCCTGAGGATTCCATAACTTCCTTCACTGTAGGTGGAGTTGTATCGGCTACTTTAGGTACTACGCGATAGTAATAGCGACCGCTCTCTGAAGCATTAAATGTGACATCCGCCCGTTTCCCTCCCGGTAGTGGAAGGGCATCCAGATTCGTAATAACTGGCGGCGTCCCATCCATTGTCGTAAAGTCCTTCGAAACCTTATCCGAATAGTTGCCTGCCTCATCACTTACTACGACATATAACGTATAATCAGTCATTTCAACGAGACCGGCAATATCAAATGTAGCCTTCAGGTCGGCGCCGATCATTCCCTGGCCGGATGTTTTAAGGGTTGTTGTCTTGGCATCATCCAGAATTTCACGGATGGAAGGCGGCTTTTCGTCTTTTCTTTTAACCGTGAAATAGTATCTTCCTTTTTCTGTAGAAGTGATTTGGGCCTTTGCGTTTGTGCCATCGACATCAACTCGCACGATCTGTGCAGCCGGCTCCTCCCAGTCAGGGATGATTGTATCCTCAATTGGGTCACGGTCGACATCGTTGCCGTTTGGATCTTCAATATCACCGATCTTATCGTTATCTTTAATAAAATCATTGAAGATGTCATTAGGCATTTTATTTGGCGGAATAATCACTTTATCAACATAGAAATTATCACCGAGGTCGATTTTGCCCCCTGTATTATCCACGACCAGCAGATTCGCATGGCCTGAGCTGTTCAGGTAAACATTTTTATAGCTGTTTTTATAGATTTTATTTATATTGCCTACACCGTACATCGTTGTCGCCACATCTGTCTCAATATAAAGTGTGTCGATATTGGCATACACTTCAAATTGGCGGACCCAGCCTCTTACAGTAAGCTGCGGGATTGTCTTTGCTGCTTCTATATGTGTACGGTTTGCTTCAATAATAAGACGGCTAACGGAGCAATTCGTGAAGTCTACAAATTTCTCGGTAACCGGCATTTTTTCTACTACATTGCCGCCTGGAAGAATTGGCGGTTTAGTTTCCAAGTCATGACCACCATCATTGTAGCTTGGGTCATCATCCTCTTCTGTTGTATCCGTCGGTTTTGACCAATCAATAAAGCCGAAGCCGGAGAGACTGGCAACCCGCAGATTTGACAGCGGGCCCGCTAAATTGCTCAATGTCCGGCGCGGTGCTTCAGTTATTTTTACCTGCCCAGTTATCGTCCAGTTTTTTAAGCGGATATAATTCCCCTGAATGGTCAATTCCCCTGTAAATGTAGAATAATTGCCGTCCAAAACAAGGATACGGTTTTTGTTTCCCTCAGCATTTAGTGTCAAAGAAGAAATGGATTTCAACGTTTCTCCAATGATCTGCCCTTCTATATGAGCACCTTTCAATGCAGGTGCATTTGTTTCATTGATAAGGTCACGCAGGGAAGCATCCACCCGATAGGCAATCCCATTAATATAAACGGAAGAACCCGAGATACTGCTAATCTCTTTTACTGGCTTCACAGCATCGGCTGTTGTATTTTCAGCCCGGTAGATGAATGTAGCCAGTTGGCCGCGTGTGACAGAGCCGTAAGGGGAATACGTTATTTGTGTTGTTCCTTTTGTAATGCCCAGATCATAAAGTGTTTGTATGTAAAAACGGTTCGGATTTGACTCGGCAACATCACGGAAATCATGCGTAAGCTTTGTTGACTGCTGAAATTTATAGCCGAGCGTTAAAATCTTTGCCATTTGATTACGTGTAATGGGCTCGTTCGGCCGGAATGTCTGGTCACTGTAGCCAGTAATAATACCGGCCCCCGCGAGCGCTGCAATGTATTGATAAAAGCCGTTACTCGTTGGGACATCACTGAATCTCGGGTTTTTTGGATTTGTCATATTTAGATTCAGTGCCTGTGCCAGCATTTTGGCTGCCTGACCACGTGTGACAGCCTGATTCGGACGAAATGTGCCGTCTTTATAGCCGCTTATATAACCCCGGTTATATAGTTCAAGTATTGGTTTATAGTTATCTGCTTCAGGATTAAGATCTGTAAAACCGCTTGCTTTCGTCGGGACAGCCGGCGCTGAGATCGTGATACCGCTTGCTGCAAGGACAGTCGCAACAGCCGCTTTATTTATTTTTTGTAAATTCCTTTTCTCCATAGGGGTAACGCTCCTTTCAAGTACGAGAAATCATCTATTATCAACCATTATCATTTATTGTCTATAGTACCTATATCGGTTGGAGCCTTCTAAAAATTGATAAAGAATTGGAAGAAAAGGATGACAGAGTAAAAGCGCCATGTGAGAGAAGGTTCAGGAACACAGCCTTCAATATCAAAATACGGGACTTGAGGAAGGGATAGCTGTCGGGTACGCTGCTTTTTGGGAAACGGGAGTGCCTCCTACTTCTACTAGCGGAGGTTTGAAAAATTATTTATATATAAAAAGCGTCCTTTTTTTCTTATTAACTTTCCGGTGAATATATAAAAGGCTGCCAAAGAGTCATTATTCACCTGACACTTGGACAGCCCTTATATTTTATTCCATCATACAGTTTTCTCTTTTGGATTTTTCCAAAACATCGCCATTACCAGGCCAAGAATAATCACAACTGTACCGAAATAGAACGGATAGTTAATATCGATATCGAACATAATACCGCCAATAATCGGACCAAATACATTTGCAAGCGACGTAAAGAATGAGTTCATCCCTCCGACAAACCCTTGCTCACTTCCTGCAATGCGTGATAAATACGTTGTCACAGCTGGGCGAATTAAATCAAATCCGATAAATACTGTAAACGTCACGGCCATAATCATCCAATACGAATTGACAAATGTTAATGCCAGCACCAATATCGCCGAAAGGCCTAAACTAAGACGGATTAAATTAATTTCCCCAAGTGCCTTCATCAGCGGATCAAAGAGTGCCACTTGGAAAATGGCTCCTAAAATCGCACCACCCGTAATTGCGATTGCAATATCGGTTGGCTTAAACGCAAACTTATGGTCGGCAAATAGTGAAAAGAACGACTCAAATGCCGCCAGGCCAAACGATGCAACGAAAATAACGATAAAAGCGATTAAAAACTTCGGCATAAGAATTTTACCCAGGCTGCTCTTACCTGTCATTTCCGACTCTGTAAGCAGCTCCTCCTGACGCTGCGGCTCACTCAGCAGCAACATCGATAAGATAGCCGCCAAGACCCCGAGTACCCCAGCTGTATAAAATGGCACACGCGTCCCGATATCTGCCAGAAAGCCACCGATCCCCGGACCGATAATAAACCCTGTGCTAATCGCAGCCGACATATAGCCGAGCGCTTTTGGGCGTGTTTCAAGCGTCGTAATATCTGCAATGAACGCCGTCGCGGCTGGCATGATAAATGCCGCACTGACGCCTCCTAAAATACGTGAAATAAACAACACTTCAATCGTTTTCCCCATCCCAAATAAAAATTCAGAAAAGCCGAAAACGAACAAGCCTAATACAATCATAACTTTACGACCAAAACGGTCGACCGCTTTTCCTGAAAACGGCGAAACAATTAATTGTGTTAACGCAAACGCCGCCGTTAAATAGCCGACAACTTTCCCGCTAATATGGAGCTCATTCATAAGCGTAGGCAGTACTGGAATTACGAGGCCGATTCCTAAAAACGCAATAAATAAGTTCATCAATAGCAGGCTGAGCGTTAATTTTTCCTTTTTCTCCATGTTGAAAACCTCTACTTCTCTTTCAGTCTATTCCATAGCATAAACCCTACAGTAACTGTAAGGTCAACTAGCTTGCTCTTCGCTTTAAAGGATTTTTACTTTTAATTCAACAACATAGCTTGACAGCTCCTCTGCTGAATAATTGTTTGGCATAAATACCTCATATACTACGGATTGAGGATACTTCACATAAGCTTCCAACTGCTTATACGCCTGAAAATAAGCCAATTCATTAAATTCAAAAGCAATACAAGCATATCTCCCGGCGGGCATCCTCAATACTTCGACATCTTTATTCAACATCTCTAAATAGCGCTCCGTTAATAGCGGCGTAAAAAAGTAGTCGTAATAGATTTCCTCAATCCTCGCATAGGGCTTTAGCGGATAAATACCGCCATACCTGCTGTTCATCACACTGCCTCCACGCTCTACCGTTTTAATGAGTGAACTAAAATATTTGTCAGGCACATCTAAAATGTTGACGCCCTTAGTTTTGATTGCAAGCAAGCGCTGACTTGCCACTTCCATTTCATACACTTTATTATAGGCTGGAATAGTAATTTGCTCCTCAAGCAGCTTTTTCGTTTTTAAAAGTGTTTGCTGCACCTCAAGCATTCGCTTTACCTTTTTCTCGACAATCTGCTCCTGCTCTGTTAAGAATCCGTAGAGTTGTTCAGGTGTCAATGATTGTGCCTTCTTAATATGTTCAAGCGACGTACCGATGTATTTAAGCGATTTAATTAAATCGAGTTTATAAATTTGTGACTCGCTATAATAACGGTAATTTGTTACCGAATCAACGTATAGCGGTTTGAATAAACCAATTTGGTCGTAATAATGTAATGTACGAATCGGCAAATTTGTAATTTTTGACATTTCGCCAATTGTTAAGTAACGCACTTGTTCCTCCATAATCGCACCTCAACATTTTTTGCTTATTATAACAAAAAAGGCATCCAAGGTTGTTTTTGGATACCTTCTTTAATCGAAATTAAAGGGGAATAATAATTACCTCTAACTATTTATCAAGTGGCAGTGTGTTCTCTGAAAGATTTTTAAACTTCCGGGTACTCACCGCCTACGATTTTTATAAATATAGCTGTACACTTCTCAACTCGCCTTTCAACACTTTGCCAACAGTATTTTTCGGCAGCCTTTCCATAAAAATAATTTCCTTTACAACCTTATAGGCAGCTAATTCCTGTCTGCAAAAGTCCATCAGCTCCTCAGCAGTGGCAGCCGCCTGTTTTTTGAGCTCAATATAAGCCTGTGGAACTTCCCCAAAATAAGCATCCGGCACACCAATGACAGCAGCCTGTTCAACGGCCGGATGCCTCATAAGCACAGCTTCGATTTCTGCGCTATAGATTTTTTCTCCATTGCTGATAATAATATCTTTCAGCCGGCCTACCAAATACAAAAAGCCTTCCTCATCGACATGCCCGATATCCCCTGTATAATACCAACCGTCCTTTAAGACTTTGTTTGTTTCTTCTTCATTTTCGTAATAGCCGAGAAATGTCTGCGGTCCCCGGCATATCACTTCCCCGTTTTCATATGGAGGCAGCACCTTGCCTGTTTCCAGCGAGATGATCTTCATTTCACTGTACATGACATGTTTACCCTTCGAACCATATTTCCCGGCATCAAACTCGCTGCGCCAAATTGTCAGGCTTCCTGTATACTCAGTCAATCCATATACTTGCTGGACAGGAATGCCAAACTGCTTGAATACAAGAATGATTTGCTGCGGGACACTCGCTGCTCCGCAAGTAATCGCCCGAAGTGTGGATAAATTCGGCTTCATAATATCAAAGGTCTTGATAAGGGAAGCAAGCATTTCCGGTACTGACATCATATTACTAATACGCTCTTTCTCGATAATACGCCATGCAGCAATCGGCTCAAACTCTTCCATCAGAATGGCTGTTGCTCCAGTATGAATCGTCGTAATAAGCGGAACAAGTCCTGCAATATGAAACATGGGGACGACAAGCAGGAATCGATCTGTCTCCCATAAGGTAATGGTAGAAGAAAGCCCTACAGCCGAAGCAAGCAAATTATGATGCGACAGCATGGCACCCTTTGGCTTGCCGGTCGTACCTGATGTATACATTATTAAAATCGGCTCATCATCAAATGTGGCATATGTGGGCTCATGCAGAGGATAAAATTGTACGATATGAGAAATAAGATATTCCCCAGTATTGCCTTTATTAGATAAATAATAAGGAATAGCAGTTTCAGCTTTAGTCTGCTCAATCACACTTTTAAGTCCTGCATCATATACTACCGCTTTTACCCTGCTATGATTAAAAATATCTGTCATTTCCTGTGCCCGGAGCCTGCAGTTCACAACGACAGAGATGACACCGATTTTCGCCGCCCCAAAAAAGGAAGCAATAAAGTCTTCATTATTTTTACATACGATCGCTATTTTTTCCCCCGGTTTAAAGCCTTTCGCCAAAAGGAAATGTGCGAGTGCATTGGCACGGCTATTTATCTCTGCAAAAGTAAAGCGCACATCATTTGAAACGAACCCCTCTTTTTCCCCTAATAAGTTTGCCCGATCAGTTAACATTTTCCCAATGTTAAACATAGTTCTTCCACCCCATCCCCTATTTCTATGAGCATGTCCCCTCACTTCACTAATTTCTTATTCAGTCAATTTAAATACCATAATTTTCAACTTAACTTTAACAAACACGACATTTTATGTAAATACATGATTTTTTAACTAAAAAATACAATATTATTTTCTAAAAATAAGAGATCTGTTTTACGTGAGAGGGTCTATATGCATACAAATAAAAGGAATAGCGAGCGAAATGAAAAAATAGCAAAAAACCCATAGTATTTTTACTTCACCGCCCAGAAAATTAATAAATTGGAGCCGTTACGTTCCTTTTTGTTTACTTTATTAAAATAGTTTAAATATAAAAAAGTTTTTAGGAAAGTTACATTTTCCCCTCTTACATACTCGTACCAAAGAACTCTTCACCCCCCTCTTCCTTTAGATCCAATATTTCAATTTATTTTAGATAAAAAGTATGTGATGAGGATAAATTTAGAGTCTTTCGAACTATTTAAAGAGCATGAAAAAAGTACGAAAAATACTATGAAAAAGTACACAGGAAAGAGGACTCCGGAAAATGAAGAAACCTACAGCAGTGATGACCATCGTCGCTTCTCTATTGTTTATCGCTCTATTCACTGAAGTGGCTGCGGCTAAAACGTGGCCAAGCTTTTCTAATGTCGAACTTAATAAAGAATGGAAAGTGACATTTAACCGGGATATCGATCCCCGTTCTATTGACCGGAATGTCTATATGTCAAAAGGCTCCACTAAAGTTGCTATCGCTACCTCTGTGTCCGGTAATATTTTGACGGTGAAGCCTACAGAGCAGCTCTCGTACTCCTCTGACTATCAATTAGTTGTGTCGCCGAACATTACGGACTTAAACGGGAAGGTCATGAATGAAGCTGTAACCGTCTTATTCACAACTGTAAACGTCCCTTCCCAACCGGCTTATAAAACTTTTGAATCAGAATATGACATGACATGGAATATGATGAGTGAGGATTATAAGGAATTCTATTTAATTGGACGGACAGCTAGTGAAGAAACAGGAGGATATGAAACAAGGAGCGGGCAATCAGCCTTTGGTATTACCGTAGGAGCTAACCGGACAGATGTAGAGAAAAAATACGGTGAACCTATCCATTATATCTCAAAGGATAGAGTAAATTACACGCAAAATTACAAAGATAGCAATGGCAACAAAACAAGCGGCACATACGTCATCGGTGACTACTATGTAACATTTTTCTATGATATACATAAAAGTAATATCGTCCGCTCTATCACTTGGGTGAAAAAGACAACTGAAGCAACAAAGCCTGGGTTTTTCCGGACAGCTACTACCAATGCCTACCGTGACTCTCTAGAAGAGATGATGGTGCATTTGATCAATCAGACACGTGTAGCAGAGGGGCTGCACCCGTTAATCTATACACCCCAGCATAATGACATTGGTCGTAAGCATAGTGCAGATATGGCCATGAACAATTATTTCAGCCACACGGACCCCGATGGGAATACTGCACTTAGACGTATGCAGGCGGGCGGATTAATGTTTAGCTGGTATGGGGAAAACTTAGCATACGGACAGTATAGTGCGATTTATGCACATGAGGCATTGATGAACTCCAAAGGGCATCGGGATAATATACTAAGGGAAAATTTCACGCACGTTTTAGTAGGGGTGGCATTTAATAGTAAAGGGGCCCCTTACTTTACTATCAATTTTTACAGGCAGTAACAATTAAGCCTGGCGGAAGCAGCATTTCTTCTGCCGGGTTTTTTGTTTTTCACATCTCTATTTAAAAGAGAATAATGGGAAACTTCAATGCAGCAGAACTAAAAAAAGAGCCATACGAAAAATATCCGTGTAGCGTGCATAGTAGGAGTGTCTAAAAAAAGGATGCGTGCATGCCAAGCAGCACCATCCTTTTTATGATTAAGCAAGTTCCTTATTCTCGCTTGCCTGATAAATGATTTGATAGTTTTTATCATTCACAACTGTTAAGTCATTCGGTAAATCTTCTAATACTTTATTATATGATTCGAGAGTTAACTTGACGACAACAGAATTTTCATAACGTTTTATAACCGTTCCTTCCAATGTTTCATTGAAGCGGTTAAATAAAATTTGATCATGGACTCTTGCTTTTTGCACATTCATCGTTCTTCCCCCTACCCTCTTTTTTTTACACTTCCCCTTCATATTAGTTTATAAACAAAGTAGTAGTTTTATTACTATTTTTTCTTTTATTTTTTTATAGCACTCCTGAATCGGGATAGAAATCCGTATTCTCTGTTTCGTAAAGAATGGATATTCTTGCAGAAGAGCTTCCTAAAGCAGTATCCTTCTCCCGCTATTTTGTGATCACAGGGTAATGGCTATAAATGCGTGCTTACGTGGGGACACAACTATAGTCTTCATTCTTGCTTATTTAATTTTCAGAAAATTTACCCTATAATACTAGTTAGAGATATGATTTTACAAAAATAACTGTTATAATACTGTTAAAACAAATATTATCTGTATTATTACAGAATTCTTGTTATGGACCAAATTAAAGGGGATGGGAAAATGACAATTTTAAACGGGTTGAAAATTCTCGACTTTTCTTCATTGCTGCCTGGCCCGTTAGCAACGATGCTATTTGCTGACCTTGGGGCGGATGTCATCCATATTGAATCATCTAGAAGAGTGGATTTAATGCGGATTATGCCTCCGTATGACGAAGATCAAGAATCATACATTCATCAGCATTTGAACCGATCAAAAAAATCACTGACATTGAACCTGAAAACAGAGCAGGCAGTGGAAATTGTGAAAGCACTTATTAAAGAATATGACATTATTATCGAAGGGTTCCGGCCAGGTGTAATGGACCGCCTGGGGCTCGGCTATGAGGAATTGAAAGAAGTGAATCCGAAACTCATCTATTGTTCTATTACAGGCTATGGACAGAACGGGCCTTTTGCCAATAGACCGGGCCATGATAACAATTACTTGTCAGTCGCGGGTGTCCTCGACCACTCCCGGCTGAAAGGAAAAAAACCAGCTGCAATGGGTATCCAAATTGCCGATGTTGCCGGGGGGACATTGCACGCAGCAGTAGGGGTGCTCGCTGCGGCATTACACCGCGAAAAAACAGGGAAGGGAAAATACATCGATGTGTCGATGACGGATGCTGTTTTTACAATGAATGCCTTATACGGCTCTCAGTTCTTCGGCAGCGGCAGATGTCCAAAACCGGAGGAGGAAATTTTAAACGGCGGTACATTTTATGATTACTATCAGACAAAGGATGAGCGTTATTTCTCCGTCGGCAGCTTAGAGCCGCCATTCCGGAAGCTCCTATGTGAAGCATTGGATATTCCCGAACTTATCGACAGTACTTTCAATGATTCCTACTACACACAAATGCGATTTAAAGAGGCTGTATGTGACGCTTTTAAATCCAAGACTTATGCAGAATGGCTCGAAGTTTTTAATGAAGACTTCCATGGCTGTGTGGAGCCTGTCCTGACATTTGAAGAAGCATGTGAACATCCGCAGCTTATTGCTCGTAATATGGTTGTAGAAGTACCAAAGAAGGACGGGACAACACAGCGCCAGATTGGTACGGCTCTTAAATTTGACGGAGTAGAGCCTATTTATAAATTTGCCGGCGTTAAAATGGGCGAGCATACAAATGAAATCCTAAAGGAACTCGGCTATTCAGAAGCATTAATCACCGAGCTTAGAGAAAATGATATTCTCACTTAATCATAAGCATTCATACTATAAAAAAGTTAGCACGCCGGCCTGCAATCTACTGCAGGCTGGCTTTTTTATTTTTTATAGGGGCTATAAAACCACAGTTGTCTATGTCTCCTGATTTACATAAAATTATTAATGGAATACATACCCATTTATTGAATCCTTTTTCATTTTTATACGTAATAAATTAAGAGTAACTTAAGAATTTCATTCCTTTTTTCAAAAGGTTTGATTGCTAATATGGAAGGGATACTGTAAGAGGTGATTGTATGAATAAAACGATTTATATCGTCTTAACGGAAACGGGCTCTATATTATCGCGAGCCATCCAACTATACACAAGAGAAATTTTCAATCATATATCTATTGCATTTGATGCAGAATTACAAGAGATGTACAGCTTTGGCCGCAGACACGAAAATAATCCTCTTATTGGAGGTTTTGTTCAGGAAGATGTAAGTTCAAAATTATTGAGAAGAGCTAATTGTGCCATTTATGAATATAAAGTTTCCGACGAGCAATACGAAAAATTGCGCATGGAAATTTCCCACTTCAAACAATATCAGGAGCAATATAAATACAATTTTGTCGGCCTGCTCTGTGTTGCCTGCCGAATTCGGCTTAAACGTGAGTATGCATTCTTCTGTTCGCAATTTATTGCTACACTGTTCTTACGCGCAGGCATTACTTATAATATTTGCCCTTATTTTACAAAGCCGACCGATTTCAAAAACATTCAGGGCCTTCAGCTTCTCTATAGAGGAAATTTAAAAAAATATATGCAGATTCCCCGTACTAAGCCAATGCCAAATATACCTGTATCCTCTATTATTAAAATTGCCTAAAGCGGCCTGCTTTTCATTCTAGAAGCCGAGGCTTTTTATTCCGTTTTGAGCCTTCTAAAAGAGGCTGATGTAATACCGCAGTCGATTGGACTTTCATGTTCCGTAAATCTGCCCTAATAAAGAGAGCAAAATGATCAAGGGCGACAGCATCTACACAAGAATGACAAGAAGCAATACTGTGAATGGGTTAAATAGCAGGCAGGTATCACCTTTATCAATCTCATCTAATAACCCATAGAAAACCAGCGTGCATACCATCATAGAAAGAGCGCCCAATATAAATTTCCAGACGCTCTTTGTCTAATTAATCGTACTGGCGTTTCACATATTTAAAGATGCGTGCATTCTTCAGTACAGTTTTCGGGAACTGGGCCGTAATGAGGACAAGACCCGGGAAACGGCCGATTTCAACACCGCCTGTCAAAGTGACACGGTTCTTTACTTCTTCTATTGGCGCCTCTACAAGCTTCGCCATACGGAGAAGGGCATTGTCTGTCGCAGCGTTAATCGTGATACCTGTACCAACAACTGCAATTGGAAAAGCCTCCTCCAGCTGCTTCATTCCAAACTCTTCCGCAATGTCACGTGCCTGTTTCCGCTCTTCTTTTGTAAAAGGCTTTGCCAGATACGGCAGATCTTCTTCATTTGGAAGCAGAACAGGCCCTTCTACTTTTACCTTTTTCAGCAAGCTGACCTTTACCTGCACGATACCTGAAACATTTGATGCATGGCCTGCTGGTTGTCCTGCTCCCTGCATCGCATGAATATCTCCCAGGTATAGCCCTCCCCCTTTAACGAGGACCGGGCAAATGAGGATAGCACCCTCACGCACTTGTGGAAGATGTAAATGCCCATCTGTGCGGTGGATTTCTAGCTCTTGCTCGGTTATTTGCAGCTCATGATCAGCATCCACAAGTAATAGACCACTATCCCCTGCATTATGGGATGCGGGGATGGCCTTGGAAGGTATCGTCCCAATCTCGGCAATGAACGGACGGACGCGGGTAGTCACTCCAGCTAAATCGCTCGGTGCCATACTTACGACAGGATTTTGCACCGACTTTTCCGGCAGCCGTAAGTATCTTTGAGGATCGATCCCGATTTTTCGTGCCCCTTCTTTTCCTACTGTCACACCGACTTTTCCTTTCGGATGAAAAGCCATCGTATAACCATGGGCAAATTTTATCGGTGCTGTATCGTTATTACATGTAGTACAGCGAATTGCTTCCGGTCCGATGCCATTTACGATCGTCTGCGGGTGGAGCTTCCCACACCCCGGACATTTTACTTTTAAAAAAGGATCACTAATATAGCGGTCTCCCATATATTGCTCTACACCGGAAGCTGTTGCTAATGATGTTATACGGATTGACTCGATTTCCACTACAATAGAATCCCCAACTTCTGCCCCTTCGATATACACAGGCTTTGTCACTTCATGCCTGCCTTTTATAGTAGGTGTAAGCATCGGTCCCCAACAACCCGGGGCGGTATTAGCAATAATGGTACCACCATCTCGCAATGGCCCTAAAAATTCATTTTCTGGCCCGACGATGCCATCCGTAAATTCATTTATGAACAGCATTTCTGCCGGCTTTACTTGTTGTTCCTGCCCCGCTTCAGAAAGTAGTTCATTTTGTTCTTCATGCATGCTTCCCACCATTCCTTTCCTAATTTTTCCTGACTCAAGTATAGAAAATAGGGCAAGAGAGTACAAGAGTTGACAAAAAGTATTTCTACTTTTCTAAAATATCACTCAACTTCTTTCCTCCCTTGTTTTATCGATCTGGAACCTATTCTCCTTTCAGCATCTCTTCCTCATTTATTCATTTTTTGAGTAATTACTTCTACTCATATACCCAATAAGTTATCCAATCATCTATAGATCCTCCTGTTACATCTGTAAAATGAATGTCATAAATTTTGCATAACTAATTCACAATTCCCTTTGATATAGTAAGTTTTACATCAAAATCGACGTATTTTTATGCATTACATTTGTGTTAAGGATATGTTAAAAACCCCAAAATAATAGACTTTTGATGTATGATGAATTCAGTTCCAAAGCATTTCGCATGACGTTCACATTCCGCAAAGTAGATAGAGCTACTTTTGAACGTGTATCCGAAATTCACTCACCCACATTTGGACATTGAAAAAACACCTCTATTTTGAACATGAAAACCGCACTTCCAGCTCAAGAAGCGCGGTTTTTCATGTACATTATTTTACTAGTCATATTGATTTACCCTTTTCTGTCATATCAACTTTACATAAACGAATGCCAGCCCTGCTTTTCCTGTTCCCCTCTATTCTTTTTCACCCTGACAGGAAGGGGAAATATATTTGTAAATATATCCATTTATTTTTATAATTTTTAATAATTACTAGAGATGGAGAACTTCATATTAATGAGGAGGCTTTGGAGTTGAAAGAACTATATGGTGCATTGTATATTCAGACCGATTTTATGAAAAAGATAATGGAAGAAAAATACGATTCCTACATGCTATATACATACTTATTAAGAAACGGCTATCAGCATAACTTTCATTCGCTTTCCCTCGTGTATGATCTGTGGAATTATTTCTACTTTAAAGATGAAGAGCTTGTCCTGCATCCTGAGCATAATCTTATTTACGGTGCGCGGTCCATGGCGTTAAAGCTAATCAGTGGAGATGAAACAATGCAGCGCCTAAAGGTCACTACCCTAGAGCGCGGATCAGAATCTATGCTGGCGGCTATTTACTGCACCAACCTTTTTATTGATCAGCTGCAGAATTACTGCGAGGTGCTGCCGGAAGAGACGCAGCGGAAAATTAAAACCTATATGTCTTTTGATATCGGCAAATTATTTAGTGAGCAATTCAAACAGGTGGAGCCGTATCCTTCCCTTTTTGTAGAACTGCAAGCAAAGGTGATTAAAGAATTCTATCAGAACAAGGTGAAAAACGAAGGTGCCTTATCCGAGCAATTGATGGAGATTTCCAAGTTGATCCGTGAATTCCATCTTCGCTACGAGCAGACCTTTAGTCAGCTTTAATTATTACATCTGGAGGAACTGCATATGTTAGCACATATCATGTCTAACGAAGAATCCATTCAACATTTAGTTTATTTAACCCGTACAGGGCAATTTGAACATTGCCTGCAACAAAGCATACTAGTTTTACCTCACCTATATACAGAACAGCAGCAAGCTGCTGCACTTTGCGAGCTGATTGAAGCTGCCTTCCAGCTGTCAAAATTCCAAGAAGCTGCCTACTATCTGCCGTTGTTTGAAAACATAGCGGATACGCTAAAAGATCCTGCTTTTTTTATGCGTCTTCTTCTATATAAGGGACACTTTTATATACATATTCATGGTGATGCCACAACAGCTTTAACCTACTATGAGGAAGGGCTGTCCCTCGCTTTTGAATGTAAAGCATATAACAACTTGGCAGATTTTATTAAAAATATTATTCGTTATCGTGCAAAGGAAGAAAAGGAAGACAAGCTGCTGGCTATAGCCGAGCTTGCTTATATCTTCTCGCAGCGGACGGAAATCCAGCAGGAAGCTTCACGTATTTCAGCAGCAATGGCGCTCTTAGAATGTTATAGTCTTACAGGAAAAGTGGAGCAATTTGAACAGCTGGAAAAACAGGTTTCCGTTCTGCCCTCCTTGCCAAACTTTCCGGGTGAATTGACTCGGCTTCAAGTGTTGAGAGCAAGAGTTTTGGCAAAGCAGGGGTATTACGCACAAGCCTTTTGCTTGATGAAACGAGCTAACCTGTATTATGAAAAGCAGCAGGAGTATTATCTTCTTTTACAGCAACTTTCTATCCAAAAGCAGCTTTCTGTGAAGTTCATGCCCGAAAAGATAGCTGCCATTGATCGAAAAATAGAGAAAATAGGAAAACTGGCCAAGCAGATTTCTCTTCATTTTGATCATAGCGTAAAAAAAGAGAAGGTATATAGCGAGGAAAACGCGGTTTGCCATTTCCACCAATCTATCGAAGAACAACTGGCAGATAAAGAGGACTTCCTTTATTTACTGACATTTACAGAGGATGCTGCCTGCTATCAGGCACTTATCGATTATCCCTCCTCTAAACTGGCGCTTTCAGGAAACCGTGTTCTTTATGTGTTGAAAGATAGCAGTATACCGGCTGACTTCCCCGCATACAAGCTTCCCCGTATCTTCCTGACGGTTATTCACCTTTCTGAAGCATTTTCAGCGATGGAGCTCTTTCATAAAGCGCATGCAAAGATGTATTACATACTGCATAATAAAAAATAAAACCGGACCTGCTCGTCCGGTTTATCAAGAAGGCAAAGGTGGCTGTCACCTTTGGCCTTTTGCTTTGTTATTACTTCTCTAATAAGAGCCAATGCCTCCCCGGACATTCGTTACTCTCTCGTAGCCCATCTTTTTTAGTTGCTTACATGCCTGGGCAGAACGCATCCCGCTTCTGCAAATGACAACGATCTCCTTGTCTTTTGGCAGGCTTGAAAAATCAGACCCGAGCGGCACATTACGAAATTGTTTAATATTTCTTGTTTGAAATTCTGCTGGTGTCCGCACATCGATAAACAGCTTACTCGGATCGCGCAGCTCCTGTTTCAACTGGTGGGCTGAAATGCTGCGAATGCCCTTTGCCGTCCTCATGCGCCAGAGTACAAATACAGCAACGACTGCTACTATAATTAGTGTTTCCATACTTCCCCTTATCCACTTTTTTATTGATTCCTAAAAAAGATCTATATTTAACGGCTTTTTACTACTAGATTGATTGCTTCCTGGATTGTATCAGTCATTTCATCTTCTGTATCTGCTTCTTTGATGCATTCAAGAAGGTTATTGCTGACAATAACACCGATCGTACGGTCTACGCCTGACCGGACGGCGCTTAACTGTGTGATTACTTCTTTGCAATCCTTCTCTTCTTCCATCATGCGTAAAATACCGCGAAGCTGTCCTTCAATACGCTTGATACGGTTGGCTGTTTTTACATCATATTTCAGTTTCATACGCCCCCTTTTCTTCCTCATATTATATACCCTAGGCGGTACCCTATCAACTAGTTTGGATTTACTATATTTGAGTTCTTAAAACGAAAAATGAGACGGTCATCGCCTCCCATCCATAAATACCGATTTGCCGATTTTACAGCGCTTTAAGGTAGATTAAAAACTTGCTGGGTACGTCCAAATATGAAAGACCTAAATAAACACGCAAATACTTTAGATAATTATTTTTCAAATTCGGAAATACTAAGGAAAAAGGCGCCTTTTAGCAGGCGCCTTAGAGTGAGGACAAGGTCGTAAAATGACTTTCTCTTCATGCATTTTTAAATAATATGGCAAAAAGAAGATGTACCCAGCCTGTATTGAAAACGCTTGCCAGACAAATGTCTCCTTTTATTCTTCTACCGTAAACCAGCCTGGAACGTTCATAATCAGTTCCCATAATGGTTTTGGAATATCCAGCTCCTGTTCCTTGCTTAAATGCAGGGCTGTAAAGATTTCGTCTTCCTTCTGATTCACTGCTTTTTCATACCATTCCGGGTCCATTATCAGTGCATGCCCTAATGATACAAGCGGAACTATATCGAGGGCTGCTTCTACCTGGTCTACCGTTTGCAGGCCTCCCACACCAATAACAGGGATACGTTCTCCGATTGCCTCCTGAATTACGGCTACACGTCCGCGTGAATCCTTGTCATCACGCATAGATTCTGCATCGAATCGGTTAACGGATACGTGCAGATAATCGATTCCTTTATCTGCAAGGGCATCGATAAGCAAAATCGTATCGTCTATCGTGATTCCTGGCTCCTCCTTTTCTTCAGGGCTGAAGCGGTATCCAATTGCAAATGGCTTTTTAGCATACTTGGCAACAGTCTCTTTTACGGCATCCACTACTGCTAATGGAAACGCTATACGTTCTGCAGCATTTCCACCCCATTTATCTGTTCGGCGGTTGGAATGCGGCGAAACAAATTGCTGCAATAGATACGTATTGGCGCCGTGCAATTCAACCCCGTCAAAGCCTGCTTCGATCGCCCTTCTTGTGGCATCCGCAAAATCCTGAATTGTGGCTTTTACTTCCTCCTCGGTTAACGGCCTAGGTATTTCTGCATTCGGCCGTAACGCCGGTACATCACTGGCCGATACAGGCTGCTCCCCTAGTAACTGTGAGTTTGTCATCCGGCCGGCATGGAAAATTTGCAAAATCGCTTTTGCCCCGCCGGAATGAATAGCATCAGCTAATCGCTTCAGGCTGGGAATGCGCTCATCAGATTCTACACCCAGCGAGTCAGGAAATCCCACACCTAGACTATTTATATAGGCACACGCTGTAATAACCGCCCCAATGCCGCTTTTTGCGCGGCGGTGATAATAAGCCAGTTCCTCCTCTGTAACGTCCCCGTTTGGCTGAGAAGCCGAAATCGTCATAGGTGCCATAAGGATGCGGTTGTTTAACGTAACTCCTGACTTTAATGTAAATGGTTGTGTAAATTTCATATAAATTCTCCCCTTCCGCTCATTCTATCCCACTGTTGTATAAAGAAGTAAACATCCGTCTACGTGAAGGGTGTATTAAATGAGCTGTTGTTCTATTTTTATTCAAGAACACACTGATTCGAAGCATCTGTTCAAAATTATCCACTTTTAGGGTTCTTTACCCTTACATACAGTTACCACGCTCTCCACTGCTGAAACCTTTCAGCGTATCACTAACTAAGGACTGTTTTCTTTTTAAACATTGTTTCGCTTTATTCAGTCTCTACAGAAGGTATTCATTTCATTACAGTAAATTCTGCTGAAGAATAGGGATTCTTTATTTAAATTTATATGCTTTCATAATCGGGTCACGGCCTGTTTGTACGTCTGTGAAATATTCATATAGGCTAATACCTAGAAAAGAGTCCGATACGTTCACTATATTATCCCAGCCGGAGCGCACTTACCGCGTTATAGCTGCGGTGGACTGAGCAGCAGTAAATATAAACGGGTCTATCCTTTGAAATTTCCCCCATGCGTTCGCAGAACTAGCTGAGCGGGATGTTGTATGCGCCTTTTAAGATGGCCGGCAGCGAACTCATTTTCTTCCCGTATATCAATAAAATAAGCTCCAGCTTCTGCGAGTTCTCTTACTTACAAAAAAAATACTGGCTATACACCAGTATCTTCTTGTTTAAGTTCTTCCTGGACAAAGTGAAGAAGCATTTCCTCCTCTTCTTCTTCCAGTGCAAACTCGATTATTTCGTTATCTCCCTTATCGAGAAGGAAGTAATTCAAGATGCGTACTTCTTCCTCCTTCTGGCCAACAATGACCCGGGCCTCTATTCCTGCCTCTGAATACAGCTCGTCCTCTTCATCCACTTCTATGTCTATTAAAAATTCGTAGCGCTTGCCCTCGATAATATTTGTTGGATCTTTTATTTCTTCTACTGAAAACGCACCAATCTCCATATTTGTCACTCCTTCTTTTCCACATCTCTCTTCTTAATCATAAACATTTTTTGTTTGGCGTCAAATGAACGATTCGCGCTACAATAGCTAGTAAAGGAGTGAAAGACATGAAGGAGTTATTTTATTACCAGGACTCGATGATGAAGGAGTTCTCAGCAGATGTAGTTCAAACAGGGACAGATGATCTTGGTCACTATGTTGTATTGACTAATACAGCATTCTACCCAACAGGCGGCGGACAGCCGCATGATACTGGCTGGCTCAATGATATCCAGGTCGTGAACGTGGAAAAGGTAGCGGAAGAGATTCGCCATTACATAAGTGGAAACGTGGAAGGTCTCTCAGGAACTGTTACAGGAAAGCTTGATTGGGCAAGACGTTTTGATCATATGCAGCAGCATACAGGACAGCACATCCTGACAGCGGTTTTTGTGGAACTGTTCGGCTACCAGACAGTCAGTTTCCATTTAGGCACGGAACTTGTCTCTATTGATTTAAATACAACAGAAGTAATACCCGAGCAATTGGCCGAGGCAGAAAAACGTGCCAACGACATTATTCTAGAAAACCGCCCGATTGAAACGAAGTGGGTGACGAAAGAGGAATTGGCACAGTACAATCTGAGAAAGGATGTCTCAGTCGATGAGGATATCCGCCTTGTCATCATCCCTGACTATGACTATAACGGCTGCGGTGGTACTCACCCGACATCTACAGGACAAGTCCAGATGATTCAGATTATGGAAACAGAAAAGATGAAATCAAATATCCGTGTTCACTTCATCTGCGGTAGCCGTGTACGTAAGCAGCTGGCCATGCGCAAAAACGTATTGACAGATGTTGCACGCCAGCTCAGTGTTCCAGAAAAAGAATCCGGTTTGGCGCTAGCAAAAATAATGCAGACAGCGAAACAAACAGAGAAGGCTCTATCCGAAGCGCGGGATGCGCTTCTTGTTTACGAAGCTAAAGATCTGGCGAGCCGCGGAGAAGTGATTGTTAGCGAAACGTATGAAAATCGCACCATTCAGGAGCTGCAGAAGCTTGCTCGCTTTATCACAACAGAAAATAGTGAAGCAATCGCCTTTCTTGTCGCGGACAATGCAGACAAGCTGCAATTTGTCGCTGCACGCGGTACGGATGTTTCAGAATCAATGAAGAATATTTCCAGTAATGTATTGCCTCTTATCAATGGTAAAGGAGGCGGAAATGACGCACTGGTACAAGGCGGTGGCGAGAAAATCATGTCCCCGCAAGCCTTGCTCGAGGAAATGGGAAAAGCTTTATCAGCAGAGTAGGTTTTAAAAGATAAAAAGTAAACCGGCCTCCAGATTCAGAGGCCGGTTTATCTTTACTTAAATAACGGCACACGCCATTCCTTATCTAGCTTAACAGCTTCTGTTTCTGCTATCAGATGCAGTGTCAGCTCTTCCGGTACCTTTTGTAAATCATAGGAAATCAGCTCTATTTCACGTTTAAATCGCCCTTCAGCATCTCTCTCATCTAATGTTGCCCCACTGTTAAAGATTTGATAAACCGTTCCTTTTGCATCCTCAAGTGCCCATCCTGCTAGTTCAGGAGCTTGCTGTTCTGCATGGCCCGACAGCTTGACCCGGGTCGTTACTTCCCTCCTGATCGGTTTCCACGACTTCTGGAGAGAATAATCCGCCTCACGTTCCACGGAATCAATTGTCAGCTCATAGCCATTATATTCAAACGTATAAGGCAGCTTATCTGTATTGAATGTGACGGAAAAATCACTCGTCTTTGTTTTATAAATGGTATCCAGCACAAAATATAAATGCTCTTCTTCCTGCTCCGGTACAAATGTGTCGACCATCGATGTTTTGCCTACTTCCTCATGCTCCCCTTCCCATTTTCCGTAGCCGCCAATCATATTCAAATCAACAGGATGGCCGAGCTCCTCATTGGCAAACAGATTATAATAACCCTTTACTTCTCCCTGTTCATCTTCAATTCTATAGCCTATACGCGGATGATAACCGATAAAATCGGTTGCTATTTCTTTAGAAAATTGCCGTCCTTTTTCCTCTATATCCTTCAGCAGCTCCTGTTTTGCACTTTCTGTATAAGCTGTACTGTAAAAGATTTCTGTTGTGGAAGTAGAGTATTTCACCTGGTCCAGGTCAATTTCCACTCCGTCCACTTCGTAGCTTTTATCAATTTTTACAGCCAGCTGCTTTGCATAGGCAGCCGTTAAATCGACTGGAATTTCTATCCGCCAGTTACCCGTTTTCCCCGTAATTTCTGTTACATCCATCCGAATAAAGCCTTTCATAAATGGCTCTATATCATGTAAGGAAAATTCCACTACTCCGTGGTCATCCGCATTACTCCAGCCCCAGCTTGATAGCTCTATTTCTTTTCCGCTTTCATTATGCAATGTAATCATATTTTTCTTATCATTATCGTCTAAATAAGGATCCAGCATCTTCCCTGACTTATTGGTAATTTTATAGGAGAAGGCAATACGGGAGGCATCGACAATCAGCTCCTCCACCTGTAATGTAATGCCTTGATCCTCTACAGCTATATCCACTTGTTCAGCCAGCTCTGTATCGCTTGCCAGCTGAAGACCTTCATCCACCCGGTCACTTTTGAATATCCCGCCAAGCAGCTCCGCAAAGCTTGGGCTGACTGACAACGTAACCCCCGCAGCAAGTATGAGGGCGGCGGCTGTTCCCAGTGCATATTTCCATGGGCGGATTTTCTTCCGCTTTTTCTCATATGGCTGAAGGCCGGCAATAATCATGTCAGCAAAATCATCGTTTAATGCCGGCTCCATGAGTGTTTCCTTCAGCACTTCCTGTTCATAACGCATTACTTCCACCTGCTGATGGCAATACATACAGCCTTGAAGATGCCGGGTAATGCGCTCCAGTTCATGGTCCTCCATCATGTTATCTGTAAAAGCCAGTAATTCATCCTCTTTTGGACAAGTCATCGAAATAGCCTCCCTCTTCTATCTTTGTTCGCAGCTTCTTTTTTGCCCGGTGCAATTTATTTCGGACGTCTGACAGTGGAATATGTAATAGTTCACTTATCTCTACATAACTACAGTCGTTTGCATAGCGAAGGAGTAAAATTAGCCTTTCCTGCTCTGGCAGTCGGGCAATTAACCGCTCCAATTCCCTGTTTTTTTCACGTTTTAAAAAGATTATTTCCGGAGAGGCAGCATTCACCAGCTGCTCATCCTGTATTTCCTCCTGCTTTACCTGATAGCTTTTCTTACGCAGCGTATCAAGACAATGATTGATCGTCACTCGGTAAAGCCAGCTTTTAAAAGATCCCTTTTGGTCAAACTTCGGCAGCTGCTCATATGCCTTTACAAAAGCTTCTTGCAGCAGATCCTGTGCCGTCTGTGGATTTTTCATCATCCTCAGGACGGTCGCATACAATGAATTTTTGTATTTATTAATAATATGGGTATAAGCCTGCTTATCACCAGTCAGCACCTGATTGATGAACGCGACATCCTCATCCATATAATCCCTCCTTATCCCTTCACTTACTAAAACGTTTATAGGTGGAGAAAAATTTCACCCGGACTAAAATTTGTTTAATAAAACATTTCGTATACTATGTACGCCTTTTATACACCGGTTGTAAAAAGAGAATCTGTAACCTTTTTCATTGAAATCATATTCTTTCGTCGGATCTGCAGCAGTCATGATACAGACGTGCTTATAGGGGAAAGAAGGGAGGGTATACAGCCTGCGGTGAAAGAAAATAACCAGGTATAGGCAAAAGCATGTCATGACAAAAAGCGAGGCAAGGGAATCCTGCCTCGCCTCTTTTCTATGTTCTCGTTAACCACTCGCTGCGCAGCATTCCGTATACGACATGATCGACGTACTCATTGTAGAGCCATTCCGCACTGCGGATTCTACCTTCCTTTTTATAGCCGAGTCTCTCCGGTATGGCACGGCTTTTCTTATTTTCAACAGCTGCTCTAATTTCTATTTTATGTAAATCATATTCATACATCCCTAGGTCTGTCATTGCTTTAGCCGCACGTGTCATAATTCCTTTTCCTTCATAATTCTCATCGAGCATATAGCCGATCTGTGCTGATTTATTTCCTATGTTCATCGTATGGAGACCAATTTTCCCGACGATTTTCCCTTTGTAAAGAATGGCTGTATCTAATGCTTCATCCACAACAAATTTTCTCAAATTAGCATCTATGAACTGATAAGTTGTTTCAATTTCCGTTGAGACATCAAGCCAACCAAGCCATTTACGAAGGTGCTTCCTATTTCGTTCAATCAAATCAAAAATCTCCTCCGCATCCCTATGTGTCACAAGCTTTAGAGAAATTTCTTCATCTACTTTATAGGTAAACACACATATCCCCCTTTATTTGAAAAAGCGTATCGTTTCTCTACGATACGCTTCTTTCTTCTTTATTATAATGGGAATATTCCTGCAGCAAGATGTAATTTACCATCCTTTTTATATGCTCATTACCTCTGTAAGATCGTTTTTAGCCCCACCCAAAGAGTACTTGGTCTTTTACGTGATTCACTTATTACCTGGTAATTCTTTTGGCTATGCACTTTATAGTTATCCCTTACATGGATCTCAATTCCACTACAATAAGTTCCGGTAAATTAAATAGCCGCTGTGGGACAAGGCTATTGCCCAACCCCCTGCTGACTAGCATTTTTGTGTTATCTGCTTCATACATACCGCTCGTATAAGTTGGCAGCCAGCCTTGCCCAGGCGCTATCAGACCCCCAATAAAGGGAAGGCGTATCTGGCCGCCGTGTGCATGGCCTGTAAATACAAGATCCAGCTTGTTTTCCACATACGTTTCGAATTTCTCGGGGCGATGGGATAACAAAATTTTATAGGTTTGCTCATCAATACCGGCCATTGCTTCTTCTAGCATCTCCTGCACCTCTTTTCCCATCAGCGGATCTTCAATTCCGATAATCGCCAACCGCTTCCCGCTGTGCTCTATTTCTAACGATTGATTCGGTAATATATGTACGCCAAGGTTTTCAAGAGCCATATAAATTTCGTCTGTTTGATTTACTGCCACCTCATGATTGCCCAGCACATAATATACATCCGCCAACTTTACAAACTGCTTAACGGCATCCAGGCTGTTCTGCAAGTCATAGCGCCGACTGTCTATCAAATCCCCCGTCAAGAAAACAACATCCGGATCGGCAGCTTTTACTTTCTCCACAAGCCGCTGCTGACCGTCTCCGAATGCCGCATCATGCAAATCACTCACCTGCACAATCCGAAAACCATCGAAGCTTTCGGGCAGCTTACTGGACTCTATCGTATATTCTGTTGTTACTAACAAGTTATTATTAGCGTAAAAAAATAATACAAATGCAACTATATACAGGATGGTTCTACTCAGTCTTTTCACAATGATCCGCTCGATTCTCCTTCAATCTACTGCCAACTCTTGCATCATGCTTTCTATCATAGGCATATCCTCAAAAACATTCAACCGAAGAATATAGGTGTCTGCTTATTACTAGAGCTGATTATCCCTTGCCCTTTTTTTCATCCTATTAGTAAACGCTGGATAACATGCATTTTCTCCACCATAAAAGGGGTATCCTCCGTCGAGGCACCCCTTCTTTATGTTTGATTATGATCTTTTTTTTCTGAAGGTACTTCTCTCTCTACTGCCTGCTTAACTTTTGATCCATTCTCCGGCTCTTCTTCTGTTTCATTTCCGAACAGCACTGTTTTTAGTGCATCCTCTCCTGAGCCTTCTGCTAATGGGACACGCGAACGGTAAGCAGCTCTGCATACGAGGTGCCCTGCCACTGGAGCTGTAATAAACGTAAAAATGATCCCTAATATTAAACGTACACTGACGTAGCCATCATGGCTCCAAAAATAAATGAAGGCTCCAAGCAGACAGCATAATACAGAAAGCGTCGCACTTTTTGTCGCAGCATGTGAGCGTGTATAGACATCAGGCAGCCGCAGCATCCCAAACGCGCTAATCACACTGACAATAGAGCCAAAAAGGATAAGTAATACAGCAATCCATTCAATCCCTTGACTTTCGCTCAACGATAACGCCCCTTTCAATATATTTCGAAAAGGCGATCGTTCCAATAAATGCCAGAATACCCAATATTAAAATCGCCTCTAAAAACGCTTTTGTCTTCAGCACTATGGATACAATAGCAATGGCAGAGATAAGGTTTACGCCGATTGTATCAATGGCAATCGCACGGTCAGGCAATGTAGGTCCCTTTATTATGCGATATAGCAGCAGTGCAATTGCTACCATAAAGAGCGCAAGCGATAAGAGCATTATTTTTTCAATCATTGCGCGTCACCTCCAAAATAGCCTGTTCAAATTTTCCAATGGAACGGACAATCGAATCCTTTGCCTCTTCCAAATCCATCGCATGAATATAAAAAAGATTCCCTTTTTCCGATACTTCCATGACGACAGAACCCGGTGTAAGCGTTAAAAGGAGTGCAAGAGCAGTTATCTGCCAATCGCCTTCCAGCTTTGTTTCATATGTGAAAATACCCGGTGTAATATTCAGTTTTGGGGAGAGCACGTATCTTAATACTGACATACTCGATAAAATGAGCTCTCGAATAAAGATGAGGATGAGCTTAATAATTTTCTCTACACGCTGCAAATAAAAGCGTGTACCAAAAAAACGGTGCATCGCATATAGAATAACGATTCCTACAAGGAAACCTGCTACAAATGTTGAAAAATCGGCTTGTGGATCATCCTTTAAAAGGAACCATAATGCTGCGATGAATAAATTTAATACAAATTGTCCTAACATGTGCTCACCCCCCTTTACTCCTCATTTCCTAACACGGCTTCTATATAAATGTTTGGATCAGCTAACGTCTTGGCCGCATCTTCCACAAATGGAGAAACGGCTTCTGCTCCTATTCCAAGACTAATGATGCAGAGCGCCAATAAAGAAAATGCCGTCATGGACAATTTCGGAATCGGCTTTTGGTGATCTTCGCTGATTGTCGACTCTCCAAAGAATGATGCTAGTAAAATACGTAATAGCGAATATAATACAATGACGCTGGAAGCAAAGCCTAATGCCAGCAGTACAAAATTTCCGCCTTCAATGGCACCCTGGCCAATAAGCACTTTCCCTATGAATCCGCTTAATGGCGGGATACCGGCAAGTGCACACATTACAATAAAGTAAATCCAGCCGAACAATGGATAGTTTCGGATAAGACCGCTCATCCTTTTGACAATGATTTCGCCGGTCAAATACACCATCGTACCGATTAATAAGAACAGCAGGGCTTTTGCAAGCATGTCATGTACCAAATAATAGATAGCCCCTGCAAAGCCTGTCTCAGTACCGGTAGCCAGCCCAATAAGGATAAAACCAATCGCAATAATGATATTGTATGTGGCAATCGTGCGGACATCCTTTCCGGCAAGAGCCCCCATACAACCCGCTATAATAGTAAGACCCGCCATTACACCAATAATTTGATGTGTAACTTCCTGGTTCATTGGGAACATCAATGTAAACGTGCGGAATAATGCGTAGACACCAACCTTTGTCAGCAATGCGGCAAATAGTGCCTGTACAGCTGTCGGTGGGACACTATAGGAACCTGGCAGCCAGAAGAACAGTAACAGCCCTGCCTTTAAGGCAAATACAAGCAAAAACAGGATGGCGACCGTCGTAAGGACAGGATCTTGTCCAAGCTCTGTAACCCGTTGTGCGATATGTGCCATATTTAGTGTCTTTACTGTCCCATAAAGGAACGCCAAAGCAACAAGGAACATCCAGGAAGCAACTACATTAATCAAGACATACTTGAGTGATTCCCGCAGCTGAATTTTTCCTCCGCCCAGCGCGACCAATACATACGAAGCAAGCAATGTGACTTCAAAGCAAACAAATAGGTTAAAAATATCCCCTGTCAAAAATGAGCCGTTTACTCCGGCGATTAAAAATAGAACAAATGGGTAGAAAAACATCCGTTCATGGCGTTCACCAATAGAAGTGAAGGCATATATCAAACAAATGGCGGTAATGACACTAGCGGTCAATACAAGAATAAGCGCAAATGAATCGGCTACAAAAAGAATACCGTACGGAGGGAGCCATCCGCTGAAATCCAGCTTCATAATTCCTTCTATCTGCACAAGTCCCAATAGCAGAACAGTGATACCAATGACAAATACCATTGTCAGCAGACTGATAAGACGCTGAAGCTTAATGAAGTCACGAAGAAATACAAGCAGAATCGCCGTGATGATCGGGACAATCATCGGCAATACGATAATATTATTCATCAGATGGCCCTCCCAACTCGCTGAAGTCATCTGTGTTATTTGTTTTATACATACGATAAGTCAAGACAAGAACAAAAGCTGTCACCGCAAAGCTAATAACTATAGCTGTCAAAATGAGTGCCTGGGGCAGCGCATCTGTATAGGGCCCGTCCGACTGGCTAAGCAGCGGGACATCTCCTTTTTTCAGACCACCTACTGCCAAAATCAATAAATGCACGGCATGCGATAATACAGCTGTTCCGATAATGACCCGAAGGATTTTACGTGAGAGGACTAAATAGGTGGCAACCGCTACGAGAACACCAATACATATCATCATTAAAGATTCCATACTATCCATCCTCACTTATACTTAAAATAATCGTCACCAGTGTTCCGATAACCGTCAAGGCTACACCGGCCTCAAAAATTGTGACCGTCGTTAAATGGGTTTTTCCTAACAGCGGGATATCAAAATAATCATCTGCCTGCCTTAAAAACGGTGCGCCAAAGAAAAGGGAGGCGATGGCACTTCCTGTAGAAAGAAGCACGCCGAGTGCTGCCACCTTTTTAAAATCAAAGGGCATTCCTTTATGGACCGTCTCAATATCAAAGGTAATATACAAAAGCACAATGCCCGATCCAAGAACAAGACCGCCAATAAATCCTCCCCCCGGATCATTATGCCCTGCAAAGAAAAGGTAGACACCGAGCGTCAATACGATAAATACAACACCCTTTACGACTGTACGCAAAATGACATCATTTATTTTCAATGTCTGCATCCCCTTTCTTTGCCTTTAGCTTGATCAGTGTATAGACACCAAGGCCTGCAATAAATAGCACCACTACTTCCAGCATCGTATCAAATGCCCGGAAATCTCCCAAAATCGCATTTACAATATTTTTACCGCCGGCCAGCTCATAGGCATTTTCAAAATAAACGGAGATAGCAGAAAACTCTTCATAGTTCATAACCGTCAATCCGATCAATGTGACCGTTGCCCCTACTAAAATGGATACTAGGGCTTTTGAGTAGACGATAGCCCTTGGTGCCTTTTCCGGTTTCAGCGCCGGCAGGAATTTGAAGCTGATTAAAAACAGCGCAGTTGTGACAGATTCAACAACGAGCTGTGTCAGAGCTAAATCCGGTGCGCGGAAGATGACAAAGAAAAAGGCTACAGAATAACCTAATACCCCGTTCAGTAAAACAGAAGTAATGCGCCCCTTTGCAAACAGCAGTGCAACAGAAGCAAAAATCATGACCAAAACGAGAATCAGCTCATAATATTCAATCGAGGAGTCCTTGGACGGTGCCCAGCTGAACGCATCGGACAGCAGGAAGTACCCTGCCACTACCCCTACAAAAATAATGTATATATACAAAAAGTAGTAGGAGAGATTTCCGTTCATATACCGTTTTGTTATACTGCCGGATGTATTTTCGCTCGTAGTAATAACACGCTCGTACAGAGCATTCAGTGTATACTGCTCTGGAATAAGGCGATAAATCGGGCGCCATTTCTTGAGCGTACGGTACAGAATCACTCCTAATACAATTACCCCAACTGTCATCAGTAGCTCTGTATTAATCCCATGCCATGCATGTATGTGAGGCGTCAGTTCCTCCGAAGACGGAAAATCAGGATAAATACTCGCCATCGCCGGCTGCAATATATAATGTCCTAACACATTTGGGAAAAGGAAAATACCGATCACAAGCACGATTAAAATGAACGGCGAAATAAGCATGCCAAACGGTGCTTCATGAGGGGGCTTTTCAAGCCGCTCCGGTTTTATCTTTCCGAGGAAAGTCCTTGCTACGATGATCATACAGTAGACGAATGTCAGCACACTTGCCACCCATGCAACAATCGGGAACAATAATCCAAATGCTTCAAGTGAGAAGATATTGAGCTCTGTAATATGCAATGTAGCAGCAAAGAACATTTCTTTACTTAAAAAACCATTGAATGGCGGAAGACCAGCCATAGAAAAACTGCCGATCACTGCTATAGTAAAGGTGAATGGCATGAGTGCCACTAATCCGCCCAAACGACGGATATCACGTGTCCCTACTTCATGGTCGACAATCCCGACCATCATAAATAGGGCTCCTTTGAATGTTGAATGATTGATCAAGTGAAAAAGCGCAGCAAATGTTGCCTGCGTATAAATCACCGACTCTGTGGAATAACCGAGGCGCAATGCTGCAGATCCAAGCCCGAGTAGGCACATGATCAATCCAAGCTGGCTGACCGTCGAATAAGCAAGCAATGCTTTTAAATCGAATTGTTTTACTGCATTAAAGGATCCCCAGAAAAGCGTAAAGAGACCAATGAGACTTACTGCCCAGAACCATAGTTCATGTCCGCCGAAAATAGGCGTTGTACGGGCAACCAAATAGATTCCTGCCTTGACCATTGTCGCTGAATGAAGATAGGCGGATACAGGGGTAGGTGCCTCCATAGCATCAGGCAGCCAAATATGGAATGGGAATTGAGCAGATTTTGTAAATGCTCCGAGCAGTACAAGCAGCATGGCGGGTACAAATAAGGAATGCTTATGCAGTATATCCGTTTGGGAAATGAGAACCCTCACGCTAAATGTACCGCCAATCGCATAGAGCAGCAGAAACCCGGCAAGCATAGCGACGCCGCCTATAACGGTGATCGTCATCGCTTTACGTGCCCCAGCACGGGAAGCTTTCCGGTGATGCCAAAACGCGATTAACAGGAACGAGGATACGCTTGTCAGTTCCCAGAATGCATAAAGGACCATTAAATTGTCTGATAGTACTACTCCCAGCATGGCTCCCATAAAGAGCAGCAGGTAGCAATAAAAGTGATGTAGTGATTCTTTTGTCGATAGGTAAAAAATTGAGTATAAAATGACTAAACTTCCGACACCCGTAATAAGCAGCCCAAGAATCATACTTAGACCATCTAAATAGGTGGTGAAATTTATATGGAATGAGGGAATCCACTCAACTGTATAGGTATAGGTTTCACCTTTTGCAATACGAGGGATATAAGTAGCTAAAAGTCCAAATAATATAACTGGTACCGCCAATACGGGCCAGCCGATATGCAAATTCGTAAAACGCCTGTACACAAAAGGAATACACGCGGCCACGAGAAATGGAAGCAAGATGGCAAGAATAATCGTCACAAACTAAAACCCCCCAAGAATATCGAAACTGATACTGTATGAAATCAAATATGCTTAAGTATAATGATTTACGGATTCGGCTTTGTGCCCGCTGAACATGGATCAGTCAGCCCAGATTGTCCGATACAACGAACAAAGGCGAACTTCCTTTTCAAGAATGTCATTTTCTATTGCATGACTCTTTTCATTCCCTCTCTACATCTGTGATAAGGTACCCGTTAAAGGACACCCTAAAACGGTACTTATTGAGGGCGAAACCTTTTGCAGCAGAAGGAAAAGTTGAAAATAAGAAACAGACTTGACTAAAGATTTAACTCACTTCATAATATTGTTTCATATAGTAAGAAAGTAAACTTCAATGGTGCAATTTGTTTCGATTTTAATATTTTTTAAAAGAAATTACAAAATTCCAATATGCCATACATGTTAAGTATACAATAGAAATAGGTGCCTTGCACTGCATGAAGCCTATTTTTCACTTATTTATACTATTTTTCTCGAATTATCGACTGCATTGAGTAGATGTAAGTTCAAATATTTAAAAGAGGTGCAAACTGAAATGAAGCATTTGAGAGGCCGAATGGATGAAAGCATTTTAGTTTGTGTGTACTACGGCTTAAATGGTGAAAGACTCATTCGTAGAGGACATAAACTAGCCACATTACTGGATTGCCCATTGTATGTGCTGACAGTAGATGCAAAACCACTGGACGCATTTGATGCGGAAAAATCCCGTTACATGGAGCAATGGAGAGAGCTTGCAGAGGAGCTGCAAGTTGAAGAGTTTATTATTAAAGATAATGAGAAGCGTCCAATCCAAAAAGTTGTCAATGAAATAGCACGTAATTATGATATTACACAAATTATCGTCGGCCAAAGTGCCCAGAGCCGTTGGGAAGAAATTACAAAGGGTTCCTTACTGAATGTATTATTGAAAGAAGTGCCATTTGTTGACTTCCATATCGTCTCGATTAAGCGCCCTACAGAAGATGATTCCTATGATGTATATGAAAAAGGTGTACGTGCCTATTTGGTTGAGACGGAAGATCATTTCAAGGTTGCCTTCACGTGTCCTAAGTTATCCTCTATTGAGGGGATTTTCTTTAAGGAGATCGGGACAGACTTTGATAACGGTATTTTTAAATTTACGTACAATAATAAAATGCATGAGTTAACGATTACTGAAGGAATGGTCGTTAACCCGGAGAAAATTCCAGACAACGCCAAGCCGTCATTAAACCCTGGCATGTAAGATAATATATCGTATGCTCCTTTGCTATAGGGATGGCAATCCGCCGCAGAGGTCATATTTTTAGTCAATATTTATAAAAAGCAGAGCTGCCCAGAAAGTTCCGATTTTCTGGACAGCTCCTTTTTTCAAACTCATTACAGGAGCGTTGAAGCAATGCAGTATAAAAAAATTAAGCAAAAAAAATTATATGAGCAGGTAGCAGACGCTATCGAACAGCAGATAATAAAGAAAAAGCTTTTGCCGGGTGATCGTCTCGATTCTGTGGAACAGCTTTCAAAAAGTTATGATGTAGGGCGCTCAGCCATCCGGGAAGCACTGATGTCCCTGCAGGCAAAGGGCTTGATTGAGATCCGCCATGGAGAAGGGACATTTGTCCGGCATTTGAGTACTGATGATATTACTATCCAAATGCCCCCTTCCTCACTTTTCAATAAAAAAGACATAAAGGAAATCTTTGAAATACGGGAACTGCTGGAACTCGGTGTCATCGAAAAGGCAGCTGTACGTCGCTCACAGGATGATCTTCTTTGCCTGCAGCACGCTCTTCATACGATGAATGAAGCACTGACAGATCATCAGGCAAGCAGTGAGGCTGATTTCTTATTCCATACAACGATCGCTAAAGCGGCTGATAACCAGCTGCTCGTAACAATGCTTGAACATATTTCTAAGCCTCTTGCCGATCAGATCCAGCAGACACGTGTGTTGCTGGCCGCTACTAATCCACCGGCATTGGAACAGCTGCACAAAGAGCATGCAGCTATCTACGAAGCGATTGAAAAACAGGATGGAAAAGCAGCCAAAGAAGCAATGTCTCGCCATCTCGCCACTGTAGAAAAAATGATTTTCATTTAAGAATCTCGTTTTCTACACAATATTCTATTACACACTTATTTATCCTGGTCATCAGATGACCTGTTGACTTCCTTTTTTACAAACTGTACAGTAAAAAAAAGGAGTGATTGGATGAAGATCTCGCTATTTGCCACATGTTTAGTGGATTTGTTTCAAAGCAACATTGGAAAAAGTACAGTGGAGCTACTAGAACGGCTCGGTTGTTCTGTCGATTTTCCAAAAGGCCAAACATGCTGCGGACAGCCTGCTTATAACAGCGGCTACGTAAAAGCCTCTCGCGACACAATGAAACATACAATCCGGACTTTTGAGAATGCCCAATACGTTGTCTGTCCTTCCGGGTCATGCGCTTATATGCTAAAGGAATATCCCCACTTATTAGAGGATGAACCGTATTGGCAGGAGCGGGCCCAAATGCTGGCTCTGAAAACTTACGAACTCACACAATTTATCGTGGATGTCTTAAAGATCGAAGATGTAGGTGCAAAGCTGGAAGGAACAGCTACATATCATCCTTCCTGTCATATGACCCGCTTATTACAAGTACAAAGTGCCCCGATTACACTCCTTCGGCATGTGAAGGGTCTGGAGGTTATTGAGCTTCCGTTAAAGGAAAATTGCTGTGGATTTGGCGGTACCTTCTCGGTGAAGATGAGCGCAATATCAGAACAAATGGTAGATGAAAAGGTTGCGAGTATCCAATCAACGGGCGTTCACTATTTAGTCGGTGCTGATGCTGGCTGTTTAATGAATATCGGCGGCCGAATGAAACGACAGAACTTACAAGTAGAGACAAAACATATTGCTGAAATTCTAAATATGGTGTAAAGGGGGAACCAGGAATGTCGATGAAAATTTCTAATGAGCAATTCCCAAATCGGCTGGAGGAAAATATTCAAAATGAATTTATGCGCAATGCTGTTTCTTCCGCTCAGCACCGTTTTCAAACACGCCGTGCTGCTGCAGCCGAGCAGCTGGGCAACTGGGAAGAATGGCGGAATCATGGAGAGGAAATCCGCCAGCATGTCCTTGCCAATCTGGATTATTACTTATATGAGCTTAGTGAGAATGTAGTAAAACAAGGCGGCCATGTATTTTTTGCCGAGACGGCAGAAGAGGCAAATGATTATATTGTATCAATCGCAAAGAAAAAGCAAGCTAGGAAAATAGTGAAAGCGAAATCCATGGTAACAGAAGAAATTAGCCTAAATGATCATTTAGAGCAGGCCGGCTGTGAAGTAATCGAAACAGATCTTGGAGAATATATTTTGCAATTAGATGATCATGACCCTCCTTCCCATATTGTAACGCCTGCCCTTCATAAAAATAAGGAACAGATCCGGGAGGTCTTTGCCGAAAAGAACGGATACACCCAATCTTCGGTTCCCGAGGACCTTGCCCTGCACGCAAGGCAGGTATTACGCGAACACTTCCTAACAGCAGATATCGGCATTACAGGATGCAACTTTGCTGTCGCGGAAACAGGCTCTATATGCCTTGTGACGAATGAAGGGAATGCTGACCTCGTCTCTGCCCTGCCAAAAACACAAATTTCCGTTATGGGGATGGAGCGGCTCGTTCCTACATTTGAAGAGATGGAAGTACTCGTAAGTCTGTTGACACGAAGCGCTGTCGGGCAAAAGCTGACAAGCTATATTACCGTACTGACAGGAGCAAAAAAAGCGCTGGAAGTAGATGGACCTGAGGAGTTTCATCTTGTCATTGTCGATAATGGACGTTCTTCCATTTTAGGAAGTGAATTTGAACCGATTCTACAATGTATCCGCTGTGCAGCCTGTATCAATGTATGTCCTGTGTACCGGCAAATTGGCGGACATTCATACGGCTCTATCTATTCTGGTCCAATTGGGGCAGTCCTCTCTCCCCTTCTCGGTGGATATGATGACTATAAAGAGCTTCCTTACGCTTCAACGCTTTGCGGTGCGTGTACAGATGTGTGCCCCGTGAAAATCCCGCTTCACCAGCTGCTGCTTAAGCATCGAGAAGTGATTGTAGAACGTGAAGGACGCGCACCTATCAGTGAAGCTGCCTTAATGAATGCATTCGGATTTGGAACTGCATCCAGCTCCCTGTATCGTTTTGGTTCAAAAATGGCATCAGCCGTTATGAAGCCGTTCGGTAATGGAGAGACGATTTCTAACGGTCCAGGTCCGTTAAAGGCCTGGACGGATATTCGCGAATTCCCAGCCCCGAATAAAGAGCGTTTCCGTGATTGGTTTGAAAAACATAAGAAAGAGGGTGACCATTCATGACTATTGCAAACCGTGAGCATTTTCTCACTAATATTGCCAGCCGCCTCGGACGCTCTCCTTCTAAAGAAAAGCCTAAGCGCATTTGGAAATATAACCCACAGGCAATGGTACTGAAGGATTACTCGCAGGATGAGCTTGTGCAGGTTCTAGTGAAGCAATGTGCAAACATTCATACGGCGGTTATGACATGTACAGTAGAAGAGCTCCCTCATACTTTTCAGAAAGCGATGGAAAGTTACGGAAATGGCACCGGCATCTATAGTAAAGATCCGCGGTTTGGAGATATGGGACTAACCTCCCTGCTTACGCTCAATCCAGCGTTACATGAATGGGACTATGAAAAAGGAAATGCCAATATCAAGATGGCAGAGCAGGCCAATATCGGGATTGTCATTAGCGATATAACACTCGCAGAATCGGGTACGATTGTAGTACAGACAAGCAAGGACAATGGCCGGACGTTATCTTACCTGCCGTCTAATTCTATTGCCATCATTCCAAAGAGTACGATTGTTCCGCGAATGACGCAGGCTGCCCAGCAGCTGCGGGCAAACCCGGTTACAGCGTCATCTATCCACTTTATTACCGGCCCGAGTAATTCTGCCGACATTGAAATGAAGCTGGTCGTTGGTGTGCATGGTCCTATACGGATGACTTATCTTATTGTAGAGGGTATATAAGAAAATTTACCAGAGACGTAAAAAACAACGGCAGACCGATTGCCGTTGTTTTTCTAGGGGGAACTACATTAAAAAAAACAGATATCTGGTTTAATTTTCTCCCGTCAGCTCACCTGTCCGCCGGATATCACTACATCTGTCTCATGCTTTACAGCGGATGCAATAGCTATCTTTAAGCCTTCTACGATTGTCTCCATTGCCATATGCGGCTGTCCTGGATGGTGGACTGCCTGTTCCGGTAAAAATGGGATATGAATAAATCCGCCTCGTACCGCTTTTTTAGACTCAGTTAAATAATGCATAAGACCGTAAAATAAATGATTGCAGACAAAGGTTCCGGCAGTTTGGGATACAGATGCCGGAATACCGCCTTCTTTCATATCCTTTACCATAGCCTTAATCGGAAGCGTAGACCAGTAGCCAACCGGTCCGCCCTCAGCTACAGGTGTATCAATTGGCTGGTTGTTCTCATTATCCGCTATACGGGCATCGTTTACATTAATCGCTACCCGTTCTATTGTAATATCCGGCCTTCCACCAGCCTGTCCAACACAAATGACGATTTCCGGATTCGTTTCTTCTATCGCTTGGATTAATCGTTCGCAGGATAGCCCAAATACTGTAGGGATCTCTTGAATCTCCACTTCATATTCATCAACCTGCCAGCCTTTCAATTGTTTAACGCTCTCTAATGCAGGATTAATGCTCTCTCCTCCAAATGGGTCAAAACCAGTAACTAAAATCTTCTTCATATTAGCTGTCTCCTATTCCAAAAGATAAACTACTTGTTTTCTGTATAAACGAATCATTACCCTTTCCGGGCTTCTCCTGCTTCTCCATCCTTTGGTAATGCTACAGCAACTAACATTAACAACGGCAGCAGGGAAATCACTATAATCGTTTTTTCGATACCGATTACGTCCATAAGTAAACCGATGGCAACTGCCCCAATCGCCCCCATTCCAAAGGATAGCCCGACTGTCAGGCCAGCCATCGTGCCGATTTTAGAAGGGACAAGCTCCTGCGCATATACGACCGTTACCGAAAAACTGATCATAATTAGTGATCCGATAGCAATAAGCAGCACAACTACCAGCCATAAAGGCACAAAAGGTAACGCCAGGCAAAGCGGGATCGGGACAACGACGGATAATAAGATAACATTTTTACGGCCAATCCGGTCTGATAATGGACCTCCGAAAAATGTCCCTACTACGCCGCAGGCCATGAAAAGAAAGATAAGCAGCTGTCCTTCTTTTATTGTCAAACCATAATCTTCCATCAAGTAGAATACATAAAAGTTCGTAATGTTTGTTGTATAGAATGACCGGGCAAAAATGACCGTAAACAACAGCCCAAGAGCAATTCCTACCTGCTTTTTCGTCAATGGAGGCAGTGAGGAAACAAGCACTTTCTTTACATTCGCAAGCTTTTCTTCTTCTAATCTTGCTTTATACCATAAAGCAATTTTTGTCAGCATGAAAATACCAATGGCCGTCAACACTAAAATGACTGAGGCCCCGTGCATGCCGAACGGTAAAATTAAAAAAGCACTAATGAGAGGTGCGAGCGCCTGTCCTGAATTTCCTCCTACCTGATAAATCGACTGGGCCAGCCCCCGTTTGTTTCCTGCAGACATAAAAGATACTCGGGACCCTTCCGGATGAAACACGGCAGAACCTAGTCCTAAAAATAAAACGGATACTAAAATCATCCAATAATTCGGTGCAAGAATAAGCATTGCCAAGCCGACAAAGGAACTGACCATCCCAATCGGCAGCGCATAAGGCATCGGCTTTTTATCTGTCACAAAGCCAACGACCGGCTGCAGCACAGAGGCAAACATATTCAATGTAAAAGAAATAAGCCCTAACTGTGTATAGGACAGCCCCATATCCTTTTCAAGCAATGGGAACATGGCAGGGATGACTGATTGCATCGTATCATTAATCAAATGACACACGCCGATCAGCACCATCATGATATACACAGGGTTATTTTGTTTTGCTGTAACTGAAGCTGTTGTCATATTTTTCACGCTTTCTATATTTTGATTGCTGTATAGTTTCCCTCCTTAGCGTTCAATATAACGTGTAAGGAGTGGATAAAATGGATTTCAATTTTTTTGAGATGATTATCAGAACAACTGGCGCATTTTTTGCCATTTTATTTTTAGCCCGCATCATCGGTAAGAAACAGATCAGCCAATTAACATTTTTCCATTATGTAACAGGTATTACATTCGGTTCAATAGCAGCTGAAATATCAGCACAAGTAGAAACCCCTTTTTGGGATGGTCTCGTCTCTCTTATCTGGTGGACTGTACTGACTATCTTTATTAGTTATCTATCTTTGAAATCCGAAAAATTACGCGTTCTCTTTGATGATAAGCCGACAGTGTTGATTCAAAACGGCACTATTCTTCCCCAAAATTTAAAGAAAGCGCGCCTCAGCTTGGATGAATTAGCGATGCTTCTGCGTGAGCAGAGTATTTTTTCCGTTGCTGATGTAGATTATGCGGTTTTTGAAACAAATGGTGAATTAAGTATTATGAAAAAACCGGCATTGGAAACAGCTACAAAACAGGATGTAAAGGCTAGTACTGCTCCCGCCCAATATATGCCGACTGAAGTCATCTGTGAGGGAAAAGTAATCTTGCAAAATCTATTAAATTTAAATCTCACGGAGGACTGGCTGATGAAGAAATTAAAAAAGAAAAATATTATGAAGGTAGAGGACGTTTTCTATGCACAGGTGCTGGAAAATGGCTCTCTCTATGTCAGTTTGAAAAGCGGTAACCCCCTTAATCCACCTTCATAATATCAATCGGGGTAATGATCCCAATCAGTTTTTGATGCGGCTTGCCATGCTCTGTAATAAGCAGCGCTTCAAAACGGCGGCCGCGCTCTACCCCTTGCTTAAAGCTTCATAAATCGTTATGTACCGGCTGATAAACTGGTAGTTCACTTCATGTTTTTCATGATGCAAAATATCATGCATTGTTGGAATTTCTTTCGGCAGCTGAACTCCATTCATAGAGGTTGCCAGCCAGTTTGTAATCCCCACAGTGGTGACAAGCCCACGAAATATCTCTCCTTCATAGACAGGAAACTGCGTATACTTTCTTTTTCGAATTACCTTCAGTGTATGCTGAAGGGAATCGGTCGTCTGAAATGTCATTACCTTTTTTCGAAACATCTGTCCGACAAGCTTTGGACGGGTCAGTACTTCATCAATATGCTCAATCCGCTCAACTACCTGTGTATGCGGCTCTGCAATGACAAATTCCATTGATGTTCGATGATGGACAATGGCATTTCGTAAATCGGCATAAGCACGCAGATCATCCTCATATTTCCGGACGAGCAAGCTTTTCTTTTTCGCCTGGTCAATTAAACGGTAAAATGGCATATAGTCTTTGGCACCTGCAATATCCCGCATCCGATGGTCAATCCGGTTAAACGCCGTTAAAAAGCGGTCCGAATTTTTCACGGTCATATTAGGCTCACCTTTCTTCCCTTTGCTCTTTCTTTATTATATTCCTAATTTTCTTATATTTAAATATAGAAAAAGCAGCCCTCCTGTTGTAAGCGAGGCTGCTTCTTCGGTTAGACAGGGAAAAACATAATAAAAACCATGTATTCCCTTTTAGTATAGTGCTATATTTTTGCTGTTGCCGCATTTCTTTTCGCGTATAAAATACCAAGCAAAACAGCTGCAATTATAAGAATTACTGTTAAAAAGAGTGTCTCTGTATAATATTCACTTGTTTTGCCACTGATAAATTGCAATCCATAGGCAGAGAGCTTCCATGGACTTAAGCTCCAGAAGCTGCCGATTATTGAATCTATCATCAAGCCAACCGGCAGCAGGAGAATAGCGAACGTCATAGCGACTGCCGTATTAAACATCGCACTACATGCAAGTGTTACAGCCATTACTAGTAAAATCCACAAGCAATACGTACCAAGCATTTTTATAAATGCCCCGGCCTCTACTGATCCATATAACAGTACCGTATAATACAGGCTTCCTGCATACCCTGCCACTCCACTGATAATTCCTAATAGGCTTGCGACAGCCCATTTACTCATAAACAAAGCAGTAAAAGAGATTGGGCGTACATACAGCAGCGTTGCCATTCCGTTTTGTCGTTCCCGGCTGATGGCACTAGCCATTGTCGCGACAAGGACCACTAAACCAATAGATTGGAACTGACTGGTAGAGGCGGATAGAATATCAATCGGGTGCAGCTCAGGCATTGTCAGCATAAACCCTTCCGGCAAATTGCCGACAGCTCCTAAAATATCTTCCATAAAGTAGTTTGTAAGAGGATCCATAATACCAAGCACAATGAAAAGCAGCGGCATCCACACAAACTTCAGGCTGCGCCAGGCTTCCCGGAATTCCTTCGTAAACAACGTCAAAAAGTTATTCATTGTCCCGCCACCTTCATAAATATTTCCTCCAAGCTCGCTGTGACGCGCTCCACTTTCGTAACAGCAAACTTTGAGGCGGCAAGCCGCTCCAATAACTGCTGCATCTTCGGGCGTTCTTCTACGATTTCCACATATACCGTTGAACCGGCTGCAGTGGCAGAAAGCTGCGACTGTGAGGTAAACTGTAATGCGTCCTCTTGGGTCACAAACTCTATCCGGTAACGCGGAGCTTCAAATTTAGCTCGCACTTCTGTAAGCGAACCTGACTCGACGAGCTCCCCTTTTCTTAAGAATAGCAGCTGATCGGTCATCTCCTCTGCATCATTTAAAATATGAGTAGAATAGAGAATTGTCGTCTGCTGCTGCAGCTCCTTGAGTAAATTCATAATTTCCCGTCTGCCCACCGGATCTAAAGCAGACACTGGTTCATCAAGAAGGAGGAGCTTCGGCTTATGGACAATGGCCTGAGCCATACCGAGCCGCTGCTTCATACCGCCTGAAAAGGTCGCTGTTTTTTTCTTCATCGCCTCTTCTAACCCGACAAAGGCAAGTACGCGTTCGGCCTCTTTTTTCGCTGCCGGGCCGGGCACCCCGCTTAATTTGGCGGCCATTTCCGTAAATTCAAGCGCCGTCAGCCAAGGGTAGAATTGCGGATATTGAGGAAGAAAGCCGATTTCCCTGCGGATATCCTTTACGCCCGCTATTTCAATCGACCCGCTCGTCGGTGCCAATAATCCCGTCAGCATGGACAAGGTCGTCGTCTTTCCCGCCCCATTTGGTCCGATTAAGGCTGTCGCTGTATTTGGTTCAAGCGTAAAGGAAACATTCGATACAACCGTCTGCGTGCCGAATGTCTTTGTTAAATTACTCACTGTAATCATGTTGTTTTTCTCCCTGCAATAAAATAGACGACCGGGCCAAACAGACTGATAAATAAAATAATTAAAGCCCATAACCACTTTGGACCGTTTGTTGCATGAATACGGGCCAGATCAATCAAAGCGACGATCATCAATATAGCCTGAACGACGAGAAGCGGGGCAATTAATCCCCAATTGATATTTGCCAATTCCTCCATTTACATTTCCTCCTCAATTTGCAGATGATGCTTTAAATTACTCATGAGCGATTTATACATGGGGTGCTCGTATAAGCTCTCGAATGCCGGGTTATTTGCCATTGTTTTTACTAGATCCTTCTTGATGGATAGATCATCACGCGGCGCCTGCCCGCACATTTGGATTTTATCTTCAATCCAGTCGGATAATAGATAGAAGTAGGAATCTCCTTGCAGTCTCAACGGAAACTCCAGACGATAGCAAGTATGGCAATAGCATTCAATCATCTCTAAAGCCTTCTCTGTACGGTTTTGCATCGCATAACCCATCGCAGCCTTCAGATAAAAGACAAGTGCTGTATTCGCATTTAATTGCTCGACCTGGAACAGCCTGATCATCTCCTGCATCCTGTGTACGATCTCGTCAAAATGCGCTTCGCCCAAAACCTCTAAATGAAGACTTTCCGCTGCAGTGCCAATGGTGGTGATAACATGCTGGTAATGGCTTACCTGCAAGATCTCTTTTGCCTTTTTTACATCTCCAAGCATTTGGTGGGCGGTAGCAATCAGCTGATCTGCCCCTAGTTCGACATATACATTCTCCCCTAGAATCTCTAATACTTCTGCAGGTTTTCCCTGTGCCAACTTGACATATGCTTCAAACATAACCGCTTCATTGACTAAAAGATGATCACCGCTATACTCCTTCACACGCTCAGAAAGCTCTAAAATTCGGTTTAGTACCTGCTCCTGATCACTTGCCTGCGGGTGGTAATTCAAATACAGCTGTGCCATTTTTAGTACAAACGGGAAACAGGAATAATACTCCGCCAGCAGCTGCTCGATTTCCTTCTGTACTTCTTCAAAAGCCTGTTCACTAAATCGCTTCGTTAAGTAGGCGTACGTCTTACCAATACGTTCCTTTGTCATTTGGGGTTCATATCCAAGCAGTGCATCGATCGATATATTAAAATAAGTAGCAAGCTTCGGCAGAAGGGTAATATCCGGATAGCTAAGCCCTTTTTCCCACTTGGAAACTGCAGCTCGTGAGACACCGATATACTGGGCGACCTGATCCTGTTTCAGCCCCATTTCCTTCCGTCTGTTTGCGATTACTGTTGAAAACTGAAGGTTTTTCATTTCATCAACTCCCTACTGCTACTATATCCAAAATTTAGTGAAGAAAGTAGCGAACAATCGTTTACTTTACGATTATTTGTCAACTACAGGTTGATTTTCGAGGAAGTCATACCCCAATCCATAAAAAAACAGCCGAAGCCTTGTTGCACTTCGACTGCTTTACTTATTATAGTTCCGCTAAAAAACTACTGTGTTGTATAGCCTCCGTCCAAGACGAGCGACTGTCCCGTCATTCCCCGGGATTCTTCACTTGCTAAATATTTGGCTAAAGAAGCAATTTCAGCTACATCCAGCAATCGCTTCTGAGGAATTAGAGGGAACAATACTTCATTAAGCACTTGCTCTGTTGATATATTCCGTGTTTTGGCTAAATCCTCGAACTGTCCCCGTACTAGGGCTGTATCCGCATATCCCGGACAAATAGCATTCGCTGTAATGTTATACTCTGCAGTCTCCAAAGCCGTGACCTTCGTAAGGCCAATCACTCCATGCTTAGCAGAATTATAGGCGGACTTTCCAGCAAATCCAATAAGTCCGTTAATAGAAGAAATATTAATAATCCGCCCGAAATTTTTTTCCTTCATGTACGGGAGCGCATATTTCGTCGTAAGGAAAGGTCCAACAAGCATGATTTTCAGCATCTGCTCAAATTTTGCAGCAGGAAAGTCTTCAATCATTGCTACATGCTGCAGCCCCGCATTGTTAATCAGGATATCGATCGAGCCAAATTGCTCAACTGTAGCATCTACTGCTCTTTTTACATCTTCTTCTTTAGAAACATCACATGCTATTCCCGCTGCATTTTCGGAAAGACCTTCCAGTGCCTTTTCCAAGCTCTCTTCATTGATGTCTGAAATCATCACCTTTGCGCCTTCTTCCAGAAAAGCCTGGGCAATTTCATAGCCGATTCCTCTTGCAGCACCTGTAATGAACACTACTTTATCCTTCATGTTTCCCACTCCCCTTTTGTGCATCGAGCTTTAAAAATTCAATTAATAATTGCTCTCTTCTTTTGTCTATTTCATCTATATCTTCTTCATGCCACAGGTAAAATCCTTGCCCGCTTTTTATGCCAAGTTGATTCTTTTCTAGAAATTGTGTCATGTCTGCGGCCGGTTTTGTATCATTGCATAAGTCTTTATACAAGTACTCACTGATTGCATAAGCGACATCCAGCCCTGTGAAATCAGCAGACATGAGCGGGCCGGTCACCGGCAAACGACGGCCGATACTATGCGTGACAGCTAAGTCAATATCCTCCTTGCTGGCTACGCCCTCACGCAGCAAATACTGGGCCTCACGCAGCAAAGCAAACTGTAGGCGGTTACCGATAAAGCCCGGTACTTCTTTCTTCACTAAAACCGCCTTTTTATCCAGCAGCGCCAACACTTCCATTGTCTGCTTCACTGTCTCTTCGCTTGTTGCCTTTCCAGGGACGACCTCAACCAGCGGAATCAGATGTGCCGGGTTCCAGAAATGCGTAATAATAAAGCGTTCGGGATATAGCATTTCGGAGGACAATGGGCTCGTCGGTATGCCTGATGTATTGCTGGCAATTGGAACATGCGGTGGTATTAACGTTTCCACCAGCCGATAGAGTTCTTTTTTAATCCCCAGATTCTCAGGTACCGCCTCAATGATGAACTCAGTCCCCTTTAGACAGTCTACAAGGGATGTAGTAAAACGGACCCGCTGTAAAAGCTGGGTACTTTCTTCTCCTGTTAACAGCCCGTATTGAACTAATGTGTTTACCTTTTTCCGAAGACTCCCGGTTGCTCTTTCTACTTCTTTTTCATCTACAGCATATATATGAGCGGATAGATGGCGCCAAGCAACCGTCAAAGCAATCGAATGGCCCATCGTACCGGCACCGATTATACTAATTTTGTTCATCGTATCATCTCTTCCTTCAATGGGCCTTCAATACAGACCCTTTCTGTTGTTATAGTCCGATTGAGAATAGAATAACAGCTAATATTGTACCTAAAATCGGTAGAATAACAGTCATCAAACCGAATGTAGGATAGGCATCCTTATAGGATTCATTCGCAATGGACGTAATCGTTGTGACTACGTATCCACTATGAGGGAGCGTATCCAGTGAGCCTGAAGAAATAGCTACTACACGGTGCAATGCTTCCGGATCCACGCCCATATCTAAATAATGTGGTGCAATTAAAGGCAGTGCAATTGCCTGTCCCCCCGAGGATGATCCGGCGAGTCCACAGATGATGGCCACTGCAAAGGCGCCGCCGATAAGAGGTGAGCCTGGCAAGTCCGTTACCCAGCTAACAGCCGTCTGGAAGGCTTCCGTCCCTTTCACGACACCTCCAAACCCAACGACTGCTGCCGTATTGGCAATTGCAATAACAGCACCTAATGCGCCATCTGCTACTGCTTTTTCCCTGTTTTTCATATAATTAAAGCTGACGAGATATGTTGTTAAAATACCGCCGAGAAGCGCAATAATCAGCGCCGATGTACCAAGTGAATCATGGAAGAAATAAGAAATGATAAGAACGACTAGAAGTGGTAGTACACTTAAAACAGGATTTGGCAGTTTGGCATCTTCCGTTAAATTAAATTGATCCTGTTCCTGGGCGATAAAATATTCACCTTTCGCCTTTGCCCGGCGAATGACCCAGCTGAGCATGATATAGCCGAAAATAATCATGAAAATCGCCACTACCACACTAACCTGCCATCCGGCATACGGTGTTGTTCCTAAATACTCAATCGGAATCCAGTTTTGGATTTCCGGCGACCCTGCCGAGGTCATTGTAAATGTTACAGAGCCAAAAGCCATCGCTGCCGGGATAAACCGGCGCGGAATGTCGGCCTGTTTGAATAGACTTAGTGCCATTGGGAAAACGGAAAATGCTACGATAAATAAACTTACCCCACCGTATGTCAGCACAGCACAGGCTGCGACTACTGCAACAAGTGCAAATCGGACCCCAATCTTTTCGATGATCCATTTCGAGACACTGTCCGCTGCCCCGCTATCCTCCATTACTTTCCCAAAGATAGCCCCCGCCAGGAACATAAGCCACCAGGAAGAAATAAATCCTGTAAAAGCAGTCATATAGCCTGTAATAAGGCTTGTCTCCCCTTCTGCAGCCATCTGTGGGAAAATTGTTAGACCACTCAAAATCCCCGCAAACAGCGCTGCAAATGGAGCAGCAATCAGGATATTAAATCCTCTCACCGTTAAATAAATAAGTAAAGCTAATCCCCCTAACAAACCAATAAAACCCAACATCCTGCATACCCCCTTAATGTTTTTGATACATAAAGGAAAAAAATGTAATAAAGTACACTTTTTCCTACCTAATACCCTGATTTTATAAACATTCTATGTGTTGCTAAAAAAAATTATATTTTAAACAACAATTTAATGTGCAGCGGAAAATAAAAAGCAGCGCTACATTTTTCTACATACAAAAATATAATTTAGAATTTTATGAATATTTGAAAATATATGATACATTAAGTAGAATTATAAAGCAAAAGGGAGGGGTTCTATGAACATTGGATATTTTACGGAGAATAGAAAAGCAGCTGAACATCCAAATAAAATTGCTATTCAGTTTGAAAGCGGTGAAAAATGGTCTTACCATGACCTGCATATCCGGTCCAACAAATATGCTCATAAACTTCGAGAGCTTGGGGTCCAAAAGGGAGACAGTGTGGGTCTGCTGCTGTTCAATTGTCTGGAGTATTTTGCATTATACTTTGCCATTGGAAAAATCGGCGCCATTGCTGTTCGTATCAATTTTCGGCTGACACCTCCAGAACTGGACTACATTCTGAAAGATTCCAAGGCGAAAATATTGTGTGCGCATACAGAGCTCCTAAAAAAAATCGAGCCGCTGACACCCCACTTGCAAATTGAGCAGTATATTGCGTTCGGTGAAGATAAACTCGATTGGACGATACCTGGCGAGGAATTCGAAAAAGGTGCTGAAGAGAATATCCTAGATATAAATATTTCTCTGCAGGACCCTGTTATGCTCATGTATACTTCCGGGACAACAGGGCATCCAAAAGGCGCACTTTGGACACATAATACGACGTTCTGGTTTAGTACTATTCAAATTATGAAATGGGGATTTACAGGTGAGGAGATTGCGATGACAACAGGCCCCCTCTACCATGTAGGCGCAATGGAAGACATTGCTCTGCCTGTCCTTTTAAGCGGCGGCACCGTCATCATCACAAAAAGCGGCGGATTTGATATTAGCCGTATACTGAATGTTATAGAAAAAGAACAGGTGACGGATCTATTCCTCTTCCCATTCATGATTTACGAAATGCTGAACATGCCGAATGTAAAAGATTATCGCCTGCAAAGCTTACAAACAATCTATACAGGGGGCGACCCACTTATGCCGTGGGCGATTGAACGGGCATATGAACTATATCCTCATGTTGGCATTGTCCAAGTGTACGGGCTGACAGAAGGACAGCCAATCGCTGCCTGTCTTGATGCAGCAGATGCACTGGAAAAATCCGGTTCAGTCGGTAAGCCCCTCCCGCTGACGGAAATCCGGTTAATGAATGATGAAGAACAGCCTGTCCCTATAGGCGAGGTCGGTGAAGTATGGATTAAGAGCCCCGGTGTATCCGAAGGCTACTGGGAAAAACCTGAGGAAACAGCAAAATCATTTTCTAACGGTTGGTGTAAAACAGGTGATCTCGGTATGTATGATGATGACGGATTCCTTTCGATTGTCGGTAGAAAAAAAGACATGATCCGAAGCGGCGGTGAAAATATTTATGCTGCGGAAATCGAAGATGTACTTTATCGCCATGAAGCCGTTCTTACAGCGTCTGTCATTGCTATCCCTGACCCGAAATATTTAGAAGCTGTGTGTGCAGTCATTGTCCTGAAGGAAGAAAAGAAAGCAACTGAGGAAGAGCTGATCACCTTCTGCCAACAATATTTAGCAAAATATAAAGTACCAAAAAAGGTCGTTTTCACTGATGAAATTCCGAGAACCCCTTCCGGAAAAGTCAAAAAGTTTGAACTGCGTGAAATGTACAAAAACAGGACCCTGACAACAGAGGAGGTGTAAGGATGGAAAAAGTACTGCTCCATATTGAAGAAGGAATTGCTGTGATTACAATCAACAGCCCACCGATGAACATACTGAATGCGGATGTGGTCAATGGACTGCTTCAAGTGACTGCCGATATCCGCAATCATGACGAGGTAAAGGTAGTTGTTCTTACAGGACAAGGAACGAGAGCTTTCATGGCAGGAGGCGATATAAAGTCATTTCCAGAACTTATCGGAAAAGGAGAAAACGTTGCCTACCAAGGCTCAAAATTCCTACAGGCGCCGCTGGATGCGGTCATGAATCTTCCCTTCCCGACAATCTGTGTCCTAAACGGCTTGGCATTCGGAGGCGGCTGCGAACTTGCGTTAAGCTGTGACTTTAGAATTGCAGAGGAACATGTAGAAATCGGGCTGCCGGAAGTAAAGCTCGGCTTGTTTCCCGGTGCTGGCGGAACACAGCGACTTCCTCGCCTGATCGGCATCTCCAAAGCAAAGGAATTAATTTTTACAGGCGAATCCGTTTCGGCTTCTAAAGCACTGGAAATCGGCCTTGTAAATGACGTCGTAAAAACGGGCGAAGGAATGCAGGCTGCTTATACTCTCTCCCGTAAAATGAGCAGGCATTCTGCCAAGGCACTGCAATACGCAAAGCTCGCTATTGATGAGGGACTAAATGGCGGCCTTAAAGAAGGACTGGAGACCGAGGCCCGCTATTTCGGGAAAGTATTTCAGACAGAGGACGTAAAGGAAGGCGTATCGGCGTTTATGGAGAAGCGGAGGGCGGTTTTTAAGGATAGGTAGGTAGGTAGGTAGTGAAAAAGAACCATTGTGTATGGGGGGCTTATTATATAGACTCGATTCTTATTTTTAAAGACGGGGTCGAGCCTATTTTGCCTATTCAACTAACTTTCTCATTACTTTAATTATGTTTTTAAACTCTTAGCAATTGTAATCGCTCTAATCATATATCCCCCATTCAAACAAAAAATAATGACTATCAGATTGTCCGAAGATGCAATCATAAACATAGCCTTTTAGTATTTGTATTGTTTCAATATGATTTAACCTAATTAAAAGTTCCTTAACAACTGGCTCAGGGACATTCACATCAGCTAAATCTCTTTTAAATTTACTTATAAAATCATCTTTTACTAACTCTATACACATATTTTTTGTTGGAAAGTATGCATTAATCCAGAAATTTTCCAACCCTGTCATCCATTGTTCATCTAAAGAGTCTGGTTCATCGTCCATATCCCATTCTTCTCCATCAAACAATTGCTTTTTAAATATTGCCGAAAATGCTTCCTGAATATTATCAAACTGATCTTTTTCAGTGAATAATAAGTCTACTTGCATTGCTGCTCCATCTCTGAACTCATATACATCAAATGATAGATTTGACAATTGAACATTCGCAATTTGCCTGGCAAACAAATTGTAATCACCAAATAATTCTTGAATTTCGTTTCTCATTATTATTCTGTTTCCCTCCTTCAGGAGATTCGATACTTTGATTACTGATTTTCAACTAACCTGCTCTATTAATATATTTCATTCAACAAAAATACTATTACTCCTGCAAAAAGAATAACATCCATCATCACAAACTTGTTCCTTATTTATTATGCATCTCAAACAAAAAACTGCTTTATAAAGAAGTAAAGAATAATAATGGTTAAAAAGTTTTAAAGGGATACAGTAGAATTACTTACATTTAACCTTTAAAGTAACGTTGAAAAATCTAAGCTGACAGGCCTGGCTAAGTTCTTACAACATTTTAAAATTATCTCCTCATGAAGCCGTACGCTTAAAGGTTGCAAAGTTGATTTGTCATAACCGTGAAGGTGCCGCGAAAATTTATTTAGCCCCAAAATTAATTCATCTCTAGAAATATATTTGTTTGCAGCTATTCTATACAGAGTATTTTAGGAGCAGGTTTGATGCAAAACGAAACTAAGCAGCCAGTTGCCGGTAAAATACCGGCAACTGGCTGCTTAAAAAGAGGATTTTTAGTCTGTCTTAAAAACGACAGTCAGTGCACTGTCTCTCCAAGGTGCTTCCAATCTATTTATACAATTTCTCCAATGCTTCACGCATATTTGGACGGATATTCACAGAAGGATGGACTTCTTTGACCATGTTTTCTGCTTCCTCAAGTGATCCTGCCGCCCCAAGCTCCATCAATGCCGCAACGGCCATCACACTTGCTCTACCGTTGCCGCTGCCGCAGTGGAAATAAATCTTCTCGCCTGCTTGGTAAGCATTGATGACTTCCGTTACACCGGCTTGAATGGAAGACGGAATTTCATCACTTTCATCTGCAATCGGCTTATGGATATAGGAATAATCAACCTTTTCTGTACGGCCTTTCACACGCAGATCAATGACTTTTTCAACTTCCTTTTCATGTACTGCACTTGCTGCATCGTCCGCGCCGCCAAAATAGACGCGTCCTTTAATGAGTTCATCGTACATATGCGTAACCACCTTATACTAATGCTTTAATGTCTTCATAATGTGGTAAAGCTGTTAGCGCCCCTGGTTTTGTAGCTGCAATGGCTCCGAGCTTGTTGCCGAATGATACACACTCAAAAAGTGATGTATCTGTCAGAGGCATGCCGTTGTAGTGCACATAGCGCAGAACGCCTGCCATAAAGGCATCCCCTGCACCTGTTGTATCGACAGCAATGACCTTTTCTACTGGCACATGCATGACAACGCCGTTCAATACGGCATATGCCCCTTCTGCCCCTACAGTTATTAAAATCACAGGGATATTGAATGGCTTTAATATTTCCAATCCAGCCTCGATCGAATTCGTTTCTGTCAGGAACAGCAGCTCTTCATCTGTCAGCTTTAAAATATCAGCATCCTGGAAGAAGGAAGCAATCGTCTCGCGGCAATACTGTTCGCTGCTCCAGCGTAAGATACGGATGTTTGCGTCAATCGCAACGAGCGCACCTTGCTGTTTGGCCATCTCTACTGCTACACGTGTTGTTTCAAGAGCTGTTGGATGAAACATAGTGCCTGAACAGCAATTGAATACAGAGGCACGCTTGAACGCCTCTTTATTTAGCTGCTCCATCGTTACTTGCAGATCCGGCGCTTCATCAATATAATCTTTGAAAATGCGCTCGCCATTCTCTGTCAGGTGTACATAGACACCGCTTACACGCTTTTCCGGTACAAATACAGAGTAATCAAGGTTAACGCCTTCTTTTTTAATTTCCTGACGTACAAATTCAGATGTATCATCCTCACCTGTGATGGTAATTAATGCAGAAGGTGCACCGATTCGGCTAATTCCGGCTGCCACATTAATTGTAGCGCCGCCCAAAAACGTTGTGAATGATGTGTTAGTCGCATCATTCGCTATATAATCAACAAAAGCGTCTCCATAAACTAGTATGAATTCCTTATCTGATTGAGTCATCAGTTGTCTAACCTCCGAAGATGTTGTTCTATCTAGAGTACCATAAAAACAGAGCACTATGAAAAATTTAAACTTTTCTAACAGTAGCATCTCAAGCTGTTTGTTCAAAATTCTGTTACACTTTTAGAAGGGAGGTAATAAAATATGAATTTACTGGTAAGACAGGCATCTATGCTGGATGCAGAGGACATCGCCCCATTAATTTATGAGGCTATTGGTGATATTGCAGCGAGACTGACAGGAGCACAGGAGGATAAGGCAATTCTGGAGGGCTTAAAAGAGCTTATTCAAAGCGAAGACAACCGCCACTCTTATTTATATACATATGTGGCACACGAGGAAGAAAAAATTCTCGGAATGATTGTTTTATATGATGGGAAAACGGGGAAAGATCTTGATGGGCATTTAATGAAGAAGCTTCAGAAAAAGCATGGTTCTTCTTATCGGATCGATAAAGAAGCACATGATGAGGAGTATTATATCGATACAGTTTGTGTGGCACCGGATGCCCGTGGCCGTGGTATCGGCACACTACTTCTCCACTTTGCTGAGCAGCAGGCCAAAAAACTCGGCTATACAAAGCTGTCGTTAAATGTGGAAACAGAAAAAACAAAGGCACGCAGCCTTTACGAACGGGAAGGCTTTGTCGTGACAGAGCCATGGGAAATTATCGGTGAACCCTTTTATCATATGGTAAAAGAAGTATAGGCAATATCAAACGGTCTTTCTCCGTTTTGGCAGCCTTAAGTCTTATCACGCAGCAAGGACTTCGTGTTTGTGATAATGGTCACTTACTTGACCTGCCGGCTCTCTTCTCTTTCTTCTTTTATGCTTTTTTCGAGCAGCGACTTCAGATGCAGGCAAAGAAATAAGCAATCACATTCTTTCTCCGAAAATATGACAAATATCTCGGGAGGAAAATGAAGAACCTTTGTTTAATAGTAAAAACAATGAACTTGAGGGGGCAAGAAAATGGAGAGAAATGCAACGCTGTATATTTTAGCAGCTTGTGCAGGAGCCATGATCGGCTTTATACAAGTATTACATTATTGGGAATCGGATGTTATCATGTCGGTGATTTATTTATTATTGGGCAGTGCCTGTGCTTTTATCGGCATGGATAAGCTAAAGGCTGTCAAAAAACAAAAGGAACAACAAAAAACCGAATAATCAATATTTCTAACTTTACTGAGCACCCAGTAAAGTTATTTTTATGCCTAGAAAGTCATAGGCTGTAAAGAAGTTTTTCCACCTTTTCACATACTTTCTTTCTTAACTCCTGTCCTTTAGGTCTCATTGACTTTTTTCGTGAAAAAGAAATAAGATTAAATTATATTCCCAATTTTCAAACAAATGAAAAATCATTTGTTCATACATGATAAAAAATCACAAGGAGGCTGTTACGTATGAAAAGATGGGGATTACTTTCTTTATTACTCGTATTACTCCTGGTAATGTTGACTGCCTGCAATGACAAATCAGAGGATACAGGTAAAAAAGACGGAGATGACAAAACAGGCAAGGGCGAAAATCCATCCGGCAATCTTGTCATTTATACCGGGCGGGACGAAGGAATGGTCCAGGAAGTCATCGAAAAATTCAATGAGCGCTATCCTGATATCAAAGTAGAGTTCATGACAATGGGTGCACAGCAAATTTTGGAGCGTGCCCGGGGTGAAAAGGCAAATCCACAGGGCGATTTCTGGTGGGGAGGTACACAAGCAGCGATGATGGTGGCAGCCGAGGAAGATTTGCTGGAATCGTGGGAGCCGTCTTTTGCCTCAGCTATTGATGCCCAGCACCGCGATAGTGAAAACCGCTGGATCGGTGAGATGCTTCTACCAGAAGTAATTATGATCAACAGTGATGTGCTTTCACCAGAGGAAGGACCGCAGGATTGGGATGATCTGCTCGATCCGAAATGGAAGGATGAAATTTTAATTCGCGGTGTTCTTGCATCAGGGACGATGCGTACCATCTATTCCTCGATGATTTACCGCCAAGGAGCCGATACACCTGAAAAAGGCTATGAATGGCTGGCAAAGCTGGATACTAATACAAAGGAATACACACAGGATCCGAATGCTCTTTATTTGAAGCTGACTCGTCAAGAAGGAACACTTTCCCTTTGGAATCTGCAGGATATTTTATTGAAAAAGTTTACGACTGATTATCCATTCGACTATATCTATCCAAAGAGCGGTGCCCCGATTCTCGTGGACGGAGTCGGTATCATCGAAAATGCCAAAAATATGGAAAATGCGAAACTCTTTGTCGAGTTCCTGTTTGACAAGGAAGTAATGACAGATCTTGCCCATAATTACTATCAAATCCCGACACGTACGGATATCGACCTGGCCGCAATGCCTGATTGGTATCAGGAGCTTGATTTGAAAACATTCGACATCGACTGGCAGATCATGGCTGATAAAGAAGCGGAATGGATGGAATACTGGGATACAAATATTAAAGGTAAAGGCAAGTAGCTGCTGACAAAAGCGCAGCGCTTGACTTAACGGGGACACCCTCTTCTTCAAAATGAAATTTTATAGTTTCTTATTTTCTTAGAAAGGGTTGCTCCGTTACACGGTTCAGCCCTTTTCTCCTATCTATCAAAGGTGGTGCATAATGATGAAAAGTGTTCATATAGAAAATGTCACAAAGAAATTTGGAGATGTGCTAGGTGTTAGTGAATTGAATCTTGAAGTAAAGCCCGGCGAATTTTTTACCTTTTTAGGTCCGAGCGGTTGCGGCAAAACAACAACACTCCGTATGATTGCCGGCTTTTACTATCCTACTACAGGCAAGGTTTATTTTGATGGACAGGACGTCACAACCTTGCAGCCGAATAAACGGAATATCGGTATGGTGTTCCAAAATTATGCCCTGTTTCCCCACATGACGGTAGATGAAAATATTGCCTTTGGGCTGCAGGTGAGAAAGCTGCCAAAAGCAGAAATCCGGCAGAAGGTAGATCGAATCCGCGGGCTTGTGCACCTAGCACAGTACGGCAGCCGGAAAATCAATGAGCTTTCCGGCGGGCAGCAGCAGCGTGTTGCCTTGGCACGTGCACTCGTTATCGAGCCTGATATTCTGTTACTGGATGAACCCCTCTCCAACCTAGATGCCAAGCTTCGTGAAGAAACAAGGGTAGAGATCAAGCGTATCCAATCCGAGCTTGGTGTGACAACTATTTATGTCACGCACGACCAAACAGAGGCTATGTCGATGTCCGACCGGATTATGGTGATGGAGTCCGGACTCGTCAAGCAGATCGGCACGCCGCAGGAAATTTATCACAGGCCAAATAACCGTTTTGTGGCAACGTTTATCGGGGAGACCAATATGCTAGAGATGAAAGTAACATCTATCAAAGAAGAGGTAATAACTGTTGAACATGCAAATGGGCTTGTCCTTCACGGACTTTCGGGCGGGAAGGCTGATGGAGTTGCACCGCAAGTAGGTGGTACCATATATGTCTCTATCCGACCGGAAGCATTTGAAGCAGGACCCGGCGATAATACGATAAAGGGCACCATTGAATTTGTGGAGTTTACAGGGCTCAGCGTTAATTACCTAATCCGTGTAAATGGTACATCGTTAAAAGCAATGATTATTAACGGCGGCAGTGATATCAAGGCAATCGGCGATGACATCGAACTACATATCCCATCAAGGAATCTTTATTTCCTGGCTGAATAGGAGGCGACAAGGATGAAGCAACAAGTTGAATACCAAACAAGCTGGTGGTCACGTGCTCCCCGGTCACCTTATTTCGTCTATCTATTGATTTCACCTTTATTTCTTATTTTATTTGCCTATGTAGTCTATCCATTTTACTCTACATTTCTTCAAAGCTTTTCGGGTGATGATACTCTTGCTAACTACCGGAAATTTTTCAGTCTGGAGAGTACGGCTAACCTAGAAGCATTATGGAACAGTGTTTATATTTCCATCATCAGCGTCATCTGCTGTGCAGTTGTCGGAGTAACAATGGCATTCCTTTTGGAGCGGTATGAGTTCCCGGGACGCAGATTGCTGTCTGTCCTTGTACTGGTTCCGATGGCACTTCCTCCTCTTGTCGGTGTACTTTCCTTCACCTTTTTATACGGGGAAAGCGGTATCTTCCCCCGCTTCTTCCAGCAGCTATTCGCACTTGAGGAAGTGCCTTTTTCCTTAAAGGGCATTTGGGGTGTTGTCGTTGTGCACACATTTACAATGTACACATATTTTTATCTAACAGCGTCCGCCGCCATAAAAGGGCTTGATCCATCATTGGAGGAGGCAGCAACAAGCTTAGGAGCCGGACGAATCCGAGTTTGGAGAAAAGTCATTTTACCAATGCTGACACCGTCCATTGTTGCCTCTTCCCTGCTCGTTTTCATGGTATCGATGGCTTCTTATACTGCCCCGCTCATGTTCGGGGTGGAACGGACGATGACGATGCAGATTTATTTGGCGCGTACAAATGGGAATTTAGATATGGCAGCGACACAATCCACCATTTTATCGATTGTCTCTATTCTATTTTTACTAATCATGCGCTGGTATCAAAACCGGCGTAATTACCAAAATTTGAGCAAAGGAGTCAGCGTTCACCGTTCAGAAGTTACATCAAAACCGCTAAAAACTATTTCTATCTTTCTATCCTTTGTCGGGACATTGATTCTTATTCTACCAATATTGGTACTGATTCTTATCTCCTTTTCGAAAGATGGGGCTTGGACAATTCAGATTTTACCGACGGATTATACGCTGGATCATTATAAAGCACTATTTACAGACGAACGAACATGGCGGCCGATTTGGAATTCCATCCAGATGGGAGCTGTTGCGACAGTCGGCAACATTCTTTTTGGGGTCGCGGCTGCCTATGCAATGGTACGACTGAGTTTCAAGGGAAAATCACTGCTCGATACCCTTATTATGATTCCATGGGCACTGCCTGGAACGGTTGTCGCCGTCAACCTCATTGCCGCCTTCAGTACAGAAAGCCCGTTCGCCTTTAATCAAGTACTCATTGGAACGTTTTGGATTTTGCCGCTTGCCTATTTTGTCCGGCACTTGCCACTTGTATTCCGGTCTACCTCGGCTTCCTTGCTGCAGCTGGATCAATCCATTGAAGAGGCATCCCGCAGCTTAGGGGCAGGATGGTGGTACACATTTAAAAGAATTGTCCTGCCGTTGACCCTGTCCGGCATCATTGCTGGTACATTACTGGCGCTTGTTCAAAGTATAGGAGAATTTGTAGCGTCTATCTTACTATATAGCACAACAACGATTCCTTTATCGGTTGCTATATTTCAAAAGCTGTATGCATTTAAATTTGGTACGGCCTGTGCATACGGAGTGCTCCAAATACTGCTTATTTTACTTGTTTTGTTGATTTCTGAAAAACTGTCTAAAGGTTCGGCCGGTTCTGCCATATAATGATTTCACCAGCATTTAATGGAGGAAGATGAGGTTATGTTTTTTCAGGATTATAAAAATCATATTAATGAAGTAGAAGGTACCAATTTCCCGTCGAACAGCTATCGTCAAATGGTTCTGCAGCCCGCCTATAATGAGGCAAAGCAGCGGTTTTTAACATCTATGATACAGATTCATATTGCGCATCTAAAAATGCTGGAGGAGCAAAAGCTGGTAACAGCAGAGGATGCAAAGAAAATTGGCAAGGCACTGAAAAAGCTGGATTTGGAATATTTTAAAACCGGAGATTACAGTCCGCAATTTGAGGATTTGTTTTTCCGCATTGAAGATAAATTAATTGAGCTCGGTGGGGATATAGCGGGTAATTTGCATATCGCAAGAAGCAGAAATGATATGGGGATTGCCATTTATCGCATGACACTACGGAAAAAGCTTCTGTCCGTCATGGAGGAGCTCCTGCAGCTCCGAGCTTCCCTCATTGCCTTTGCCGAGGAGCACGTCGATACTATTATGATCGGCTATACCCATACACAGCAGGCACAGCCTACTACATTCGCCCATTATCTGAAGGCTGTGATCAATCAGCTGACACGTGATTTTCACCGCATGCAGGCTGCCTTCAGTACTATTAATAAAAGCAGTATGGGTGCTGCTGCTCTTACGACAACAGGATTCCGTATCAGCCGTGAGCGTATGCAGGAACTTCTTGCCTTTGATGGACTTATTGAAAATGCATGGGATGCTGTAGCGGGTGCTGATTATATCGCGGAAGCGGCCAGTGTCATCCAATTAGCAGCTCTTAATCTTGGGCGTACCTCTCAGGACTTCCTCTTATGGGCAACACAGGAGTTTAACACATTCCGTCTTGCAAGTCCTTACGTTCAAGTCAGCTCTATCATGCCTCAGAAGCGCAATCCGGTATCAATTGAGCATACCCGCTCTCTTCTCTCCTCGGTCGTAGGTGATACGGGAACCGTCCTGCAGATGATTCATAATACGCCATTTGGTGATATTGTCGATACGGAAGATGACATGCAGCCATTTTTATGGCGGGCAATGGATCGTCTTATCGGCATTTATAAGCTGTTTGGCAGTCTTGTCCTTACGATGAATGTCAATAAGGAAAGCTTACTGGAGCGGGCAAGGAACAGCTTTGCCAATGTAACGGAGCTGGCCGATACACTTGTCCGTTCCGAAAAAATTTCGTTCCGCCAGTCGCATAGCATTGTCAGTAAATGTGTCCGGACATTAATGGAATCCGGTGAAGAGTCTCTCGAAAAACTGACATGGGAAATCGCCAATGAAAAAGCGGTGGAGGTAACGAAAAAACCGCTTCATATTTCTAAAAAGGACTTTTACAATGCATTAAAGCCCGAATATTTTGTACAGGTACGGACATTGCTTGGAGGACCTGCTCCTGAAACAATGAGACGCTCCTTAAGAATTGCTGAAAGAGACTCCTCTACTTTACTAGAATGGGTGAAAGACAAGAAAGAGGCTATTATAGCAGCTGAACAAAGACTGGAAGCAATTTTACAAGGATGGGATACTAATTGAGAAAAATCCTATTAGCAGTCGATGGCGGCGCAACAAAAACAACGATGACCATCAGGACAGAAGATGGACGGGAGCTGTTTACCAAGACATCTACTGGATCAAATTATCAGGCAGTCGGACAGGGGCGTGTCATCGAGCTATTTGAAGCATTGCTGAACGATGCACAAAAAGCGGTTTCCATCCGTGAGATAACCGCTGCTGTGTTTGCAATAGCCGGTATGGATACGGATGAAGATGCCAAAGTCATTCGAAATCTAGTGGAGACCAGTCTCCAGCATTCAGCCCTTACCATCAAAAAGCTCGTCATCGAAAATGATGTAGAAGCGGCACTGCTGGGGTTAGCACAAAGACAGCCTGCCTCCCTCCTCATTTCAGGAACAGGATCAGTATGCTTCAGCTATGATGGGGAGAAAGTGGTTCGTACTGGCGGCTGGGGGCATCGGGCAGGGGATGAAGGAAGCGGATATTGGATTGGAAGGCAAATAGCAAAGGCTATCTTCCGTGCTGCAGATGGTCGTACTGCACCAACCAAACTGACTGAACTTGTTCTTCAAGCAAATGATTTAGACGGTATAGATTCCCTGATGAACTGGCTGTATAGGGCAGACTATACAAATGCCCGGCTCGCCTGCCTCAGCACCTATCTTCAGGAGGCAGTAGAACAAGGGGATGAAGCTGCTAGAGAGATTGCGGAAAAGGCTGCTGAAGAGCTTGCCTTGCTTGCAACAGCAGCCTTACAAAAAATAAGGTATAGTGGAGAAACGCATCCATTTTATATAAACGGCGGTGTCTTGAAAAATACTCCTGTTATTTATGATTTATTTACAAGTAAATTGGCGAAAGCCTTCCCGTCAGTTCAATTCAAGCTTTGCGAGGAAAAGCCCATTGAATATATTGTAAAACGGGTCACACATATTTCTCAGACTGATAAATAAGTGAAGCTGACAGTCACCGAAAGTAATGAAAAATATAAGTAACTAGTCAATACAAAAACAGAGCCGTGTAGAAAGTTTTACTTTCTACACGGCTCTTTTACTACATATTCACTAAAACAGCGTAGCTTTTTCATCGTCCGAAATGCAGCCTTCTTGTTTTAAAAGTTCGTCTCAAAAAACTTTTCAGATGTTACCTTCAATTGCGACTTTTTTAGCTCCGCTTTCCGCCGTAAAATAAACATAATCCCCTTCAATGAACAGGTCTTTTACTTCTTCTTTAAAAAGGGTTGTGAGCTCTGTACCATCCATCCGGATTTTTGATAAATAGGCTCCTTTTGAATAGTTGCTGAAATATAGCCAATCCCCTGCGCCTACAATATAAAGAGCCCGGACATCTGCTACTTTCGTCATTTTACCAGTCGTCTTATTCAGCTTATAAAGCTTGTTTTCATCTTCAGAATGGCTGAAATAAATATCGTCCCCAAATTCATAGCTATCTTGTACGACATGCATGAAGCTGTATGTGGAGCTTTCGGCTTTTGGATAAGCTGCTGCCTCCCATGAATGGTCCACTCTCATATCACGATCATTCAAAAGGAAGTAATCATAGCGAACACCATTCCCGCGGTCAGGAACAGGGTCATTCCATGTCGTATCGAGATGATACCATTCTCCATCTACCTTCACCAGATTCCATGCATGCCCCCCTGTATAGACCTCCCCTACCACATACATTGATTCCATTCCCAGGGCCTCCAGTAATTTCTGAGCAAATAATGCATAGCCCTGGCACACTCCTTTTCCTTCATAGGCAACGGCATAGGCGCTATGGGAACTGGCAATGGATTCCTCGCTATATTCGGTATTCTTGACAATATAGTCATTTACAAATTTCACTTTTTCAAAATCTGTCATTTCCTCCGGTTGGGCTGTAGAGACAATCGAATCTACCATAGATTCTACTGCCTTTTCCTGTTGGAGATTTGTCAGGTAGCTTTGCTTCACTCGAATAGTTGCCTTTGTTTTACTGTATTCATATTCCATTTCGCGATTTGACAAATGCCCCGCAATATACGTGTCACGCTGAGCTGCTTCTTCTGTAGCTTTTGTCAACAGACGCTCGATTTCCGCCGTACTCCCTCGATATTCGATTGTAAATTCTGTATCCAGTCTGCTGAAATGATAAAAAAATGCTTCTGCCAATTGTTCCACATTTTCTACTTTTGCTGGTTTGGTTGCTTGTGCGATTTGTTCTGTCTGATTTGCTGTCTCTATAAGCTGTTGATCTGATGTACGTTCTGCTTTGATAGGCTCAGCCGTCTCTACGGTAACGTTTTCAGCTGGGACACGGTCAGTCAAAAATTTTGATGCTTCATCATACACCGGCTTGGCAAACACAACTAAAATAACTAGAAACGTTATTCGCTTTAACATACATCTCTCCCCAATCTATTAACGGCTCTTTACAACAAGGTTGACCGCCTCTTTAATCATTTCGTCCACCCTGCCTTCAATCCCTTCTGCATTACGCACACATTCTACTAAATTTTCGCTGACGATAACACCGATTGTGCGGTCTACTGCTGAGCGCACTGCTGATAATTGCGTCACAACATCCTTACAATCCTTTCCATCTTCCATCATTTTTAGAACACCACGCAGCTGTCCTTCTATTCTTTTCACACGGTTTTTTACCGGATCTGTATATTCCATATTTTTTATCCCTTTCTCGCCTTTTCTTTTACGATACCGTATTTTTTATCTAAATAAAAAGATTCCGCTTTTCCGCGGAATCTTGTCCTATTCTACACTTTCAGCTTCTAACTCATTATAATTATAACGATCGCCCAATGTTTTCTTCAGTAATGTATGGGCTTCTTCCTTCATTTCATCATCAATGCTCATAAATACCTTTGTTAGCGCAGCCGTCATGACGACTACATCATCTGATAACCCCACAACTGGCAGGAGGTCAGCTACTACATCAAAAGGGAAAATAAAATAACCGAGCGCCCCTAGAATAATCATTTTATTGGCCTTTGACATATTCGGACTTTTTAGTGCTGTATATAATGTTGCCGCCGCATGCAAGCCTTTATAGCCCATTTTCGTTCCATACTTTTTTACTGTGTGAAAAAATCCTTCGTCTGAAAAGTGTTTTTCCTTACCTGCAATCATTTGCTCCATTGATTGTTTGTCGTCCATGCAAATGCCTCCTAAGTAAAAAAATAAGTACTACAGTTTATTCATTCCCTGCAAGGATGATTGGTAACCCTGTAGCACTCAATAATATGTACGTTGCATATGAGAAAAGGTTTCATCGCTTTGTCGATTTACTCGTTAAAAAAGTTTTCCATACTTGCTGCACCATTTCTTTAGCACCAATGAGTTCATCGTAGTGAATAATAGAGTTCTTTCTTACTCTGGCTTCCCCAATCGGAATTTCATAAATCGGAACTGCTCTTTGAATAGCCTGCACAAGCATATTGATATCAAAGTCAGCCTGCTCCCCGTCTACTTTATGCACCCAAAATAATTCACGCTTCGGAATATACCGAAGGCCGCTCTGTATATCAAGCAGGCGATGATGAAACAATACTTCAAACAGCATAGAAGCCGCACGATTCCCTAAAAAGCTTAGCACCGGTATTTCCCTTGTTCGAAATTGACGCACTCCCAGCACAATGCCATCGGAAAAAAGCTTGGCTGATTCAAGCATGAGCTTCACATCTTCAAACGTATGTTGTCCATGCGCCCCTACTATAAGTAAGCCCTCTATCTTTTTTCCATGTTTGATAATATATTCAGAGCCTGTTTTTAGTGCACGGCCCTTTCCCATATTTCGCTCATGCTCGATTACAATACAATGCGGCTGTTGTTTTAACTCCTCAAAGATGGAGGCATATTTCTCATCGCTCCCATCATTAATAATAAGGATTTTCCTAACCGTTGTTGACCGCAGCTGTTCGACAAGCAGTAAGAGCGACTGCAGAGGGTTTAGAGCTGGTATAAGTACGATAATATCTCCCATGCAGCATTCTTCCTTTCAAGAATTGACATACACCTATTCTAACTCAAAAATTCAATTGTATGGCATAAAGCATACCGGCTTTTAAGGAATGGAATATGTAGGAGGAAGAGGCAGCCGGATTTGCTTATCTGGCTGCCCCTTTATAAACTGAGGTTCCTCTTTTACACGCATGGAAGCACAGCAAATTCGCTTTTACAAAGCCGCTTTGCTCTCTTTGAGTGTTTCATTGAATACTTTTACAGCTTCCTGTATATCTGCGTTTACCCCTTGTTCTTGCAATGCTTCCCCGATGATCATAATCGCTTCAGCCAGTTGTTCTTCTTTTGTATTTCCCATATGGCCAATACGGAATGCCTTTCCTGCTAGATGTGCTAAAGAACCAGCTACAATAATGCCTCTTGCCGCCAGACTGCCTCTAAATTTCGCATCGTCTATACCTTCCGGGTAGAGAATACAGCTCAATGTAGGAGCGGCAACTGTTTCATCAGCAAGTGGCATCATCCCGTATGTGCGAAGGGCTGCACGTACCGACCGGCCATACGATAGATGACGCTGCTCACGTCTTTCCATTCCTTCAGCCAGGACCATCTCAAGCGCTTTATCATAAGCATAAATAAGATTTACAGGAGGCGTTGCAAAATAGCTTGCCGGATTTTCCATAATCGGGCGCCAGTTTTTAATATCCGCATAATATGCCCGTACCTTCCCAAGAGCTTCTCTTGCAGCAAGTGCCTGCTGGCTAAACGCTATAATGGCTAGGCCCGGTGGTACCCCGATAGCTTTCTGCGAACCTGTCAAGACAATATCAATTTTATATTTTTCATTTCCTCCATAAGCTTTGCCCATATCCTCCTGCAAAGCAGCTGTCGCCACAACACCATCTACGATTGCTAAAGCTCCTGCTTCCTTAATAAGGGGGATTAATGCTTCTAAATCCGCAGCTACCCCTGTTGAAGTATCTGCATGTGTCACAGTGACTGCCTTATAACCACCTGTTGCCAGCTTCTCTTTTACAGCAGCTATATCTGCTCGTCTACCCCACTCTGCCTGTAATACATCTACTTCAATACCAAACGCTTCACCCAGCGGAATAAAACGGTCACCAAAGTAGCCATGGCTGATGACAAGCAGCTTCTCTCCTTCTGCTACTGTATTAACGATGGCCATTTCCATTGCTAATGTTCCAGAGCCAGCTATGATAAATACTTCTCCGTCAGTATTAAACAATTTCTTCGTGTTTTCAATCGCTCTCTTATAGATGGCAACAAAGCGTGGATCTGTATGACCGCGTGTCTCCATAGCTAATGCCTCATAAATTTCATCAGCCACTGGTGTTGGTCCCGGTACGAGTAAAATCTCTTTATTTTTCATTCCCTCTCCTCCTTGAACTATACTTTCCTGCTAGTCCCATACTATTATTATCTGAAAATTTTTTCAATAGAACTTTTCCTATATTCCCCAGTATAGTCATTATAAAAAAATGCCTTCCCAGCCCCATCACGACCAGAAAGACATTTTTCCCCCTTTATATAAGAACCTACGATGATTCTTCTATAATAGACCCCTTGTTTGAACGCTATATACACTATGTTATGGGAGGCAAAGCCCATATTCAAAATCCACCCCTGCCCAACTCCGTGAAAATTGGAGCAGGAGCTTCCTTGACGAACTTATAATAGTAGAGTTTTCATGTCTAACGAACAATTAATCAGCTGATTTTTGTATATCCAGGGAGTGTTAAGAACTCCACGAATTCATCCTGCTCAATTAAAGTTTTGAATAGCTCAGTCGCTTCAGCATAACGACCGCTTTCATAAGCCTGTTCCCCAACAGCTTCTTTAATTTTTGCAAGCTCTTCTTCCAGCACTTGAAGCACTAGCTCCATCGTTACTTTGCGTCCATCCTCAAGGATTCCCTTTGGATGGCGGATCCATTGCCATACCTGTGTCCGGGAGATTTCTGCTGTGGCAGCATCCTCCATTAAGTTATGAATTGGCGCTGCTCCTTGACCGCGTAACCACGATGCAATATATTGAACCCCAACATTTAAATTCACCCGAAGACCGTCTTCTGTAATTGTCCCTTCCGGAATAGCCAGCAGGTCATCCGCTGTTACAGAAACATCCTCACGTTTCTTGTCAATTTGGTTTGGTGTCTTCATAATGGCATCAAATTGCTCCATAGCAGTCTGGACCATACCAGGATGCGCTACCCATGTTCCATCATGACCATCAGTTGCTTCACGGCGTTTGTCTTCCGCCACTTTTGCGAATGCTGCAGCGTTTGCTTCATCATCCCCTTTCACAGGGATTTGAGCAGCCATACCGCCCATTGCCGGTGCATTGCGTTTATGACATGTTTGAACACATAATTGTGTATAGGCACGCATGAATGGAACCGTCATCGTCACTTGGCCCCGATCCGGCAGTACAACTTCCGGCTGGTTTCGCAAGCGTTTGATAAAGCTAAAGATATAATCCCAGCGTCCACAGTTCAACCCTTTTGAATGCTCACGAAGTTCGTATAAAATTTCGTTCATTTCAAACGCCGCCGTGACCGTTTCGATTAACACTGTTGCTTTAATCGTTCCTTGTGGAATACCAATATAATCCTGTGCGAATACAAATACTTCATTCCACCAGCGGGCCTCTAAATGACTTTCCAGTTTAGGCAAGTAGAAGTAAGGACCTGTTCCACGGGCAATAGCTTCTTTTGCGTTATGAAAGAAGTATAAGCCAAAGTCAAATAGACTACCCGACATCACTTCGTCATTTACCGTTACATTTTTTTCTATCATATGCAATCCACGAGGACGTACTAGTAATACGGCTGTCTCTTCGTTGAGCTTATATTCCTTGCCATTGGCCGGATTTGTGTAAGCAATGTTACGGCGAACTGCATCGTATAAATTCACTTGCCCGCTGATCATGTTTTCCCATGTTGGTGAAGAGGCATCTTCAAAACATGCCATGAACATTTTTGCGCCGGAATTTAATGCATTGATGACCATCTTTCGATCAACAGGCCCTGTAATTTCAACTCGGCGGTCCTGTAAATCTTCCGGAAGCGGCGCAATTGTCCAATCCCCTTCACGGATATGCTTTGTCTCTGGCAAAAAATCGAGCTTCTCTCCGGCATCTAAACGCTTTTGGCGTTCTGCACGGAATTTAAGCAACTCTTTGCGCCGGTCATTAAACTTTTCGTGAAGCTGTGTTAAAAACTCGATTGCTTCAGGTGTAAGCACCTGTTCTACTTGTGGTGTGATTTCCCCAACGATTTTCAGCTTACCTGTTGTGGCTTGACTCATACTCCAAATCCCCTACCTTTGTGTATGTTGATACATATCTGCACTCATAGAGTGAATGCAGGTATGCAGTATTAAATTAGTATTTGTCTTTTCTCCTGTTGTATGACGAGAGATGCCCGGAAAGATGATATTATACAAATTGTTCTGTTTCAGTAGAACCCGCCATCGCTGTTGTTGAAGAAGTACCGCCCGAAATAACTTGTGATACTTCGTCAAAGTAACCAGTACCTACTTCACGTTGGTGACGAGTAGCTGTATAGCCTTTTTCTTCAAGCGCAAATTCTGCTTGCTGTAATTTTGAATAAGCAGCCATACCATTGTCTTTGTACTCTACAGCTAATTCGAACATTGCTTTATTTAAGCTGTGGAAACCAGCTAATGTAACAAATTGGAATTTGTATCCTAATTTCCCTAGTTCACGTTGATATTCTGCAATTTCTTCTTCTGAAAGATTTGCTTTCCAGTTGAATGACGGTGAGCAGTTATAAGCAAGCATTTTACCTGGGAATTTCTCATGAATTGCTGCAGCAAATTCACGTGCTTCTTCAAGAGAAGGCTTTGAAGTTTCACACCAGATTAAATCTGCGTATGGTGCATATGCTAAACCACGAGCGATTGCCTGTTTAATTCCAGGCTTTGTACGGAAGAAGCCTTCCGGTGTACGTTCACCAGTAATGAACTCTGCATCGCGCGGGTCAATATCTGAAGTTACCATATCAGCTGCATCTGCGTCTGTACGAGCGATTAAAATTGTGTCTACGCCCATTACATCTGCTGCAAGGCGAGCTGAAATTAAGTTACGTACTGCATTTTGAGTTGGAAGTAATACTTTACCACCTAAATGACCGCACTTTTTCTCAGAAGCTAATTGGTCTTCTAAGTGAACACCTGCTGCGCCTGCTTCAATCATTCCTTTTACAAGCTCAAATACGTTTAGTGGTCCACCAAATCCTGCCTCTGCATCAGCCACAATCGGTGCAAACCAATCAAAACCTTCGCGTCCTTCTGCTTGATCGATTTGGTCAGCACGTTGAAGCGCCTGGTTAATTCTTTTTACTACTGCGGGTACAGAGTTAGCTGGATATAAAGATTGGTCAGGATACATATTACCAGAAAGGTTAGCATCTGCAGCTACTTGCCAGCCCGATAGATAGATAGCTTTTAAGCCTGCTTTCACTTGCTGTACTGCCTGATTACCAGTTAACGCACCTAGTGCATTGATAAACGGCTCCTCATGCAAAGAATTCCATAGACGGGCTGCACCGCGTTTTGCTAATGTTTGTTCCACTACAACTGATCCTTGTAACTTAACTACTTCCTCAGCTGAATATGAGCGTTCAATGCCTTTCCATCTTGGATTTTCAGCCCAATCCTTTTTAATTGTTTCAATTTTTTCTTGTCGTGTTGACATGATAAATTTCCACCTTCCCATTTGTAGTAAATAGAAATTCTGTTAGGAAAATAACTGCACCACTGTTCCATAACAGAACAACTTGTTGTAAATTAATATATAACAGTATGATTTAATTTTCACTAATTTTGGATAAAATGTTAGAATATTAAGACGAAATATGGTTTATGAAGGATGAAATGTGAAAAAACAGTTAACACAGGGGAGGATACATAAAAATGATATCGGATAATTTCAATATTGAAGAAGGAATCCTTGAGCAGTACAAAGCTATATTAGAAGATTGGATTCCAGAGGAAGCCTCTATCGCCATAGCAGTAAAAGATACATTTGTTTACTTCAGATCCGGCCACCATAAAGTTTCCTTAAAGATAGGGTCTCCAGTACCTCCTAACAGCGTGGCCTATAAAGTATTGCAGACAAACAGAAAAGTTGATGCTCTCATGGACAGCTCTTTATTTGAAACACCTTATTATGCAGCTGGTTATCCTATCTCGATAAATGGGATACGAGGAGCCCTTATCATTGTGCTACCTCCTTGCTTTAAGACAAGTACACCTAGCAGCTATCGATTCCTAACAGGAAAGCAAAATGAAGAATGGAGCCCCATTCCCATTGAACAAATATCTCATATTGAGAGTCTTCATAAAAAAACATGGTTTTATAGACAAGGGGAACAATATAAAACGACTGTCACATTAAAGGAACTTCAAATACGACTGCCGGATATTTTTGTACGTATTCATAGATCTTACATCATTAATATTTATTTCATTCAACGCATTTATAGGGATATTACCTCTAATTTCATTATCAAATTGAAGGATGGGACTGAGTTACCAATCAGCCAATCCTATCTGAACGAAATTAGAAATAAACTAGAGTTTTAGTAAAAAAGAAAAGGAGTGAAGAAAGTTATTTTCCTCCTGTCTTCTTCCTTACAAATAAAAAAACCTAATCTTATATGGATTAGGTTCTTTTACGATGCGATATCCTACTCTCACAGGGAGCACCCCAACTATCATCGCAGATCTCTCGCAGCAAGATGACCGGCGAAAGACCATGTCATCCACGCTCGCTCTTTCCGTTACGTACAGAGTACGCTCCTTCTTTCGCTCCCTTGTTTCCTTGTCCTTCTTGGTGGTCCTTGCACTGCTCGGAGATGTCGTATCGTATATTTTGAGTTCCTTAGATAAAATGAAGACTTCGTTTTATGCGCCGGGCTCACCTTCGGTGTTTGGCTGTTGCAGCTTTTTTGGCAATAAAAAAACTCAACCTCTACAGGTTGAGTCTGATT
>NZ_BCVX01000016.1 GCF_001591965.1 Lysinibacillus odysseyi 34hs-1 = NBRC 100172
AAAAAAAGCTCCCAACAACCAAACACCGAAGGTGAGCCCGGCGCGTAAACCAAAGCATTCATTTTAACTAAGGAAATCAAAGGATACGGTATGAATTCCCCGAGCAGTGGGAGGACCAAGAAGGACAAGGAAACAAGGGAGCGAAAGAAGGAGCGTACTCTGTACGTGACTGAAAGAGCGAGCGCAGATGACGCAGTCATTCGCCGGTCATCGCGCTGCGAAAGAGCGCTGATGGTAGTTGGGGGCACCCCCTGTGAGAGTAGGACATCGCTGGGCAATCAGTCTCAACCTGTAAAGGTTGAATTTTTTATTGCCAAAAAAGCCTCCACCTACTAATTCCTAAAAAGAGAAAATCGCAATACTTTATTTTAAATACTAAATCAATGAAGGCGGGGCTTTGGCCATTTGGAATATATGAAGGCTATGAAAATAAGAGATGGTTATTCTCTACCAATTAATATAGTGATCGATTATAATATAAATGACTACTAGGGGCGCCGTAGCGGCTGAGAAGTACCCTTTGAACCTGATCTAGTTAACACTAGCGTAGGAAAGTAGCTAGACACATCTTTTTGGGGTCTTGGGGCTATTCTAGTAGTTCAAATTCAATTACCCAAGGAGATGAGTAAAATAAAGAAGATTAAAAAGATGACGTACACAGCCATAATAAGCGCTATTGTTTCGGTGAGCAGCACGATTGTCTATATTCCCGTCGGATTTGCGAAAATTTTCCCTGTACAGCATTTAGCTAATGTTTTGACTGCAGTTTTAGTAGGTCCTTATTATGCAGTTATTCAGGCTTTGTTGGCTTCTACCATCCGTAATATTATGGGAACAGGAAGCTTATTTGCGTTTCCTGGAAGTATGATAGGTGCTTTATTCGCAGGATTCGTCTATTCAAAAACAAAAAATCTTATGCTCACAGCGTTTGGTGAAGTGATTGGTACAGGAATTTTTGGAGCTATGGCTGCCTATCCAATTGCTACGCTTATTTTAGGGCAGGAAGCTGCATTGTTTGGTCTTGTCCCGGCGTTTATAATAAGCTCTTTTGCTGGAGCAGCATTTGCGTTCTTTTTATTAAGCATAATGGAACGCAACCATGTATTAAAAAGGTTAGAGAATTAAAGAAGTAAAATATAGTAAGCTATTTTGAAAAACATATTGCAGATTTTAAGCAGGCATGTTAAGATGATTTATGTCTTTAACAAATGGTCCCGTGGTGTAGCGGTTAACATGCCTGCCTGTCACGCAGGAGATCGCCGGTTCGATCCCGGTCGGGACCGCCATTTTAGGTTTTTGTAAGAACTCATCTTACAAGAGCTTTTTTTATTTATTTCTACTATTTTAATTTTTAATGCGTACAATGGGAGTGAGTCCCATTGTACGCTTTTTCTTTTCCCGCTCCTCTTTTATGAAAGGAAGTTCGCTCTCGCATATATAAGGGAGTATAGTTACTTATGTATAAAAAGGAGGAAACTCGGTCCTTTTTTAATAATATTCACTAGTAGTGGCTTAAAATAAGCTTTTATTCTCATAATTTTATTAGAGAAATATGTTAAAATGCTAGAATCATGATAGATTTGTTTCTATTTTAAAATAATAGGGTAAATCTATTTTTGAAAAGATAGTATGTGGGGGTGCCGTTTATGACATACAGACGAATTGCTCAAATGATCATCGTTCTGTTGTCGGCTATCGTTTTGTTTGGGTGCTCTTCTAATAAAATGATCGATATAGAAGATTCAAATACGTATGCATGGCAGAAATATATGAATGAGGATGAATTCAATCAGTTAACGGAAGGCATGTCTTATATGGAAGTGGTAAAAGTAGCAAAAGGTCCGGGTGAACAGATAGATGGGCAAACGTATATATGGCCGGATGAGCTGCTCATTACTCGAGCATATGAGATTAAATTCAAGGATAATCAATTAGTGGATAAACGAATTGTACAAAAGCGAGGAGAATCCACTCGGGATTTACCAGCAGGTGAGGAATCGGCCGACCAAGGAAAAGCAGATTCAAAATAAAAGCAGATATTGTAAACAGCACTTCATTTATTGAGAAAAATCAATAAATGGAGTGTTTTCTTTTGTAAACTGACACGCATCTTCTATCCAACTAGGTACTACCCTTTGAACATTTATGTTGCTTACAGTAAACTAGTAGTAATGTACTTTGGAGGATTAAAACATGGTATTCGAAAAATATATAACATCAGTGAAAGAAACGCAGGCATTGGCCCATCGTTTAGCTAGGCTGCTGGAACCTCAAACTACCATTACTCTTGAGGGAGATCTAGGGGCAGGCAAGACAACCTTTACCCAGGCATTGGCAAAAGGGCTGGGGGTTTCGCGTACAGTAAACAGTCCAACCTTTACAATTATGAAGCAATATAATGGACGTCTGCCGTTAAATCATCTTGATGTCTACCGTCTGGCGGACAGTGATGAGGACCTTGGCTGGGATGAAATTTTTTATGGGGATGCAGTAACGGTTGTAGAGTGGGCACATTTAATTGAGGATGAGCTGCCAAAAGAACGCCTTGGGATTGAAATCACCCGGTTGAGTGAAACTGAGCGGAAATTTATATTTAAACCGATGGGCGTACAATACGTCCAACTGTGTGAGGAGCTATTAAAATGATTTGGTTAGGAATAGATACAGCAAATGCCCCTCTTTCTGTGGCAATTGTAAAAGATGGACAAGTAGTGGCAGAAATAGTCCAAAATATTAAAGTTACTCATTCTGTAGGAGCCATGCCTGCTGTAGAGGAATTGTTTAAAAAGGCTCAAATGAAACCAGCCCAAATAGATGCCGTAGCTGTATCGGAAGGGCCGGGTTCCTATACGGGAGTACGTATAGGTGTGACAATTGCCAAAACACTTGCCTGGACATTAAAAAAACCATTAGTAGGTATATCGAGCTTGCAGGCATTAGCTGCCAATGCCAAAATGTTTGACGGTGTTATTTGTCCATTATTTGATGCTAGACGTCAGCACGTTTATGCCGCTGCTTATCGCGGCGACAAGCTGGAAGAAGTAATTGGTGATCATCATGACTATATCGATGGGCTGTTAGAAACATTGCAGGCATTGGATGAAAAAGTTCTATTTATCGGTACAGATATAGACGTGTTTTGGGATCGGATCAAGGAGATACTTGGAGATAAGGCTATCCGTGCTTCCTATACGCTCGATCTGCCACGTGCAGCAGAGCTTGTTGCACTTGCAGAGAAACGAGAGCTGCCGTCTGTGGAAGCTGTCCATCACTTTGTACCACAGTACCGCCGTATTGCAGAGGCGGAAGCGAATTGGATTAAGGAACAGAAGAAGGTGGCCGAGTGATTACGTATCGTAGAATGACAGCGGATGATGTAGAAGCTGTCTATGCAATTGAATTGGCGACTTTCCCAACACCGTGGACACTGGATTCTTTTCATTATGAAATGCGTGAAAATCAGTATGCCCATTATATAGTAGCAGAAGATGAAACGGGAATTATTGGATTTTGCGGCATGTGGCTAGTCATTGATGCGGCACAGATTACAAATGTAGCTGTTGTAGAGTCTGCGAGAGGCCAGGGGATAGGAGAAGCATTGATGAAGGAAGCCATCCGTATTGCCCGGGAAGCAAAGATGGACGTCATGAGTTTGGAAGTGCGTGTGACAAATATTGTGGCGCAAAACCTTTACCGAAAACTAGGTTTTCAAGACGGGGGCATTCGGAAAGGATATTATACTGATAACGGGGAAGATGCCCTTGTGATGTGGGTGAATATAAATGAGTAGATATATACTGGCAATTGAAACAAGCTGTGATGAAACAGCAGCAAGCATTATTAAAGATGGTACGGAGATTATTTCAAATGTTGTATCATCCCAAATTGATAGCCATAAGCGTTTTGGAGGCGTAGTACCCGAAATCGCGTCAAGGCATCATGTAGAACAGATCACTATTGTTATTGAAGAGTGTCTGATACAAGCAGGGATGGAACCGACTGATTTAGCAGCGGTGGCTGTAACAGAAGGCCCCGGGCTGGTTGGCGCTCTGCTAATTGGGATTAACGCAGCGAAGGCATTTGCATTTGCACACGGATTGCCTCTTATACCTGTGCACCATATAGCAGGGCATATATATGCCAATGCCCTTGTACAGCCAATGGAGTTTCCCCTTCTTGCGCTTGTCGTATCAGGAGGGCATACAGAGCTCGTCTATATGAAGGAGCATGGCAGTTTTGAACTAATTGGTGAAACAAGAGATGATGCAGCAGGAGAGGCGTACGATAAGGTAGCGAGAGTATTGAATTTACCTTATCCGGGAGGGCCGCATATCGATCGTTTAGCACATGAAGCCCAGGAAGCTGTACCGTTTCCACGTGTTTGGCTAGAGGAAGACTCCTACGATTTTAGTTTTAGCGGATTAAAGTCAGCGGTCATTAATTATAAGCATAACCTGGACCAGCGTGGAGAGGAAATCATTCCGGCACAGGTAGCGAAAGGGTTCCAAGATAGTGTAGTGGAAGTCCTGACAGCAAAAACTGTGCGTGCGGCCCGTGAATATAGTGTCAAACAGGTCATCGCTGCAGGAGGCGTTTCAGCTAATAAAGGATTACGCAATGCCTTGGAAGAAGCATTTGCAAACGAGGGAATTCCATTTTACGTTCCGCCGCTGAAGCTTTGCACAGATAATGCGGCAATGATTGGTGCAGCAGGTTTTTATATGTATGAAGCAGGCGTCAAAGGTAATATGAGCATGAACGGTAAACCTGGAATGGAATTAGAGAGCTGGGTGAAATAAAGAAAAGTGCTGCGAAAAATTTGCAGCACTTTTTATTTTTATAAAAAAATAAATATAGTAGAAAATAGCGATTTTTTGTGTAGAACTTTCTTAATGATGTAAATATTTATGCATTGTACAATTTTTCTGAAAAATTATCCACAGCTTTGAACAACTGTTTTTAAAATGTCAACGAGAACATTCGTACTTATGCACAAATTGTGGATAACCTGTGTGTAAGTTGTGATTTAATATAAAAATATGTGATTTTCTTGTTGAAATTGTGTGGAAAAATAAAATGACGATTGTGGATAATGTGGAAAACTCTGTTGATATGTTGCTATTACTACATTTTATCTGTGAATAAAAATGTGGAAATTTTTTATTCTCCACAGGTTTTATTTAAGAAGAAGAGGCAAAACAGGATGGCTTTCAGGGAAAGAGTTAATATTACGAAATAATATTAAAAAAGGAGTTGTATGTAAAAGAGCTTTTTATCAGTGGGCACGTACAAAATAACACTCTTCTCAAAAAATGGTACACGTCATTAGCAGATGTTTATCCATAACTATTTGGGCCTATTTAATATATTCGAACGCAGGAGTGAACATTCGGCTTGATTAAAATATACACGAAAATAAAAGAGCTATAATAAAGCAGTAAAAGATAAAAACCCCCGCTGATTTAGCGGGGGAAATGAATTTATAATGCATCAAGCTCTTCGTTCAGTTCAAGCCATTCCATCTCCAGAATATCATGGCTTTCTTTCGCGATATCAAGGTTTGTTTGAATTTCAAGAGCTTTTTCATGATTAGAGAAGATTTCGGGATTGCATAATGCTTCTTCATAGCCGTTAATCTCTTTATCAAGTGCCTCCATTTTTGCCTCTATTTCTTCGATGGAACGTCGAATTTGACGCTCGCGTTTTTTTGCTTCTTTATCGATTGTAGAGGTTGTCGTCCTGGCAGGGATGACAGAGACCGAAGTCTTTGCAGCCTCACTCGCGGCCTTCATCGCAGCAAGCTCTTCCAGCTCCTGCTTTTTCTCTACATAATAATCATAGTCCCCCAAATATTCGAAAGCCCCATTATTCGAAAGCTCCACTACCTTCGTAGCAATACGATTAATGAAGTAGCGGTCATGGGATACGAATAGAAGTGTTCCAGGATAGCCAATTAGGGCATTCTCCAGCACTTCCTTACTGTCCAGGTCCAAATGGTTCGTAGGCTCATCCAGAACAAGGAAATTGCATTTTTGCATCATTAGTTTTGCAAGGGCAAGCCGGGCTTTTTCACCGCCCGATAAGGAAGTGACGGGCTTTGTGACATCATCACCGCTAAACAGGAAATTACCGAGTACTGTCCGGATATCCTTTTCATTCATTAATGGCCATTCATCCCATAGCTCTGCAAGAACTGTCTTGTTACTATTCAGCTTTGCCTGCTCCTGATCATAATAGCCAATTTGAACATTCGTACCATAGCGTATCTCCCCGCGCAGTGCTGCCAAGTCTTTTACAACAGTCTTTAGGAGGGTTGATTTCCCCACACCGTTTGGACCTACAAGGGCAATACGGTCTTCACGGAAAATACGCATAGAAATATCATGGGAAATTTCCTTACCGGTATACCCGACAGCCAAGTCATCGATAGAAAGCACGTCATTGCCGCTTTGCCGCTCAATCATAAAACCGAAGCTTGCAGATTTTTCATCACTATCGGGAGAATCCATCCAGTCGGTACGCTCCAGCATCTTTCTGCGGCTTTGCGCCATTTTCGTAGTCGATGCACGGGCAATATTCTTTTGGATAAATGCTTCAAGCTTTGCCTTCTCGTCCTGCTGGCGCTCATACATTTTTATATCACGTTCATAGTTTTTGGCTTTTTCATCTAGATAAGCGCTGTAGTTACCTGTATATTTTGTGACGCGTGTACGTGATACTTCATAAACAATAGAAACGACCTGATCAAGGAAGTACCGGTCATGGGACACAATTAAAATAGCGCCGTCATAACCTTTTAAATAACCTTCAAGCCATGATAGAGTCTCAATATCCAAGTGGTTGGTAGGCTCGTCTAAAATCAATAAGTCAGGTTTGGATAATAACAGCTTAGCAAGTGCAAGGCGTGTCCGCTGACCGCCCGATAGCGAACGGATTGGCTTCTCATAGTCTTCCGGATAAAACTGCATACCATGAAGGACAGATCGTGTATCCGCCTCATACTGGTATCCTCCTGCCTCTTTGAAACCATACTGCAGCTGATCATACTCTGACATGACGCGGGTATAGGCTTCCGCATTCTCATAGATAGCCGGATCGGCCATTTGTTGTTCCAATTTTCTCAGTGCCTGCTCCATCTTATGCAAACTGCCAAAGATCGTCATCATCTCATCCCAAATAGAAAGCTCTGAGTCAATACCTGCATGCTGCTCTAGGTATCCGACTTTTACATCCTTTGGAATGATAATTTCACCTGAATCATAGGACATCTGGCCGGCAATGATTTTCAGAAGCGTAGATTTACCGGCTCCATTTCGCCCGACGAGCGCCACCCGGTCACGATGCTGCACTTCAAGCTTTACACCGCTCAGTATCTCATCGGTTACGAATGATTTATATAATTGATTTACTTGTAATACAATCATTTTTTTACACCTCAGTTCACCCTTTAGTTTACTGGATGAAACTATTGGGTGCAATGATAGGTGCTTTACTTGTTTCTATATGTTTAGTAAGATTAAAACGATTTCCATTTGATTGTAGGAGGAACATAAGTGAACAAAGAATATAAAATTCCTCAGGCAACTACGAAAAGGCTTCCTCTTTATTACCGTTTTCTTCAAAACTTTGCTCAAGAGGGGAAAAAGCGGATCTCATCTCAAGAACTAAGTGATGCAATGAAGATTGATCCAGCGACAATTCGCCGGGATTTTTCATATTTTGGAGCACTGGGGAAAAAGGGGTATGGCTATGATGTGCAGCATCTATTATCTTTTTTCAGCCAGACGTTAGATCAAGATGAGGCGACGAATGTAGCACTGATTGGAGTAGGGAACTTGGGGAATGCATTTCTGAAGTATAATTTCCAAAAAAACCATAATACTCGTATTGTTGTGGCATTCGATTCGAAGGCACCATATGAAGGAACAGATATTAGCGGTATTCCCGTATTTCATCCAGACCGACTGGAGGAAATGTATGAGGAGTACGGAGCAGAGCTGGCTATTTTGACAGTTTCATCTCGTTCGGCGCAGACAATGACTGACCGTCTGGCAAAGATGAATGCAAAAGGTATTTTAAACTTTACGCCAATCAGGCTGACAGTGCCTGACTCAATGAAGCTCATGAATATTGACTTATCAGTAGAGCTGCAGGCTCTCATTTACTTGGTCCGTAATAGCGAAAGCTGACGTAAATTATTCACATTTAATCTAATAGCAAAAATTCAGGTATTACTGTAAAATGATACATAGTAATAGAGGAGGTGGCTGTAATGGTTGTGCATTTAAATATGATTGGACCAGTGAGCCTAGTTATTATCGGCGTTGTTGCGGTATTAATTTTTGGCCCGAAGAAACTGCCAGAGCTGGGAAAAGCGATGGGAACAACGCTTCGGGAATTCAAAAATGCTACTAAAGGTTTAGCCGATGACGATGATGATAATGAAAAGAAAGTTATCGATCATAAAGATAACAATTCAATCAAGTAAGTTAAGGATGTCAATTCTATGAATCCAAAAGAACTAACTGTACTAGAACATATGGAAGAGTTAAGAAGCCGCCTCTTTGTTACGGCGCTATTCTTTGTACTAGCCCTTGTCGGGAGTTTTTTCTTAACGGAGCCTATTATTAAATATATTCAAATTAGTGATGAGGCAGCGCAATTTACGCTAAACGCTTTTGCGCCGGCTGATACGCTTGCTGTTTTCTTAAAGGTAATGTTTAGCTTGGCTTTGGTTTTCACTGTGCCGGTATTGCTGTACCAGCTCTGGTCGTTTATCACACCAGGCTTACTTGAGTCAGAGAGGAAAGCAACGCTCAAATATATACCGTATGCTTTTTTCCTATTTTTACTGGGAATTTCATTTTCCTATTTTGTGTTATTTCCATATGTCATGAGCTTTATGACTAGCCTGTCAGCAGACTTGGAGATCAACCAGACAATCGGGATTAATGAATACTTTTCCTTCCTATTTACGCTTGTATTGCCGTTCGGTTTTGTATTCCAGCTCCCGGTAGTAACACTGTTCCTGGCTCGGATTGGCATATTAAATCCGGTCTTGATGGTTAAATTCCGGAAATATTCTTATTTTGTTCTGTTTATTTTGGCTGCCGTCCTGGCACCTCCTGACTTTATATCGAACCTGATTGTGGCAGTACCGCTTTTCATCTTGTATGAACTAAGTATCATTATTTCACGTGCCGGCTACCGTAAGTATGTAGCGGCTGAAGAGCAGCGTATCCGCGAAGAACAGGAGCGTGAACAGCAGCTTCAAGTGGAAAAACTGCTGGCGGAGCAAAAAAGACAAATAGAAGAGCTACAAAGGTAACGTGCCATCAGAAGAAAATGGCACGTTTTTTATTTTATATAAAAATGTCTTCATAATAGCGGATTGCTTTTGCCTGTTCGCCAAGTGAGCGCAGATTCCATTCCTCTTCTAGGAATACTGCTGCCAGTTGTTCTCCTTGCCCCCGATGTTTTTTTGCATATTCAACGACATTCAGGCTTTCATAGAGTGAGACCAATTGCTTCATAACAGCCTTTGCTTCAAAGATCTGCATCGCTTCATCCAACGCTGTAAATTGAACGAGCAGCTCTCTTGTCTCCTCTAGTTTCCTTTCCACAATTTCTGTTAAATAGCAAGGTGACAGCAAGCTCAGGCGCTGTTCGATCGCCTGAAGAAACAACTCCTGCACATTATATTTCTGCACAAGACGAATGAGCTCCAATGCTAAAATATTGGCCGTTCCTTCCCAGACGGTCAAAACTTGGGCGTCACGTAATAGACGAGGGGTCACGAAGTCTTCAATATAGCCATTCCCGCCATGCAACTCAATTGCTTCATGAGAAAAATGGATAGCCTGTTCGGCGGTTTCCTTTTTGGTAAGGGCAATTAACAGGCGGACGAGGATTTGCTCCTCCTGTGTCCCATTGCCGGCTGTCACTTTATCATATAAACCAATTAAATCGAATAAGGAGACAAGCTCTGCATGATGCTTTGCCTTTAGCTTCATCAAACTATGGCGGATAACTGGGTAGTGCGTCAGCTGGGAGCTAAATGCAGAACGGGCAGACGTATAAGTATACGCCTCTTGAAGAGCACGCTGCATAATGCCGACAGAAGCAGCCGCATTGCAGATTCGCGATAAGTTCAATGCTTCGAGCATATAATAGATTCCCTTTGATGGGTCTCCCACTATATAGGCTTTTGCATGGTCAAAGACGACCTCCCCCGATGGTACAGCTCGGACCCCCAGCTTATCTTTTAATCTGCGAATCGTAATCCCATTTAATGACCCGTCTTCCAAATGCCAAGGAACGGCAAATAGAGTGAGCCCTTTTGAACCGGCAGCCGCTCCTTCTATGCGGGCAAGAACCATAGCGACACCGCACTGGCCGGCATTCGAGGCAAAATATTTTTCTCCATATAAATGGTAGGTACCATCTATTAGCTTTGCAGAGACAGTATTGGCCCCTACGTCCGAACCACCTTGCCTTTCTGTCAGGAACGTGGCTCCTTCGTACAGCTCTACATCACCCGTTGAGCAAACATGAGGCATAAAACGTTTCTTCACTGCGTCGTCTGCATAATGCTCAAGCAGATAGGCAGTTGCCATTGTCAGTGTAACAGGACAGTAAAAGCCCGGTTCACTTTGGGAAAGGAGATAGCCTTGGGCAAAACTGTAAATATAGTTTCCATGATGGCCAAGCTCAGGAATCTCTTTATGCACATAGCCGACAATTCCCGTATTGTACGTATCTTTTACCGTTTGCTTATAGCCCTCATTGACCCAGACGCGGCTCGTTTCTTCGCCGAATTTATTATAACGGACTAGGCGCGGCTCCCCTTCACGGTCTGTATGCTTTGCCCGTTCATCAATAGGACCAGCACAAAGAGCGCCAAAAATAGCTAATTCACGGTCAGCATAATTGAAAAAAGGCAAAGGCAATTTATCCTTTAAAATATTTTGCAATGTGTCATCCTGTAAATAGAAATTTTCCGTAACATTCGGTTGTTTAGCCAATACTTTCATTTAACACACCGCCTTTTAGTTGCTGTTTCAGTATTTTTCTTGAGGCATTCCGAGGGAGGGAGTCTACCTGTTCAAAAATGCGTGGAACTTTATAGCCTGCAAGATGTTCGTGTAAAAATTCCTGAAGCATAGTGATATCGATGATGGATGGGGCTGAAAAGACTGCCTTGACCGTTTCACCCCACTCGGGATGAGGAACACCTACCACGGCGGCTTCTGCTAGATCCCCGAATTGAAGCATTATCTCTTCAATTTCTTTAGGATAAATAGTAATACCGCCAGAGATGATGATGTCTTTCTTGCGGTCAACAATCCATAAGTATCCTTCCTCATCCATTCTGGCAAGGTCGCCTGTTCTAAGCCAGCCGTCTATAAAAGCAGTTGCTGTTGCCTCTTCATTTTTGTAATAGCCTTGCATATTACCTTCCCCGTATAATACGATTTCCCCGATTTCACCTTTTGGAACATCATAGCCGTCCTCATCTACAATGCGAATCTCAGTTCCTAACGGAGCACGACAGCCAATGCTGCCTGCTTTATGTGGATGCTCTTTTGGAAGCAGCAGGGAGCCGGAAGGACCGGCCTCTGTAAGACCGTATACACTTACAAGCCGGTCAGTACGGAACTTTTCTGCTATCATAAGCGCTTCTTTCTTTGATAATGGAGCACCCCCGTATACCCACCATTTCATAGATGAAAGGTCGGACACTGCTAACCGGGGATGTTGGGCTGTTAATAAATAGGCCACAGGAGCGCCAAAAAAATGAGTCGTCTGTTCGTTCACTACTGAATCAATAAGCAAATCCGGTGTAAAGGTTGGTGTCAGCACGCTTGTGCATCCTACTACAAAGGCAGCCATTAAAAATAAATGAAGGGGAGCCGAGTGGCTGAGCGGCATCATAAGGAGCATTCTGCTTTCCGGCTTTACCTCCATTTCCACGGCAATCATATTTGCCACGGTTAAAATATTCCGGTAGGAGAAAAGGACACCCTTTGGGTCCCCGGTTGTCCCGGATGTATATAAAATAGTGGAGAGATCATCTTCCAACAGGGCACAGGGAATGATTGAAGTATCAGTCTGCTCCATGAGCTTCTCCATGCCCAGCCAGTCATTCGCTGGAGAGCCTGTTTTAATCTTTATATCACCGAATGTTAACGGGCTAACAATAGAGAAGAGCATTTCATGCACAATAATGCATTTTGCTTCACTATGGGTCATGACAAATTCCACTTCCCGTAATGAAAATTTGGCATTAATCGGTACAACGATTGCGCCGATTCGCTGAATAGCAAAATAGCCAATCACAAATTCCAATACATTCGGCATAAAGAGAACAACCCGGTCGCCTTTTTCTATCCCTTGGCTTTGCAAAGCATGTGAAAACTTAGTAACGAATACATCAAGTTCCTGATACGAAACTCTTCTTCCCATACTGATAACGGCTTCGGAGGCTGGATATTTCCGGGCATTACGTGCGAGCAAATTTGAACTGTTCAATCAAAAAACTCCCTTCCTACATCCTGTTTGATAATAAATATGACAAAAAGCAGTAGAAAACCTCTTTAGGCAGAATATATAGGCGAAAGAAAATGAGACCTTCCGTTGGTGGAAGGTCTCATCCTATTTCGGCATATTATCCATAATTTGCTGAAGTTTATCAGCATTCAAATTCATGAAGCTTACAAAGCTATTTAACAAAATGTGGGCAACAATAGATGTTAACAGACGTTTTGTTTTCCAATAAAGAAAGGCAAAGACTAATCCACAGATTGTATACAGCAAAATGTGGGTAAATTCAAAATGGATTGCTGCAAATACAACGGAACTAATGATAGCAGAGAGCCAGAAGCCCTGTGTCTGGATGAATGATCCAAAAACGACACGGCGGAAGACGAATTCCTCCAAAATCGGGCCGATAACGGCAATCACGATTACCATGATAGGTGCCATTTTTGCTACTTCTACTAAATTGGCTGTATTTTCCGAACCACCTTTAATACCAATGGCCATCTCAATGGCTGCACCAATCATCTGCCCGACAAACACCATGAAGAAACCAATGATTCCCCAGCCGATTGCCTCGGTTGTAGAGGCCTTTTTTCCTTCATAAATATTCAGGAAGTTTTTGTCACGCATGACGAGCAGCGCGATGATGATCAGGGAAAGAATCCCGAAAATAAATGTCCACCATCCTGCCAAGATGGAACCCTTTTCCTTTATTGGGGCGTCTATTAAGCCAAGCACGAAGTCCTGGGCACCTGGCAGGCGCAGAAGAAGGGCAGATAATTGAAACACAAAGATGTACGTCAACAATATAAAAAATGCCGTTTTAAGTGACTTTTTCTTTTCAGTAAATGTTGGATCCAAAATGAATAACTCCCTCTGTCAATGACTATGATATATAAGCGTTATCTCTATTCTAGAGGAATATGGCAAGAAAACAAAATTTTTTTGCGTTCTTGCTTGCAAAAAAAAAAGAAATTCATTAATATAGAAAATGTGTTAGCACTCTCTGTCGTTGAGTGCTAATAAAATAAATATACTATATTAATTTGTAGGAGGTTGTTTCACTTGTTAAGACCATTAGGTGATCGTATCATTATCGAAACAGTTGAGGTAGAGGTTACAACAACTTCAGGATTTGTATTACCTGACTCAGCGAAGGAAAAGCCACAAACAGGTAAAGTCGTAGCAGTAGGGACAGGCCGTGTATTAGATAACGGTGTTCGTGTTGAGCTTGATGTACAAGTTGGCGATGAAGTGCTCTTCTCTAAATTCGCAGGTACAGAAGTGAAATACGACGGCAAAGACTACTTAGTTTTACGTGAAAGTGACATTTTAGCAGTATTAGCATAATTCAGAAATTCCCATACGTAGCACATTGATGTCTTATTACATTTTTCGGCATTTCGATGTGTACCACATTCTATATAAAAAGCTTGATATTTTAGGAGGGTATTTTAAATGGCAAAAGACATTAAGTTCTCAGAAGAAGCGCGCTCATTAATGATGGCGGGTGTTGATAAATTGGCAAACGCTGTAAAAGTAACGCTCGGACCAAAAGGACGCAACGTTGTATTAGAGAAAAAATTCGGTTCTCCATTAATTACAAATGACGGTGTTTCCATCGCAAAAGAGATCGAGCTTGAAAATCCATATGAAAATATGGGAGCAAAATTAGTAGCGGAAGTAGCTTCTAAAACAAATGAAATTGCAGGGGACGGTACAACAACTGCAACAGTTTTAGCACAGGCAATGATTCGTGAAGGGCTTAAAAACGTAACAGCAGGTGCAAATCCTGTAGGTATCCGCCGTGGTATCGACAAAGCGGTTGCTGCTGCTTTAAACGAGCTGCAAACAATCTCACGCCCAGTGGAAAACAAAGAAGCAATTGCACAAGTAGCGGCAATTTCTTCATCCGATGAAGAAATCGGTCAATACATTGCAGATGCTATGGAAAAAGTAGGAAACGATGGCGTTATTACAATCGAAGAATCACGCGGCTTTACAACAGAGCTGGATGTTGTAGAAGGTATGGAATTCGATCGTGGATACCTTTCTCACTATATGGTTTCGGATACTGATAAAATGGAAGCTGTACTGGACAATCCATTCATTTTAGTAACAGATCAAAAAATCTCAAACATCCAAGAAATTCTGCCATTATTAGAATCAGTAAAACAAACAAACCGCCCATTATTAATCATTGCTGAGGATGTAGAAGGCGAAGCGCTGGCTACATTAGTATTGAATAAATTACGCGGTATCTTCTATGCAGTGGCAGTAAAAGCACCAGGATTCGGTGACCGTCGTAAAGCAATGCTTGAAGACATCGCCATTTTAACAGGTGGTCAAGTGATTACACAAGAGCTTGGTCTAGACTTAAAATTAGCTGATATTACATCTCTTGGACGCGCATCAAAAGTCGTAGTATCAAAAGACAGCACAACAATTATCGAAGGTGAAGGTAATACAGCAGATATTGAAGGCCGTGTTGCACAAATCCGTACACAACTTGAAGACACAACTTCCGAGTTTGATAAAGAAAAATTACAAGAACGCCTTGCAAAACTTGCCGGCGGTGTAGCAGTTATTAAAGTTGGAGCTGCAACAGAAACAGAATTAAAAGAACGTAAATTACGTATCGAGGATGCATTGAACTCTACACGTGCAGCGGTAGAAGAAGGTATCGTATCCGGTGGAGGTACTGCCCTTCTAAACGTATACAGCGCAGTAGAAAAAGTGCTTGAAACAGTAGAAGGTGACGTAGCGACAGGTGTGAAAATCATCCTTCGCGCATTGGAAGAACCAGTACGCCAAATCGCTGAAAATGCAGGTCTTGAAGGCTCAATCATCGTTGACCGCTTAAAACGCGAAGAAGTAGGCGTAGGCTTCAACGCAGCAACAGGCGAATGGGTGAACATGATCGAAGCGGGTGTTGTAGACCCTGCTAAAGTAACTCGTTCAGCACTACAAAACGCTGCATCAGTAGCAGCATTATTCCTAACAACAGAAGCAGTCGTAGCAGACATCCCAGAACCAGCTGGCGCAGGTATGCCAGACATGGGCGCTATGGGCGGCATGCCAGGAATGATGTAACTTCCGCATGGATGCGGTGGCAAAGACGTCGCGACACGATGTCGCGATTCTAGTCTTTGTTCCTCTTTGCACGATGTGAGTCACTCGGACGTTGTGACACGATGTCATGGTCTTAGCTTGACTTCCTTTGAGCATGGATGCGGTGGTAAAGACGTTGCGACAAAAGCATTTTGCGACGAGTAATCGTAGGAGCACGATGTCGCGATTCTAGTCTTTGTTCCTCTTGCACGATGCTAGTCACTCGGACGCTGCAACAAAACGTTGCAGTGTCCGAGTTTTTTGGTTTCAGTATGCCTTTACAATAGTTGATTCATATAACTGAAGAAGGGCTCTTTAGCATAGTTACGCTAGTGGCTGCCCAAATCCGGTCCACTCATTTGAAAGTAAGCCTGAATGCATTGGGGTTAAACGGCAATATAGCTGACATAATATATTTCAGACTGAAAAAATTAAAGCTTCTAATCCAAGATGAAGGATTAGAAGCTTTTTAGTTATGTTGTATGTTTACATGTTTACAGGATAAAGCTGAATTAATCTCAACAGATAGTTGGACATCTGAATAGATAATAAAATTGCATGACAATGGCTGATGCAATCATATCCGACATAGCCAATGCTTCTGCTTCAATTTTATCAAAAACTTTGACATCCTCTTTATAGTTTTTTTGAATCATTGTTACGGCTTCGTTTTTCGTTAACTCTAAATGTGTGTAAAACATGTTCTGTAAAGCTTGTTTTGTTAAGCATGGATTGATGCTGCTTAAAAATGAGGAGATATCATCCGCATTTTTATACCATTGTTTCTCTTTAGCATCTGCAGTGTTTGTATCTCCTTTTACAGCCGCTGTTACGAGTTCGGCAGCAATCACTAAATGTTCTTGAATGAGTTGGGCATAATGATCAGCAATTTTGTCGCCGTAGAAAGGGCGTAGACAATTACCTAAATCAGCAGCATTTTGCAAGAGACGCTGCTGTACAAATGATAGATCAGGCAGCTGGAAGACAATACTGATAATTGTCATTCTAGTCCAGTTGACATGCTCCATCCATAGTAATCGGTTCATCGCTACATAGTCGGATTCAGCCTTGCTTATACAGCGCTGATCAATGGCGCTTTGTTGGATCAAAATATGCCGAAGTGGTGCGGTATATTGCGAGTATGGCGGCTTATAAGAAGCGCTAAGTGGTGACGCAAAAAAACTATTTGTGAAATAAGGATACACTTTTTGATCGTTCCTTTCTTTTCTCCATGTCATGGGTTAATGCTACGATACAAGTTTTCCGGACGTAAAATCCCGTTACATGTTGAGAGCTCTCCATTAGAGCAAGGACCTCAATTGCTTGTGTAACTGGTCAGTAAGTAATAGTATATGCAGACCCTTTGCGGGCGCAATCAAGTAAAAGCAGAAGCCGGTGTTTTTTATAAAGAATAAAGATGTAGGAAGCCGCATACATATGGTACGAAGTATGGAAAAGAGGAGATGTATACAGCCTGTCCAATTACTTAAAGACTGCCATGTTCGAACATCAATTTTGGCTTCAGGTGTTAGCTGATCATTCCCGTTTCATTCATGACTCTCTCTATCCCTCTCAAAAAGAAGATATTGCTAAAGCAGATGGTTTCATTAAGCATTTCGATCAATTACTCAAGCAAGTGAAGACACTTGATGACCAGACGGCGGTTACTTTTTCTGAGGCCGTCGAAACGGAAGTAAAGCAATTAAAGGAATTCAAGCTTTCCATTATTCGGCGTCATTTGACCGGGGAAATGAAGATTCATCTTACCCCCTCTTTCATTAATCACATGGTAAATGAATTAGAGGAGTATGAACGTGTGCTCAGCTATTTAAATCAAGGCAAAACGCCGCCTATTTTCCATGAGCTCCACCATCATCTGCTCTGGCTTTTAGACGCTTCCGGTCATGCAGGGGCTATCAATGACCGGATGGATGCGGTGGAAAAAAGGCTGAAGGAAAAAAGTGCCGCCTTTACAAAGCATTTTGAACAATTCTATCTGAAGGCTCTTGAATTAACTGGTTTTTTACGTACAAATCTTGATAAATTCCCTGCTTTGAAAAGGTTTAATCGGGAGGTCAAAGTTGAGATGGGCCTGTTTAAAACTTTCCTCCGGGAGTTAGAAGAGATGGAGTTGAGTTCTGAAGTACTGGACATATTTACTGTCTCAATGGCTGACCATATGCTTAGGGAAGAACAGTATTATTTAATAAAGCTTGCTCAATCTGCGGAAAGGAGCGGTAATTAGTTATCTTTTCTTTGCGTTGGAGAGATAAGGCTTTTATAAAAAAGACCATTTTCGGGTTAAATGTCCCTGGGAATGGTCTTTTGCCATTGATGGAAGAACATATGAAAAAGAGCGGCAGGAGAGCTGGAAAATGAAAGCACCGCTAATTTTTCCGGTGAAAAATGGATAGAATAAACGAAAAAAAGCAGGTGGTTGTATGGAGACAATCGTAAAGGTTCGGCGACTAGTAATTGAAAATATGAAAAATGTCGAATTTGGGGAAATTCAAGTTCAGACGGCTTTTGAAACACTTACTCAATCTGATGTCGTTGGACTATATGGACAGAACGGGTCGGGAAAAACGACGGTCGTCGATGCATTCGAGCTGCTGAAAAGACTTATATCAAGCGGCGGGTTTATGAAAAAACTCCCGCGTAACGATAAGCATATTATTCATACGGAAAATGAACGGGCAAAACTGACCTTTGATTTTTTTGTTCGTAATACAGTTGGGGAATTTTTTCTCCAATATCAAGTAGAACTGGCAAGGGGAGAAGAACGGCTCTATCCTGTTTTTGAGCAACTTTCTTACAGGGAGAATGCTCCCGGAAAGCGGATGAAGGTATTAGTGAAGAAGGATGAAATGCACCTGCAAATCCGCACACGTTCGCTGGAAGGAATGGATGAGAAAATCAGGATTTCCATGATGGTGACGAGTCATTTAGCTGAAAGGGAAAATGCATCCTTTATTTTTCATAAGGAGCTGAAGCCTATTTTAAAGGATAGGCTTGGTGAGTTGGAATGGCAGCTGATTGAAAACATTGCCGTGGATTTTAATCGTGATCTGCTTGTGATTAATAATGCAGAAGTCGGAATGATCCTGACAAAATATATCATGCCTTTTAGCGTTTATTTAGATAAGTCGCATGGAGTAATTCCTTATGATTTGTCAGGCCCGGCATTGCTTCCTAAGCCGCTATATGAAACGTTGGTACAGCTTATTAAGCAGACAAACGAACTGCTGTCTGCCATTATCCCGAGCCTTACTATTGATATACAGGAAATTACGGAGCAGACAATGGATGACGGGAAGCTGGGTGTGCGCTTTGAATTTCTATCAAATCGGAACGGCCGTGTTCTTCCTCTTCGTACCGAATCAGAGGGAATTTTAAAGATTATTTCCATTCTGAGTGCCTTAATAGCTGTCTATAATAAACCGAATGCCTGTATTGTCATTGATGAACTGGATTCGGGTGTATTTGAATATTTGCTTGGAGAGCTGCTGCGGATTATTGATGAGACAGGACAGGGCCAGCTTTTCTTTACCTCACATAACCTTCGATTATTAGAGGTGCTGCCGGCAAGTAACTTATGGTTTACTACCTCAAATGAACAAAATCGATATATTCAGCTAAAGGGCGTGAAATCATTGCACAACATAAGAGATGTGTATCTTCGGGCCATTCAGCTGGGCGGCCAGGATGAGGAAATATATAAGGAAACGAAGACATTTCATATTAAGCAGGCTTTCAGGAAGGCGGGGAAGCGTCATGAGTAAAAAAGTAGTGCTGGTTATTGTGGAAGGACAAACAGAGGAACTGGTCTTCTTTGACTTTCTCCAAGAACGCTTCCGGGAGCTGGAAATCAGGATCGATGTCCAATGCGGGGATGTCGTTAGTAATTGGAATCGAAAGCACGGCACAGTGGAATGTGCTATCGAATATATTATTAAAAACTATTTAAATACGTATCGGCTGATGCCGAGCGATTTATTGGCAGTTGTCCAATTTACAGACACGGATGGCTGCTTTATCAATAATAAGTTTATCCGGGTAGATAGAATAAAAGCAACGCGGACGAGATATGGGAAGAATGGCATCTATGTTACTACAAAGTTTAAAAAGCTGCAGATGATCGAACGAAATCAGGTAAAGGCAGAGAATATGAAAATCTTGGCCCAAGACAGATACGCTGCTTATAAAAAGCGCAAAATCCCTTATCGTCTTTACTACTTTTCCATCAACCTTGATCATGTATTATGGGGAGAGCAAAATGCAAAGGGACATAGTAAATTAGAAAAGGCAGAAAGCTTTCTTGATCAGCTGGACATGCCGCTGGATCAATTTTTACGGCAATTTACTCCAGCAGAAGAAAGGTTATCATGGGAAGAAAATTGGGAAAGCTCATGGGAAAACATTGCAAAAGAGCTGAATTCGCTTCAACGCGGCACGAATATGCCGTTTGTTCTTGATTTTCTCGATTCTTTGCTTAAATAAGTTGAAAAGCAGAACTGAAAAGGTGACTATTATATTCCCGGTAACTTACCAATTGACCAACAAATATATTCTGTCGTGCCATAAGGCTCTCTTTCTATAACTGGATGAAAACAGGAAAGGGCCTTTTTGCATACCTGTCAAAGCTGAAAATGAGACTAGTTTATAACAAGAGAGCTCTCGGGTATCGACATGTATAAACTCTTCTTAAAACACTTATATTGTAAGAAGAACTTGTGCTCGGGAGGTTGATCAAGAAATGGCAAAAAATAATCATGCAATGAATTTTTGGTCCGGCATTTTATTTGGACTGGGCTTGATTGCATTCTTTGATGAAACTGTATTTCACCAACTGCTGCACTGGCATCACTTCTATGATAAGTCCACGTTGGCTATCGGCCTAGTATCTGATGGGTTTTTCCATGCGTTCAGCTGGTTTGCAACGGTGATTGGCCTTTTTATGGTTGCCTATTTACGGAAACAGAAATCGTGGCATCGTAAACGCTGGATCGGGGCGGTCTTATTGGGGGCCGGAGTGTTCCAGCTCTATGATGGCATCATTCAGCATAAGATATTCAGGCTTCACCAGATTCGCTACAATGTCGAGATTTTGTATTATGATCTTGTTTGGAATGTTGGCGCGATTTTATTTATTATCATTGGTCTGTTTATTTTAAGAAGGAAGCAGGTGGGGACAAGTTGATGGGAGATTGGGTCAGCATTCTTCTTGTCTTTATTTTGATCGCGGCGCCGTATGTAATGGCAGCAGAAATAAAAGGGGGGTTGCCGGCCAGAAGGATTCTCTATTGGGTAATCGGTGCCGGCTGTATTGCGTTTTCCATCACAGGGTCATTGGCGCAGGAAGCACACCATTATTTCGTTGCTCATATGACTGTCCATTTACTGCTGGGTATGGCCGCTCCTTTATTTTTCGTACTGGCAAAACCGGTTACATTATTATTGCGTATACTGCCTGTAAAAACTGCACGCAGCATGATGAAACTGTCTAAAACACGCTATGCGCGTTTTATCAGTCATCCTTTCACAGCCACAGTATTGAATATTGGCGGGTTATGGGTGCTGTATACAACGGATTTATATAGGGCAATGCATATGTCTATGGTCGTTCATTATATTGTGCATTTACATATTTTCCTTGCCGGTTATTTGTTTACCCATGTCCTGCTTTCGGCTGATTTTAATCCCCATAGAGCACCGTGGCTGCTCCGTTCGGGTGTGCTTGTTCTATCGATTGCTGCTCATAATATTTTAGCGAAATGGCTTTATGCTAACCCCCCCTATATGGCGACTGCCGAGCAGGCAGAAATAGGTGCCCAATGGATGTATTACGGGGGAGGGGTGATTGAACTAATCATCATCACCTTATTGTGTTATGAATGGTATCGGGGCATGCAAAAAGAAGCTCAGCGTAATGTGGAGGCAAGTGCCTAATATGTTGGCCGTAAGCAGGCAGAATAAAAGGAAGATCAAAAGCCGAAGTCTCTTTTTGACTTCGGCTTTTTTAATTTTATTGGGAAGGTTTTATGTAGTACATGCTTTTTTACTATTCTGCTGTCTCACTGAGAATCTGCAGGCAACAGGCATGTAGAAAGAATCTAGCGCATATGGTAGTCGCAGAGGGGGAAATTTATGCAAATTCATGTAGTACAACCTGGCCAGACAATTTACGGCCTGGCACAGGCATATCGTACAACGGTGCAGGCGATTATCCAGACAAATGAATTGCAAAACCCGGATCGGCTCGTGGTAGGTCAGGCATTAGTCATGCCTATATATGGAAGGTTTCACTGGGTACAGGCAGGTGAGAGTTTTTGGAGTATCGCGCAGCGCTACGGGCTGAATATGAATACGCTGGCACGACTAAACGGTTTAAATATAAATGAGCCCTTGATGATAGGAACCCAGCTCTACATTCCGCCCCGGCCAAAGACAACGGCTGAAACTTTAGCCTTCTTGGAGCCGCGGGGTGATACGGTTAGCCCGGCTCTGTTAGAACAGGCGGCCAAAGCTGGCCCTGTCCTTACGTATTTAAGCCTTTTTAGCCTGGAGGCGAGGAGGGATGGCAGCTTACGCCTGCCACCAAGCAATGGAATAATAGAGACAGCTGAGCAGGCGGGGACATCCATCATGCTGGTTATCTCTAATCTCGAAGCGGGCGCATTTAGTTCAGAACTTGGGCGTGATATTTTACAAAGCACTGCTGTTCAAGATCTTTTGCTCGAAAATATCATTTCCTATGCTGAAGAATTAGGAGATGTGCGTGCCGTTATGTTTGATTTTGAACATCTTCCAGGGGATCAGCGATTGGCCTATACTCAGTTTTTACAGCGGGCAGTCGAGCAAATGCATGAGGTCGGGTTACGCGTGAGTGCGGCCTTAGCGCCCAAGACTCGAGCAGACCAGCCTGGGGAATGGTTTGTCGCGCACGATTATCGTGCAATCGGCCAAATAGTCGATTTTGTCATGCTTATGACATATGAATGGGGCTATTCCGCCGGTCCTCCGATGGCAGTATCGCCTATTAATGAAGTTGAACGTGTGCTGAATTACGCTCTTACGGAGATGCCTGCCAATAAAATTATGATGGGCCAGAATTTGTATGGCTATGACTGGACACTTCCATTTGTACAGGGAGGGGAGTATGCTCGGGCTATCAGTCCGCAAATGGCTATCCAGCTTGCTGTAAGGTATCAGGCAATTATTCAATATGATACTAAAGCCCAGGCTCCTTTCTTTACGTATCAGGATGAGGAAGGCAGGGATCATATTGTATGGTTTGAGGATGCAAGATCTATTCAGGCAAAATTTGACCTTTTGAAAAAACTTGGGCTCCGGGGAATAGGGTATTGGAAACTGGGGTTATCCTTCCCGCAAAACTGGCTTCTTATCGAAGATAATTTTGATGTGGTGAAATTATAAGGCAGCTAGTGCTACTATAGCTGCCTTTCAATTGTGCGAAAAAATGAATAGGGCGAATCACGTACATGCAGCATATATACTGTTTTACTAAACATAAGTCTTTCGTTAGGATTTTGCAGGAGATTAATAGATGCTACTATAATTAATAGAGTAAAACAGTAAAGGGGGAATTGTAAGTTGAAGTTATTTAAGTTTTTAGCCGTATTATTCTTGACGTTCCAGCTTGTTAGTCCTGCGGCAGCCATGACAGGCAATAGAGGGGAACCGGCTCACTACCTTGCTTTGGGGGATTCACTTGCCGCCGGGATGATTGAAACAGGCGGTATCGGGACAGGCTATGCTGATGTTCTTGCACAAACATTAAAAGAGGCGGGGTTATTGGCTTCCTATAACAAGGGCTTTGCAGTGCCAGGTTATACAACAGAGCAAGTTTTAGATGAACTAAACAAGGATGTGAAAAAGCCTTCGTCTGAAACAGGAGAAAAGGTTTCTATTGTAGACGAAGTAAAGAAAGCGGATGTTATTACGATTAGTGTCGGAGCGAACGACGTTTTAAAAAATTTGAAGCGCGACGACACGGGGAAATTGAGCTTTGATCCTGCTGAAGTACAAAAGGGAATCGTGAAAATGGTTGGAAACTATGATGCAATTTTAAAGCATATCACACAGCTTAATCCTACTGCGGATGTATTTGTAATGGGTTATTATAATCCTTTCCCGCATGTAACAGAGCTAGCTGTCCAATTAAATATGCTTGTAGGGATTCTGGATACGCAGGTAAATCAGATGACTGAAAAAAATGGAGCATATTTTGTAAAAGTAGCAGATATTTTAGCTTCTGACACGGCGGCATATTTGCCAAACCCTGAAAATATCCATCCGAGCGAGGAAGGATATAAGGCAATAGCTGAGCAATTTACAAAACCGGTCCTTGAGTATATTAATCTAGTACCGCTTCCTGAAGTGAAAATGGATTTTACGGATATTCCAAAAGATAGCGAGTCATACGGTTATGCAGTAAAGGCAGCCGAATATGGGCTGATGAACGGATATAAAGATGGTACATTCAAGCCGTATAATCCGTTGACACGTGTCCAAATGACATCGATTTTGACACGGGCCCTGGAATTAGAGGCAACGTCACCCGTGAAATTTACGGATTTGCTTACCTATCCAGCTGAAACCCAGCAGGAAGTTGCAGCAGCAGCTGAAGCGGGAATCGTGAAAGGGATCGGCCAGCTGTTTAAGCCGGCTGACCGTATTACTCGTGCACAAATGGCCTTAATGATCCAGCGTGCGTATGAAAAAGAAACAGGGAAATCGTATAAGCCGGCAAAAACAGCGCCATTTACTGATATCAGCACATACAGCAGCGAGTATAAGGAAGCTATTACATTCCTGTATGATAAACAAATTGCTTCAGGGGTAGGTTCAACAGGGAAATTCAACCCAACAGGCTATTTAACACGTGCCCAGGCTGCAAAAATCATCTCTAATTTTTATGAGCAAATATTACAGTAAATAAAATAAGCGGCGAGGAGATGGGGAATCTGCCTCGTCGCTTATTTTTAATATATATAGCAGAAGGGGTATTCTGCTGGGGATAATGTAGTTAGTATAGACATATAAAAAAGTTTCTATTCATTATTCTTTCCATTTTAGCCCTTCAAAGAAGCGGTACACTTCTTCGAATACTAAATCGCGTTCTTGGCCTAATGTTAAAATATGGCCGGAGTTTACAAATGTTTTTACAGATTTGATGCGTGATTTGACAGAACTGTAAATCAGGTCTGCACTTTCGCAATAATATTCATCATCCTGTAAACCGCGTAGAATGTGGACAGGTGCCTCAATATTTTCTAGCTTATTACTTGTATCATTAATCATCCCTTGCAAATAGTCAAGTGATGGCATTCGAACTAAATCTGCAACATGCTCCGGACGGTCCACATTTGGGTCATACGTACCGGATAATTTTTTGTAATTAATGGCATAGTCAATAATACGGCTCTGTAAGCTTTCCGGACTCTTTGCGATAGCAGGAGCCGACATTGTAACAATTGCTTTTGTTGGGCGTTCAACACCAAGCTTTAAAGAAAAGATACCGCCTAGTGATACACCGGCAACTGCAATTTCCTCATAGCCAAGACTGCGTAGAACATCGTACCCTTCAATTACGCTGTTCCACCATTCTAGTGGATTTGTTTGAATTAGTGTTTTTGGGTCGCTGCCATGGCCTTTATAAAGCGGAGCATGTACAGTGTAATTGCGATCTGCTAAATATTTTCCTAAACGTTTTACATCATTTGTATTTCCGGTAAAGCCGTGCAATAGAAGAACCGCACGTTTGCCGGCTTCAATTGTAAAAGGCTTTGGTGGAATGATTTTCATTTTTAAACAAACTCCTTTTAAGTATGTGATAATGTATATTCATTTGATGTAAGAAAATTTGACGATCAAGCGAAAGTTCAAAAAACAGTTGTAATTCAATAAAAAATTTGATATGAATTCGTTTCGTTATAGCTATTATAGTGCTATAAATACATAAGTACAATTTATTATTTCTATTACTTTAATATCTTTTAGTTATTGATTAAAAGGAGGCATTCTTTCATGGAAATACAGCAATTACAGTACTTCAAAACTGTGGCACAGCTGCAGCATATGACACGTGCTGCAGAAAAATTGAGCATTTCACAGCCAGCCCTCAGCAAGTCAATTGCTAATATTGAACAGGAGCTTGGTGTCCCGCTATTTGATAGACAGGGACGTTCGATCCTTTTAAATCGATATGGCATTCTATTTTTAGAAAGTGTCGATATTATATTAGCGGAGTACGGCAAAATCATGCAGGAATTTGGAGATATTACTACACCCGGACATGGAGAGGTAGCGTTCGGATTTATTCATACACTTGGTATGGAAATTGTCCCCGAGCTCATGGCCACAGTTCCTGACAAGTATCCACATATGAAATTTTCCTTAACACAGGCGACATCCCTTAACTTACTGAAACGTCTGGAAGAAGGAGCAATTGATCTTTGCCTGTCACAGGAGATTGAATCAAAGCTTATCGATATTGAGTGGGTGGACCTATGGACTGAGGAGTTATTTGTAATCGTTCCTGCCAATCATATGCTGGCACAGAGAAACACCATTGAACTCCATGAAATTAAGAATGAACCATTCATCTCGATAAAGCGCGGCAATTCTTTGCGCCAAATTGTCGATCAGTTTTTAAAAGAAGCAGGCGTTACGGCAAAAACGACTTTCTCAGCAGAGGAAATGCACACTGTAGCAGGCTTTGTTGGTGCAGGGCTTGGCGTATCACTTATTCCCCATATTAAGGGGCTTGAACACTTTAATGTGAAAAAAATATCCGTAAGTTCGCCTCCGTGCCGCAGAAAAATAGGTGTCGCCTGGGCGAAGGGCCGCTATTTATCACCAGCCGCTAATGAATTCAAGGAATTTTTAATTGATTATTTTAGAGGAGAGGCATAATGGACAAACAGACATTCTTTGAGCTTATAGAGGAAGATTTACATCCCGCCGCTATCGAGGCGATGAATGGAGATGCATCGGCAATGTTTACTATTGCTATGTATTTGAAGGAGAAGGACCTGGAAAAGGAAGCAGTTGTATGGCTAAAAAAAGCAGCAGCGAAGGCTCATGCCCCCGCACAATATGAGCTTGCGAATTGTTATTATGCCGGCAGCGGAGTGGAAATAGATGAGAAGCGTGCATTTGAACTATATGAGCAGGCGGCCGAGCAGGGTCATGCGGATGCGGCTAATAACCTGGCTGATATGTACTTAAACGGGGAATCGGTGGAAGTAAACGAGGAAAAAGCACTGGAATGGTTTAGTCAGGCCGCAAAAAACGGAGTAGTAGAAGCAATGTTTACGTTAGGCATAATGTATGAACAAGGACTCGGCACAACACCGGATGAAAAACAGGCATATCTGTATTACGAGCAGGCAGCAGTAGAAGGCTACGAGGATGCACAGTATCGGCTTGGGTGTATTTATTTGGAAGGACTCCTCGGCAAAGAGCAAAATAATGAAAAGGCGCTGGAGTGGTTTGAACGTGCAGCAGATCAGTTCTATATAGATGCTATTTATAATCTTGGCTATCTATATGAAAAAGGTATTGCGGTAGAGCAGAATGGACTAAAAGCAATTACCTATTATAAGCAGGCAGCCCTTCTTGGGGATTATCAGGCGAAAATGAACCTCGCCTATTTGTTTGAAGCAGGAGAATGTGTTCCGAAAAACGAAGAAGAATCAAGGAAATGGAGACTCTCTGCTACTACACAGTTGGAAGAAGCCGCACAGGAATGGTGAATGTATAGCAGGGGAAGAATAACACTTTTTCATTATGTGAATAATAGAAAAGCCGTTAAAACAGCAGCAGAAATGTTTACAACCTTTATTAAACAGGCTAATAATGATGTAGGAGATAAAATAAGGAGGTTTTATCATGCTATTATCTGCAGTACCAAATGTAACGAAAGAAACACTTTCATATAAGGAAGAACATATTCGTACCTTAAAGGGAATTCTCGCAGACCAACTTGAAGATCTTACAGAGTTAAGCACGATTATCGGCTATTTAAAAGGTTTTAAAGACGTAGGGATCGATCGGGCGGAAAAAGGAAAATATAGTGGGAAAATTGAACAAATAGAGGAAAAACAAAAAATCCGTTTTGATAAAATGGACGAAATGATTAATGAAAACCGCAGAGAAATAAAAAAGGAAAAGACACATGATGGGACAGTCCTGCTGTATGGCAAGGAAGTGCGGAAATTAGAAGCGGGTCTTCGAACATTGCGTCTGTTTACATGTGATGTCATAAAGATGCTGGCCCCGGATAGTACGATAATGAACCGGGCGGATGACCGGATTGGTTATTTTGAAAAACGTTCCGCTGCGCTGGAAGTAGAGATGAAAATGATGATGGAAAGGCTGTCTGCCCTATAGATTGAACGAGCTGCCTGGAAAGTAAATACTTTCTAGGCGGCCCTTTTTTTATCCGGTAAATAGTTTTGCAAATGGCATACTGTTTCGGGAAGGTACAAATCAGCATACTACTATACTCTCAGATCGAAAAGGGAGCGCTTAAAATGAATGTTAAGATGCCGTGTTTTATGAGATGGTTCGATTGATATGTGATTTTTTATTTATCTATTTCTAAAGACTTACCTCATGAGTATATAGTTGTTAGTAGTATATGCTTAATGGTTGGAATCATTTATGAGTCATCCATAGTATAAGACTATTTCCTTAATTTAACACTAGAGAGCGGATTTGTATTGAATTAACGCGAAATCATAGTAATCTTAACTAGTATGTAAATTCTATGAAAGTGGTGTACTGTATGTTATTTAAAAAAACATCACAACCAGAGCGTCTCAATATAGATTCCAGGCACGTGAAAATTCAAATTGGCAATCAGCCGAAAGTAAAAAAGCAGCTCGCTATGCTCATGCTGACAGAAACGGATTTAAAATATCTTCAGGCATTCCAGCCATATATCAAAGAACATATTGATGAAATCGTAAACGAATTTTACAAGGCTTTGCAGATAGAGCCAAAGCTTTTAGAGATCATTGATCATCACAGTACAATCGAGCGGCTTAAAGTTACATTAAAAACACATATTTATGAAATGTTCAGCGGTATCATTGACACGGAGTTTCTCCAAAAGCGAGAGAGAATTGCGAGAGTTCATGTCCATATCGGCTTACCTACACAGTGGTATCTTGCAGCATTTCAAAATTTAAATGTATCTTTTATGGAATATGTTAAATTGTATATTCCTCATATAGAAGATCAGTTTTCCATATTGGCAGCTATTTCAAAAGTTTTAAACTTGGAGCAGCAGTTGGTATTGGAAGCATTTGAAGCCTATGTAGCAAATTCAAAACGCACAGATGAAGAGCAAAAACGGGAAATAGGCCATGCGATTATTGATTCCTCTGAAAACCTCGCTTATATTGCCGACCAAACAAATGCAGCGTATCAACAGCTCATTATACAAATGGAGGAGCTTACGTCGCATGCAAAGCGGGCGGGAGATATTTCGACAGGTACGGAACAGCAGGCTCTTGAAGGACAAGGACAAATGCTAGCCCAATCTCGAAATATGGAAACCATTACTTCTTCCGTAGTGGAAATTACACAAGATATTGACCGATTGACAGAAATGACAAAGCAAATGGAAAGTGTAATGGCAATTGTAATGAGCATTGCTACGCAGACAAACTTATTAGCACTGAATGCTTCCATTGAGGCAGCACGTGCGGGCGAGGCAGGAAAAGGCTTTGCTGTCGTCGCGAATGAAGTAAGAAAACTGGCAGAACAGACAAAATCGTCAACAGATACAGTAAGGGAATTGCTCCATGGTACAAATGAACGTACAGCTAAATTAGAAGGGTCCCTCAATCATATTCAGGAGGCTGTGCAATTTGGCAGCGAGGAGATGATGCAGACAGAGCAGAAATTTTCGCATATTCTGCAATCAGTACGTGAGACGAAAATGCAAAATAATTTAATCGAACAGGAAATCGTTCTCCTAGGACAAGGAATTGATCAATTGTCCTCTTCATTTGAAAAAGTAGCATATTCAGCAGAGGAATTGTCCGGTATTTCTCGTGAGTTAAGTAAATAATTGACGTCTTGGGGGGACCCTCGGGGAATTAGTTGAAGTATCCTATCTTATCGAAGGATGCTTTTTTCTTTATTTTGTAATACAACGTCCACGTATTCAAATAGAAAAACGTTTATACTAAAGGCAGGTTATTTCGAACGTATAGGAGATGTATATATGAAAACAGTTGTAGTCATAGGCGGCGGAATTACAGGTCTTTGTACAATGCATTATGTAAAGCGTCAAATGAATGAAAAAGGCATCGAGGCCAATTTAATTTTAATGGAGCGTAATGAATACCTTGGCGGTAAAATCCATTCAGCGCATGAAAAAGGCTTTATTATGGAGACAGGAGCTGACTCCATTGTAGCGCGTCATCCAGGTGTGCTTGAACTGGTTAGGGAGCTGGACTTTGAATCGGAGCTTGTTTATAACGAAACAGGTATATCTTATATTCATACGAATAATGAATTGCATGCCATACCAGCCGGATCAACGTTTGGCATCCCGATGAGTGTGGACTCGCTGCAGGCTAGTACACTCATTTCGGAGGAAGGGAAGGCACGGGCTCTTAAAGATTTGGAATTGCCGAATACGGATTTTACGAAAGAAAGCTCAATTGGGGAATTTCTTGAGTATTTTCTAGGAGAGGAGATTGTAAAGAAACAAATCGCTCCGGTGTTGGCTGGTGTTTACTCCGGTAATCTTTATCAATTATCCCTTGCCTCTACGCTTCCTTATCTTGTTGATTATAAAAATGAATACGGCAGTATTATAAAAGGATTTGAAGCGAACCGGGAGCAATTTGAAAAGGCAGCAAACAAAAAATTTATCTCCTTCCGAAATGGTCTCTCCTCATTAATCGATCGCCTGGAAGCGAGTCTGCCCGAAGTAAACTTTATGAAAAACACGGAAATTCATAGTGTAATAAAGGAAGGGGATCGCTATAAGGTTAGTGCCGGTGAACAGGTGATTACAGCAGATATTGTAGTGCTTGCTGTACCGAATACAACAGTTCAACAAGTATTGGCTGATGAAAAATTGAAAAGAAACTTGAAACGTTTTACTACGGCTTCGGCTATTACATTGTATGTCGGCTTTGATGTACCGGACAGCATATTACCGGCAGACGGCACAGGCTTTATTGTCTCTGAGAATAGTGATTTAGCATGTGATGCTTCCACTTGGACAAGCCGTAAATGGAAGCATACATCGCGTGAGGGAAACTTACTTGTGCGGCTTTTCTATAAAAACGTTAATCCTCGTTATGAGGAGCTTGCTGCTATGACGGATGAAGAATTGGTTGAAGTAGCACTCAATGATGTAAAGATGAGCCTCGGAATCGAAGAGGAGCCGACAGTAATAAATGTCACGAAATGGATCCATCAAATGCCGCGTTATGATTTAGCCCATAATGAAGCATTATCAGCGGTAGTGAGTGATTTAGAGAATTACTATCCGAACTTGCTGCTTGCAGGCTGCTCCTATTTTGGAGTAGGAATTGGGGCGTGTATACAAAATGGTAAGAATACAGCCGATCGTATTATAGCAGCTTTGGCAAAATAATGAGCGGCAGCTTCCTCTACTAGAGGAAGCTGCGTTATGACGGAAAAAGCAGCGTTTTTCCTGAAAAGCACGTTAATTCACCTTGAAAACGTTTACTATAGCAAAACGTCTTGACGTCTCTTTCAGATAACGTTATGATTCTTTTAATTGTTGACAAAATTCAATATATTTCTTATCAAGAGAAGCTGAGGGACTGGCCCGAGGAAGCTTCAGCAACCAGCTGTAAAGTCAGGTGCTAAATCCAGCCGGCAAATTGCCGAAAGATGAGAAGGGACTGCATTTTTTAGCCTTCTTATTATAAAGAAGGCTTTTTCTTTTAGATAAAAATAACTGAAAAATTTTGCAATTCGGTTAAAGAAAAGAGGGGTAACATGGGATTGCTTGAAGCTTTGAAAACACGTATCTTAACAGCAGACGGGGCAATTGGAACGCTGCTTTATTCATACGGTTTGGACTACTGCCATGAGGAAATGAACGTAACAAAACCGGAAGTGGTGCAAAAAATCCACGAACAGTATATTGCCGCAGGCGCGGATATTATTCAAACGAATACGTATGGGGCGAATGCAATAAAATTGGCCCGCTACGGCTATGAAGACCGAGTCAAGGAGTTCAATGAGGCAGCTGTTAAGTTGGCAAAGGCAGCGGCGGGAGATACGATATTTGTTCTAGGAACAATCGGCGGCATTCGCGGTATTCGTAAAAGCGACGCCACACTTGAAGAAATCATCACTGCTGTTTGTGAGCAGGCACGTGTATTGCTTGATGGAGATGTGGATGGTATTTTGTTGGAAACATTCTATGATTTTGAGGAAATAGAGGCAGCTGTCAGAGCCGTCCGGGCAATGACGGATAAGCCAGTTATCGCCCAAGTGTCTATGCATGAACCTGGTATTTTACAGGGAGGTATTTCATTCCGTGCAGCACTGCTGGAGCTTGAGGCTGCCGGAGCTGATATAGTGGGAAGCAACTGCCGCCTTGGCCCGTTTCATACAATCCAAGCATTTGAAAAAGTAGATCTTCCGAAAAGAGCTTATTTATCAGCCTATCCAAATGCTTCCCTTTTAGATGTTGAGGATGGCCGTGTTGTTTATGAGTCTGAGGCAGACTATTTCGCACGGGCAGCAGAAGAGCTGGTCAAGCAGGGAGTCCGCTTGATAGGCGGCTGCTGTGGGACGACACCGAAGCATATTGAAGCGGCCAAAAAACGGCTGTCCAAGCTTACACCACTGTTGGAAAAAGAAACAAAACCGGCAACGACTGAATTCGTTCGTATCCCGGAGCCGCCAAAATATGAACCGCTGCATATGAAAGCAAGGCGTGAGCGTTCGGTCATTGTAGAGCTAGATACACCTCGCCATCTGGAAATAGACGGATTCATAAAAGGGGCAAGAGAATTATACGAAAATGGAGCAGATGTCATTATGATGGCAGATAATTCACTGGCATCTCCAAGGATTAGTAATATTGCGATGGCATCTATCCTTATAAGGGAAGGGATACGTGCTTTGCCGCATATTACATGCCGGGATCGGAACTTGATCGGCCTTCAATCACATTTAATGGGGCTGGATGCCTTGGAACTGCATGATATTTTGGTTGTGACGGGCGACCCGACAAAAGTAGGGGATTTCCCAGGGGCAACTAGCGTGTATGATGTTTCTTCCATGGAATTGATATCGCTCATTAAACAATTGAATGAAGGAATTTCATTCTCCGGTAAACCGCTTCGCAAGCAAGCTACTTTCTCAGTAGCCGGTGCTTTTAACCCAAACGTAAGGGTAGTAGATCGTGCTGTTGCACGGCTTGAAAAAAAACTAGAGCATGGCTGTGACTATTTCATCTCTCAGCCAGTTTACTCAAAGGAAAAAATAATGGAAATTTACGAGGCGACCAAGCATTTAGACGCCCCGATTTATATCGGTATTATGCCTTTGACATCCTTTAGGAGTGCGGAGTTCCTGCATCATGAAGTGCCGGGAATCAAGCTCTCTGCTGAAGTGCTGGCCCGTATGGAAGCGTGTGGGGAAGATAAGGCAAAGGCAGCGGAAGAAGGAGTGGCCATTGCAAAAGAGCTGCTTGAAACAGCATGCGAATATTTCAATGGAATTTATTTAATTACACCATTTTTGCGATACGATATGACCCTGCAGCTGATGGACTATGTAAAAGAATTAGATGCACAGTATAAAGGAGTACAGACAAATGCTTAATCACCCAATTTATGAGCAGCTTGAAAAACGGATATTAATCATTGACGGTGCAATGGGTACAATGCTGCAAAACGAGCAATTGACGCCGGATGACTTCGGGGGAGAAGAGCTCGATGGCTGTAATGAAAATCTTGTCCTTACACGCCCTGATGTGATAAAAAAAGTACACCGCGCCTATTTGGAAGCAGGAGCCGATATTATCTGTACCAATACATTCGGCGGAACACCGCTTGTACTAAATGAGTACGGGCTTGGTCATAAAGCAGAAGAGATCAATATCCGCGCTGTGGAATTAGCGAAAGCTGTAGCAGAGGAGTTTTCAACTGCGGAATGGCCCCGTTTTGTCGCCGGAGCTATGGGGCCAACAACAAAGACGCTTTCGGTAACAGGCGGTATCACATTTGAGGAGCTGGAAGAAAACTTTTATCAGCAGGCGCATGCGCTTATTCGAGGCGGCGCAGATCTTATCTTGCTAGAAACGAGCCAGGATATGCTGAATGTAAAGTCAGCAACAATCGGTATTAGACGTGCGTTTGAAGAACTGGACAGAGAGCTGCCGGTCATGATTTCCGGAACAATTGAACCGATGGGCACGACGCTTGCCGGTCAGTCCATCGAAGCGTTCTATATTTCGATTGAACATATTAATCCATTATCAGTAGGCTTGAATTGTGCCACAGGTCCGGAATTTATGACAGATCATATTCGTTCATTATCTGAGCTGGCGACAAGTTATGTCAGCTGCTATCCAAATGCGGGTCTTCCTGATGAAGAAGGCTGCTATCATGAGACACCGGATTCGCTTTCTAAAAAGCTGAAGGGCTTTGCAGACAAGGGCTGGCTGAACATCGTGGGAGGCTGCTGCGGCACAACCCCTGCCCATATTGCCGCTATCCGTGAGGCTGTAGAAGGGTACACGCCTCGCCAGCGACCAGGGCATACCCATGGCCACGTCGTATCGGGGATTGAACCGCTGCAGTATGACGATTCCATGCGGCCGCTCTTTATCGGGGAGCGAACAAATGTAATCGGCTCTCGTAAATTCAAGCAATTGATTATTGACGGCAAGTTTGAAGAGGCAGCCGAAATTGCACGTGCCCAAGTAAAAAACGGAGCACACGTTGTAGATATCTGTCTGGCGAACCCTGACCGGGATGAAGTAGAGGATATGCGCCGATTTATGCCAGAAGTCGTAAAGAAAGTAAAGGTGCCGATTGTCATTGATTCAACGGATGAAAAAGTAATGGAGGAAGCGTTGAAGTTCTGCCAAGGAAAAGCTATCATTAACTCCATTAACTTAGAGGACGGAGAAGAACGGTTCGATGCCGTTATGCCGCTTGTGAAAAAATACGGGGCATCTGTAGTAGTCGGAACAATTGATGAAATAGGGATGGCTGTATCACGTGAACGCAAATTAGAAGTAGCTGAACGTTCCTACAGGCTGCTGACGGAAAAATGGGGGCTGGCACCTGAGGATATTATTTTTGATCCTCTTATGTTTCCGGTTGGTACCGGGGATGAGCAATATATTGGTGCAGCCGAGGAGACAATTGAAGGCATACGACTAATCAAGGAAAAACTACCTCGTACATTGACGGTACTTGGTGTTAGTAATATTTCGTTCGGTTTGCCACCTGTCGGCAGGGAAGTATTGAATGCGGTTTATTTGTATCATTGTACACAGGCAGGCCTGGATTATGCCATTGTCAATACAGAAAAGCTGGAACGTTATGCCTCTATTCCGTCAGAGGAAATTAAACTGGCAAATGACCTGATTTTCCATACAAACGATCAAACGTTAGCTGATTTTACAGAGTTTTACCGTGATAAAAAGAAAGAAAAAACAGCCGTATCTTTACCTGAGACAGTAGAAGGACGTCTAGCCTACTACATATTAGAAGGAACGAAGGAAGGGCTGATCGATGATTTAAATCAAGCACGGGAAATATTTGATACACCGCTTGATATTATTAACGGACCGCTGATGGACGGGATGGCCGAAGTAGGACGTCTATTTAACGATAATCAGCTGATTGTTGCGGAAGTACTGCAATCTGCCGGTGTCATGAAGGCAGCGGTAAGCCACCTTGAGCAGTTCATGGAAAAATCCGATGAATCTGCAAGCAAAGGTAAAATGGTATTGGCTACGGTAAAAGGGGATGTTCATGATATCGGGAAAAATTTAGTCGATATCATTCTTTCGAACAATGGATTTAAAGTAGTCGATTTAGGCATCAAAGTCACGCCTGCGGAATTAATTGAGGCAATCCGCAGGGAAAAGCCGGACTTTGTAGGTTTGTCAGGTTTGCTTGTTAAGTCTGCACAGCAGATGGTATTGACCGCCCAAGACTTTAAAGAAGCAGACATTAATATTCCGATCATGGTAGGGGGTGCTGCTCTTTCCCGCCGTTTTACAGAAACAAAAATTGCTCCAAACTACGACGGACCTGTCATTTATTCAAAAGATGCAATGGAAGGGTTAGGGGTAGCGAACCGTCTCGTCAATCCAACAGAGCGGGTGAAGCTTAAAGAGGAATTGAGGGCATCCATTGAAAAACGGCTGGAGACAGATAGCAAACGCTCTCAGCAACCGGTGGCCACAATGGAAAAACCGGTCCGTACAGTGGCGGATGCTCCCGTTTTTGAGCCGAAGGACCTTGTACGCCATGTAAAGCGCGATTATGCAGTGGGCCATTTATATCCTTACGTAAATATGCGTACATTAATCGGACATCATTTAGGGTTTAAGGCAAATGTAGAAAAGGCGATTGCCGAAGGTGAAGAGCGTGCCGTACAGCTGAAGGAGCTTGTCGACAGTTACTTGAATGATACGGTATTAAAGCCGTCCGGTATGTATCAATTCTTTAAGGCGCAAGCAGATGGCGATGATGTGATTGTCTATGCAGGAGATGGCATAACGGAAATAGAGCGCTTTACCTTCCCACGTCAGGCAAAAGCACCACATCTATGCCTTGCAGACTTCTTAAAAACAAAGGAATCCGGTGAAATGGACTATATTGCGCTGATGGTTGTAACAGCAGGCCACGGGGTATCGGAAAAGGCACGTATCCTAAAAGAAGAGGGGAAATTCCTCGAAAGCCATGCCCTTCAGGCAACGGCACTGGAGCTTGCCGAAGGATTCGCAGAGCGTATCCATCAGGAAATACGTGACCAATGGGGCTTCCCAGATGGAGTGGATTTCACAATGCGGGAACGTTTTGCAGCAAAATACCAAGGACAGCGCTTCAGCTTTGGCTATCCAGCATGTCCGAACTTGGAAGACCAGGAAAAGCTGTTTAAGCTGTTAAAGCCGGAGGACATTGGTGTCCACTTAACGGAAGGGTTTATGATGGAGCCTGAGGCGAGTGTCTCCGCTATTGTTTTTGCTCATCCCGATGCAAGATATTTTAATGTATAATAAATACCACTGCTCCTGCTTTTGCAGGAGCCTTTTTAATAAAAGGAGGAAAAAAGAATGATTAGACAAGCAACACATGAAGACATAGCTGATATATTGGAAATTTTTAATTATAACATTCGCCACAGCACTGCGGTTTATTTATATGAAGAACAAACTTTAGAGGAGAGAATGGAATGGTTTGAGGCAAAGATGAATGCCGGAGAGCCTGTACTCGTCTATGAGGTAGATGGAAAAGTAGGTGGCTATGCTACATACGGCAAATTCCGTGCATATATCGCGTATCAGTATACAATCGAGAACTCCGTTTATGTGCATGAGGACTTTCAACGGCGAGGTATTGCCAAGGCATTGATGATCCAATTAATAGAAGAGGCCAAAAGACAACATTATAAAACAATGATTGCTTGTATTGATGCGAGCAATGATGGCAGTAAGCATATGCATGAAAAGCTAGGCTTTACTTACAAAGGTACACTGGAGGAGGTCGGATACAAATTCGATAAATGGCTTAATTTAGACATGTACCAGCTGAAATTGTAAATAACAAGAAAAATATATACTCCTTTCTATTTTCAGTATATTATAAAAATATAATAGGGAAGAAAATGGGAAGGGGGTTATGTGATTTGAAGAAAACAGAGGAAAAAGGTTTTGTATTCCGCCATCTACGGAAATTCCTGCTCGTTAATGCCGTGGGAATCCTTATATTTTTGAATTATGATATGTTCTATCAAGTAATAGGTGAAAACAATATAACGATGTTGAAAATTATAGTCCAGATATTTATGCTTGTAGCAATCATTTCAGTTGGTATTCAAATATGGTTTTCGACCCGTTTTAATTTAGATATTAAAAATGTACATATGGGTGCACTCTTTTTCACTATTGGTATATTTCAGGTCGTTCATATTATGACCTTGGAAGGGATGCCGAACTATCTTTATTACGATTATGGAAGGTTTTCCGATTTGTTTGATTTAATGACTCATAACCTTCTGCCTTTAGGGATGATTGTTGTTTTTTCTATTCGTTATCGCTATATTACATTCGCCTACCGAAAAAGGGTATTTTCAACTTCAATTGTGATTGCCATGCTTTTTGTTATTCTCTGTTTTTGGCAAATTCCTTTTATCCATCAATTATTTGTGCAGTTTAATTTAAAGGTGATGCTACAGACCTCATCTATTATCGTTCAGTTGGTGCTGATCGCCTTGCTTATATGGAAATTCGAATGGTCGCACAAAAAGAATTTCCTGTTTTTAATTGCTACTTCCTATTTTTTAATAGGAAACGGGCTTTTTAGTTTATCGGCGTCGTATACGGATGCGTACTATTTCATGGGAGAGATGAGCCAGGTATGTGCCTTTGCTACATTGTTTTATGGCATTTACTATGCATCTGTAGAAAGGCCGTATAGGAAGCTCGAGGCCTCGGAAATGCGAATGCAGAAGATGGCTTATTACGATGAAGTCACAGGGCTGCCTAATCATCGATATTTGGAAGAAAAACTGGAGGAGGATATGCCAGTTTCAAAGAGTGGACTGACAATTCTATTAATAGAGGTGGAGCGGCTCGATGCAATTGAAATCTCCTTCGGTCAAAAACATAAAAATGTACTGGTGAAAACAATAGCTGACCGTTTTCAAAGTGTATTGAAGGAAGGTCAGCTTCTAGTCAAGTTTGCAAAAAATCAATTTATTATTTATGTAAAACAAGACTGCAAGAAAGAAGCGAGACGTATTTGTGAAGCGCTGCGCCAAATCCTTGAACAACCGATTCAACTGCATCACTACTCCCTTCGTGTAAAACTTTATACAGGAATAGCTGTTTATCCGAATGACGCACAGCGGACAGAACGGTTAATTAAGTGTGCACAATATGCTTTAAACAAGGCGAAGACATCAGGACCGGGCCACGTCGCATTCTATACTTCTGAAATTGAACTGAAGAATAGGGAGAGGCTTCAATTAGAACATGATCTGGAAAAGGCATTAATTAATAATGAGTTGTTTTTAGAATATCAGCCCCAGCTGGAAATAAGGACGAATGAGATTCGTTCGGTGGAAGCGCTTGTCCGTTGGCAGCATCCGCGTATGGGGAGGATTGCGCCGGATCATTTTATCTCAATTGCTGAAGAAAGCGGCCTTATCATTCCACTTGGGCTCGCGGTTTTGAAAATGGCATGCCGAGATATGAAAAGATGGGAGGAACTGCATGGCAAGGCTGTAAAAGTAGCGGTGAATTTGTCGCTCAGCCAGCTCTATCAAGAGAATTTCTCAGGAGAAGTTAGGAAAATATTAACGGAAACGGGCTGGGAGGCAGCTTATCTACAGCTGGAAATAACGGAAAGTATGACATATGAGGTAGCTCAAATGATCCCGGTACTGGATGAATTAAAGGCGCTTGGTGTCACGGTTGCCATTGATGATTTTGGAACCGGCTACTCTTCACTCTCTTATTTAACAGACTTTCCATTCGATTGCCTAAAAATTGACCGCTCCTTTGTAGATAAAATTGGGATCTCCAAAAAAGGAGAGGCAATTGTAACAACTATTTTGGCGATGGCCAAGCACCTAAATGTCAAAGTAGTGGCCGAGGGAATCGAAACGGTGGAACAGTTTATGTACTTAGAAGATGCCGGCTGCGATAAAATCCAAGGTTATTATGTCAGCAAACCACTTCCTTTCAATGAGCTAATTGATCGCTATGACGGTTTGCTCGCCCGTGTCTATTCGGTTGTATAATATGACAACTGTCATATGAAAAAAATGATGTTTGCTTCTAGTGGTCTTACCACTTTCTTATTATACTAAGGATAGTAATTAAGCGTAAGAAAGAAGGGATTAGATGGCAACCATCCTCACAGATGCAGAAAAAACAAAAAAGTTACGGAAAGATGTAGCGCCATTTGCTAAAGCTGAGAGACGTAAAAGTATTATGCAAATGGTCAATACACTTGCTCCGTTATTGATAGCATGGGTAGCAGGTTTTTATTTGCTGCAGTTCTCTCCATGGTTGACAGTAGCTTGTAGTGTCGTAGCAGCAGGTTTTGTTGTACGGACATTTATCATTTTTCATGATTGTACACATGGCTCATTTTTCAAAAGTAAAAAGGCGAATGATTACGTAGGGTTTGTGACAGGTGTACTGACGTCCTTCCCGTATGAAAAATGGAAGCGTGAACATACAATCCATCATGCAACAAGCTCGAACTTGGACAAGCGGGGCATTGGTGACATTGATATGCTGACAATTGACGAATATATGGAAAAGTCGAAACTGGGACGCTTCGGTTACCGTCTTTACCGAAATCCTTTGGTAATGTTCGGGCTTGGACCAATCTATATGGTTCTTATACTGAATCGCTTTAACCGCAGTGATGCGAAAAAAAAGGAACGGATCAATACGCATCTAACAACATTAACGATGGTAGCTGTTTTGGGCTCCCTTGTTTGGCTTACAAGCTGGCAGGCCGTACTGCTCGTGTATGGTGTAACGTTGTTTATCGCCGGGGCGTTAGGTATTTGGCTTTTCTATATCCAACATACGTATGAAGACTCCTATTTTGAATATAATGAAGAATGGGATTATGTAAAGGCGGCTGTTGAGGGCAGCTCCTACTATAAGCTGCCGAAGCTGCTGCAATGGATTACAGGGAATATTGGCTTCCACCATGTGCATCACTTATCTCCACGTGTACCTAATTATCATTTAGAGGCAGTACATGAGTCGGTCACGCCTTTGCAGAAAGCAACAACGATTACGTTAACAACGAGTTTAGAATCAGTTCGCTATAAGCTGTACGATCCAGAACAAAAGAAATTTGTTACGTTTAAGGAGGCAGAGGAAATCATCGTGAAACGTTCACGTCGTTCCTCCAAAGCCGCATAACAGGGAAAAACGCAGCTGACGATAAGAAGCGCGGGCAAAGTTGGAGAAGTCAACCTTGTCTGCGTTTTTGTTTTTCAAAGAAACATACTATCATTATGGCTGGCATGATAGGCGAGAGGCTTGATGTTTTGATGTCCTTCCTTTTGCTATAATAGAAGAAAAAGAAATGAGGATTTTATGCAAAGCTGGTACAGTATTATCCCTAAAAGTCCATGGCTGAGTATTTATATATGGGTTATCTTTTGCATTATGCCATTCTTTTTCATTGTACGTGAGTTCAGTCCACTTTACGTCGGCGTTGGCATTATCATGATTTTGCTTTATTTTTTATGCCATAAGTTTTCGTTCCAGGCAAAGACAGGCCTGGTGTATATGTGGATTAGCTTTCAAATGGTATTGAATATTGCGATGACATTAATGTTTGGCTATATATACTTATCTTTATTTACAGCGTTCTTTATCGGGAATATCCGGCAGACAGTCGGCTTTTATATTATGTATGGCCTTCATATCGGGTTTACCGTACTTTCCATCGTAGCCGGTTATTTCATCTTTCTGGATATGTTCCTTACGCAGACACCGTTTATCATTATTGCGGTAATTGGTGTCGTACTTTTACCGTTTACACTTTTTACGCGGAATAAACGAGAGAATTTAGAAAGCGAGCTGGAAACGGCAAAGGATCGCATTTCAGAATTGACGATTCATGAAGAGCGCCAACGTATTGCCCGTGACCTCCATGATACGCTTGGTCAAAAGCTGTCAATGATTGGTTTAAAGAGCGATTTAGCTGCACGATTAATCGAGAAAAACCCGCAGCAGGCCATCAGTGAAATTAAAGATATACGGCAGACGGCAAGCAGTGCATTAAAAGAGGTTCGTGAGCTGGTCGCAGATATGCGTGCAGTTAGAATAGAAGAAGAGCTATCGCGAGTAGAGCAGATTTTAAGAGCTGCAGAAATAAAATTTAGGCTAATAGGAGATCCAAAGTCCATTCAGATGCCTGCGCTTTATGAAAATGTCGTCAGTATGTGTCTGAAGGAGGCCGTAACGAATGTAGTAAAGCATAGCCGTGCAGCTACTTGTACAGTCACGCTTTTGCAAAATGAAAATGAACTGTCTCTTTCTATTAAAGATGACGGGATTGGCCTGGAGAAAAAATATTCTCCGACAGGCAGCGGTTTAAAAGGTATGCAGGAGCGAGTCGAATTTATTAATGGAACGGTGGAGCTGAAAAAAGGACAAGGTACAGAATTAATTGTGCATATTCCAGTGGCGATTACTCATCAAAAAGGAAGTGAAGAGGCATGATTCGAATTGTAATAGCGGAAGACCAGGGCATGCTGCTTGGTGCAATGAAGTCGCTGCTAAGCTTAGAAGATGATATGGAAGTAGTAGGTCTTGCCAAAAATGGCGAAGAAGCAATTGAACAAGTACAGAGTTTGAAACCGGATATTTGTATTATGGATATAGAGATGCCGGTGAAGACAGGATTAGATGCAGCGGAAGCCTTGAAGGAAGAAGACTGTAAGGTTATTATTTTGACTACCTTTGCACGTCCCGGTTATTTTGAGCGTGCCCGAAAAGCGGGAGTGCGGGGGTATTTGCTGAAAGACAGCCCGATTGAGGAGCTTGTTCATTCTATCCGCATTATTATGGATGGAAGACGTATTTACGCACCTGAGCTGGTGGACTTTGTTTACGAGGATGATAGCGAAAATCCTCTGACTGAACGGGAAAGCCAAGTGCTGGAGCTGGTATCGGAAGGCAAAACAACGAAGGAAATCGCTGCCGAGCTATATTTATCAGCCGGGACAGTCCGCAATTATATTTCTACTATTTTAGATAAATTAGGGGTAGGTAACCGGATTGAAGCGATACAGCGCTTTAAGGAAAAAGGATGGAATAAGTAAAGAGGCGGAGAGATTCTCATTAAGTTTCATCCCTTTGCGACAGATATATTATCTATATTAGTACGTGTATAGCTTATAACTCGGCAGGGAAGAGAAAGCTCTCCCTGCCGAGTCGGAATTTGCGTTATGGAGATGTTTTGAAATTCCTATAGTGTAGATCTCTCCAAAACTACTTATTTTTCTTTGTTATTCGACCGAGAATAAAGGCTCCGGCAGCCACTGCAATCATCGTATTTGTCTTCTTATTAAATACTTGTTTTGTTACAAGGTTAATATTTTGCGGGCGTTCTGCCAGACGGCGCATATAGTAGCCGTACCAGTCCTTCCCGAACGGAACATACGTGCAAAACTTGTATTCCTTTGCAAGCTCCTTCTGCAGATCGCTCCGGAAGCCGTAAAGCATCTGAAACTCAAACTTCTCATGGGAAATATTATGATCCGCAGCAAAGCGCTTAATGTGGTTGATAATATTATGATCGTGTGTAGCGACGGACGTAAACTTGCCATGCAGTAAATGGTATTCAATTAGCTCTAAAAAGTTAATATCGATATCCAGCTTATCTTGATAGGCTACCTCTTCCGATTCCTGGTAGGCTCCTTTTACAATACGGAGACGGTAATCTGCGAATTTTTCAATATCCTCCTTTGACCGAAGAAGATAAGCTTGTATGACGGTACCGACATTATCAAAAACCTTGTTCAGCTCCTCCAGCATATCAAGTGTCGGCTGAAGCCGTGGGTAGTCTTCCATATCTAAATTAACAAAAATGCCATAGTCGGAAGCATACTCTACAATTTCCCGTAAATTGTCATAGCAAAAATCAATATCAATATCCAATCCTACTTGGGAAGGCTTTACTGAAATGTGGGCATTCAGCTGATGTGCATGAATTGCATCAATCACTTTCAAAATATCCTCTTTTGCCCTCGAAGCGATCGCTTCGTCATATACGAATTCCCCAAGATGGTCAATCGTAGCTTCTATGCCGGCCGCATTCAGCTTTTTTACATTGCCTATCATTTCCTCCAGGTTAGTACCAGCAATAACGCTCTGTGCACCAAGTCTCAAGCCATATTTTTGCGCAGCTGTATTCATCATTTCATTCTTCGATAAAGTAAGTAATATATCGCGTAATGCCATCTGCAATCCCTCGCTTTCTTTCCATAAATTATAACATAAGGAGGTTTTCTCTTCCTTTTCAGCCTCTATCATTTTCTCAAAACAGCAATGCGCTGCATCCGTTCGTTAAACAGTGTCGGGTAGACAAGGAATCCTAGAATAACGCTGGCTAAGGTAGCGCATGTAAGCAGCGCGAAAATAATAAGGATTTGAAATTGAACAGCTTGAATAGGATCAGCGCCGCCGATAATCTGGCCGCTCATCATACCGGGAAGCTGCACAAGTCCGATTGTCTTTTGAGCCTCGATTGTGGGGATCATACTTGCTTTAATAGCGCTCATTAAATGCCGGTGAACAGCCTGTTTCGGTGTCCCCCCTAAAGAGAGGATCAGCTCGATTTCATTTTCGTTCGCTTCCAGCTCGGCGCGGAATCGGTTTAAGAATAATACGGAGAGCACCATGGCATTTCCGATCATCATTCCGCTGATGGGGATAATATACTGGGCAGTTGCAGGGACGATCCCGAGCCCAAGCAGCACTCCTTGTGTGACAAGCTCAACGGTAAGCAATGTAATAGCAATTTTCCATGTTATACCGGGAATGCCGACCCCTTTTTTGCGCGCATTCAATGTAGCTACAGTAATCATTAGTAAAATCATCAGCAGGATATAGACGTAGTTATCCGTTCCGAAAATGAAATGAAGAACATATCCAATAGCTAAAAGCTGTATAACAGAACGAACCGTCGCAATCGTAATATCTTTTTCAAGACTGAGTTTTAATGACTTAGATAGAAGAAACGGAATAAAAATAAAAATTAATGTAAGAGAAAGTGTGCCGTATGTCATTGGGCACCTCCATTCAAGAACTGCTGGACAGCTGGAATTTCGGAGTTTTCTAAAATGGATGCATTACCCGATGCAAGAAGCTTGCCATTTTGTAGAATCCATGTAAAATCGCTTACCCTTCGTGCCTGCTGCAAGTTGTGGGTAATCCAAATAATTGTCACACCGTATTTTCGATTGATTTTTAAAATAAGCTCTTCTATTTCCTTTGCTGATGAAGGATCGAGGGCTGAAGTAATTTCATCCAGCAATAAAATATCCGATTGGTTAATCAGTGTGCGGGCGATAGATAGCCTCTGTTTTTGTCCGCCGGATAGTTCTTCTGCTTCGCGATGTAAAAAAGAGCTATCCAGCTGCACGTTCTCCAAGACGGCTGCTGCCTCTTCCTCTGTAAGCTGCTTACCCTGCAGCGTACGCGGTAACGCTAGGTTCTCGTGTACAGAACAACGAAGAATAGGAGCACTCTGCAAAGCGATACCGACTTTTCGCCGTAAGCTTGTCGGCTCGTATTCTTCTATTGGTTGTCGATCAATCAGAATATCACCGCTTGAAGGAGCGAGCAGCCCGTTGCATATTTTAAGCAGCGTGGTTTTTCCAGCACCGGAAGGACCAACAAGAGTAGTTATTTTTCCTTTATAAAAAACTCCATTGAGATTGTGCAAAATAGTACGGTCTTTTGCAGTAAAGCAAAGATCATGTATGGCGATTGCAGGTTCAAGGTTCACTATCTATTCTCCTTAAGTTTTTTCAGCCTGTTCGGCCGCTTTATCAATATATAATTTCAATTATAACGTAAAAAAAGTGAAGGCAAAGCGTAAGACGGGACTGTCTCTGCATTTGAAAATCAAAGAGATGAATGAGCTTCCTTTCGTAAAGATGAATGCTTCTATTTTCTTCATAACTAATAATTTGGTATGTTACTTTTTTTGACAATATAAATGGCTTTTTTTATTTGATTATTTTATAATGTAATAAAACCTAACATTAATAAATGCTTATTTTGAAAATGATCATAATCCTTCATTTCTATAAGTAGTAGGTGAAAGTTGTTTTAAAAAAAGAAAAGTTGATTTTATGGAAGTTATAAAGAGGCGAGAATGAAGCAGACTCTCTTTTAAAATAAAAGGAGGGAAGGGAGAATTCATGTAATAAAAGCTTACAATTTAAAATAGCTGAGCGCGAAGCATGCCTTGTCACCGACTAAATAGTGTATACTATGACTAATTATGTTTCGGAAGAAGGGACTTTTGATGAGAGCAAAATTTGAAGATGATAGCTTAACACTCCACACAGATCTTTACCAAATTAATATGGCGGAAAGCTATTGGGCGGATGGTATCCATAATCGGAAAGCTATATTTGAGCTGTACTTCCGCAAGCTGCCATTTGGAAATGGCTATGCAATATTTGCAGGGCTTGAGCGCATGCTGAATTACTTAAAAAATTTCCAATTTACAGAATCCGATTTAGCCTATTTACAGGATGAGCTTGGATATAAGGAGGATTTCCTATCCTATTTAAAAGATGTTCGTTTTACAGGCTCTGTGTATTCAATGGCAGAAGGAGAATTGGTATTTGCCAATGAGCCGATCGTGCGTATTGAGGCACCGCTTGTAGAAGCTCAATTGGTGGAAACAGCACTGCTGAATATTGTAAATTTCCAAACGCTGATTGCTACAAAAGCGAGTCGTATTAAACAGGTCGTAAAAGATGAAGTGGCTATGGAGTTCGGTACGCGCCGGGCACAGGAGATGGATGCGGCACTTTGGGGAGCGCGTGCAGCTGTAATCGGCGGTTTCGAATCCACTTCAAATGTTCGTGCTGGGAAAATGTTTGGCATCCCTGTATCAGGCACACATGCTCATGCGCTTGTGCAGGCCTATAAAAGTGATTATGAGGCATTCCATTCCTATGCGAAACGTCACCGGGATTGCGTGTTTTTAGTAGATACGTACAATACATTAAAGTCAGGCGTGCCGACAGCTATACAGGTGGCAAAAGAGCTGGGGGATAAAATCAATTTTATTGGAATTCGCCTGGACAGCGGGGATATTGCCTTCTTATCCAAGGAAGCACGCAAAATGCTGGATGAAGCCGGCTTCCCGGACGCAAAGATAATTGTTTCGAATGATCTTGATGAATATACTATTTTAAACTTAAAGGCTCAGGGAGCGCGGGTCGACATGTGGGGGATCGGTACGAAGCTTATTACAGCCTATGATCAGCCTGCATTAGGGGCGGTTTACAAAATGGTGGCTATTGAGGACGAAAACGGGGTAATGGAGGATACGATCAAAATTTCAGCAAATGCTGAAAAAGTGACGACTCCCGGATTAAAACATGTGTATCGCATTATTAATAAAACAAATGGCAAATCAGAAGGTGACTACATTGCAATGGCGGATGAAAATCCTCAGGAAGAAGAGCATTTGAAAATGTTCCATCCTGTGCATACATTCGTGTCAAAGTTCGTAACAAACTTTGAAGCAAAGAATCTTCATATAGAAGTTATCAAGGATGGGCAGATTGTTTATGAAAACCCATCTTTAATGGAGATGCGCCAATATGCACATGAAAACTTAAATCTGCTGTGGGATGAGTATAAGCGTGCAATGAATCCGGAAGAGTACCCTGTTGACTTGAGCCAAAAATGTTGGGACAACAAAATGCGCAATATTCAAGAAGTGCGTGAAATGGTACAAGCGATCGAAAATCGGTAAGGAGGACTTCGTTATGTCAGATTTACAAAAGCAAATTATTAAAGAGCTGCACGTATTGCCTGAAATTAATGTAGAAGAGGAAATCCGAAAGTCTATTGATTTTATGAAGGAATATGCTAAAAAGTATAGCTTTATTAAAGGCTTTGTGCTCGGTATCAGTGGTGGGCAGGATTCTACACTTGTCGGAAAGCTAGCCCAAATGGCGGTTAATGAGCTGAATGATGAGGCAGGGGAAAAGAAATATGCATTCATGGCTGTACGTCTCCCATATGGTGTACAGGCGGATGAACAGGACTGTCAGGATGCGCTGGATTACATTCAGCCAGATAAGATTTATACAGTGAATATCAAAGGGGCGGTAGATGCCAGCAGAAGTGCATTGGAAGAAGCGGGCATTGTTCTTAGCGATTTTGCCAAAGGGAATGAAAAAGCGCGTGAACGTATGAAAGTCCAATATTCTGTAGCGGCGATGCATAACGCTGTTGTCCTTGGTACGGACCATGCGGCTGAAGCTATCACTGGATTTTTCACAAAGTTTGGTGATGGCGGTGCTGATCTGATGCCGATTTTCCGTTTAAACAAACGCCAAGGCAGGCAGATGCTAGCTCACTTAAACTGTCCGGAGCATTTATATTTAAAGGTACCGACAGCGGACTTGGAAGAGGATCGTCCGTCCTTGCCGGATGAAGTAGCGCTTGGCTTAACATACAGCCAAATTGATGATTATTTGGAAGGCAAAGAAATTCCTGAAGAAGCACGAAATATACTAGAGGGGCATTATCTGCGCTCCCAGCATAAACGTCATATGCCGATCACGATTTTTGATGACTTTTGGAAATGAGTAAAAGCGATTCCTTTTATCGTCTGCTAAGGGACTGCTTCCCCAGCCGTACTGCATTGTTGCAGTACGGCTTTCTATAAGGAGAAGGGGTAGATATTTAATCTATAAAAGGTTCGTATATAATAATCCAGGAGGTGTAAGCATGAGGACAACACGTGTAGGCACCGTAACAGCAAATCCGCATGGGAAGGCAAAGCGGCACCTAGAAGCAGACAGCTCGTTTACCCTGATGAATAGCGGACATTCGCTTGATGACTTTCAGCGGCAGCAACAGCAAAAACAAGGGAAGAAGAAAAAGCAGCCTGTCTCAAAGCAGATACTTGTAAACAAACGCCAGCATATTTTAATTAAGGGCATTCAATTTGAGGCTGATACAATTACCGCTACAAGGAATCATTTAATAAGACAATCCAGACATGTTAATCACATAAGTAAAATGAAACGCCGGCATGATACATATCGTACCTCTATCTAGTCACTTGAACAGAAAATATGTTCAGGTGGCTTTTTCATGTTGGACAACCGTTAAAAGCTGCTGGTTGGGCCGGATGTTTGCTCGCCTTCAACGTCAAGAAATAGCCGAAAAGCTTTATTAACTCGTCATTTTTATTAGTAAATATTGTATAAGTTGTATTCACTCCGCCTTTTCGATATGCTTGTATTAATCAAGAAAATTCAATCAATTGCCGTTTGAAATTCAAGGAGGCTATATATGCAGGAACATATTCAGGCTGTACTAAAAAATATAGAAAAAGTCATGATTGGCAAGCGTGAAGTTGCGGAACTGAGCATTGTCGCTTTACTGACAGGTGGGCATGTCCTACTGGAAGACGTACCAGGAGTAGGGAAAACGATGATGGTGCGCTCGCTTGCAAAATCGGTTGGGGCGAATTTTAAACGAATTCAATTCACGCCGGATTTATTGCCGTCAGATGTAGTGGGAGTATCAATTTACAATCCGAAAACTTTGCAGTTTGAGTTTCGGCCAGGTCCGATTGTAGGAAATATTATTCTTGCTGATGAAATTAATCGGACATCCCCGAAAACGCAGGCTGCTCTTTTAGAGGCCATGGAAGAAGCATCCATTACAGTGGACGGGGAAACACTTTCTATTCCGAAGCCCTTCTTTGTAATGGCAACACAAAATCCAATCGAATATGAAGGTACATATCCATTGCCTGAGGCACAGCTGGATCGCTTTTTATTAAAGATTAGAATGGGATACCCGTCTGTTCAGCAGGAAATTGAAGTGCTACGGCGGGCGGAGAATAAGCAGCCGATTGAGGAAATTAAAGCTGTCATGACCGTGGAGGAGCTGCTGGCGCTGCAGCGGGCTGTTCAGCAGGTCTATATAGAAGATAGCGTGAAAGGTTATATTGTCGATATTGCAAGAGCTACCCGTGAGAACCCGCGTGTTTATTTGGGAGTCAGTCCTCGTGCTTCTGTCGCTCTAATGAAGGCATCACAGGCCTATGCTTTTATACAAGGAAGGGATTTTGTAAAACCGGATGATATCAAATACTTAGCGCCGTTTGTATTTGGCCATCGGTTGATTTTAACGCCTGATACGCGTTATGAAGGGGTTACCCCTGAACAGATCATCAGCCAGATTATCGAGCAGACATACGTCCCTGTCAGAAGGTTTACGGATTCATGAATGCAAGGAAAGTAATAATAGGGATGAAGCGTGGGGCGCGTTTTTTAATGGTAGTAGGTCTGCTTGCATTAACTTTTTGCTTTGCCATGTTTCAAGGAGGCTTTGTGAGCTGGTTTATTTTCTTTACCCTTTTGCCATTCCTGCTGTATTCCTTACTGCTTGCTATGGTTCCGGTCCGTATTAGCAAGGTGGAAAGAGAAATTGTTCCTTCCAAGCTTCAGCGCGGCGGTAAAGCAAAGGTGACAGTTCGCTTCCGTAATCACACTCTGCTGCCTGCGGTCTTTTTGCTTGTACGCGAATTAGATCTGGACGAGCGTGTTTACCGTATTGCCGAGGGGCGTTCGGGACAACTTTTTTTTGCCGGATGGCGCCGCTCTTTTGAATGGACATATGAACTGGAAAACTTGCATCGCGGGGAGCATACTTTATCGGCACTTGAGGTGACGGTGACGGACTTCTTCGGCTGGGTAAGAAAAAGACGGGTGATTGAACAGCGTAATACCTTTCTTGTCTACCCGCATACAGTGGAGATGAATTACACCTCTTTACAGGTGCACTATGATCAGGGGGCTTTAGCTGCAAGATATGCAATTGCTAAAGATACAACACTTGTGACTGGTGTACGTGATTACCAGGCAGGCGACCGCTTTTCATGGATTCACTGGAAATCATTTGCGAAAAATGGAGAACTGCGGACTAAGGAATTTGAGGATCGCCAATCTCAAAAGCTCTTCGTTTGCATTGACCGAACGGCCTCCGATCAATTTGAAGAAGTAGTGGAACTGACAGCGTCCATGCTGCACTCTATCGTAGCAAGAAATGGAGATGTTGCCTTTTTATCCGGAGGTGAAAGCCGTGTATTTTACCCGGCTATCCGAACGGAGGTACAGCTGGAGCAAATTATGCAGTATTTAGCTATCGTCAGGTGTGATACGGGATTGCCGCTGGAGCAGCTTTTACGCACCGAAAGAGAATTGAACAGCGCCATCTTGATTTTGGTCACAGGATCGTTGACAAATGATCTCAAGGCATTTTTGATGAATGGTTTCAAATACGCGCGGGCTGTAATATGCTTTGTCGTTGTAGCAAAAGAACAATATGCCAGCTATAAAGGGGCATCTGTCAGATTTTCAAATAGCAAGGTCATTTATATTACGAAGGAAATGTTCAGCCAAGCCTTCACGGAGGTGAATAAACCGTGAAAAAAAAGTCAATGCATTATATAGAGATGACCTTTTACTATATTATTTTGTTTTTCATCTTGCGCGAATGGCTGGTGCCGGTGGTGGAATTAACATCGACAGGCCACCTGGCGCTGCTTTTGCTGTTTATCGCTATTGCATTTTTATTAAATATTTTTGAAGCTCCGTTCTTTATCTCGTGGATAATAAAGGTTGCCTATATTGCCTGGTTTATTGTCTCTGTATATACAGAGGGAACGGTATTTAGTGGTGCGGGCATTCAATTTTTACTCGCCGATATCCGCGCAAATATTTCATTATTACTTGCCGGGGATTGGGAAAATGTGACGAACCCGTTCCGTTCGCTTCTTTTCTTTATCCTCATCTGGATGCTGATCTATTTAATCCATCATTGGTTGACGGTGAGAAAGACAATTTTCTATTTCTTTGCGTTGACTGTATTCTTTATTTCTACGTTAGACACGTTTACGACATATGATGGAAAAGCAGCTATTGTGAAGGTTATATTGCTCGGACTTGTGATGACAGCCCTTCTTTATATGAAGCGCCTTATGGCAGAAACCGGCACAACATTTGTCTTTTCAAAATATATGCGTTATTTTCTGCCGGTGATAGTAACTATCGCGGCAGTTGGGTTTATGGCCGTGTTATTACCTAAGGCAGCACCCCAGTGGCCGGATCCGGTGCCCTATATTAAAAATTTATCCGGAAATGGCGGCCAAAATTCGATGTCCAAAGTTGGAATCGGCGAAGATGACAGCCGTTTGGGAGGCTCATTTGAAGCTGATGATACAGTTGTCTTTACGGTACATTCCCCGGACAAGCAATACTGGCGTATTGAAACGAAGGATTTCTACACAACAAAGGGGTGGGAATCAACAGGCAATGATAATGATGAATATGAGGTTGCCCAAAATGAGGCATTTATCTCTATTTGGCCAAACGAGAAAAAAGAAGCAGTTTCGGCATTTATCTATCCAAAAATAGACCGATCCTATGTTTTGCAGGCGTATGGAATGATGTCGGTATTATTCGATGCTCCTGATGCTATGCTCTTCCAGGAAAGGGCAACGGAGCGCTTTAATACAAAGGGAGCGGATGGCAGTGAGCGCCCGCTTGATCAATACGAAGTCGTCTACAGCACACCGGAATACAGCTATACACAGTTGAAGACACCGGTAACGGATTCCGAGCTGATGTATATAGATGAGCGGTATTTACAGCTGCCAGATGAATTGCCGGAACGTGTCAGAACATTGGCAGCCGATACGGTAGAAGGGCGCAAAACGGACTATGATAGAGCAAAGGCAATTGAGCAATACTTCAAGCGGGGCGGCTTTACATATGAGACGAAGAATGTAGAAGTTCCTGTGGAGAATCAAGATTATGTTGATCAATTCCTTTTCGAAACAAAGCGAGGCTACTGCGATAACTTCTCCACTTCGATGGTAGTGATGCTCCGTTCAGTTGGTATTCCGGCACGCTGGGTAAAGGGATATGCAAATGGTACAGAGGTCGATAAAACAGAGAAAGGGCTTCGTGTATTTGAAATAGAAAACAATGATGCCCATTCATGGGTTGAAGCTTATATTGATGGAATTGGCTGGATGCCGTTTGAACCGACAATCGGCTTTGTAAACCAGTCGGATATTAACTTCGATATGGAGCTGAACCAATCTGCCCCTCAGGAGATGCTTCAGCAGCAGGAGCAGGACCGCCAAGAAATAGAAAGGGAAGTAAAGGAACAGGAAGAAAAGGAGAAGCAGGCATCTAAAAAGAAACACTCATCTAATGAGGGAAGCAGCTGGGTATGGGGCATTATTTTCTTCCTCATCCTTCTTGTGATAGGAGTTGGTTTGAAAACAAGACGCAAATGGATGCCGAAAGTGTATATTCAGGCACAGCGCCGTAAACCTGTTAGTGCGTCGACGATTCAGTCTTCTTATAAAGTGCTGATGAGGCAGCTGACATTTGTCGGGCTGAAACGTAAGCCTGATGAGACATTGCAGGCATTTGCTGGACGTGTAGATGAGCGCTTCGGAACGGACGATATGTCGAAGGTGACAACCGTGTATGAGAAGGCGATTTATAGCAAAAATACAAATAATCATTCATTTGATGAAATTAAAGAAAGTTGGGAATATTTAATCAATCGCACTACCGGTTGATTTTACGTATATTAAAGAGTAAAATTTAGAAAAATCATTAATAGGTGTGCCTTCATATAAGTCCGATAATACGGTTCGGATGTCTCTACTAAGTTACCTTAAATAACTTATCTATGACGGTAGGCCGGCGTATATCCTTATGGGTGTACCCTGCCTATCCGTAGATAGATGTAGATGAACGCGTAGAATTCTTTTCTTCGCGTTTTTTTATAAATATAGGGCGCCTTTATCATACTAGAAGAGGTGGAAATAGTGTCAACTCCTTTATTAAAAGAGCAAGAAAAAGTGGTCGTTCTTGATTTCGGCAGTCAGTTTAACCAGCTGATCACTCGTCGTATCCGTGAGTTCGGTGTATTCTCAGAGCTTCACCCACATACAGTGACAGCAGAGGAAATCAAAGAAATGAACGCAGTAGGAATCGTCTTCTCAGGCGGACCAAACTCTGTGTACGATGAAAATGCTTTTGGTGTAGATCCAGCAATTTTTGAGCTTGGCTTACCGATTTTAGGTATTTGCTACGGCATGCAGCTAATGGCCTTCAAAAACGGCGGTAAGGTAGAAAGCGCTGCTACACGTGAATACGGAAAAGCGGAACTAACAGTCACTACAGAAAACAAATTATTCGGCAGCCTGCCAGCGAGCCAGGTTGTATGGATGAGCCACGGTGACCATGTAACAGAAGTACCGGAAGGCTTTGAAGTTATCGCAACAAGTGCATCTTGCGAGATTGCAGCGATGGCAAATCCGGCACGTAACTTTTATGCTGTACAATTCCATCCGGAAGTACGTCACTCTGTATACGGAAATGACTTACTGAAAAACTTCGTATTCGATGTATGTGGTGCGAAGGGCGACTGGTCGATGGCGAACTTCATCGAGCTTGAAATGGCAAAAATCCGTGAGCTAGTAGGCGACAAGCAAGTGCTATGTGCATTATCAGGCGGTGTAGACTCTTCTGTAGTAGCTGTCTTAATCCATAAAGCAATCGGTGACCAGCTGACTTGTATGTTCGTAGACCACAACTTAAACCGTAAAGGTGAAGTAGAACAAGTCATGAAGACGTTCACTGAGGACTTCGATATGAAGGTCATCAAAATTGATGCACGCGAACGCTTCATGAACAAATTAAAAGGCGTTTCTGACCCAGAGCAAAAACGTAAAATCATTGGTAACGAATTCATCTATGTGTTTGATGAGGAATCAAACAAGCTGAAGGACATGGACTTCCTTGCACAAGGAACACTTTACACAGACATCATTGAGTCTGGTACAGCAACAGCGCAAACAATCAAATCACACCATAACGTCGGCGGTCTTCCAGAAGATATGAAATTCCAATTGATCGAGCCGTTAAATACATTATTCAAAGACGAAGTACGTGCTCTAGGTCTAGAGCTTGGCCTTCCAGAAGAAATCGTTTGGCGCCAGCCATTCCCGGGTCCAGGCCTTGGTATCCGTGTACTTGGCGAGGTAACAGAGGACAAGCTTGATATCGTTCGCGAAGCGGATTACATCCTTCGTGAAGAAATCAAAAAAGCCGGCCTTGACCGCGACATCTGGCAATACTTCTGCGTACTGCCGGACATCCGTTCAGTAGGCGTTATGGGTGATGGCCGTACGTACGACTACGCAATCGGTATCCGTGCCGTAACATCAATCGACGGTATGACATCCGACTGGGCACGTATCCCTTGGGATGTACTAGAAAAAATCTCTGTACGTATCGTTAACGAAGTAAAACACGTAAACCGCGTGCTGTATGATGTTACTTCTAAGCCACCTGCGACTATTGAGTGGGAATAGCCTCCGAATTTCAATCGGTGCTATTATCGTAGAAAAGCCGGTATATCAACGCCTTGAGCACGTTTCGTGTTTTAGGGTGTCGTAAAACCTGCGACTATTATCCGAATTTTACTCCTTTCTATTTAACGATTAAAACGTTATTTAGGGAGGAGTTTTTTTGTGCGCAAAATTAGCGAATTGACAGACGACTTTCATTTAACGCAGAAGCTAGAAGGTCGAGCCGTTAAGTATATCAATTTATGTGAACGTAGGTTAAGCAATTGGAGCGAGTATATGAAGTCTGTTCTCGGTATTGAAAATATCGAAGATGTAAAGGCATCACATATCCGTAGCTATATCGGATACTGCCAAGAATTAGGTCGAGAAAAAGCAATAACCATTAACGGAAATTTATCGACTATCCGAGTTTTCTTTAAGTATCTGATAGACGAGGAGTTTATCGATGAACTAGACGATCCAACTCGCCGTGTTAAAGACTTGCGTGAGGATAAACGTATTATAACGACTTTTAATGATGAAGAAGTTAGACGGATTTTACAGTATACTCCGGAGGCTACTTATTCAAATATCCGTGATAAGTGTATTATTGCGTTTTTATTTGATACTGGAATACGTGTCAGCGAACTATGCGGAATTAAAAACGAGGACATTCGAGTAGACAGTATTCTTATCCGTGGAAAAGGTTCGAAGGAACGTCTTGTTTATATTAGTAAAACCATGCGGAAATATATGAGGAAGTATGAGAAGGCAAAGGCGAAAAAATTCGATAAGCCACATTTTGAAGAGATCGAAGATTATTATTTCCTCGACCAATCCGGCTGGAAGATGCATAGAGCATCGATTAACCGAATTTTGAGGAATCGTTGTGAGCCAGTAAATATACGACCGGAAGTGCGATGTTCGCCGCATGATTGTAGGCATTATTTTGCACAGAAACAGTTGCGGAATGGTATCGATATGTATAGCCTGAGTCGTTTACTCGGTCATTACGACGTGTCAATGACTTCGAAATACCTTCGTGGAATAGAGCAGAGAGATATTTTGAAAATTGGGCGTAAATATTCGCCTTTAAATGAAATGCGATTATAAAAAGGAAAAAGACGCTCCGACGGCAATCGGAACGACTTCTTACAACTAAATATCTACGCTAAAAATTGCCTGGCAGCAATAGCGTTTAATTGAGTTCATTATATCGAAAAAAATTCGATGATGCAACTCTTATTAAGTGCACCCTATTTTATGCGAAGCGTCGAGGTCGCCCAATAATTCGACGTTAATCTAACCTGGTCAGTGCCGTCCGTCACACCGCAAACTACGGAATATATCGCTGATCCAGCCATTTCCCGTTATGGTAGCGATGAAGGGCGAGCTCTGCCATTAAAGGAGCGGTAGGTTTATCGGGGCATTACGGTGCCGGTAAATATACACATGCGGATTGCAGTACGATCACCGCACGTTTAGGACGATAATTAAACGAGTGTATATGCAGTGAAAGCTGCCGACCAACGGGAGCATACGAAGAAACCTCGGACGTCACCATGACGCTGAAATTATGCGGTCGCTACTTATTGTCGCTTGATACGTTTTCCTACGTGTCTTGCGGCAGTAGGTAACGACTGTGCGCCGATTTCCTGGAGCGAGCAGCCATTCTGCTGAAATTTAGTTTGATTTGTCAACAGGAGTCTTTAAGAATGATAGAGAATATTATATTTATTTAAAATTGCCAACACTTCTTCAAGCTCATTATTATTAAGTTTATCTCTTAAACCACGCTCAAATTCAATATCCCTTGTCTTTTTCTTCATTTCTTCTATTTTTTCATTTACTAGGGGAATTACAACTTCGTTACGATATTTTTTAGCAGCCTCTAAAGTTTCGAAATTCTTATAAATGGTTAAATCGAAAACGTTTTTATGAACCTTATAACCATAGATTCTCTCTACTCCGTTAACTATACTTTTTTGAGGAAATATTAAATGTAAATCCTGTTCAATATTCTTGCTCAAAATATTAGTAGAATTGAGTTTAGAATTGTAAATCCTAAGATTTTCTAATCTATTATCTAGTGGGTTGTTATTGATATGATCGACTGTGTTCCCCCAATAATCTAATTCAGAATACTCGTTTTCGATAATCATTCTATGGAGACGTACTGAATGTTTATTAACACTTGTTTTTACTGAGGCATACTTCCTGTTTGATGGAAAAGTAATGGTCCATCTAAATTTATGTAGGTAATTTTCCCAAGAAGATTTATCTACTATTACTTCTAATTTATATTTACCTACAGTTGAAAACTCTATATATTCCTTGCCATTTAAGTGAGTAATGCGGTATGGGTTTGATGATTCCACTTGATCTCTCCTAACTAAATTTAAGTAATATTTTAACATAAATTTATGTATTAAAGATCCTGTTTTGTAAAATCGGTGAATGAAATAGCAACATTGTCGGACGACATAAACGTAATCACGGCCGAGATCAACGCATACCAACGTGTAGCAGGCGAGGCAATATTCGAAATAGGCAAACGGCTCAAGCACGTTAAGGAAAACGACTTGGCTCAAGGACTATTCGGCGGTGGAGCGGTTGAGGGCACAAATAAAAGCGGAAGGCTATCGTATGCCAACCGCTTTTTCACAGCAATTAATCCAATTCAAATGGATACTTCTCGATATTCTGCGACCAATACATAGGGATCAACGCTACTTCATAATATCCTGCCGCTCCGCTTAATTTACGAGGTTCATCATAAATTCCAAACTCAGCTAAAAAAACAGCAGGGTCCGTACCACCTTCCGGAATAAACTTAACGCGGGCAATTTCATCGTCTTTAAATATTACACTGGCGTTTCGATAATGATCAGTGTCCGCTAGAGCGTAGTAGTCCGCTATATCCGTGCGATTCCCTGTAAAGACGAATGTCCCATCGATGTAAGGTCCAATATTGCCGTCGATTGTAAACTTCGCTAATACGGCGCCTTTTTTCAGTTGAATAAGTTGGGCGACTGGTTTATTTTCTTTCTTCCCTGTAGTTGTACTCACCGGCTGTACTTCGACAGCCTTCGCAGCAGCATGTTCCTCATTCGCTTTTTCCGCCTTTGCTCTTGCCGCCGCCACTTTCTCCGCGGCCAGTTCCGCTTCCGATTTCGTTTGCGTGTAGCGAGGGACTTCCGTTGTAGCGGGCTCTGCCTCTTCCCTGGCATCCGGCATGATTAATCCGAAGATGGCTAACGCTGCAAAGACGTATACCCACATGCGCCAACGCTTGTACCACGGTTTTTTCATAAAATACCACCCCTTACTTTATATCCCATAATGTTAAACCAGTTTATACTTCTCGTCAAAGCAAAAAAGACGCCCTGCAGAGTAGCAGAAGCGCCTTATTTTCGGAAAAAGCTATAAGCGGTGATGAATCACGCTATTAGCTTATGCTGCGGATATGCCATTTATGACTTAATTCGGAATTACCTAAATCGCCAATCCTTCATCAATGTTAACAAAAGCAAAAGCGGCAGGCTATCTTGGGCCAACCGCTTTTTTTGCGTTTATTCTCCTTTATCTACCCATACGATCTTCTTTCCGATAGCCTCTGCAATTTGATGCGCCTCATCATAACGGAGGGAACCGCGGCTTAATTTATTGGACAGATTTTGAACTGATGTCTTTTTGTCGTCCGGCAAGCTTTCATTTAGCTTTTCTACGACGTCAGTCAATGTAATGCCTGCGGCTGCTAAATAGCTTTTGATTTCGTTTTTTATGTACATAGTAAACACCTCTTATTTATACATTATCACGTTTTTAAATATTTTTAAACTTTTTCGTGTAAAATTATTGACTTATTAAACGAAAACGTTTAAATTTATATCGAGAAGTATAAAACAAGTAAAAGGAGTGTTAGATATGAACACGATAATACAAATCGAAGAAATCGAGCCAGGTTGGGTAGTAACCTCAACTAAAACGACAATTATTCCGGATGTGGAACTATGCGTCTATTCAGAAATGGACGGATGCCAAGATGCTACGCTACGGATGGGAAAAGCGGAAATCAACCTTAAATGGAACGCAGAACTCGCTGCAGATTTAGCGAACATCGACGAACTTGAAGCAATCGAACTTATCGCTCTACTGGCCGCACATAGCCAACAGTACTGATTACATAATTGAAAAAGGAGGTGAACGGTTGTTACAGGGAATCGCGTTGATTGTAGGAATTTCGCTCGTAGTTAGCGGAGTAGTCGAGATTGTAAAGAAGAAGAAGCGTAAGGTATGTTAGCAGTTTACCGGTATTCATTACGGTAAGGGTAGTTAGTAAGCGTTTATTACGGTATAAGTTCCAGTAAATTTACCGTAATTCGGGCGTATTGGAGCGTTTTACTAGGGCAAACGAAGTCCTGCAGTTGCAGATGCAGGCGGTCATCTTCTTTGGCGGGTTGGTGACGACGGGTGAGCGGTTGGCGACGGTTACCTTAAAGAAGCAGTATGCGGCAACATACTGCGATAAGATCGGCGCGGCAACGTCGATTTGAGAGACGGAACAGTTGGCGATGTTTCGATAGAGGTTGGCGGGTATTTTGCAGAATACTCGCTTCTTTTTATTAAAGTTCACGATTTCGCCATAATTAGGGTGCGCGAAAGGTGTGCGATATGTATGGTTTTGAGTATATAAGTGAGTAGGAGAAAATAGGGCGAATTGCTCGTCCCAACATTTCTCATTCAACTCTGCTTATAAAGTAGAGGGTGCCATGTCGCAACTTCGGAATTCTAGTGTGCATCGTAGAGTATGGAGAAGGAATGATGTACCAATTTCCGGATTTTATTCCGCATTGTACAGTAACCGTTAATTTTTTAAGGAAAAACTCGAGGGTAACTATATAGAGGGAAGATTTATTCAATTCCGTGTCCGCTTTTTCATGTTTTGCTGTGAATAGGTAAGTAATATCTAATTTTTGCAGGAAAAACTCGGGATAAGTATATAGAGAAACAAATTACCGTCGAGCAATCGGCGCTGACATATAACCAATAACAATTTATCAAAGGAGCGATTCATATGAAACAAACGAAAGAGCAGCCGCAAAAGGCGCTACCTTACGAGTGGGACGGCGGCTGGGTAGGCATGCAAAACGAGGTCTTAACGATCTATACGCTACATCCGGATTTCAAGGGCAATACGTTAATGGTTTACGCGTACCTGCTAAAAAACTTCAACCGGGAAAAGGGACGGAGCTATCCATCCTATGCCAATATGTCGCGAACGCTCGGTATCCATGAGGACACGATTGAGACATGTATTAGAACGCTCAGCAAGCTCGGGATGATTACCGTTCACGCGATCGGAGGACCACGCCGCAAACGACACGAGTATACGTTTAAGCCGCTTATAACGACCGAGGCGACGTTCATAGACCGTTTCCCGGAGGCTATGCCGGCACTTGAAAAACGTCGAGCAGCGGAACGAGAGGCGGAGGAGAAGCGTCGCCAGGCGGAAGCTGAGGTGATTATCGAATGGGACTAGCTCTGACACCCGAATTTTCCCCTTATAACAGCAGAATTTTACGCTCACGGCAAAGGCTTTTTAGGGTCTATAAAGACTTAATCTTATAAAGACCTATCACTATAAAGACTTAAAATATTATGCGGAGCTAAAGCTCCTATTGTCCTTACTATCGTAAGTCCAATATAAGTATTGATACGCTAATGAAAGTACACCGGTAATAAAGAGATAGCGGTAATAAGCGTATATATCTATCGTCAAATGCAAACATTTAACCGGTAATACTAGATTGGGAGATTGTAAGAACGAAGTATTATGCGGAGATATAAGCAACCAAAAACAAGGGGGAATCAGCCAATGACTAATTCAGTTGCTGCCAAGATGAAAGCCAGTAAAACAACGTTCGCATTAATCGAATACGCAAAAGCAAACGGTACTACTATCACATACGAAAACGTTTATCCGGGTTCGATATTCACGCATAAACTCCTTACGGCGTTCCATTACGTCAAGCCTGGCGAGGGAGTTACGAATCCTAAAAGTCCGTCAATACTTGAGCGCTTTGCCAACGTAGATGATGTACGGTTAAAAATGGCTAAGGTGACGACGCTCGAGGGAATGTCGAGGGAGTTCGGCAAACTAGCAGAGCATTATGAACGTGAGAGCATCCGAGCGAATCCGCCGATTAACGATAAGGCTTATGTAGAGCGAGCAGACTTCACAGTAACGGACTTATATAACGATTTAATGTCAGCGATTGAGTGGTCGCTACTGCGCTATATGGCGTTGGTTGGTACGTTTGGGTTCGCTGCGCTGCCGTTTTATTCTAGCGTGCTGGACTACGCCTATTACGCCCAAGAGCGCAAGAAGTTCCGTCGCTGCAAGTACATGTTTTGTCTGAACGTGTTTCCGGTCGCTAAAGAAAATGTACGCGAGGATAAGGCAAAGCGAGTGGACAGTCGGTACTGTTGCGACACATGCCGTAAAGCATCGTATGAGGTGAAACAACGCTTTAAAAAGACAGGCTCTTATTTACCGGTTGAGTATTATTCGCCGTTACGTAGTGAGTCGGTAGATGATCGGTTTAGACTGCATGAGGAAACGCAGCCAGCTTACAAGATTGACGAAGAGCTAGCGAAGAAAAAGCCCGTATTCAAGGCGAAACCGAAAAACGAAAGCTATGAGCACGGGGAAATGGTCAAATACAAAACGATGGCCGAAGCGAAAGAATCACAAAAAAAATCTGAAAAAGTTGATAAAATAGCTGTTTATCGACAGATTATCCGTCAGACACATCCCTATGTTAGTGAAGGGCGATAGCCCGCCTTTATTTTTAACTGCATAGCGTCATTTTAAATCAATTTAAACCAATCTAAACCAATGGGAGGGGTAAGAAGTGGAGATTTTATGGGAAATATATGGCATGCGTAACTATTTGAAACTATCTCAGAGACAAATAGCAGAGCAAATGGGGGTTTCTAGGAGCGCAGTAAACGACGTAGAGAACATGCGAAGAAATCCAAGCGCTTCCTTTTTAGCGGCGTTCAATCGTACATTTGAAAAGTACAAGACGCCCGATTTCTATTTATTTTTGAACAGTTTTAAAAAAATAGTATATAAATATCCAATATAACAATAGCATTAAAATCGACGGAAGTCAACTGTAGGGGTGCAGAAAATGGCGGTAGAGATGTGGCGTTTGGATGATGAAAATTGGGCGTTCTATTGTGATATGGAGCATAAAGCGATTCACCGCAGTATACGACGCTCAAAAGGGTGGGAAGAAATGGCGACGTACCAAAAGAACGATAAGTTAATAGCGATTCAATATCGATTACCGACGAGCGATTATCGCAAAGCAAGGCGGCTAGTTTTACGTGTACATGATTCCGTAGAATCAAGCGCCTAGAGGCATTTCTAGTGCGGTGTGATAAATAAGTCGAGGAACGATTTAAAAGCGCTCCTAGCAAGGGGAAATAACGGTTTCATGTACGTATGTGGCTCGGAAAAATGAAGGTGGTGAAAAGTTTGCACACAGTCTATATAAATCACGAAGTAACACAGACAGCCGATGGCCGTTTTGCTTCAACGATTTGCGTTGGTAACGCTGTTGCAAGAACGAGATATTACGAAAATCGCACGTTTATGTATGTAGCAATTCGTGGGCTGCTGAATGTCTTGAGTGCGTTGCCGGACGGAACAACTGTCCAATTAAACAGCAACATTTTTAATCTACACAACGTACTTGATCCGAGTTACGAGTATCCGATGAAAACTCGCCAGTATTTGTTGGATGATATCGAGAAAAAAGGACTAAAAATAGAGCTGCAATAGCTCAAACAAAGGGGATAAAAAAGATGGCAAAAAAACAAATGGATAATAAAAAAACTTTAGCAGAGCGTAAATGCCGGGATTGTGGCGAAATAAAGCCGTTGAGTGATTTCTCGAAAAAGAAAAGCGGACCACTAGGTTATGCTAATCAATGTAAAGCCTGCCGATGTCTGCATCGTAAAAAGACGGACAGCTACTTAAAAGAGCGGATAAGGAAACATCAATACCGACATAACTCGGCTACGTATTACACGGACGAGCTGATCCATCGGTTACGTACTGCGGAAAAGTGTTGTTATTGCGGCAAGCCGTTTGTAGATCAGACAGGACATGCAATGCAACCTACTCTCGATCACGTATATAGCAGCAACTCGAATACGGACCACAATATCGTAATTTGCCACCGAGCATGTAACTCCTCTAAAGGGAAACTTCATATTTACGACTATTTCCAGGCGTCGGCGACCTTTACCGATGAACTTTTTGCGGAATTTTTAAAAGACTTTATAGGACGACTGTATAAAGTCACAGTGACTGACGCTGATATACCGTACTTAACGGCAGAACTCAAAGCGGAAAGCGAAGAATACAAGCGTGGAACAGGCGCTTTAAAATAATTAAATTTGGGGGAATTATAATGACAAAAACAACTAAAAAGCAATTAATTGAAGAGTACGTATCAAAGGCACGCGAAACTCATGATAAATCGAAAGAGCTTCTGTTTGAGTTGGTAAAAGAAGCACGCGCAGACTATCATAAAACCAATACTGATCCGCGACTCAGCCCGGAGGGGCGAGCTTGGGAAAACGAAGCCGCTCGAAAGCATTATAAAGAAGTGTTTCTCCGTAATGCAGCTGACTTGAAAGCGGAGTATAAGCGTCATGTAGAGTATGCTAAAAAATTAGCTCACGAAGTTTTAGCGGAACAGCCCGAAAACACAATGTCTTCCTCACAAAATGCAGCATTTGAGTCCAAGTTAACGGATTTAAAAACTCGCGTATTGTTACATCCTAATCCTTCAAACGCCGTAGAATTGGTAGAGAAATTTGTGCGGGAAAATAACGATGAATATAAGGCATACACGATTGCTAAACAATTCCATGAAATCGTGACTCCGTTAGCTTCTTCCGTGCAACAAGCAGATAAGCAAAGGCTAATGCAAGCGTATGAATCAGCGCAAAAAGCGACTTTGACGGAGGAAAAGGCATACGCTCAGCAGGCGCTAGAAATGGCGGACGAGCCTCGTTTTTATCTAACACAGCATGATAGCCCGTCTTTCCAGTCATTACGTAATGTCATTGGGCGACAAGGTGCAGAAATGGCTAACGAGCCGGAACAAGAGCTGGCGCGCATGCAAAGCGGTGAGCCGGAGCAAGCAGAGCAAGAGGAATCGAATGAGGAGCAGGCCGCGGAATAACGTGAGCTTGCTTTTTTCATTACCAAACAAAAGGAGCAGATTATATGACGATTATTTTTAATTATTCAAGTGAAGGAATAAGAATTAGTGGCGATACAGACGTGTTGCACAAGGCCACTCTTGGCAACGGCAATTTAGATACGGCACTTCTAGATATTAGCGACTTACGCGTAGATGCGCAGACATTGGCGAATTTGCATTCACAAGCGGAGTCAACAGGGCCTCTCTACGATGATAACGAGGAGTTAGCCGGGTTCCCGAAAGCCCGGCAATACGCAGCGTTAAAGGCGAAGTTTGAAGCGCAACAAGCCGCTGCAAATGCGTTCGATAAAGAGCCTTGCCAATCACATGATCCGGCAATTACTACACAATCTATAAAGCCAATCAACGCTTAATTAACGCAAGCATGACGTCCAACCGACGTTGTGCTTTTTTATTTAACAAGTGAGCAGATTATCCGTCTCTTTTGCAGAACGGAGTTTGCGCTTTTTTATTTTACAAGGGGAGTGGATGAAATGAATGACATTCAAATTTTACTATGGGCGACAGATGAACTATTAGAGACGTTGTCTCCTGGCGATTATAATTCAAAAATTACGCGTAATGTTATGGCACACGCCAGGCTAAACGCAGTCCAAGACGACCAGTTACAGCTTGTGGCAGCTGCTATCAAACAGCTAATTGAGGAAGCTAACACGTTTTTTGCAGTACTCAAACGCAGTGAGCATATTAATGAGCACATTGCAGCAATGCATATCGAACCAATCCGCGGGGAATTCTTGAAGATGCAAGCGGCTCTAAAGGCGGTGTAGCCGATGGCATTCGAACTTAAGACGATATTCACTGTACAGGATCGGGCTACTGCGCCAATCAAGCGTCTCATACGACAGATGGAGCAGCTTAATCGAGGCATGAATCAGCTAAATACAGCTTCCAGTCGTATGGCCACCGAATTAAACCGAGCTTCTAACTCAATGAATCGACAGCGAACGCAGGTTTCTAGTGTGACACAGACAATTATTCATAATACAACCGTCGTTAACAATAACTCAAATACTGTCAATAAAAACACGAATACGATTAACCGGAATTCCAACGCACGAAATACGATGATTAATGTGATAGGACGCGAAGCAAGTGCCCTGCGCGGATTAGGCGCTTCCCTCGTTTCAGTAGCAGGATTATATGCGGCCGCACATGGCGCTTCGAAAGCATTTGACGCAACTATCGGAGCAGCGGCCAGGTATCAACAAGCCGAAGTGACGGTAAAAGCGATTTTCAACGATGATAAGGCGTCGAAGGCGTATTTAGCTATGGTCGATAAAATGGCGATTGACAGCCCGCTACTGAATTCCGGAGAGATGCTCAAGTCTTCAAAAGGGCTCGTTGCAATGACTAAAAATGTTGGCGAGTTAGGTAAGGCATGGTCGATTATCGAACGGTTAATGGTACTTGACCCGACTCAAGGCACTGATGGTGCAGCTTTCGCATTGAAAGAGATGTGGCAAGGCGATGCTCTCTCGATGGTTGAGCGGTTCGGGTTAAACAAGTCAGATATGAACAGGATTAAAAAGCTAGGTATTGCCGAGCAGATCACCGAAATCAATAAAGTATTAACGAAGATGGGAATTACACAAGATGTTTTGGAAAACATGGGCTCGACAACGCTCGGATACTGGTCGCAAATCCAGGAAAGAGCGGATAAGTTCAGTCGTATTCTTGGGGAAGATTCCAATTCAAAAATTAATCAACTGTTACGAGATTTTGTTGCCTACACAGATTCGTTAAATATGGAATCAGTAGCAAAGCGCATGGGTGACGCTCTTGGAAATGTCGTGCAAAAGGCTATTGATGTCGGCAAGAAGCTTTGGCAATGGCGCGAACCTTTAGCTTACATGACAGGCGCAATAGCCGTCGCTGGAACTGCATTCGTCGGAGTAGGAGTTATCGCAGCGCTTGCTAATCCTATATCGCTCATTGCGGCGGGTATAGCGGGTGCATCCGTTGGCATGGTCGCTCTTTATAACAACAGCGAAACGTTCCGTGGCGCTATAGACGGTATCATCGGTAAAGCCAAGGAGTTATGGGCGGTATTTAAAGAAGGCGGAATCGGGGGCGTTATGTCCGAGATATTACCGCCAAACATATCCGAGACAATTCAGCGCGTTATCGCGAGCGTAGGTCAGCTTTGGGGCGCATTCAAATCCGGAGGAGTATCGGGCTTATTAGAAGCGATATTACCGGACGGGATGCTCACGGCTCTGCAGGAGCGTTTTACGACGATTAAAGACCAGTTTACGAACACGTTTACGTCGATTTACAACGCAGTCGTGCCGATTTTACAGACGGCATGGTCGCTAGTAAGTCCGATTTTAAGCGCTTTGTGGACGGCTCTGAAAATTGTCGCAGATGTAGCGATGCTCGCCTGGAACAATATCCTAGCCCCGGCAATTCAATTCGTTTCTGCAGCGGTCCAAACGATGTGGAAAATCACAGGGCCAATATTTGAGTTGCTTGGAGCGGTTATTCAGACGGCGTTTTCCGTACTGAAAGTCGTGTGGGATTCGATTGTTGGACCGTTTGTTGCGTTCCTAGCCGGAGCATTTACGACTGGATTCGGAATGGCAACGGAAGTCGTGAAAGCCTTGTCGCCAGTGTTCGAGAAACTAGGCGGAATGATTAGTACGGCAGCGGATTATTTGAAGAGCTTCGCTGACTGGCTCGGGAAAATCAAAGTACCGGACTGGATTGGTAAAATCGGTAGTGGCGCTGTAAATATGGCGAAGAAATTAATCCCTGGGCATTACCACGGATTAACAAACGTGCCGTACGATAACTATGTAGCTCGTCTCCACAAGGGCGAGACTGTATTGCCGAGACAGGAAGCAGCTTTATACCGTTCTATCGTAAGCCCTGGGGATTCGTTGAGCAGCATGTTCACAGGTACACAAAGTGATATGAGTAGCGCGTTAAGTGATATTTCTTATGAGCGGGCGGCAGCCAGCATCACTTACAATAATACGTCGACGAAGAATACGTACAATACTTCTACTGGCAATCAAGGCGACAAGCAACCAACGCAATCTCAACGCAGTATTTCCATCGCCAAATTGGCAGATCAGATTGTTGTGCGAGAAGATGCGGATATCGAGAAAATCGCCTTCGATTTAGCAAAATACATCGAGAAGGAGGTTGGATTCGTTGGATAATAAGCGGATTCAGCCGAGACGAAAGCTGGTGACGATAAACAATATGGACATTACACCGTTCATCGAGTCGATCGGATTAAGCGGAGATACTACGAAATTCCATCGCTCTTTAGTGCTGCGGATGATTGCTACCGAGGATGGGCGGCAACGAGCATTTACGTTTGAGGAAGGCGATACGATAACTTTTAAGTATGATAACGTAGTCCGCTTTGTAGGCATCGTATTCGCATACGATATCTCATCTGACGGCTCACTTTCGCTCACAGCGCACGACAGCAACGCGTATCTAGCGAAATCGACTGATGCCTTAATTTTTAAGAACAAGAAGGCAAGCGATATCATCCGTATCCTAGCTGCTGATTTCGGTATTCCTCTCGGAAGTGTCGCAGATACCGGATATGTAATTCCGTACGTGCGTCTTTCGAAACTAACGTTGTATAGCATGATGCTAAAAGTGCTTAAAATAACCCGTAACCAAACAAATAAACGTTTCTTTATTGGAAATGTAAACGGAAAGTTGACGCTCACAGCCGGCACGTCGAATACACGGTATCTTTTCAAGGATGGCGAGAATTTAATCTCGGCGTCTTATTCGCGTTCTATTGAAGCTACGCGTACGCAGGCAAAAGTCATTGGCGGTACAAAAGGTAAGGAGACAGTAGTTGTTGTTAAGGACGATGCAAAACGGGCTAAATATGGCGTACTGCAGGCGTTTGAGGAAATGGATGAGAAGGCTACACCATCGCAGGTTAAGCAACGTGCCCATGCGCTGTTAAAAGAACAGTCGGAGGTTGCGGAGCAGTTACAAATCCATGTTCTCGGTGTGCCGGAGGTAGACGTGGGGACCCCGGTATACATCGTAAATAAAATGACAGCCACAAACGGGGCTTACTACGTCACGTCGATCAATCATACGTATGCGGCGGGCTTGCATGAAATGACGCTTGAGTTAACTCGGACTTACGAGCTACCGGACATTGACATTACAGCAGGCGATTAATTTAACGGAGTGTATGGCGCTAAACGGCGTTGTATGCTCCGCTTACTTACATACGAGCTCCGATTGACTTTTTCCGGGGCATTATATAGAAGAAACTCAAAATAAGCGCCCTTGTAAATCGGAGCTGACGGGTTAGTTGACGTAAGTATCCGAACACTTTGGGAAGTCCGTTTTTCCGACGCATTATATAGAAGGAACCGAAAAAACGACTACCCAAAACTACCCATTTTGCGGCGTTTTGACGGACGACCGCCGGATACCGAAATTGCCCACATAATGCAGAAAAGACGCGGAATAGTGGCCGTTTAGCACTCGGCAAGACTCGGCGTTTACTGGCGATTTAGCGACGCTTTCACGTATTGAATCGGACATGGGCGTTTTTAGCCGCACTATATAGAAGGAACTCAAACGGTGCATTTCCGAAAATGTCCGATTACACGCAAAACACCGGCTGCAGGGCGGAAATGGACGTACCCTCCGAACACTTTGAGAGTCGCCACATTACGTCGATTATAGCGGTGCTTGTGGCGCTCCATATATAGAAGAGACGCGGTTTTGCGGTGATTCGGCTATGTAATGCGAGGTAACGTATGAGGCGTCTACACCGGCTGCAACGGCCTGGCGCGGACACCTTTCCGAAACTCATAGGGGACAGAATATCTATTAGATTATATCTTTACTGAATCGCTTATAACTATTTAGATTAAAAAAGAAAGTTCCGATTTTTAACAAGTTAATGTGAAAAAAGGCTTAAGATATAGAGATATGTTACGATATAGTAATTTGTAACACTATTTTGAAACTAAATAGAAAGGCGAGGACATCATGGTTATTGCTGCATGGATTATTGGTATTATAGTATTTATTTTATCTCTAATTTCTTTTTGGGGCATGTTTTTACTGTATGTATTGCTTACGATTGGCTTTATAATATTAGTAAGTAAAACTGGGTATGATCCATTCTCTCGTTTTGGAGAAGAAAATGCTGAAATGCTTATGGGAGCTTTATTTGGCCCCTGGGTGTTAGCGATGTTTTTAATTGTTATTGGTCGTATTGTTGAATTCTTCGAAAATGTAGGTAAAGCTGTTAAAAACATGGCAGACGATGATAGAAGAAGATAATGAACTAAAACTTTGACTTTTGGTATCGTAACTTAAAAGATTTGACACCGATTGCCCGGCGTGATAGTATCAAGGTATCAAGCGGTATCGCATCTTGGTATCACGAAGGGAGACGGTAATATGGTGAAATACGGGTATGCACGGGTATCAACAGCAGGGCAGGATTTAGAAGCACAGATTACAGCGTTAAAGGCAGCAGGTTGCGATAAGATTTACAGCGAGCACTTTACGGGTACGATTACGGACCGACCGCAATTCAATGAGCTAATGGACGTCCTGGCACCTGGTGATACGCTAGTGGTGTCGAAGCTGGATCGGATAGCACGTTCTGCAACGCAGGGCAGCGAGTTAGTAAAGGCGCTTATCGAGCAGGATATTGCGGTACATATCCTCAATATGGGCTACATGGATAATACGCCAGCTTCGAAGTTGGTTCGTAACATATTCTTTGCTTTCGCGGAGTTTGAACGGGATATGATCGTTGAGCGGACACAGGAAGGTAAGGCTATTGCACGTCAGCGAGAGGGCTATCGAGAGGGACGTAAGCCGACGTACACGAAGGCACAGCTAGATCACGCTATGAAGCTAAAGGAAACGCACAGCTTCTCGAAAGTAGCGGAATTAACAGGAATTTCAATTGCAACATTAAAACGTGAAAGTGCAAAACGTAAAGCTAACGCGATCACCAGCGAGTAACAACGTTGGTGGTCGTCTTTTTTTATGCGCTGACCCCAAGCCCCCATACCGAATATGCCGCGACAGGCTCCCGAACAATCCACGCACCATTTTTTCACTCGGGGGGGGTTAGTCGGTTAATAGCAAGCAACGTAAATTGTTTGCGATAATAAATTGCGTTAATATTGCGTTGAAAATAACGCCAATAGGTCTAGTTTTCAACATATGAGGCGTTGTGAGACACATCGAGAGTCGATTAGTCGATACGTTGTACGGATGGAATTGTCTGACACAAGGATTAGTTTTACGTCAGTTTTGCGTCGCTATGTAATAGAAGGAAATGTTATGATTAATTTGCGTTGAAAATGCGTTGGAATGCAGTCATATCAAGGGTTTTAAGCGTTTTCGTTTGCGTAAAATAGTCGCAGGTGTTATTTTGGAATTGCCGGTAAATACATAATGAGACGCGTCGGAAATTCGGAGGCTAAAATTGTTGCTAGAAGATTACCCGTATACTGTAAAATATATCGTAGATTTTACGGAGATGAGTGAAAGAACGATTCAAAAAATAACGGTTGAGCTAGTTAAGGTAGTTCCGTTTTTTGCGATTAAGGATGAAAATAATAAGTGGCGGTACAGTAAACAGTCTTTTATGGCACTAGCTTTAATCGATATAAGAATTGTAAAAAATAGCGTTGAGATGTCGAAGTATCGAGCGTTAGAAATACTCTACGGAGTCCCTATTGAGTTTTCGCTTGCTATTGCGCAGAAAGAACGTTAAAATTACAGTTAATCGTACGACTATTTTACATAGCATAGTCGTTAAATAGAACGGAATTGTAAAACGATAATAAGCACTCAAAAGGGTGACGGCCGTACGTACGACTACGCAATCGGTATCCGTGCCGTAACATCAATCGACGGTATGACATCCGACTGGGCACGTATCCCTTGGGATGTACTAGAAAAAATCTCTGTACGTATCGTTAACGAAGTAAAACATGTTAACCGCGTGCTGTATGATGTGACGAGTAAGCCACCTGCGACTATTGAGTGGGAATAGGAATAAACATCTAACATCTTGTAATCCTAGTTGTATCAACGGTTTAGACTTTGTTTAAGGTAGGATTTAGTTGTTCGCCTGTAACAACTGACTTTCAAAATGAGACTTTCCTTTATTCATGTAATTCATGGGTAAAGGAGGGTCTTTTTTATGGTTAGAATTATTGAACTGATTGATAATTTTAAAATGAATCACGGAATCGTTGATGGTAAGCCAAAGTGTGTACAGGTGCGTATTACTAAATTTTCACTGGTATATGTAAGGTTAGCAGGACAAGAATAAGATTTACTACAGTAAAATAAGGTATAGTATATTTATTGGATAGATTCTCTTTAAAGACATGAAAAGTAGGTGAACAAAAATGGGGAAATATCAATTGGATACAAAAGGTAAGATAGCTGTGGCGAAGTATCATGAAAAAAACAAGCCTGCTCAATTTGATAAAAAGCAGCAGCTTGAAAAAATACGTGCAGAATATTTGAAAAACAAGCAGAAACAGACAGATAAATAATAAGAATGTAAACAAGGGATTCACCTGATGCGATTAAGGGCAAGAATTACATGAAATGAACGCATTTTTCTCTTTTGATAAAAATCGTTACCCCTTTATATATCAATGGTTGGCGTGTGTGCTGTATAACAACACTTCTAAGCAACCATTTAGTGAAATAGGCTGCGTATTATTATGTAGCGATAGCTTGAAGGTGTTATGAGCAGTAAATGGCTTCGGCATCGATTATATTTAAAATTGAACTCTCTTTCAGTACAGTTTAATGACTGTGGTGGAAGGGGGTTTTTTATGCCTTAAATTGTTAATTTTCAAGTTGGGACAATAAATATTGATCATCCTAATAATAGATGTTTTGAAAATATGTAATTGGGGTAATGAGGGCTATCTAAGGCATTAAGTAACTTGCTTATCTATTTGCTAAAAAAGAAGAAATAACGAGGGGGAGTGGAATACATTAAATGGGGGGAACATATGAAAAAGCGAGTAACGGCAATGATTTGCAGCTTCGCATTGTTAGGTAGTTTCAAAGGAGCGATGATTTTGCCGGTTCAGGTTGCTGCTGCCACAGGGGATGAAACTACAGTGGTAGTACAGCAGGCAGCAAGCCCATTTCAGGACGTATCAACAGAATACGAGGCTTACGAAGCCATTGTATGGGCGAAAGATAGGGGAATAATCAACGGCTATGCGGACGGTACATTTAAGCCGAATGCTTCCATAACGGAGGCGCAATTTGCGAAAATGCTGACGCAGTTTTTAGGCCTAAAAGATGATAAAGGCGATATACATAAAAATACATCCGCTATTCATTGGGCGGATAGCTATTACGATAGCCTGGCTGCATATGGTACACCATTAAATGCCTATTTTAACAATTCTTTAAGAAATCAAGCAGTAACGCGGGGAGTAGTGGCACAGGCGATTGGCTATTTAACAGGCAATGCAACCTCCTTGAGCGGCTCCATCAATTTTATGCTTTCCCAAGGCATAACAATCGGTCAAAACCCACAATTTGAAGGCAAAGATTTAAATCAATTTTTCGGCTCGGAAAATCATTTAACGAGAGCACAGGTAGCGTCGTTTTTATATCGTATGCATAATTTGGGGCTCGAGGGAGCTACAGGCATTTCGGTAGAGGCGTATCAAAATAAAGAAGCTTTAACATTAGTAGCAATAGCTAATAAAGGTATCAGGTTACTGGATAATTCTTTGCGTATAGGGGAATTAGGCAGTGATGCGCCGCCTAAAAATGACCCGGTAGTAAATGTTAACCAAGCTTATATTCCGGTTGGAAAGTTAATGCAAAAACCGGAGCTTCCAAATGGCTGTGAAATTGTTTCCCTTACTGCCGTACTAAATTATTATGGATATAACGTTTCGAAAACGACGATGGCAGATAAGTATCTTCCGAAACAAGCCTTCAGCTGGAAGAATGGCAAACGTTATGGACCAGATCCTTATAAAGCTTATGCGGGGAATCCTAGAAGTGCAACGGGTGGCTGGTATAGTTTTGCGCCTCCTATTGTGAAGGCGGCCGAGAACTATATGGCAACGCAAACAAATAAAATGAAAGCAAAAAATATTAGTGGAAGCAGCCAAAAAGAAATACTTACATATTTAAATAAAGGTGTCCCTGTTGTGATTTGGGTAACGCTGGATTTAAGCAGGCCGGCATTAAATGGACAATGGTATTTAAGTGATACAGGCAAATACTATAAAGCATATACGAATTTGCATGCGGTCGTTTTGACCGGATATAAAGATGGAATAGTAAGTGTGATGAATCCTTTAAAGGGGCAGGTCACGCATAAGCTGAATGCGCTCTTTAAAAGCTATGAGGAGCTAGGGAAGCATGCACTTGTGTTGGAAAAGTAATAAATAATCATAAGGCTCAACATCAAAATGTGGTTTTCGCATTCTTCAAAATAACGCTTAATATAATATACTGTTGCTATCATTTCTAAGCCAAGGTCAATGATTGAGTGGGATTAGAATTCATACCCGCATTCAACTCTCGTTTATTACGGATTAATTCCTGTGATAAACGAGAGTTTTTTATTCCTTTCCAATAGAGTAGCGCCAAAAAGTAAGCCCTTATCCCAAAAAGGCTGCCTCTATCAAATGTTATTGGGAAAATAATAATAAACAATCTTTTTCTTTCATTTCCATTACAAGACTATACGAACTATTTCCTTTGTAATAAATAGATTACTAAATATTGGTGTTTCACCTTTTTGCGTTTATTTGTCAGGGAAAAAGGTATTAAGTAGTATATCCAATCTTAAATAATAAATTGGGATACCCAAAACAATAAATTAAACTGGAGGAATGAAACATGGAAACACGTGATAACAGATTATATGGTATTTATGATAGTGAAATGGAATTACAGGCAGAAATGGATCGCCTTCGTGCACAAGGATATGATGAGGAGGATATGTACATCGTCTCGAATCGTGACCAACAATTATCGATGTACCGTGGATCTACATCTTATGCAAATGAAACAAAAGAGGGTTCTTGGTGGGATCGATTTAAAGCATTTATGATGGGCGAAGATTTAGTGCGTGATCAGTATTTTACACAAATGGGATTAACGGATGAGGAAAGAAACCGTTACTATGATGATTTACAAGCAGGTAAATATTTATTATACGTTGATAAACATTATGGTTCTTACTTTGATGAGGGAACAAAAAATTATGGTGTGAATAATGTTTTTGACCGTGATTATGAAAAAACGGATGAAGAGCGTTTAGCGCTTCATGAAGAACGTTTACATGTTGATAAAAACCGTGTTCAGACAGGTGAAGTAAATGTAGAAAAGCGCATCGTGGAAGAGCAGCAAACGGTGGAAGTGCCTGTAGAGCGCGAAGAGGTGTATGTAGAAAGACGTCCTGTGAACGAAGAAGTACGCGATGTAAACTTGGGCGTCGGTGACGGCTTAACCCATACGTATGAAGAGGACGGGAAAATTCATATTCCAGTTACAGAAGAACAGGTCGAAGTAACGAAAAAAGATGTCGTGACAGAGGAAATTGTTGTCGGCAAACGAAAAGTGACAGATACGGAAACTGTCTCAGATACGGTTCGCCGAGAAGAAGTGGATATTCACGATACGACAAACGACCTGGATGATCCTTTAAATCGTACAGATCGTCGTTATTAAGAAAGTTGTAAAATAATCCGAGGGGGCCTTGAATAGGCTCCCTTTTTATTTGGTTAGGGTGCTTAGGCTGGAAGCCCAAAAATTATATACTCTCCTGGATAGATATCAACCATAATTATATGGATAGACTGCAAAAATAGCTGTCATGAGAAAGATGGGCAATCAAAACTGCAGGCTCTCAGGATTTTTATGGCTGCTAGAAATGCGTTAGGGAGCAGCGTTATATAATTAATCTTGTTGTAGTGAATATGAAAAAGCATCTCCATGGGGCGAAGAGATTGTGCAGGTGTATCGTCCTTATAGAGATGCTTTTATTTTCTAGTGAAAGGGTACAGATGGGTCCGTTACGGTATATTCCTCTTGTTGTTACATCCATTTCATTTGCAGAATAGTTTGTAATAGCTTGAAATTATCCTGGCCGATATTTTTTTCGATCTTACGGTCAATTTCTTTTTTAATTTCCAGGCTATGATGATACACTTCTTCGCCTAATGGAGTGAGCTCCACCCGTTTTTGGGTTTTCGGTGTCTTAATAAGCTCTGTTTGAACTAACTGTTTATCTTCTAATACTTTTACGAACTTGTGCACAGCTTGTTTTGAAATATCAACCTTTTTCAAGACGTCAGGGATCGTTGCTGCCCCTTCACGAATGCAATTTAAAATATACCACTCGGAAGTAGTAATCTGAATAGTGTTTTGGAGATTCCATGTAGTTACAACAGATTCACGCAACTGTTTGTAGTGTTTATATAATAAATCAATTGTCTCGCTCATAATGCCTCCTTTGCCATTTTACTATAAACAATCTGGTTATTAAGGTCAATTAGGTTGACCAAAAAACTTTCATAAGTTAAAATGAATATAGTAAACCAAGTTGACCATAGGGGGGAGAACATGTTTTCAATAGGTGATACAGTTTTTTACAGTGCACAAGGTATTTGTTCCATTGAGGAAATAAAAGAACAGAAATTTGGAAAAGAGAAGCAGCTTTATTACACGCTACGTTCACACCATAATCCAAATCTTACTCTATATCACCCTGTCAATACGGATGATTCGAAGCTGAAAAGGCTGATGACGAAAGAACAGGCAGTTTCAGTGCTGCAGTGTTTCGAAAATATAGCTGATCCTTGGGATGAAAAAACAAATGTAAGGTCCCATGCGTACCAGGCGACCATCAGCTCGGAGAATCATTTAAAGATTGCCCAGATGGCCAACACATTGCTTCGGAGAAGAACAGAACTGGAGACAATCGATAAAAAGCTGCCGGTTCAGGACGCTCAAGTACTGCAGCGAGTTACGACAATTTTGTATGAAGAACTGGCGACAGCCCTTAACACTACAGCAAGCGACATATCAGATCAAATTGATGAAATTATTGAAAAGAATTGATGAGTACAGCACAGCAACCTGCATGGGGGCTTGTGCTTTTTTGTTATGTTAATACCTGAAAATGATGTTGCTCTTCCGAACGGCAACAAAGTGTATGAGCATAATATGGGAGGAAATAAGCTCTGGAGAAAGTGCAGGGTTTTATACTGCGAAGAAAGGCTGTTCTGTTGTGGGTGTCACAACAAAACAGCCTTTAGATTATTCTAGCATTCTTCACTTTTCGTATAGTCGATCAGTTGCTGATCGAGGTATTGTAATTTCTTCATTTGTGAATGTGGGAAACCATCTTTCCTTGTCTTTACCGCACACAAGGAACAGGAACAGTGAATTTTTCCTTTTGCATACTGGCCCTTACATGAAATGTTCCATCCGTATTGAACGGCAATCTTTAGTTTCCGCCGGATCGTTCTTCTTCGGTGATGCCGGTAATAGGCACGGCTGCGATTTGTTCTGTGAGACTTCATAGCTATCTAACTCCTTTGGGATAAGGCTCAGCCTGTAAGCATCCCCAAAAGAAAATCTAAATGCTTACAGGTTGAGTATGATAGCAGGAAGAAGACAGCGGATAGGCATCTATTCATCCTCCTTTTTCTATTTCAAATGCCTTTTCGTATCTAGAGAAGGTTTTTAAAATCACACCAATCAACAAGGCGCGGCAGATTCATTTGCTGATTATAAGATTGATTTTTTACAATCACTTTCGTTCCAAGTTCAGCTAGTGTTTCCAGTACAGCTGGCTTGTCATCTACATAATAATCAAGCTCCAGTGATTGAATGATTTGAATTTTTTCATGGTCTGCCATACCGCAGAAAAAGTTCTCATCTTTTACCGGAAAACCTTGCGCTTTCACCCAGTCAAGTGTTTGCTGACAATGATGTTTTGGACGGGAAGTAATATAAAATACTTCATGCCCTTCTTCAACGAGTCCATTTAACGTATCGATAGCATCTGCATACGCCGGACAATCTGTAAAATAGATTTCCTCCATGCAATCTTTCCACATTTGGCTGCCCTGTTCATTTGTCAATCCGAACGGGGCATGTATTTCTACAGAGGAGAGGGTATGGAATACATCCATGCCCAATTCTTTATTCAATTTTTTATTATATAAGTGAAATGCATGCTCACGTAAATTAATAAGTGTATCATCTATATCAAAGCCAAATTTCATTATATCCTCCAATATCTAGCCCATTATTGCAAACTGCGAGGAGAATCCCTGCTCTTTTTCGATTTGGAGAGCTTGCAGCTTTTCAATTTCTTGTTTGCGCTCGGTTGCGCATGCTAGTAAATTAATGTGGTCAATTGTTTGTTTTTTTAAGAGTTCCGCAAGTATATCTGCATCCTTCATAGCGCTATTCAATCCAAATGCCCCTGTTGGCGTCATCGCATGTGCAGCGTCACCAATTAACGCAAGTCCATTATGTCCCCAATTTTCTGCCTGGCTGCTGAAAACATCAAGGAGGACAAAATCTCTCCAGGAAGTAATGTATTGATCGATTGTCTCCGTTAGCTCGGGAAAAGCTTCTATTAAGGCTTCGACAAATGGAGAAAAGGGCTGCTTTTGAAGCAATGAATAGCTTCCAACTGGTATATTCCATCCAATCTGTATATAGCCATTTGTCTGGGAAAATAGGGAAACCTGCATCTCCCTAACAAGTGTCATTTTGATAGAGGGCAGCCATCCCGGAGGTGCCGGTATGCGGGCCCACAGCAGATCATAACCATGTTTGCGGACATCCGTCTTAATGTGGGCTTTTTTACGGATAGTAGAATAGCGACCGTCTGCTCCTACGATTAGCTTGCTGCTGATCGTAAATTCTTCCCTATCATGTACGGCGCGGACACCGGTATAATGGCCATCTGTATCCTGCAAAAGATCAGTGACCCTAGAGTTCAGGCAATACTGAAAACTTTCATAGGCCTGGGCAGCATCAAGAATGGCCTGTAGTAAATGCGCCTGCGGAACATGGATGCCTAAATGGCCGGCAGCAGGGCTAGGAAGAATGGTTTTGATTAATTGACCATTCTTCCAATACTCCAGCTGCTCCATTCTCAACAGTCCGAGCTTTTCCACAGCATGAAAAAGATTATGCTTTTTTAAAACAGCTTCGCCTTCTTCGTTAATATGCTCTCCGCGAAAAGCCTTAGCGATTTGTCCTGTCCGTTCCAATAATAAAACCGAAATATCTTTTTTGGCCAATAAATAGGTGAGTAAGGCACCGCCGGGTCCAGCCCCGACAATACAAACATCTACTTCTTTGTTCATCTCTTTATCCTTCCTTCGGATAAGCAGTAATGCGCAGGTCTTCGCCAATCTTTTCAATCTCGGCAAAATCCAATAACACTGCAGCATTAATGGTTTCTACATCTGCCCCTGTAAATGGTGTAACAGAATGACGGCCGCCCAGTACCTTTGGGGCCACATAGACAAGGTATTTCTGAATAAGATTGTGGCGCAGGAAAGAAGCATTTACCTCACCGCCGCCTTCCACCAATAGATCGGTAATGTTCAGTTTATAAAGTTCCTCTAACATCCGCTGTAAATCAAGTTTTCCATCCACAAGCGGTACATAAATAAATTCTGCCCCTGTATTTTTAAATACTTTCGTGTTTTCCTCCTGGCCTTGAGCCGTAACAATAATCGTCCTTGCTGAATCAGTCTGTAAAATTTGGGCGTCTAACGGAGTTCGCAGCTGGCGGTCTAATATAATACGGATCGGATTTTTACCAGGATGATCTGTTAACCGGGTTGTTAAGGCAGGGTTATCTTTTAACACTGTGCCGACGCCGACAAGGATAGCATCAACTTCATTGCGAAGCTCGTGAACATCTTTTCGTGCTTCTGTTCCTGTAATCCACTGAGAGTGTCCATTATATGTAGCGATCTTTCCATCAAGCGTCATGGCAAATTTCGAAATGACATAGGGGAGGGAAGTCACCATATTATGAATAAAACGCTCATTCAACCGGCGTGCCTCCTCCTCCAGTAGTCCAACTTCCACTTCAATTCCGGCGTCGCGCAATCTCTTAATTCCACGCCCCGCTACAGCAGGGTTCGGATCCTCCATTGCTACAACGACACGCTTTACACCCGATTCTTTTACGAGATCTGCACAGGGAGGTGTTTTTCCAAAATGCGAGCAAGGCTCTAATGTTACATATAATGTGGCATCTTTTGCATGTTCACCTGCCATACGAAATGCATGTACCTCTGCGTGGGGCTCTCCAGCTTTTCGATGAAGCCCGGTTCCAACAATCGACCCATCTTTGACAATCACGGCTCCAACAAGGGGATTTGGATTTGTCTTGCCTTTTGCACTGGCAGCAAGATCAAGGGCGAGTTGCATGTAATACTGGTCGTTCATCATCCTCAAGTCCTCCGTTTGTTAAAATATGCCCGGCTTTTTCAATCTTTGTTTGTAAATAAAAGCGGTTTGTTTCTGTCATGCCGCCCCATAATGGGATATGCTTATCTGCCAATAGGCCATGCTTTTGAAGAGCGGCCAGTTTATTTGGATTATTTGTAATGAGAGTGGATGGTTTTTGGCGAAGTGCTTCTAGCAGTAGGATAGCATCCTCATAGGAACGTGTATCATCCGCAAACCCTAATGCATGGTTTGCCTCTACTGTATCATAGCCATTTTCCTGCAGCAGGTAAGCCATCGTTTTTGAGAATAACCCAATCCCACGTCCCTCATGGTCTGCCAGATAGAAAACAGCTCCACAGCCATGTTCCACGATCATTTGCATTGATTGGTGAAGCTGATAGCCGCAGTCACAGCGCTGACTGCCAAAAATATCACCTGTATGACAGATGGAATGCATACGAATGAGCGCTTCCTCCTCATCCGCAAAGTTTCCGTATACAAGGATGGATGATTGCTGTCCTAGTGCCAGATTTGATTGGGAAATGTTTTCTAATACCTGCTCGATAGTTGTACTTGCTTCTACAGGAAGCCATGTATACCACTGGAATGTCGCTTCAAAATCCCCCTGCTTAACCGGTAAGCGTACAGGACCTACGAGACATAAGCTTTCTGTCTCATTGCGTTTAATAAGATGTATCTTTTCTGATAAAATTTCGAGTTCTTTTTTCATTGTCATCACCATTCATCGTTTTAGTGTAATTCTATGATAAAAGGAGGGGAGGCATTAGGCATGAGTAGTTTTTTGCCCCATTGTGACTGCGCAGAATGTTTAAAACCGGCAGTAGAACTAGTATTGGTATTGTGCCCCGTCCTTTTTGTTAACACCGCTTACATTTCGTAATTAAATATATAAAAGTTAACGCTTGTTGTCTAATTTTTCGTTCTTCTCTAATAGAGGCTGTCGTTTTACGAGATACTCCTTTTCTTTAGAATTTTATTGTATAGAAAAGGAATATAACAGCATCTACCTATCATACATAAAATGAAGGGGGAGAAGCTATGTTTAAAGGAGAAAAGGAAATCCAAATGATAGAGTATGTACCAGAGTCGGTGAAAAAAGCAGGGGTAAGACTTGCTGAAGCAGGGGAAGTACAAACCATTTCTTTTACGGCGCGCAAGCTCATTATTGCCCTTGCCCGTACCATTTTAGCGATGAACCCAAAAGATAGGGATGTAGTGCATCAGGCAATCAGCTCCTATAGTGCACTGTATCCGCTTATTAGTGAGGACCGGGAGTTTCGGTTTGCGGAAGATGTAGATGAAAAAATCAGGGATTATATTTTATCGACACGTACCGGAGAACTTGCACCGGCAATTGGCTATCTATTTGCACAGGAACAGTTGAACAAACCCTTTATTGTAGACTTTTTAGGATTGCTGGAGGACTATACAGCAAAAACGACAGTACCCGATATGATCGCCGCCTCATCTACGGGGGAGGTTACCTTTATTGAATCAAAAGGATCAAAAGATATCCGGAATAAAGGAAAGCTGCGTGATGCCCTTATCCAAAGTGAAAGTGCCGCCACTCTTGTAGAGGGGGCAGTAGATGATTTTTACGGGCTATTCATCTCCATTCCAAAAGCAGACGCCGACTATCCTGCTTCGATACATTATACTTGCACGATCAATGAAGGACAGCGCAAGGCCCAAGATCTCCGCCGGCTTATGTACAAGCATTATGCCAGTTGGTTTATGCTTCTCGGATTTCAGGAAGAGGCGGAAAGGCTGGCCGGTGGAGAAGAAATTATTTTAAAAAGGCCGAAAAAAATAGTGACGGTGAAGAAGAAAAAGTATTATTTGCTTGATGCCTCTGAGTCGCTCTTTTTTAATGCAATCAATATATGGGATAAGCAGTTTAAGCGGGCACGGTTTGCAATTGCAACAGATGTTTTTACTTTTTTGACGGGACAAGTAGAGGAATCTATCGATTTCCCCTCTTATAGTCAGCTTCTTAAGCAGGGGAAGAAGCATGACTTGTTCGCGGATGGAACAGCGGTTTTTTATAAATAGAGAAGAGATACGCAAATAAACCATTTGCGTATTTTTTTGTTTCCCATTTGCTGATTTATAGTGACAGGAGAAAAGGGATAGTAGAAATGTTGAAAGTAGAAACGAGAAGTGTTAGATGGAATACTGCTATTTTAAACTTCCGGTTTGTAGAAATAATGTGGCGTAGCAAACGGCAAATCTATTATATGCCAAGAAACTTAGAATTATGGAAAGGGGTGAAAATTTTACGAACTTTAATTATTTTTTTGAGAGTAATGTTCGGAAATAGCTTGAAATCTAAAAAATGAGGTGATATAGTACTAACATAAATTAAATACGTCGTCGTATAATAATGGGAATAAGGCCCGTAAGTTTCTACCAAGTCACCGTAAATGACTTGACTACGATAATGAAAATAGTTGTACTTCTATCAATGGGGGTATAGTATTTTCCTATTTTCTAGTGAAGCAAAGCATACGACATTTTGTTCGTGTGCTTTTTTTATTGGAAACAAAGTACCGTTACCGTAAGACGACAAACGGAGGAACAGTTCAACATGAAGAAATATTTCCAATTCAATGAGCTTGGCACAAATTACAAGCGCGAAATATTAGGTGGTTTAACCACTTTCCTAGCAATGGCTTATATTTTAGTAGTGAACCCATTAACGCTTACATTAAAAGACGTGCCAGATCTCCCATCTGCACTTCGCATGGACTATGGATCAGTATTTGTAGCTACCGCTGTTTCCGCAGCAATTGGTTGCTTCATTATGGGAATCATAGCAAGATACCCATTAGCTTTGGCACCGGGTCTTGGCTTAAATGCTTTCTTTGCCTATACAGTTATTTTAACGAACGGAAGTCCTTGGCAGCATGCCCTAGCAGCTGTCTTTGTATCAAGTATGTTCTTTTTAATCCTAACGTTAACAGGATTACGTGAAAAATTAATCAATGCCATCCCTATGGAATTGAAATTGGCAGTTGGTGCTGGAATCGGTCTCTTTGTAGCATTTATCGGTCTGAAAAATGCCGGTATCGTTGTTGCAAGTGAAGCGACAATGGTCGGGCTTGGCGATTTAAAAGACCCGGAAGTGTTATTGGCGATTTTCGGTATTGTAGTGACAGTAATATTCTTAGTACGCGGCATGAAGGCGGGCGTATTTATCGGGATGGCCATCACAGCGATTGCTGGTATGATTTTTGGTTTAGTAGATTTACCTGAAGCAGTTTTCGATATGCCGCCAAGCGTAGAACCAACATTTGGTGCGTTATTCACAGCGTTTGGCGATCCAAGCTTCTATACATTGACAATGCTGTCTGTTATTTTATCGTTCCTGTTTGTTGATTTCTTTGATAATGCAGGTACATTAATGGCCGTAGCTAACCAAGCAGGATTTGTAAAGGATAACCGTCTGCCACGTGCCGGCAAAGCATTAATTTCCGATTCAATAGCGTCCGTTATCGGCTCTATTTTCGGTACATCTACTGTTACGTCCTACGTGGAATCTACAGCAGGTGTTGGTGCAGGTGCCCGATCAGGCTTTGCATCGATTGTAACAGGGATATGCTTCTTACTATCTTTATTCTTCCTGCCGTTATTAGTTGTAGTTACAAGCGCAGTAACAGCGCCGGCTTTGATTATTGTAGGAATTTTAATGGTTTCCTCACTTGGTCAAATTGAATGGAATAAATTCGAAGTAGCTGTGCCTGCTTTCTTTACAATGCTGATGATGCCGTTAACATCATCCATTGCTACCGGTATTGCAGTAGGATTCATTTTCTACCCGCTTACAATGATTTTAAAAGGAAAAGCAAAAGAAGTAAGTCCTGTTATGTATGTGTTCGGCGTTATCTTCTTACTATATTTAGCTACGTTATAAATAATAATGAAAAACTACGCTACAGGCATCTGCTATAGCGTAGTTTTTTATATGAAAAGGAAGTTAAATGGACGTGACAAGGTAAAAAGCTTTACAATAGTTTGTTATCTATATAAATAGGAAGAAACTCAATTAAGGCTAGGTAGGTTAATGACTGAATAGTTTTTCTTTTAATAAAGGCTTGCTAAATGCAAATGACGAGTGTATAGTTAAGAACGTTGCTACGGGATAAACGAAAGCAACAAAAAAACTTTAAAGAAGTTGTTGACAAACGAAAACAACGGTGTTAAAGTTATAAACATCGCTTCGCAAAATAGATTGAAGCAATATGAACTTTGAAAACTGAACAAGCAAGACGTTAACAATAATTTTCTTTCTTAATA
>NZ_BCVX01000017.1 GCF_001591965.1 Lysinibacillus odysseyi 34hs-1 = NBRC 100172
CATAGTGAGTGTTTTTTTGTATTGCCTTTTCTAATAGAGTAAAGAATTCATCACCATTTTGAATATTGTAGCTTGCTTCAATGTCTTGACTCATAACGTATAGGCGTTTTTGTTCTGATGACAAATACAAGCTATAACCTGTATTTATTGTTAGGTAAAGGCGATAGGTAGGCACCATGGATTCATTGGATTCTGATGGATTATATTCGGTTAGTGTCCATTGTTCCATCGCATTGATAAGTTCTTGTTCATCTTCCTCTGAAATAGCGAGACTTTTTGATTCTTTTAAAGAATTTACATCCCTTATATCTAAGGATTTTTCTTTTACATTGAAATCAGCAGTAAATAAACTATCTGATAAAACCTCTTGCATGGTGTAGACTTTTGGATTATCAGAAGCATTTGGGCTGTTATATTTCACTACACCAAATCCGATAGCAATAGCAACAATTGCGATAAGACCGGCAAGCTTCCAATTTTTACTCACACACTCATCTCCTTGTATTTTTTACCATCATACCAAAAGTAAATGACATTTAAGAATAAAAACAGAAATACATCTTCTCTTTTCTGTTTTTGTTGATAAATTCAATCACGATTTCTCTTTAAAAGGTAGCGATAATTTTTCATTATAGTACAGACCTGATAAGGGGCTTATTATAGGGAGAAGTTAAGTTATAAACGAATTATGAAAACATTCACTCCCTCTTCTACAAATTTATTAACTATGATGAAAGCTACAGAGCGAGGAGCTATGGATTGGAAGGATGATTATACTATTAAAAAGAATTAAATAACTACAGCCCCTTCATTCATAATAGAAGGGGCTGTGTTTTTTATATGCTGAAACTACATTCTTTAAGAGGATTTTCACAGCATTGGGCATCCCGCAGCCAATGCATCGTGGGGATCATAGATCAGCCAGATTTCAGCGTTTCACTGAATTGCGCATTTCTATACGGTGAGGTAAAATAACGCTCTGCTGCTCTACGGACTCTTTGTTCATCAGCTTTGTCAGTAAACGCATGGCAACTGCTCCAATATCGTATAACGGAAGAACAACACTTGACAACTGAGGCCTTACCATACGGGCTAATTTTGAATTTTCAAAACTGATTACTTCAATATCATCCGGCACATGCTTGCCAGTATCCTGTGCTCCGTGAATAATACCGATAGCCAGCTCGTCACTGCCTGCAAAAAACGCTGTGGGCGCCTCTTCCAGCACACTAAGCTCTTCATAAGCAGTAATACCACTATCATATGTACCTTCGTCAGATACGATGAGCGCTTCATCTACTTGAAGCCCTTCATCCTCCAGTACTTTTTTATAGGCGTCTAGTTTATATTGATTAACTGTAAAAGTATCGGGGCCTAATACACAGGCAATTCTTTTATGACCGTTACCGATTAATACTTTGACAGCCTCATATGCCGCCTTAAAGTAATCAATATTGACAGAAGCAATCTCATTTGACTCGTCGACTGATCCAGCTAATACGATAGGTACGGGAGAATGTTCTATCGAAGCCTGAATCTTTTCAGTAACTTTATCTGTCATCATGACGATGCCATCTACTTGCTTGCCAAGCATTGTATCTAGAAGGGTCAGTTCTTTTCCTTCATTTTGGTCTGAATTCGCCAAAATGATATTATAACGGTACATGGTAGCAATATCTTCAATTCCACGTGCCAACTCTGCATATAAATTATTGGAAATATCGGGAATGATGACACCCACTGTTGTTGTTTTTTTACTCGCCAGACCACGAGCCACCGCGTTTGGCCTGTATTCAAGCCGCTCAATTACTTCAAGCACTTTTTTACGCGTCGCCGGTTTGACATTTTGATTACCGTTCACAACACGGGACACAGTCGCCATCGATACATTCGCTTCCCGCGCTACATCATAAATAGTAACAGTCAATGCATTTGCCCCCTTCAAAACTCTTTTTAAATCCATCATACGATAATTTTCCGTCTGTTTTCAATAAAAAGAAAGTTTTCGATTAAATAATAAGTATTTCACTAGGTTTTTTTGCAAAAATAACAGCCCGCTCCGCTGATCAGCGAAACGAGCCTAGATTTTATGCTCTTACTTCATACTGCTTCATGAATTTCAATACTTCTTCGTAAAACGCATCGAATGTTGGAATATCCATTTGCTGCTGCTGATCTGACAAAGCAACGGATGGATCTGGGTGAACTTCTGCCATAACGCCATCAGCACCAATTGCGATAGCTGCCTTCGCACATGGCAGCAGCAGATCACGACGCCCCGTTGAATGTGTAACATCGACCATAACCGGTAGATGTGTCTCCTGCTTTAAGATTGGTACAGCCGAAATGTCCAATGTATTTCGAGTTGCTTTTTCGTACGTACGAATACCGCGTTCACATAGGATGATATTTTCATTTCCTTTTGACATGATATATTCTGCAGCATGAATGAACTCATCAATTGTCGCAGCAAGCCCCCGTTTTAATAAAACAGGCTTATTCGTAGAGCCTGCAGCTTTCAACAGTTCGAAGTTCTGCATGTTACGTGCACCAATCTGAATGACATCAATGTAGTCAAGTGCCGTATCTAAATCTGCCGGTGTTACAATCTCGGTAATGACACCAAGCCCGTATTCATTAGAAACTTGTTTTAAAATTTTTAACCCTTCCAATCCGAGTCCCTGGAAGTCATACGGAGATGTACGTGGCTTGTACGCTCCACCCCGGATCAGCTTTAATCCTTTTTCCTGAATGGAGGCCGCTACTGCTGCAACCTGCTCGTATGACTCCACAGCACATGGACCGAATACAAAAGAAGGCGCTCCTGAACCAATTAGTTCACCATTTACATTAATTACAGTATCTTCTGATTTTTCCTTTCGGGAAACAAGCAATTCTTTCTTCTTCTCTGCTTCTAACTGTTTCAGCGCTGTCTTGAAGATTTGCTTGAAAATATAATCCACTGTCATTTGATTCAATGGGCCGGTATTATGTTTTTTAATTAGGTCAAGCATATGGCGTTCACGTAGAGGATCATAACGGTTTACACCTTGCTTTTCTTTAATCTTGCCGATTTCATTTACTACTTCTGCACGCTCATTGACCAAGCGTAAAATTTCAAGATTTAATTCATCAATGCGACTGCGTAGACCTTCTAACTCGTTATGACTCATGATTGATCTCCTCTCCCCTGTACCCTGCTCTTTCAGAACGCTGAAATGTATGATACATTTTAAAATAATAACACTATTATAATCAACAAATGTGAGAATGTCACGTCTTTTTAATTTAGCGCTTCAACTCACTAAAGTAAATGAAGTAATAGCAAGAAAGGAAGCGGTTTCATTGCCAGAAAAACTTTTTGCGCTGGATATTGGTACAAGATCAGTTGTAGGTATTATTTTAGAAGCTGCGGAAGAGCGGTTTCATGTTGCAGACATATTAGTCAAAGAACATAAAGAACGCGCAATGGTAGATGGTCAAATACATAATGTCCTTTATGTAGCGGATTTAATCAGCGAGATAAAGGAGGAACTGGAACACAGACACGGACCTCTTCAAAAAGTCAATGTAGCTGCGGCGGGAAGAGCGTTAAAGACAGAACAGGCAAGTATAACGGTAAACATAAAAAATCGTCCTATCTTTACGGAAGAAGATATCGCCCGTCTGGAGCTCCAAGCAGTTCAGCAGGCACAGGCACAACTTTTGCAGCAAAAGGAAGATAGCAAGACAAGCCATTATTATTGCGTAGGCTATTCTGTTCTCTTCTATCGTTTGGATGGAGAAGAAATCGGCAGCCTATTAGACCAGCAGGGAGATGAAGCAACAGTAGAAGTAATTGCGACATTCCTGCCGCGTGTCGTAGTGGAATCTCTCCTTGCCGCATTGAAAAGAGCTGATCTTGAGATGGAAGCTCTGACACTGGAGCCAATTGCTGCTATTAACGTCCTGATCCCGCCTACAATGCGCAGATTGAATGTAGCACTTGTAGATATTGGCGCCGGGACATCCGATATCGCCATTACAGATAAAAGTACGGTGATCGCCTATGGAATGGTACCAACAGCGGGGGATGAAATTACAGAGGCATTAAGTGATCATTATCTGCTGGATTTCCCTGTTGCTGAGATTGCAAAGCGGCAATTGCATACGGCGGAGCAAATCGCCATCCAGGATATTTTAGGATTCGATGAATATCACCCACGCGAACAAGTACTTGCCGCAATCATGCCGGCAATCGAAAACTTGGCGAATGCTATCGGCAAAGAAATATTGAGGCTAAATAACAATGTTTCACCAAAGGCTGTCATGCTTGTCGGTGGAGGAAGCTTGACACCAAACTTGCCGGAAGAACTCTGTAAAGTGCTTAACTTACCTGCCAATCGTGTGGCAGTCCGCGGAATCGATGCCATTCAAAATCTTACGAGGGAAGAGTCCATCCCTGTGACACCGGAGCTAGTGACACCAATCGGCATTGCCATTGCAGCAAAAAAAGCACCGATACAGTATATGTCGGTGACGGTAAATGAGCAGGTTGTTCGATTGTTTGAACTAAAAGAGATGACGGTAGCCGATGCGTTCCTAGCAGCAAATATTCGTGCCAGACAACTTTACGGAAAACCTGGGCACGGCCTGTCTCTTACGGTAAATGGCCAGGATATTTTCATTCCAGGTGGACACGGTGAACCAGCAGCCATCTTCGTAAATGGTGCTCCCGCCTCCACAAAAACAGTCATCAAAAACGGTGATCGAATTGAGCTTGTAGAAGGAAAGGATGGCGATCCAGCTATTGCAAACGTCCAGGATATTATTGACAATGCGACGACAATGTCAGTAACAGTCCAAGGCCTCCCTTATCAACTGGGGCCGAAAATTTCTATTAACGGGCAGCCGGCTTCATTGAGCCAGCCATTGGAGGATCGTGATATTCTAGTATTTGAAATAGCAGAGACGATTGAAGATGTGTTCCATTACACACATAATACTGCAGATTTACATAAGCTCGGACCCTACCTCATTTATGTAGAGGGAAATCCAACGATGCTTCCTGAATATTCATCCATCCTTACACTGAACGGAAAACCTGCCAAGCTGAACTACCGTGTCCAACATGGCGATGCTATTGCCTTTTCACACGTATCTTTACCAACTGCGCAGGAAGTCGCCAATTCGCTGAATATAGCTCTTGAGGACCGGATCATTGTTATTTTTCAGTATAAGCAGGTGGAACTTTCAAAAGTAACACGCCAAATGATAGTAGAGGGAACTGCGGTAGAGCCAAGTGCGACGGTGAAAAATGGCGCTGTCGTTCATTTTAATACCCACGATGTAAACAAATGGATTTATCAGGATGTGTTCCGATTTTCTGATTGGCAGCTGCCTGCTGATTTTAAGGGACATTTTACTATATTGCGCAACGGGGAACCTTCTAGCTTTGATGCGGAAATCTTTGGTGGAGACCAATTAGAAATTAAACTTATGGAATAATATAATAAACTGCCTAAAAAAACTGGGTTAGCAATAGTTCGCTAACCCAGTTTTCTATTTGCCCAAAGCTACAGAAGCAGCATACTCTCCCGTATCTTCAGGTATTTTCACTTCGGTTGGCAGCCGGTTAAAGGTCTGCCAAAAAGCTAAATCGATGATGGGCGGGCCGAATTCGAAATTTCATTGCCTTCTAGAGCATCTTCTAATAACCCTTCTTCCGAATGACGATTTACCGCCGCTTCTTCTTTACTGCCTGTCATCTTTCCTACTGTTGTTTCATCAAGCGGTTCTTCCCCTTCTGAGGAAACAGTCCCATCATCAAAAACAGTTGGCGTTTTTGATGATTTTGATTTCACCTTATCGACCAATTGAGTCGATTGTTCCTTCAATTGCTGTGATAATTGTGTTGTTTTCTCTTTTGCTGTCGAAGAAAGTTCCACACTCTTGTCCTTCAAGTTTACTGCCTGTGTTGCTACATCTCCACGTAGCTCCCGGCCGGCCTTAGGCGCCAGTAATAATCCCGCTGCAGCACCAACGATACCGCCTACTAAGGCGCCAATTACGAAATCCTTGAAATTTACCGATTCATCATTACCATAAATTGTTCGGTTGCTATCTACATAATATACTTGCGGTAAATTATTTGATGACCCTTTGTTTGCCATACATTACACCCTCTTTGTTTTATTTTTGTTTATCTGCAGCGGGAGACATAGTATCCACTACCGTTACTTCCTGATCAATAGTTTTACGTTGTTTCCATTTATCTGCAATCCCCATTGCCACATTACTCCATTGTACCACCTGGGCAATTTTTTCCTCATTGCGCCCCACTTCTTTTGATACGGCTGTTGTAATACGTTGTACCGAATTATTTAATCCGTTTACAGAATCACCGATTCCTTTAACGGCTTGGACTACTGAATTTAGCTTCTCGGATTTTTCTGAAATATCATCCGCTAATGAATTTGTTTTTGTGAGAAGGGTTGTTGTTTCACGCGTAATCCCTTCCATCTGCCCTTCAATTCCGGCTACTGTTGATGCCATGTTATTTAATGTATTTTTTAGTGAGAAGAGTGTCATACCAACGCTGATACATAACACTAAAAAACCGATTGCAGCGATCAATGCTGCGATATACAATACTACTTCCATGTGAAGACCTCCTATGCATAGTTAATTTTTATGTTCGACAAAATATAAAAAAATCCTGCATCCTTTTAAGAAAAAACAGCTCATCCTCCAAGAAAGAATAAGCTGTTCAAGCTGTTTGTTACATACTTACCTTACTGTGAGGGGTTTCAAACAGCTTGATGAGATATGCACAACATTTATATTTTGTTTCACCCTTGTAAAAGCTGTTCAAACGCATTCTGGAATTTATGTACGTCGCCTGCGCCCATAAATAGGAATGCTGCATCTTTGTGCTTTTGCAACACATCAATAGCATCTGTTCTCAAGATTACACTTCCCTCAATTAGGGCCGCTAAATCATCGATTGTCAATTCGCCAGCCTGTTCACGTGCGGAACCAAAAATATCACATAGGTACACCGCATCGGCCTTTGAGAGGCTATCTGCGAAGTTTTGCAAAAATGCCTGTGTACGGGAGAATGTATGCGGCTGGAAAACAGCTACAATCTCTCTGTCTGGATATTTTTGACGAGCTGCCTGTAGTGTTGCCGAAATTTCTGTTGGATGATGTGCATAATCATCTACCAATACATTGTTCCCAATTCTTGTTTCAGTAAAACGTCTTTTTACGCCGCCATACGTATTTAAACGCTCCTGGACAAGTTCTGCCGGGACTCCCTCATAATGGCATAAAGAAATGACCGCAAGCGCATTCAGCACTGCATGGTCTCCATAAAGCGGGATAAAGAACTTATGGTAGGATTCATTACGTACATATACCTCAAATTCTGTACCTTCTGTTGTTTTTACAATATTTCGTGCAGCGAAGTCATTTTCCGCTCCAAATCCATAGTAAACAACCGGAACATTTGCCTGGATACGCTGTAGATGCTCGTCATCACCACAGGCAATGATTGCTTTTTTCACTTGGAGAGCAAGCTCCTCAAATGCGTTGTATACATCCTCGATATTTTTAAAATAGTCCGGATGATCAAAGTCTATATTTGTCATAACCGCATAGTCTGGATGATAGGCTAAAAAATGTCGGCGATATTCACATGCCTCCATTACAAAATAAGACGCATCCTTTTTCCCTGCACCTGTGCCGTCTCCTATTAGGAAAGAAGTAGGCATATACCCGCCGATTACGTGGCTCATCAAACCTGTTGTCGATGTTTTGCCATGGGCTCCTGTAATAGCGATAGACGTATATTTGCCAATATACTCCCCTAAGAACTTATGATAACGAATAACCTCTACGCCCAGCTCACGTGCTCTCACCAGCTCAGGATGGTCATCCGGGAATGCATTTCCAGCAATTACTGTCATGCCTGGTTTAATATTATTTTCATCAAATGGTTTAATTGTTATATTTCGATCACGTAATGGCTGTTCAGTGAAATAATATGTCTCCACATCTGAGCCTTGGACTTGCTCTCCAGCATCAAATAAAATCTGTGCTAACGGACTCATTCCTGAGCCTTTAATACCTGTAAAATGGTAAAGTGTCATGTTGAAACCTCCTAGGAGTTCTGTACTCCCGTTAAATATTAGGCAAGTTAGTAAAGAGCTTTATTCCTGCTCAAGTGATAGAACAGACGAGGAACCAGTCCCTGCCAGCCCACCGTCTGTTTCATTACTCCAGGTTTATCACTCTTTACACATCTTACCCTAAATGAAATTTTTTTTATTTCCTTTTTACTAAAATGACTGTTCTATTATAGCACTTCTAATGAAGAACGCTACTTGTGGGACTTTTCTAACTTTTCTTAATTCCTTTACTCAAACATTGAAATGATATCTGATTCAGTAATAAACACATCGCGTGGCTTACTGCCTTTTTGTTCAGATACAAATCCATGTCGCTCCAGCATATCGACAAGCCTTGCTGCACGATTGTAACCAATTTTGTAACGGCGCTGGATGGATGAAGTAGATGCCGTACCTTGCTCAAACACATAGCGGCACACCTCTTCGAATAATTCATCCTGCTCCTCAATGACTTCCGCCTTTTTTAATAGCTCATCATGTTCAAACATGTATTCCGGTTCACCTTGGTCACGAACATAGGCAATAATATCCTCTATTTCATCATCTGTCACGAACGTACCTTGCAAACGGACCGGCGCAGGCATGCCATTTCCTAAGTAAAGCATATCTCCGCGGCCAAGTAATCTTTCTGCCCCCTGCATATCTAAAATTGTACGCGAATCGACAGAAGAAGATACCGCAAATGCGATACGGGTTGGAATATTCGATTTAATTAAGCCTGTTATGACATCAACAGAAGGGCGCTGTGTTGCAACGATCAAATGGATACCACATGCACGTGCCTTTTGGGCAATACGACAGATGGCTTCCTCCACATCCGCAGGCGACATCATCATAAGATCAGCCAATTCGTCAATGACAATTAAAATATATGGCATTTTTTGAGCGTACTGCCCTGTCTTTTCTGCCTGCTGGTTGAACCGTGTAATATCCCTTACTCCTGCATGCATGAAAAGCTGATAGCGTCTTTCCATTTCTTCAACGGCCCATTTCAAAGCAGCTGTGGCAGCCTTTACATCCGTAATGACAGGACTGACAAGATGCGGAATATGATTGAATGGTGCTAACTCTACCATTTTCGGATCGATAAGCATGAGTTTGAGCTCATGTGGATCAGCTTTATAAAGAAGGCTGACAAGAATCGAGTTGATACAAACTGACTTTCCTGAGCCCGTCGCTCCGGCAATCAGGCCATGGGGCATTTTCCGAAGATCAATTGTCACCGGCTGTCCTGTTAAATCAAGACCAAGCGCTGCCTCAAGCGGTGATTCGGAAGTCTGGAAGCCCTCACTATCCGTTACTTCTGACAATCGTACAGCCCGCGATACGCGGTTCGGAATTTCTATTCCAATCGAGTGTTTGCCTGGAATTGGTGCATCAATCCGGATATCCCTTGCTGCAAGCGCCAGCTTAATATCATCCGCCAGACCGCGCACCTTACTTACCTTCGTTCCGTGGGCAACGGTAATTTCAAATTGAGTAACAGCCGGCCCCTGGACAATGGACACAATTTCTGCATCAATATGGAAATAAGAAAGAGCCATAATAAGCCTTTCTCCCTGTTCATCCATCCATGCCCAATCCTCTGTTTTTTCCTCAGGAGGAGCTAGGAAGGATAAAGGAGGTTTTTCATAATGACGGCTGAATTTTGGCTCTGGCTGCTCTTCCGGTACTACAGCCGCCTTTGCCTCTACGAACTCTTGACTATTTTGTATGGACGATTCCTTAACAGGTAGCTCTTGCACCACTTCCGCCTGCTCCTCAGCTGCTGCCTGCAATAGCCGATTCACATCTCTCGCTTGGTGGTGAACTGTCTCCTCTTCTTTTAAAAGAACTGCTGACGGTGCCTCCATCATCTTTTCGGGTTCTTCTATTTGCCCCTTACTTAATTCATCAGTTGACTGTTTCTCTTTTTCAGTTATCTCTACAATATGCTCTGCTTCTGGAGCTGGCTCTTCTCTTTCTAAAACTGCCACTGTGTTTGAAGCTGATTCCAGAGCGATTTCCTTGTCCATGCTGCTTAGCTGGACAGAACTCTTCTCCTCTTGGACTTGAGGAGCGCTTCTCACGGTCGGTTCACTTGGTGCGTTGTCTATTTTTTGTATTTCCTGCTCTTTCGTTCGAAGCTGCTCTTGTAAAATTTCTTTTGCCAGCAGTTTTTCTTTATCCGATTTCAGCATCAATACATTGAAAGGCAAGCGGCTGCCTGGTGAAGCTGGTTTCTGCTCCTCATTTTTCATTTGCACAAATTCATTTTGCTGTGCTTGCTCTACATTCAATTGACCGATATGAATAGTGGAGTTTTCAATTTTAACATGCTTTACCTGTACCTCTGATAATGCATCTGTACCTTCTTCTGCTTCATGGGTTTGAACTTCCGTAACCGGCGCTTGAATTGGTTCTTCCTCTGATTGGTGAGTTACAGTATCCTCGATAGTTTCCAACACTATCAAAGAATCATTTTCTTCATAAATGGCTGAGTCTGCTTCGACCGGTGTATCTTCTTCTGTTTCTTCCATCGTTAAATTAATCGTTTTTGCGTAAGGTTCATCCAAAATCGCTGCAGCTGCTTCGATCGATGCTTTTTCTTCGTACATTTTCGTTTCTACAGAAATTACAGCCTGTTCCCTTTCACTACTTAACTGCGTATATTCTTCTCTTTCACTTAACGGCTGAGTCAGTTCTACGTTGTCCTTATCCTCATGCACAATAGGCGTTTCCTCTGTCACACTGGCTGTTTCAGCCTGCTTTTTTGCCATAAGCTGTTCAATCGGCTTCGGCTTTTTAAAGCCATACACCGGCGATGGGACCTCTGTTGGGACAAAGCGCTTCCGATTTTCTAATGGATTGATAAATTCCCGGTCGACCTCTTTTTCCTTCAAGACAGGCTTTTTCGGAGGAAGTTCCGGCTCTTCTTTCCTAACTGACAGCTTCCGAGCGCTTTTCGCCGGACTACGCAGCACATTCGAATGACCTGTACGCTGCTGTCTTTGCTCCAGTAAATCCCGAATCCCCTGCACTTCTACATCGTATACTTTCGAGCTAGCGTACTGTAGATGTTTTGGCAGCTCAAGCGGCTTTTCCTCACCGGATCCTGCCGGTGCTGTTTTTGTTTTATGGGATTGTTGCATAGCGGAAGGAATAATTTCTTCATCCGCAATTAATGGGAAGCGGAAAGAAGATTTTCTCTCCGTTGGCTGCTCCTCTTCATATTCTTCAAAATTTTCCTCTTCATATTCCTCATATGCATCATATTGTTCATTATCGTTATGAAATAATTCATTAATTTTCTTTTTAAACCAGTTCATTTCGTCTCACTTCTTTCTACTAAAGGCATAGCTCTTTTATTATAAAATAAATTTCGTGTTCACACCTCATAAAAACTGCGTTTACGAAAAAATACATAGTATTGCTTAATCCAATACACATATATTTTAAACAAATTTTGTAACCATAAGCATATCATACCTAATATATTTCTATGAGACTGCGGCATCCATGGAGTTTATCCAACATAACGCTCGGCTTTAGAATATATTAATCAGCCAATCATCGCCGCTCGATGCCATACACCATTCCTGTTTTTCTTCCTCAACAGAATGAAAGCCTGCTCTAAAAAATGAAAAAAACCAGCAAGGAGTAAAAATCCTCCTCTGCTGGTTTGTCCTTGTTATTGCGCTGGAACTTGGAAGGCTGACCCTACTTCAGCATTGTCTTCCAATACAAGAATTCCCTTTTCCTGAGGTGCGTTTGGAATAGCTAATTCACGAGCTGAGCAAAGCATTCCGAACGAATCAACCCCACGTAAATTTCCTTCTTTAATTAATAGACCTGAAGGCATAACCGCGCCGATTTTGGCCACTACTACTTTTTGGCCTGCCTCAACATTTGGAGCGCCGCAGACAATTTGCAATGTCTCATCGCCGACGTTTACTTTACAAATACTTAATTTATCTGCGTTTGGATGTTTTTCTTTTTCCTCAACGTACCCGATTACAAACTTTGGAGAAAAGTCTACATCTAGCGCCAACTCTACATTATTTTCTTTCAATGCCACTTGTAATTTGTCTACTAATTCAGGCGTTATTTCTACATTTCCCTGTACATCCAGACTGATATATTTGCTTGCATTAAATAAGTTAAATCCTTTTACTTCACCTGTTGCTTCTTCTTTTAGTAAGGCGAAGTCTCCTTTTTTCTCTACAACTGTCTTTTCGATTGCCGTTGTTGTTAGTTGGATTAATAGTACATCTCCAACATGCTCTTTGTTATACGCTGCGTTCATTGTTTTTCTTGCTCCTTTGACACTTTGTTTTTTGCTAAAATGAAAATCGGCTCAAGCTCCCCATCCTCATAAACAAAAGACAGAGACGTGATCGGCACAGTGCCTACAGCAAAATAATGCATTGTAAGCTGTGCTAATACATCATAACCTACTTCCGAACGAATATCACCTATAATCAGTACATCCTGGTGAGGTACAGAAACTGTCATATCCCCTTCAATTTTTGCACGCATATCTTTTAGGAAGCCTTCATTCAATATACGGCTTGCATCATAGCCATCATTATGGTTAATAAAATAGAAGATGCTGCCTGCTACTTCATCTTTTTTATAGTCAGTTGGCAGTTTTTTCACGGAAAACCGTGCTGCTTCCCGCACCTGCTCTGCAGTAACATTTAACTTCGGCAGCATAGACTCATCAACTAAACGATATGTCGTACCTAGGTCTAATGCATAAAAAATACGGGTTTCAGCTGTATGATCTGTCGTAACAAACGAATACCCCTCTTTAGATGTCTGCGGGAAGGAGGTAGAACGGATGATAGGATACACTTGTGCCAATCCGCCAAAACCTTCCTGCTGTTCACGCTCCATCGCCTGGAAGGTCTGCTCGATTGTGTATACTACCTCTTCGATTGCAGCTTCTTTCTTCTGTGTATATTTAGCCAGGATTTCCGGCAGTGAAATATCCATACCCCGTCCTAGTACCTTATGCTCCAGACGTACCTTATCCTTTTCCTTATCAAACGCCCAATCAAATCGGTCTTCACCGAGTCTTTTTTTCAGCTCTTCTACTAGCTGTGGTGATTTCATTGAGATCACTTCCTTACATAGAAATAACGGTTCACTACTGTGAACCGTTGTGTTTACACGTATTGTATCAAAAAATTGCCGCGTTGTATTATTTTTGCACTTGGACTGAGCGCACAACTTCCATCATTTCGGTCAATTTCTCATCGATTTTCTTATCTTCGGCAATGGTTGTCATCTTCACGCCGCCGCTCGATACAATCAGCTCATATTCCTTTTCGCTATGTTCAATAACTGCCGTAAAGCCAAATGCCTCTTTAAATTCAAATGTCTCTTTTTCTATAATATTTAAACTTGTATCATTAATCAGATTGTCATAATACAACCGGCTATCCTCTGCTTCTATCGTATTGACAAATAAAATAAAGGAATCTCTGCCTTTGGTGAAAATATAATTCATTTCATTTGCCCCTTCCTCCACATGATAGGCAGGAGGAAGATACACTTTAATTTTGCCGACCTCTGTCGTCGGAGCCGGTGCTTTTGATTCAAATGTAGTAGCCGCAGATGCCACGCCCTCTGTAATCTGTTCTTCAATTGTTTTACCACATCCTGCGAGCATCAGCCCTAATGCTGCGGCAAGAACTACATGAATCCAATTGCGGTTCATTCCATTTCCTCACTTTCATTTTCTTTTTATATTAGAGATGCTTTTCTCGTTGTACCCATTGGAGATTTCTGTTTCATTTCCCATCACGCTATGTTGCTATTGGTTCAGCCGATAGCGTACTTGTCCGACGAGCAATGCCACGATGTGCTCAAACATTTTCTTGCGGTCAACCACTCCATCCGTGAATATGCCGATTGCTCCTACATGCTGACGAATATCCTTTGATTTTGTAAATGCATCCATTACAGGACCAAGCTCTTTTCCAGCACGCAACTGTTCTGCTATTTCCTCTGGTAAAACAAACGACGCGCCTGAACTTGCGATAACAGGGCCATCCTTCATAGCTACCGCTCCCCAGTTGCAGCAGTAAATTGCCCCGTCTAATTCATACACACCGCCCTCAAGGCCAAAGCTTAAATCTGCACCTGTTGCATTTCTTGTATTAATAGCACGGTTAATAGCACCTTGACGCGTTTCCACATCAGAAAAAGGCTGCTCTGATACACCAGACGGTACACTAATATATTCAAAAGCTAGATTTTCAAAGTAGTGCTTTGCCGTTTCTTCCACAGCAGCTATTTTTGCTTTGTTTTTTGTTCCTATTGCGATTTGCAAACCATTCAACTCCAATCTATTACGTCTAGACGTAATTACCTCCACTTGCTTTTCTTTTTAACAGCATACAGCCATCGGTTCGCAGCATGATCTCGCCCGCTTACGATTGAGATAAGCTTTGCTGTTAGCAATATTAAATTTTATCCAATTTTAAATTATATCACCTTTTAATAGAGGTGTGAAATAGAAAAAGGTACTCTTAGTGAGCACCTTTTCTTCCTACCTATACGTTCGCACGGATTGAATCGATGGTAGATTTATCTGCAGTTTGTACCAGCTTCACAAGTAATTCTTTTGCTGCCGCATAATCATCTACATGAATAATGGAAGCGGCTGTATGGATATAACGGGAACAGATTCCGATAACGGCCGAAGGAATACCATCATTTGCCGTATGGACGCGCCCTGCATCTGTTCCTCCCGGAGAAACAAAATATTGATACGGGATGTTATTTGTTTCCGCCGTATCGAGGATGAACTCACGCATACCCCGATGCGTCACCATCGTCCGGTCAAATATACGGAGAAGCGGGCCCTTTCCTAACTGTCCGAATTGTGTTTTATCACCGGAAGTATCATTGGCAGGAGAAGCATCAAGCGCAAAGAATAAATCAGGCTGAATCATATTGGCAGAAACCTGTGCACCACGAAGGCCCACTTCTTCCATTACGTTAGCACCTGAATAAAGATGACTTGCTACCTTCTCGCCTTTCAGCTCTTTAAGCAGCTCAATGGCAAGGCCGCATCCATAACGGTTATCCCAGGCTTTTGCCATAATTTTCTTTGGATTGGCCATTGGTGTAAACGGACAAATAGGAATGATTGATTGGCCAGGTCGAACACCCATCTTCATTGCATCTTCTTTATCATCTGCTCCGATATCAATAAGCATATTTTTAATATCCATCGGTTTTGAACGCTCTGCATCTGTTAATAGATGAGGGGGAATGGAAGCAATGACCCCTGGGATTTCCTGCTCTCCTGCATATACCGTAACGCGTTGAGCAAGCATGACCTGATTCCACCAACCGCCCAGTGTCTGGAATCGAAGCATCCCATTTTCTGTAATAGAGGTAACCATAAACGCTACTTCATCCATATGGCCTGCCACTAAAATTTTTGGCGCATTTTTATCTTCTGCGTAGCGGACACCGAAAATGCCGCCCAAATTATCTTGGATGATTTCATCCGAGTATTTTTCTAGCTCTGTCCGCATAAAATTACGGACTGCCCGCTCATTGCCTGGTGCACCCGGCAGCTCTGTCAACGTTTGAAACAGCTGTAACGTCTCTTGATTCATGTAGATCCAACTCCTTATTGATAGTATGGCTTTTTTATTATAGCATGATTCCAGAATATTTCGTATTCCGAAAAAAGATACCTCATACGACAATGAAAGAGACTGGGGAAACCTTCTTGCTTTTTACAAGTTTTTTTATGTGTGATAAAGTAAATAAGAGAAATAAAGGAGGGACTTAAGATGAAATTACGTGATTTTATGTTGGGTGTAGTAACAGGTTTGGCTGCAGCAGTCATCATTAAAGAAGTAACAGAGAAAGTGTCGCCTTACAAATCCGCAAATGAAATATTGGAAAATATTAAGGCGGATTTCAAAAAGGATTCACCAATTGACGGTTCTTGGATTTACATGAAAACCGAAAACTTCTCGAACGGCTTTACTGAAGTTCCTGTTTACCGTGGAGGAATCTCCCGTCTGAAAAATGGCGAAATGGAAACATACGAATTTGCAGCCGACGCACGAACTGGTGCCGTTGTTGATTTACAATTAGTAGGCTAATCATAACCTATCTGTCGCTAGACAGTAAAAAAGAGGCTGGGACAAAACCCAAGCTGAATAAGAAAAGGCAATCATGATTTTTCCATCATGGTTGCCTTTTGTTTTCTAGGAAAATGTTGTTCTCCGTTCCGGCTGAGGCTTTTTTCGGGCACGATTCCAGCTGATTTTTCCTCAAAGACGCGTGAAAATGGATCTCTCGTGCTGTTCCCGTAATAGTCACGTCCTCCACTACAAACAACTTTCATCTATTTCTACTAAAAGTTTTACAATAAAAAAAAAGAGCATTCATTAATTTGACCATTCCATGTAGAAATGGACTTACAAGAAAAGGTTTGTGCGACAGCTTAACATGTATGAATAGGAATGTAGGCTTCATGCGATTTCCTGTACACGGCAATTAAGTCTAAAAATGAAATGAATTTTACATATATTTATAGCCGCAACGCAAGAAAGTACACACTGTGAAGGTTGTAATCTCCTCGTTTTTTCATAAAAATTCAAAGGGTAAGTCGTCTTTGACAACTTACCCTTTAATAAGAGATGGGACACAATTATGCCCCATCTCTTTTTCTTAATTAAATTGAATCAATGCTTCGTTTGAGCGCTTTAGGCTGTCAGTGATCTCTTTTCCACTTGTATCCCACTGAATCATGCGATAGTAGGCATCATGGTAGAAAATGAATTTATAGCCGTTTTCAAGCGCTTCTTTCATGATGCGTTCTTTGGCAAATACACTTGTCATTGGATAGTCATCATAAGCAAGCACCCACAATGGGTTTTGATGTGCATGTGTCGGCATGATATCCGCCATGTGCAACAGTACTTCCCCGTTTTGCTCCAGCTTAATAATGGCATGCCCTTCACTATGTCCGCCTGTGTGCATCATTTTTATACCAGGGACCACTTCCAGCTCACCTTCAAAAGGTTTTACAAGATGCTGTACAGGCTCCCAGTTTTCTTTCCAGTAAGTATTGCGTGAACGAATATTCGGATTACGCATTTCATCCCATTCAATCTGTGTTACATAAATATCAGCATTCGGGAAAGCCGGGACGAGCCGCTCTCCTTCCCAGTAAGTTAAGCCGCCTGCGTGGTCGAAATGCAGATGCGTCATTAATACAGCGTCGATATCACCCGCTGAAAGGCCTACTTCTTTCAAGCTTTCAAAAATAGTTGATTCTTCCGATACACCAAAGTTACGAAGCTGTTTTTCATTCAGCTTACCAAAGCCTACTCCTGTATCAATCAAGTAATTTTTTCCTTCATACTGAATCAAAATCGGTTCACACGCTAATTCAATTTGGTTTTTTTCGTTTACCGGATACTTACGCGACCATAACGGCTTTGGAACAACGCCAAACATGGCTCCCCCATCTAAAGCCGTTACACCCCCGTTAAGCCACGTAAGTTTCATGTTGTGAAATAAAAGTTCATCCATCTTAAAATCCCCCTGCTCTTTTCGTTAATGTGAAGATACGATTTTAATCGATAGGCTGGTATCGGATTTTGGCATAAACATGATTAGCCCCTTTTTCAAGAGTCGTCATTTTGCCGTGAATTGACACTCCAGCCGGTAGATAGGCTGCCCTTTTGCGGAAAACTTTTCTTCATATTCCGTCATAATATTATCCTCAGGCATTTCCGCATGCAGATCCAGTGATACATAGTTCAAGCGCATGCCGTAATGATTCATGCTCACTAATGAATACTCAAAAAGCCCACGGTTATCCGTCTTGAAATGGATTTCCCCCTTATCGATTAAAATCGACTCATATAATTTCAGGAAACCTTCATGCGTCAAACGACGTTTTGCATGTCGTTTTTTCGGCCAAGGATCCGAGAAATTCAAATATACACGACTTACATCGTTCTTTGTGAAATATTCTTGTAACTTCGCCCCATTTACTTTCAATAGACGTAAGTTTGCTGGTTTTTCAGCCTCTACAACCCGTTCCAACGCAGAAACGATGACACTGTCAAATAACTCTATACCGATATAGTTAATATCAGGATTTTGTTTAGCCATGCCTAAAACGAACTGGCCTTTCCCTGTACCTACCTCAATATGAACAGGGTTGGGATTGCCGAAAACTTCGTGCCACTTGCCTTTATAATCCTCAGGATTGGGAATGATGACATCTGGATGTGCCTCTATATATTCCGTTGCCCAAGGTTTATTTCTTAATCTCACTTCATGTTCCTCATTTCTATAAAATACATATATACGCTATTATAGCGTAATTCTCTCTATTTTGCTTCAACACGGCACTATTTTTGCTATTTTCAACGATGCATTCTGAACTATTGCGTGCAGCTGCAACGTATGATTGGATAAATCTTCGCCGTCTGCATGACATGGTAAAGCACGATCATAACGAAGTGTAAAACGTTCCCCCGTCATCTGCTCCACTCCCTTAATCCGCGTATGGCCTCCCCAAAAGACGCTTAAAAACATAAGAAGAAATTTTATTCTTGATAGATTATGTACAATTGTTACTTCTAATTTTCCATCGTTCGTAGAGGAGGAAGGTGAAATTTTCATACCACCGCCGAAATAGGGCTGATTGCTTATGGTAGCGAGCCATACACGGTCGAACTTATATATTTTTTCATCGCAACTGACAGATAAGGAAAAAGGCTTGAAGCTTGCCAGTCCTAAAATGGCATAGTATACATAGGCAAGCTTCCCAATCCCTAACTGATTAAGCCATTTTTTTATTTCCGAATGATTCGCCTTCACCCCGACAAATGCGTCGAAGCCAACGCCGCAATTATTGATGAAGGATTGTTTACCTGTATATTCGACTTGCCCTAAATCTACATGTTCTATTTCAGGATTTTGCAAGTAAGCTTCGATTTCCGTTACTTGACGGAATGCCTGGAATCCACGTGCAAAATCATTACCGGATCCAGCAGGTATACTACTAAGCAGAAGAAATTCACAATCCGCACATCCATTGACGACTTCATGGATTGTCCCGTCCCCGCCAATGACAATGAGCAAAACATACTGCTTTTCTTTTGCTGCCTGTTCAGCCAGCTGGCAAGTTAGCCTATAGGCATGTTCCGGATAGCCGGTTACATACAGGTCATATGGTACTGTCAATTTCTCCTTTATCGCTTCCCACATACGCAGCCCTTTTCCATTACCCGCCGTTTTATTTAGGATGAATACTAGCTTCACTATTCTTTTGATTCCTCCACACTCCAAATATCCCGATTAAATGAGGTCGTTTCTGCCGATTTCAAAATAGACTGGGCAGCACGGATCTGGATATGCTTCATCGGGGAAACAGAACGCTTCAACTGTTGCATCCATTCCGGGAACTTGCGTTTATCTACAAGCTGTACACCGTATCCAGAGCCAGGGTAATCAATATAGCCATTTCTTGATAAAATGACCTTACGTATCGGCATCTCAATCCCTTCCTGCTGGAACAGCTGTGTCACAATGGACTCCGTACGAGTTAAATCTATCATAGGACTGAGGGTTTTCTTTTCTTTCTTTCCTACTTTTTTTGTCCAGAAGCGGTCACCGCTTCCTACATACACAGCAAGGTTTTCCTCTTCCAGTACTTTTACGATATAGCAATCCGTTGGTGTCAGGATGAGAATATCCAGCTCAATCGGTGCTTTTTTAATTCGTAAAATAGGCAGATAAAACACAAGATAGCTGTCTGGAAGTCCTTGCAACAATGTACGCAATAAAGAGTCCCGAACGTATTTTGGATCAACATACGATTTTTCACGCACTGTCGAGCTTGCCCATTTTAACTGGAAATGGAAAAACTGATCTATAAACATCCGTTTTAATTCTTCCAATGTTTGTGGGTTATAGACAATATTCGGCTCAAATTCAAGCATTGTGTCTTCCTCAGGAATATAGTCCTCATCAAGTTCATTCGATACATCTATGCTTTCAACATCCTGCTCCTCTTCTACCTCCTGCTGACGCTGGTTTGGCAGGAATCGTTTTAAGAAAGAAAAACGCTGCTTGCCGATCGTTTCTTCGGCAACCTCTGTCTCAATATGCTCCCATTTTTGGATTTCTTCTCCCGATTCCCATTGATGTTTGACACGTTCCCATTGATTTTTCTTCAAGCGGACAAATTGAGTTGGATACCGGGTCAGGTCAATTTGATAGCGTGAAATATAATCCTGCAGCTTCACTAATTGAGCCATATACACACTCTCCATTTTTTTCTAGTTGTTATTGTGCTTATTGTACATTAGAAAAACCAAGCTCGCACGAAAATAATATGAATCTGCTAAACTTGCTTCTATAACAATGATAAGCGGAGCTCTCTAATGGCATAAAAAAGAGGGGCGGCCAGCAGAGCCACCCCTATTCATTATGCATTGATTGGTTGTGGAATTTTTGTCTCGAACTGCGCCTGAAGTTTGCGCGTCCATTCCCCCGGTTTTCCTCCGCTAATTACCGCGCCGTCAATATCAACGATTGGCGTTACTTCTGAAGTTGTAGAAGATACGATGACTTCATCCATCGCAAGCATTTGCTCTTTCGTAAATGTTTCTTCTTTTACCGGCATACCAATTTCTTCTGCACACTTTAAAATTACCTGGCGTGTGATTCCGTTCAAAATTAAATTATCAGCTGGATGCGTATATAAAACGCCGTCCTTTACTCCGTAAATATTTGAAGAGGAGCCTTCTGTTACAGTTTCGCCGCGGTGTAAAATCGCTTCATAGCAGCCTTTCTCATGTGCTTCCTGTTTTGCAAGTACCGCCCCTAATAGATTCAGTGATTTAATATCACAGCGAAGCCATCGGATGTCCTCCACAAACGTTGCTTTCACACCGTTTTCAAAGTTAGCGATCGGACGCGGGTTTTCCTTTGCATTCCCCGTTAATACCGGCTGTACATCATCGCAAGGGAAGATATGATTACGCGGGCAGGCACCGCGCGTAATTTGGAAATAAATGTGGCCTGTATTAATTTCGTTTGCTTCTACTAATTGATGAAGCAGTGTATATAATTTGTCCTTTGTATAAGGAATGGTAATTTTGATTTTTTCTGCACTCGCGTAGAAGCGATCTACGTGCTCTTCCATAGTGAATAATTGACCATTATACACTTTAACAACTTCATACACGCCGTCACCAAACTGGTAACCACGGTCCTCTTTATCTACTACTACTTCATTGTCCGCTACGATACGGTCATTCCATAAACTATAGCCCAACTGTAATCATCCTTTTCTGATTGAATTTATTTACCTGCTAATTTTACAATTGCTTCTGCATAAATAGCAGCTGCTTTTACTAAGTTTTCTACGACCACATATTCATCTGCCTGGTGCGCAACATCCGGCTCCCCTGGATACAGCATGCCGAATGCTACACCTTTTTTCATTACTCGGGCATAAGTGCCTCCCCCTGTTGAGAGGACTTTTGAAAAGTCGTTTGTATGCTTTTGATATATTGAAAGCAGTGTTTGGACTAGTGCATCATCTTCCGGCACATAATGCGGTTTCGAATTGCCTGCCACATCCAACATAAAAGGCTTTTCAGTCATCTGCTGCTGTACGCCCGTTATTTTCTCTTCAAATGGGTATGTTACAGAATAGCGCATGCTCACTTCAATCGTACCGCCATTTTCTCCAAACACTACAAGGCCAGGGTTTAATGTTGTTTCCCCAGACATATCATCATAATAATCAAAGCCTAATGCCTTGCCTGTATGATCCCCTTCAAACACTTCAGTCACGAATCGAACAAATTGTGCACCTGTCCCTGTCTTTAGCTCCGTTGTTAAAAACTTAGCAAGAAGTACAGCTGCATTCCGTCCTTTTTCAGGCTCCATCGCATGAGCAGATCTTCCCTTAATACTTATTATATAGCGGTCACCTTCTAAGTTTAAAGTACCTTCTGCGTTATTTTCCGATAGAAATTTCTGAAATTTCAATCCCGTATCTGTTGATGCTTGCTTAAGTACAGCTGTCGCTGTTTCAGGCACCATGTTAATCCGTTTTCCAGCCGTAAAAGATAATAGGTTTTCTTCTACTTCACGTGGTTGTTTTTGCGAAAAGACTAGATGGGCAATCCCTTTTTCTGCATTAATAAGCGGGAAATCGGCATCAGGCGCAAAACCAATTGTCGGCATCTCTTCTTTTTCAAAGTAGCGGTCTACACAGCGGAATCCACTCTCTTCATCAGAGCCTACAATCAGTCTTACACGTTTGTTCAGTTGTACACCTGCATCCTTCACCAGCTTCATCGCAAGCCATGCTGCCATTGTCGGCCCTTTATCATCAATTGCACCCCGTGCGTACAATTTTCCATCGACTATTTCACCTTTGAACGGAGGATAAGTCCAAGTCGCAGGATCTCCCGCCGGCACTACATCTACATGACACAAAATGCCAAGCAGTTCCTCTCCTTGTCCCATTTCAATATGTCCCGCCATGTTATCGACAGTTTTCACCGTCATGTTTTGCTCCTCGCCCTTTTGCAACATAAACGTTAGAGCAGCTAGAGGACCAGGGCCAAATGGCGCGTCTGCAGTCGCTTTCTCTTCGTCCAGCACACTTTCAATCTGCAGCAATTCGCGAAGCTCTTCAATCAACTCTTTTTCTCGATTTTTCGCTAATGTGTACCAATCCATTTCTAACACCTCTTTTACTAATATCGCTATTTTACTCCTATTCAGCGAAAATACAACCTTTATCCGCTAATATTCTCTTTATATTCTGTTTATCAAATAGTTGTTCTAAACTTGTGTTATCAAATGAAAATTCTTAATCTTTACATACTATATATAGAAATTTTATTGATTTTTCGCTATAATGTTGGTATCAGAATATTTGTTCTGAAATAAATCTTTATGAAAAGGGGCTGTCTAAGGCAGAAATCTAAAGCCTTTGCGTACCCAAACGCAACTTGTCGTCCGCTAGTCTTTGGCATGAGAACTAAGATGAAGGAGTGGTTCATTAATGATGAAACCAACTACTGACAGAATGCTTAATCGTATTAAAGACGTGTACATGTTTATTCTTACTAAAGGAGAAGTGTCTACACAGGATTTAGTCGAAGAGTTCAACATCACTCCTCGCACCATTCAAAGAGATTTGAATGTGTTAGCCTTTAATGACTTGGTAATGAGCCCGAGTCGAGGCAAATGGACAACGACGAATAAAAAAGTAAAGCTAACTTCATAAGAAAACACAACCATGAAATAAAAAAGAATGCTCCTTTCGTCGGGGAGCATTCTTTTTACTATGATTCTTTATGTGCAGTTAACAACGCAAGCTCTTCTTCCGTTAATTCCCGGTAATCCCCAAGTGCCAGTTCCTCATCAAGCACAAGCGGTCCCATCGAAAGCCGTTTTAAATATGTCACCTTTTTACCGACTGTCTCAAACATCCGCTTTACCTGGTGGAATTTCCCTTCCTGAATGGTTAATTCAATCTCTGATATATCGCCGGATTGTAAAATAACTAATTCCCCGGGCTTTGTCACATAGCCATCATCCAATTCCACACCTTGCCGAAAAGCTTCAATATCCGCTTCTGTTACGATCCCGTCTATTGTTGCATAATATGTTTTCGGCACGTGTTTTTTCGGTGAAAGAAGGTTATGGGATAAGTTGCCGTCATTCGTAATAAGCAATAGCCCTTCCGTATCCTTATCCAGGCGTCCAACTGGAAACGGCTTGAAATGCTGTGCCAATGGATCAAGCAAGTCTATAACCGTTTCGTCATAACGATCCTCAGTTGCCGAAATGACCCCTGGCGGCTTGTTCATCATAAGATAAATAAACTCGGTATAAATAACCCGCTCACCGTATACCGAAACATCCTGCTGCTCGGGATTTACCTTCATCGCAGCATCTTTTACAACGGTTCCATCTACCGTAACAGCTTTCTCTTTTAACAGCTGTTTGACTTCCTTCCGTGAACCGTAGCCCATATTTGCTAATAATTTATCTAAACGCATACCGCAGCCTCCTATTTGAACCCTAATTTATTGGCAATTTTCAGCACCTTCGCACCGAGCAGCTTTTGCGCAAGCCCCAGCCGGAGTGAAATAAGCCCGTAAATGGCTGTTCCAACACCCGCACCTACTAAACAGTAGATAAGGGCCGTCATTTTTGAATCAGCAGTTAAGAAAGTATTCAACAAAGCCGTCACTCCGGCAACGCCTGCTGCCATAATGCCCGATAGAATAAAAATAAGCAAAATTCGGCGCTTCACCATTGTTGATTTGTAATTCAATGTTTTATGAATGACGACAATATTAATAGCAATTGTTACCCCGTATCCAAGAGCCGTTGCTGCTATTGCTCCGTCCACTTCAAGCCATTTAATCAATGGGATATTCAGTACAAGCTTCACCAATACACCAGTCAATAAACTGAATACGATCCATTTTTGATAATCGATACCTTGTAGAAGTGCAGCTGTCACTGTAAACAGTGCGAACAAAATGGCAACCGGTGCATAATGGACAAGAACACGTGTCCCCATCTCACTTTGCTCATATAAAATTTGGTAAATATACGGGGCCAAAATCATGATACCGACCGTAGCAGGGACCGTGATGAATAGCAGTACTTGATAAGTCTTATCCATGGCATTTCGTAAGGAGCCTAATTTTCCAAGTGTATAATATTCTGTAATGGTCGGAATCAATGCCATTGAAAAGCCTGTTGCCAGCATGACAGGAATAATGACAATTTTGTGGGTTAAAAAGTTCAGCATCGTGAAGTATGTATCCGTCACTTTTGCAAGACCAATCGATGTCATTGTGCTGTTAAATGTTAGCATGTCGACCAGTTGGAACAAAGGGTTAGCCAACCCGACAAAGACGATAGGAATCGAATATTTCAGCAGTTCCTTGTACAAACTCGACAACGGTACCCTTTCCTCCGAAGCAACACTTACAGCAAGCTTATTGTCAAACTCCGGCTTGTGCTTTTTCCAGTAATACTGCAGCACAAAAAGACTGGCGATCGCTCCAATGAACGCTGCAAATACAGCAAAATTAATGGCTGTTGCCGGCGTACCTTTTAGAAGAACGATAACGATGAAGGCGCCTCCCAGCAAAATGACGATGCGGGCGATCTGTTCAATAAGCTGCGATACAGAAGTTGGCAGGTAATGGCCGTATCCCTGGAAAAATCCGCGGATTAAACTCATAAACGGAACAACAAGCAAGGCAAAGCTGACCCACTGGATCACGTCGGCTACTTCCCCAACACTATAGATTTGCTCATCGTCACTAATAACAATATGGGCAATTGGGGTTGATAGTAAATTCAGCAGTAAAAATCCGCCAATCCCGGTTAAAATCATCATTTTTGTACTAGAACGAAGTAATCTTCTCCCCGTTTCATAGTCACCTAGTGCATTGTACTTTGAGACGAACTTGGAAACAGCGAGCGGAAGTCCCGAAAGAGCAATCGACAACATAATGTTATAAGGAATATAAGCATATTGGTACAGCCCTATATTTTCCTCTCCCACTATGGCATAAAACGGAAAAATATAAACAAGGCCTAATACTTTCGATAAAAATAGGCCGACTGTTAAAATGGCCGTGCCTTTCATCAATGAAGACATAAAATCCTTCCAATCTATATGGAGTTACTATTTTGTAAAAAAACAATCCATCTGTTAGTTTACATGTATGAACACATTTACTCAATTCATTTCTTCTATTCATGTATAATAATAATTACACAAATCGACAAGGAAAGTGAGCCATACTTATGATAGACGTAATTGTAATCGGTGGAGGTCCATCTGGCTTGATGGCTGCTATTGCTGCTGCCGAGCAAAATAAACAAGTAATGCTGTTAGAAAAAGGAGGAAAAGTCGGGAAGAAGCTGGCTATTTCCGGCGGAGGCAGGTGCAATGTCACCAACCGTCTGTCCGCGGAAGAAATCGTCAAGCATATCCCAGGAAATGGCCGTTTTTTATATAGCCCATTTACTATTTATAATAACGAAAATATTATCGCATTTTTTGAAGGTCTAGGTGTGAAATTAAAAGAAGAGGATCATGGCCGGATGTTCCCGGTATCCAACCGTGCACAGGATGTGGTCGACGCTTTAATCCATGAAATGAAGCGTCTAAAGGTGGATGTACGTCTTCACACTTCTGTCAGTAAACTGTTGATGGATGATGAGAAAATTTACGGTGTCCGCTTAGAAGATGGGACGGAAATACGGGCTAAAGCGGTTGTGGTGGCAGTCGGTGGAAAAGCCGTGCCGCAGACAGGCTCTACAGGCGATGGTTACCCATGGGCAGAACGCGCCGGCCATACGGTCACAGAATTATATCCTACAGAGGTGCCTGTCACTTCAAAGGAACCCTTTATCCAATCACGGGAGCTGCAGGGGCTTGCACTGCGGGATGTGGCCGTTTCTGTGCTGAATAAAAAAGGCAAGCCGATCATTACCCATCAAATGGACATGCTCTTTACACACTTCGGCTTGAGCGGTCCTGCTATTTTACGCTGCAGCCAATTTATTGTGAAGGAAAGAAAGAAAAATGGTGGTGCCCCTGTCCAAGTACGAATTCAATCGTTAGTTGATTATAATGAAGAGACATGTTTACAAATGTTGAATAAATCCATTAAGGCTGAGCCTAAAAAGGCTGTAAAAAACTTATGGAAATCTCTTGTTCCAGAACGATGGCTGCTCTTCTTATTGAAACGGGCAGGCATCGATACCTCCTTGACAGGCATTGAGCTCTCTCAGGAAAAGCTACGGGCATTCGCACGGGAACTCGTCGGCTTTACAATGGATGTGCACGGGACGCAATCAATCGAAAAAGCTTTTGTTACTGGGGGAGGCGTTTCCGTGAAGGAAATCGACCCAAAAACAATGGCTTCCAAAATGAAAAAAGGTCTCTATTTCTGTGGAGAAATACTTGATATCCACGGTTATACAGGCGGCTATAATATTACCTCTGCCCTTGTAACAGGCCGAATTGCCGGGATGAGTGCTGGTGCGTTTACTAATTAAAAAGAGCGGCTTGCCTATGACAGCAAGCCGCTCTTTTTCAATACATTTTCTCTCCGTTGGCATTATAGTATTCATAATGAAACGACTTGAAGAATTCCGGCTTCACAATAGCACGTATCGTCGGTTTGCCTGCCTCTAAATCCACAGGAATAACTGTCCCTTCACTTTCGTACTCTCCCACCAGTTCAATTTTCGACATATCATGTCCTTCATGAACAGCGACAACCTGGCGTCTCCACTGAGGTTGTGAAGCATCCATCATATATTCTTTCCCTGTTTTCGTGTACCACAAGACGTAACCGTTCTCATTTTTTAAGAAATGGGCAAAATAATGAATTCCTTCTGCTGTCGTGATTAGGGCATAACGGTTGTCCCCAAAAGTGGCGGCATCCGTCAAATGTGCCCCTTTCAGTTCCTCTTCATTTAAAACAGCCTCCATAATGGATGTTTCATCATAGGCGTATTTTTCCGCAGCAGGCATAACGAACGGCACTAAACATATGCAAATAATAACTAGTGGAATTGCCTTGAAAAAAAGATTGCCCCTCACTTTGATATTGAGGATGAAAAGTATACCGAATATGGCCATCATTCCTATTAAACCCCATTGATTGTTCTTTGACATCGTGCCGAAATACGTATTTGAAAGCAAGCCATGCTCCTCTTTACTTGAGATGAAAGGCTTATCAGGAAAAAACTCTTCATAAGTTTCCACAAATGAAGCAGACTGCCTGCGAAGTTCATCAAAGCTTGCTACGTTGGGAATAGGCGGCTTTGCTCCCCATACTTCTATTCTCCATAAATACATATAATACAGCAGTGCGGATAAGTTTTTCCGCTCCTTTGCTGTCAGCTCCGGTGAACGGTAAAAGGCGCTATCCCCACTTTCAATAGCACACTGCAGCAACCAATCACTTTCTGATAAGTACGTCATTACCGCCTCTTTATCATCCGTCACCATAGCAGCAGCGAACCGTTCCATGTATGCTTCTTCCACTGTTTCAGGAGCCTTCTCTGTACTGACGGAAACATGCTGTTCGGCTGGTTGGACTAAAAGAAATAACATAATCGCCGCCATAACTGTCACTGCTACAGTTACAGCAGCTCCCCTCTTTTTCCTGTTGACATTTCTCGCCAGCTTCACTGTATCCTGCTTTTTATGAATGGAAAAATGCTTTTCATCATACACCTCATTCAATGCTTTACGAATCGGATCCATACTACTCCACTCCCTCCTGTAAAGATATCCCCAGCATTTGTCTTGCTCTCCTTAACCTTGTCTTTACGGTATTAATCGGCAGCTTTAAAATACTCCCTGTTTCCTCCAGTGACATTTCACCAAAATGAAAAACGATAATAACATCCTTATATTTTGGAGGCAGCTGCTCGATTGCCAGCACAAGCCTTTTTGAATCATCCAGCTCCATGACGACCTGTTCTGTCGACCTTTCCGTACGCAAAATTTTATGAAAAGCATTGGTTATCGTCACTTTTTTATATTTCCAGCTTGATAAGTAATCATGGCAGACATTGATCGCGATACGGTATAAGTATGTCTTAACGCTTGCTTCCCCACGAAATGTATGCAGGGAACGAAAAAACTTGAGAAAGCTCTCCTGCGTTAAATCCTCGGCTGTCTGCCAATTTCGTACATATGTATAGCAAAGCTTTACGATATCATCACCGTACAGATCCATCGTTTCTATTAATCTCTGTTCTCGCTCCTCAGATTCCACAATCTCCCTCCTTTTTTCTAGCTAGCCGTTAGACAGAACTTATCTACAAAAAGTTTCACTTAGATAAAAAAAACTTGGCCCGGTTTGGACCAAGTTCCTTCTCATTTATGCCGTTGGGACTGTACTTTGGATTGTACGTGCAATTTTTTCAGTAAGGCGTGTCGTTACTTTCGGCAGCACCATTTTAATCATCGGTGTTAGGACAGCACCGGAAATCCCGCCGGCGTTCACTTCCACTGTTCCTGTCATTTCTGTGCCGCCTGCTGTTTCCTCCGCTTGGAACTGGCCGCTGCCTGTAAAGTTATCTGTCAGGCCTTTTAGCGTGAATTTAATGTTATTCGGTCCATTAAATTCGATAATAACCAGCTCCATTTTCACCGTCTTTTTCAGACCTTTCATGCTTCCTTCAAATGTCCAGATCGATTTTGTTTCGTCAATCTGCTCATGCTCTTTATATGCCGGTACGAGTGTAGCCCATTGTTCAATTTTACTTACGAATTCCCATACGTTTTCAATATTCGTCGGAACGGTTACTGTGTGTGATGCTTGTGCCATTTTTATGCCAACTTTCTACTATTTTCTTTCACTTCACCTACAGTTTACCTAAAAACCTTCGATTCGAAAATAGTTATTTTCGCCTTTCATACTTTAAAGTTCAGTAGTTTTGAGATACGACCTATACTATTTTATACCTACATTTCTATAGCCATAAAATCATTAAAGCTGTTATACCCGCCGTAGCCAAGTAGTGAAAAAGGTCGATTTTCCGATAAGTTGGATTCAATTCATATTTTCTTTCAAATGCATAGTTAACACTCGGAATCAACAGCAGCCCAGCTAAAATACCACCTTTATGAACAGCCATCCATCCTGTCAAGAGAATACTTGCTCCAGTACACAAGATGGAGACAGTTAGAATCACCATTATAATCATATGCCTTTTATTCATAAATCGCTTTCTTCTCTTTTGAAGGTTATTACGTTTTAGTAAAGAACGTTCCACGAATAATTTAAGACCTGCTAATAGAATTGCTAAAATATACAAACCTGCTATATTAACAAACTTTGGCCGATAATCAAAATAAAATTTCCATATATCATCATTTGTTACTGTATAAAATAAACCGGTTTCCATATCCTTCAAACCCATATTAGTCAATGAATCGTAAGGATATAATTTCAGTTTCAGCTGATCACCGTTTTCCATATTTATAAGAATATCTTTTCCTTCAGAAAATTCATCCCCTTCATAGACGCTTACACTCTTAAGGAGTGACTGTATGAATTGTACATCTTCTTGTTTATCATATTTTTTATTTCCGATATAAAATTCCGAATCCTTTGCAGTGAATTTTTCTTCATTGAATGGTAGACCGCTAATAAAAAACTCTTTCACTTCCGTCTCCTCGAGTACCTGCTCCAGATCTTTACCTGGCTGAATTTGCTGTTCATGCCCATAAGGACTACTTAAAACAAGCAGTAATGCGATGAAGAGAATTCCTGCAATGGCCATTCCCGCTCTCCAGTCCCTTTTTGGCTCATGGGCTGCAGCCTTTTGCATAATTTTCTCTTTTGTTGCCAAAGTGAATTTCGATTCTGAACCTATCTCCTGGTCAATCTGTTCCTTCCACCTAGTCATGCAGCAGCACCTCCCACTGTTCCGGTCCCAAAAGCTCCTTTAATTTTGATCGTCCACGGCTTATTCTTGTTTTTACTGTATTTTCACTACTTCCTATGATTTCTGCTATTTCTTTTATTTTATAGTCATCATAATAATGAAGGATTAATACTTCCCGATATTTCAACGGCAGCTTCCACAATGCATCAACAAGTATTTGCCGCTCATTTTCTATCATGACCAAATACTCGCTGGAACGTTCTGCAGTCCTAAGGTGAAACGATTCGACGAACTGACGCTTTTTTGCACTCCAGCTACGCAGATAGTCATAGCTTTTATGTATCGTTATTTTCACTAAATATGTTTTCAAGGATGAATCATTCCTAAAACGCTCTTGCTGGAAATGGTAGGCCAAAAAGACATCCTGCACAATTTCTTCGGCAGCCGTCCACTCCTTTACATATAAATAGGCAACACGGATACAGTATTCACCGTATTGTTCCATTGCTTCCTGCAGCTTGCTGTTCATCATTTCACCCCTTTATCTTATAGTCGCATTTTTTTACATATCGGTTTCATTTCCCCAAATAAATATAAAATCCATAAAAAACGTCTGGTTCCGTTACGTTAACGGAACCAGACAAATAGTTACAAACAGGACGCATCTCTAATCACGGTCAAACAAATACTTCCGCGCATCTGCCTCAATGCGCCGTTCACAACCATCGCAGGCAAACTTCCCGTTTCTGTTCTGTTTGTACTGTTGGTATTTCCTTGTACCTTCAAGCAATTTAAACGGCTTTTTACAATACATGCAGTTTGCTTCATAATAAATCATCGGTTTACTCCTCTAGTTATAGTTATGTATAGCTTACATGAAAAATAAGAAATAAAAAACGGCAGGGGAACCGTCATGATTCCCTACCGTTGTTTTTTCTTCAGCTGCTCCAAAAAGGCTCTCTGCAGCCGGATATCTAAATATTTTTTATCTACAATTTCCGTCAATAATTGCCGTTTTTCTGTTTCCTCAATTTGCAGATGTAGTATCTTTTCCCGGGAAATTTTCACAAAGGCGAAATATAATTCATATGTTTCATCAAATTGTGACATGATCTCATTCCGAATATTTTTAGCAAGGATCGGGCTTGCCCCGTCTGTCCCTACAGCAACTGACAGCAGCCCGCGCCTGCCGACTGCCGGAAAATAGAATGAACTATTTTCCGGATCGTCTGCAATATTAATCAATTGATTAGGGCTGCAGCTTTGTGCCACAGCTGCATTCACCTCACGTTTATTCGTTGCTGCAACAACTAAAAACGCATCACGGGTATCCTGTTTTTCAAACGTGCGTGGTAACCAGTCTACCCGTTTTTTCTCAACAAGTACAGCTAACTCCGGAAGCAGTTCCGGACTGATAACAACAAGATGCGCTCCTTCCGCCAGCAGTGTTTTCGTTCTTCGATAGGCAATTTTTCCACCGCCCACGATAATACACTTACGCTTTTTAAGATTGATTGTTATAGGGAGCATAACTTTCTCCTAGACTGTATGGAAGTTTGTACCGTCTGTTGTAGCCTTTACATACCCTGTCCGGATGACAAAGTCACCAAAGCGCTCTCCTTCTAAACGCTCCGCTGCGTAGCGTGTCAGTATTGGACGGAGCTCTTTTAAGATTTCCTCTTCCCCGATGTTTTCACGGTATATTTTATTTAAACGATCTCCTGTAAAGCCGCCGCCCAGGTACATATTGTACTTGCCTGGACCTTTACCGATAAAACCGATTTCCCCCATGGCTGCACGGGAGCAGCCATTTGGACATCCGCTCATACGAATGACAATTTCTTCATCACGCAGGCCGACCTCATCTAGAATCACTTCAATTTTATCGATTAATGAAGGCAAATAGCGCTCTGCCTCTGCCATTGCCAGGCCGCATGTCGGCAATGACACACACGCAATCGAATTACGGCGCAGAGCCGAGTAGAACTCGCCTGCCGTAATATTGTACTGTTTGATTAACTCATCAATTTTTTCCTTTTTTTGCGGTGATACGTTGCCGATTACAAGGTTCTGGTTACCTGTCAATCGAAACTCTCCTGTATGCACCTTTGCAATTTCACGCAGGCCTGTTTTTAATGGATAGCCTTCGAAATCTTTAACACGCCCGTTTTGGATAAACAATGTATAATGCCAATTGCCGTCCTCACCTTGAATCCATCCATAACGATCACCTGTGTGGTCAAATTGGAATGGACGGGCATCCTGTACTTTCCAGCCTAGACGGCGGTGCAGCTCTTCTTTGAACCAATCAAGACCGTATTTATCAATTGTATATTTAAAGCGCGCGTTTTTACGCTCTTTCCGATTTCCATAATCGCGCTGAATCGTCATGATTTTTTCAGCTGTTTCAAGCAGTTTATCTGGTGTGATAAAGCCAAGCAAACGACCAAGCTGCGGATATGTCGCATCATCACCATGCGTCATACCCATTCCGCCGCCAACGAGTATATTGAAGCCTGCCAGCTTGCCATCTTCCACGATCGCAATAAATCCGATATCCTGTGAATAAATATCCGCATCATTATGAGGTGGAATTGCAATACCGATTTTAAATTTACGCGGAAGATACAATGACCCATAAATCGGTTCGATCTCCTTTTCCTGCGTATCTACTACTTTTTCACCGTTCAGCCATAGCTCGTGATAAGCCGTTGTGCGCGGCAGGAGATGCTCACTTAATTTTGCTGACCAATCGAAAACTTCGGCATGAAGCTTTGATTGATAAGGGTTGGCATTACACATTACATTCCGGTTTACGTCCCCGCATGCAGCCAGTGAATCAAGCAGTACTTCATTGATGCCTTGCATAAAGCTTTTGACATTCCATTTTAAAATTCCGTGCAGCTGAAATGCCTGACGCGTTGTCAATTTCAGTGTACCGTTCCCGACTTCATCAGATAATTGGTCCATTGTCAGCCATTGTTCCGGTGTTGCTACGCCACCTGGTGTACGTACACGTACCATGAATTGATAAGCCGATTCAAGCTTTTGCTTGGCGCGTTCGTTACGCAGATCACGGTCATCCTGCAAATAACTTCCGTGGAATTTCATAAGACGGTTATCATCATCCGGAATACCTGAACTGATTGGATATTTCATAGTTTCTTCAAGCGTTCCACGTAGATAATTGCTTTCTTCTTTAATTCTCTCTACATCACTAAATGGCCCTTCCTGTGGTGGCAGTACGATTTTGTCTGTCATTTTACTTCCCCCTTAATACACGTCACGTTGATAACGCTGCTGTTTTTGTAATTCCTTTAAATAATCGGCCGCCTCATCGCGTGATATTTGTTTCTGCTGTTCAAAAATTGTAATTAGCGCCTCGTTTACACTATGTCCCAGCGTCTTTTCATCACCGCATAAGTAGATGTTAGCCCCTTGCTCGATCCATTCGAATACTTCTTTGGCATTCTCAAGCAATCGATGCTGCACATAAATCTTTTCCTGCTGATCACGGGAAAAGGCAATATTCATGTTAGTTAATGTCCCTTCTTTCAGCCAGCGCTGCCATTCTACTTGATACAAGAAGTCCGTGACGAAATGCTGGTCACCGAAAAACAGCCAGCTTTTCCCCTCTGTTCCCTGCTCTTCCCGTTCTTGCAGGAAGGAACGGAATGGTGCAATTCCTGTTCCGGCACCGATCATAATGATTGGCCTAGTATCGGCTGGTAATTTAAAATTCGGGTTTTGTTTAATATAGACGGCCAATTTGTCACCGATTTCCACATTTGATGCAATATTCCCCGAAACAATACCTTCACGGTAACGACCGGCAGTTTCATGAAATACTTTGCCGATTGTCAGATGGACCTCTTCCGGGTAAGCAGTATAGCTGCTTGAAATGGAATATTCACGTGCCGGGATTTTACGCAATTGCTCGATGAATTGCTGCGGAGTCCAAGTCCATGGACCATATGTTTCAACAATATCAATAACATCCCGGCCATACACATACGCATTCAATGCATCCCGATTATCAATAAGCGCCGCTAATTCTGCGTTTTGTGTAAAAGGGGCTAACTTATTTAACAGTGTTTTTGATAATGCTGTAATATCAAGATTCTTTAAAACATCCTGCAATGCTGTCTCCGTGCCATCTACCGTTACCTTTTGTGTGCCATCAAAGCCCAGCGCGGTTAATAGCAAGGCAATAAGGTGATCGCTATTTTCCGGTACAATTGCTAATACGTCTCCTGGTGTATAAGTAAGCCCGGAACCTTCAAGTGATAACTCTAAGTGAAGGGTTTCCTTATTAGAGCCACGGCCGTTCAGGTTGATCTTTTCAAGTACTTCTGCATAGAAGGGATTACTTCTTGAATACTCAGCCGTCCCAGCCGGCACTTGGACGTTCTGAACTGCTGGAGAAGCCGAAGTGCTTATTGCCAATGTATCTTTTACCTGCTGGATCCACCCGGCTGCATCTGTTTCAAAATCCACATCACAGTCTACACGTGGTACGATGCTCGTCGCTCCAAGTTCCGCTAACCGCTCATCAAAATCAATCCCTGTCTTACAGAAAAATTCATAGGAGCTATCTCCTAAAGAGAGTACAGCATATTTTACGCCATCAAGCTTCGGAGCCCGTTTGCTATGTAAGTAATCATAAAAGCTGATTGCATTATCAGGCGGCTCACCTTCGCCGTGTGTGCTTGCTATGATAAATAAATGATCCAATTTTTTTAAATTGTTCACCTTATAATCAGCCATCGATGTAATCGTTACTTGATGATTAGGATCTTCTAATGCTTTGCCGAGTTTTTTTGCTACCTTTTCGCTGTTCCCTGTTTGCGAAGCAAAAAGAATTGTGATTTCCTTTATTTGCTGAGGAGCTTGAACCGGCTCCCGCCCTGCAGCCGGCTCTTCTGCCGATGTGGCTGTTAAATAGCCTGTCAGCCAAATTTTTTGCTGAGTTGTTAAATGTGGTAATAACTCATTTAAAACTTTTACTTGTTTTTCAGTAAACGGACTATTAATTACTTGTAGTGTCAATTTGTTCGCCCCTCATTCAAATTATTTCAAACGAATTTTTTCGTTTTTCTCTATCTGTACAATATAGTTATCCTGGATAATGAGTGTAACAGAGCCATATTTCATGGAACTAACTATCTTCTTCACATTTTCCAATGCTGTTTCAAGGTTGTCTTTACGTGTACTCATTGCTCATCTCCCCTTTTCATCAACTGTGTGATTCGATTGATAAAGACATGTTGGACCTGCTCGTCATACCCCAGACAATCACATAAATGAACAGCTTGATTAAAATTCTGAATATTAGCAATTTTCTCTCTGATATGCTGTTTTAATAAACCTGTAAATAGTAAATAGGGTATAATAAATGTTTTTTTATCTTCTGTTACCAGCTGTTGCAGAGCATCCTCAAAAGAAACGCCTTTTCCATATAGAAAACAGGTCGATACTTTATTCAGCCCTGCCTTTTTCTGAAGTAAGCCCCCAATCTGGGTCAAATCCCTTTTTACCGCAGGGTCGCTGCTTCCCCTGCCAACTAGTAGAACATTGGCTCCTGTATAACTCTCGCCTGATTCATTTAGTCTTTGCTCAAGTACATTCACCAGCCTGTCATCAATTCCTAGTGCCTGACCGATGGAAAACGTTACTTCCGGGAACTTTCTTTTAGCTTCTTGAATCTCCCGGGGAATATCTTCGTTCAAATGATTTGCCGTTAACAACAAGATAGGTGCTACAGCAATTTCTGTCGCGCCTTGTTCTACACATGCAGCGACGCCCTGCATAATTGTCGGCTCTGCCAGCTCTAGAAAGCTCTCTTGCTGAATCTGTGCATTAATATGTGGTATTACTCCCTTAATAAAGGCAAGGGCTTCATTAACACCTTCCCTCACGCGGCTTCCATGTGCGACATATAATACTGCTTGCATTGATGACACCTACTTACACTGAAATTTCCTGACGCAGCTTTTGTAAATATTGTTCTTTTTCAAACCACTGGATTTTCCCCCTTACTTTCACAACCTCACCGACAATAATCATGCTTGGATTTTCTATGTTTTCCTGTTGTACAAGCTCCACAATCGTATTTAGTGTTCCCGTTACTGTTTTTTGCACATCCGTAGTCCCCCAATGGATAAGGGCTACAGGTGTATCTCCCGATTTTCCATGCTTCGTTAACTGCTGGCAAATATACGGGAGATTTCCTACTCCCATATAAATAGCCAGCGTATCAATTCCTGTCGCTAAACTTTCCCATTTAATAGAGTCATCCTTCCCTTCGCGCATATGACCCGTTACGATGGCAAAGCTTGAACCGTAATCACGATGTGTGACAGGTATGCCTGCATAAGCTGGTGCAGCGATTCCAGAGGTAATACCCGGGACAATTTCAAATGGAATTCCCGCTTCAGCCAGCACTTCCGCTTCTTCTGCCCCCCGGCCAAATACAAACGGGTCTCCCCCTTTTAGACGTGCCACTACCTTGCCTTTTTTTCCATGCTGTACAAGCAATGTGTTAATGCGATCCTGTATGACCCCATGATAATTCGGCATTTTTCCAACAAAAATCAGTTCAGCATCCGGCTTTGCATAAGTAAGAAGCTCTTTATTAATCAGGCGGTCATACAAAATGACATCAGCTTCCTTAATCGCCCGCAGTCCTTTGACAGTAATCAGATCTGGATCACCGGGTCCAGCTCCTACAATATATACTTTCCCCATCACAGCTCCTCCTTCATATATGTTAAGAAAAACACTTTTACTCTTTTAGTATGACAAGCACTAAATGGCATTTCTCCATGATGCTTGCACCATATATAATCGCATTATTCTGTTTATTTTGTGTAAATGCCGGACATTTCTTCATCTCAAAAGTTCGTCATCTTATTTATATGAAAATAGCACTTTTTATTTAGTAAGATGACTTGCTAAAGTGTAGATTTCTTTTTTTTTGAGCTCGTTTATACATCTTTTATAGGCAGGGAAACTTTAAATAGCGCAAGCCGACTTTCCAGCTTTTCCTCATGATCGCAGATCCGCCGTTCCCTTTCTATGTTATTTCAACTCCTAATGGCTATACCCTAGAATGTAGAAGGAAATATTAAAACCACTATAAACATATAATACCTATTAGTCAACTATGTTTTAAAAGTTTTTTTACATTTCAAAAAAGTTCTTCATTCATCAATAGCTTCTTTTTTTATAAAAAAACTGCGTATGAAGATTTCTCTCCATACGCAGCTTTTTTCTATATAATGTATGTTTATTTCACTACAATGTTTACCAATTTACCTGGAATAGCGATTAGCTTCACTAATTCTTTTCCATCCATAAATTCTTTTACTTTTTCATCATTAACAGCAATTTGCTCCAGTTCTTCCTTCGAAGCATCTTTTGCTACTTTTACTTTGGCACGGACTTTGCCATTCACTTGTACAACAACTTCTACTTCATCATCTACAAGCTTTGATTCATCGTATGTCGGCCACGCCTCATACGTAATTGTTCCTTCATGGCCCAAGACATTCCATAGCTCTTCTGCTACGTGCGGTGTAATCGGGGCAAGAAGCTTCACAAATCCTTCAGCAAATTGTGTCGGTACAACCTCTGCTTTATAGCAATCATTTATAAATACCATCATTTGTGAAATAGCCGTGTTGAAACGAATGCCTTCAATATCTTCCGTTACTTTTTTCACTGTCTGGTGGTAGGATTTCTCCAATGTTTTATCTTCTGATTGCTGAACCTTTTCGGCTAGCGTGCCCTCTTCTGTTACGAACAGGCGCCAAACACGATCCAGGAAGCGGCGAGCGCCGTCTAATCCGTTTGTAGACCAAGCTACAGAAGCTTCAAGCGGTCCCATGAACATTTCATATAAACGCAGTGTATCAGCACCATGAGAGGCAACAATTTCATCAGGGTTTACAACATTCCCTTTTGATTTAGACATTTTTTCATTGCCTTCGCCTAGAATCATTCCTTGGTTGAATAGCTTTTGGAATGGCTCTTTCGTCGGCACTACGCCTAAATCGTAAAGTACTTTATGCCAGAAGCGCGCATATAGCAGGTGAAGTACTGCATGCTCTGCCCCGCCAATATAAATATCTACAGGCAGCCAGCGTTTCAATAATTCCTGATCAGCGATTGCTTCCTCGTTATGCGGATCGATGTAGCGAATGAAGTACCAGCTGGAACCTGCCCATTGCGGCATTGTATTCGTCTCGCGTCGACCTTTTTTCCCTGTTTCTGGGTCCACTACATTCACCCACTCATCGATATTGGCAAGCGGTGATTCCCCTGTACCGGATGGATGAATATCGGACGTCTTCGGCAACTCCAATGGCAGCTGGTCTTCCGGCACTGTCGTCATTGTGCCATCTTCCCAATGGATTACTGGGATTGGCTCCCCCCAATAGCGTTGGCGAGAGAACAGCCAGTCACGTAGACGATAGGAAATCTTCTTCTCCCCTACACCATTTTCCTCCAACCATTCAATTGCTGCCTTGATACCGTCTTCTTTATTTAAGCCATCTAGGAAATCAGAGTTAATATGCGCTCCATCTCCAACGAATGCTTCTTTCTCAATGTCGCCGCCTTCAAGAACAGGCTTAATATTTAAGCCGAATTCCTTTGCAAACTCATAGTCGCGCTCATCGTGCGCCGGCACTGCCATGATCGCTCCTGTGCCATATGTTGCAAGAACATAATCAGCAATCCAGATTGGCATTTTTTCTCCGTTGATTGGATTAACCGCATATGCGCCTGTGAAAACACCTGTTTTTTCTTTTGCTAAATCTGTGCGCTCTAAATCTGATTTCAGCTTTACTTTCTCCAAGTATGCTTCCACTGCAGCATTTTGCTCTGGTGTTGTAATGTCGGCTACTAATTTGTGCTCCGGTGCAAGAACGCAGTATGTCGCACCGAATAATGTATCCGGACGTGTAGTGAATACTTCAAATGACGCATCAGTGCCATCAACAGTAAATTTCACCTGTGCTCCTTCAGAACGGCCGATCCAGTTGCGCTGCATATCTTTAAGGGATTCTGGCCAATCCAACTCTTCCAGATCATCAAGCAGACGGTCGGCATATGCTGTAATCTTCAGCATCCATTGCTTCATTGGACGGCGCTCTACCGGGTGGCCGCCACGCTCTGATTTGCCATCAATCACTTCTTCATTTGCCAGCACTGTACCTAATGCCGGGCACCAGTTTACAGGGATTTCGTCTACATACGCCAAGCCCATATCTACTAATTTTGTAAAAATCCATTGTGTCCATTTGTAGTATTTCGGGTCTGTTGTATTGATTTCCCGCTCCCAGTCGTAGGAGAAGCCAAGTTCCTGGATTTGACGCTTAAACGTCGCAATATTTTTCTCTGTAAACTCAGCCGGGTCGTTCCCTGTATCTAAAGCATACTGTTCTGCCGGAAGACCAAATGCATCCCATCCCATCGGATGAAGAACATTAAACCCTTGCATGCGCTTGTAGCGGGATAAAATATCGGTTGCCGTATAGCCTTCCGGATGCCCTACATGCAGACCTGCACCTGACGGGTAAGGAAACATATCCAGCGCATAAAATTTAGGTTTTGACTCGTCATCTCCTGTTTTAAACGTGTTGTTTTCGGCCCAATAATTCTGCCATTTTTTTTCGATTTCCTGGTGATTGAAGCTCATGGTATTTCCTCCTTAAAGTTTCATTGTCGACCTGTTTTCACATATTTAAGCAGAATTGACGGAATTTTTAAAAAACAAAAAAACTCGCCCCTTTTCGTAATAGAAAGGGACGAGAGGATTTCAACTCCCGCGGTACCACCCACATTAGTGACACAGCACTCAGCTTAGATTTCTTAACGCGAAAACACGGCTTCCGGCTACTATTTTCACCAAAAGCATACTCCGAGGCGAGTTCAGTCTGTTCATCTGCCGGCTCTCACCAACCGCAGGCTCTCTTGAAGATTACCGGACCTACTATTCCTCATCACAGTCGTTCTTAATATTTTCATTTATTTTAATGGAAACAATGGAAAAGCACAAGTGTTTATTCATACTTCATCCGTTTCAATGGCAGATTATACAATAAACACGGAATGATGGCGACAATAAGTACGATAGCAAGGAAGATGGCAAGTACCTGCATACCATACACATCTACCATAATACCGCCAATTAGCGGCCCTACCATACGGCCGATTGTCGTTGCACTATTCACGATGCCCTGATAGAAACCTTGCTTTCCTTCTGGTGCCAGTTTGTTTGCTACCAACGGAATAACCGGCGTAAAGAATACTTCCCCTAATGTCAGAACAGCCATAGCAGCGACAAACATCTTAAAATCTCCTGCAATCGACACCATACCGATTGATGCAGACATTAATACTAGTCCTAATACTAGCTGATTCTTCAGTTTCTCTTCCCACATCCGGACAATCGGTCGAATAAATGGCTGCAATGCTACTATTAATAATCCATTAATCGTCCATAATAAACTATATTGAGAAAGGCTCATTCCCAGCTCCTGTGTATAGGAAGAGATCGTCGCGCTCCACTGTGAATACGACATCCAGCATAATACAAGGGAGATACATAGTATTAATATAGCAAATAACGGCGCTTTTGATTGGGGGCCTGCCCCTTCTGCTATTACATTTTTCGGTGCAATGCTTCCCTGCTCAAATCGTTTGAATGCAAAAACAGCGATGAAGAAGAACACGGCATATGTCGCCAAATTCGTGATGAAAACATATTCAAAATTAATATCTGCGATTACTCCGGCTAATGCAGGACCAATCGCCACTCCTACGTTATTTGCCAGGAATAATGTGTTGAAGGCTTTTCTTCCTCCTTCCGGCCAGGCGCTTCCAATGAGAGCATACATAGCAGGAAAGACAATTCCCCCGCTGAACCCTACCATTGTCAGTAGAATGACATACTGCGGCCATTCGTGCCATACTGTCAAAAAGGCTAATGTCACTAAATTGCATACAACCCCAAAAACAATTGTCTTATATCCTCCCAATCTATCAAACAAATAACCGCCAAGCAGGTTGCCAAATACACCTGCTAACGAATTCAGCATTAATACAACCCCTGCAATGGTAAGTGATTTCCCTAAATAATCATGGATATAAATACTATTCAAAGGCCATAAAAACGAGCTTCCCACTGTATTTACGAACATCCCTACAACTAAAAACCAAACACTTTTCGGCATAAAGTATCCTCCATTAATTTCAAACTCCAAACAGTAAGTCTATGCGTAATTCGCAAAATGTACAAGAAAAAGATTTTCTGTTATGTCAGAGTGTCATATGCGTGTTAAAATAGGGCGTTAGAGGAGTGACATATATGACAGAAGTAAATTTCCCTTTCCCGTCAGACGGAAAACGTTATTATACATGGAACCGCTATTTGCGGAATGAATTTGGAAAAAAGGTATACAAAGTCGCGCTGGATGCTGGCTTTGATTGTCCTAACCGGGATGGTACCGTAGCATTCGGGGGCTGTACGTTCTGCTCAGCAGCCGGTTCTGGAGATTTTGCTGGTGATAAGGTTGATCCGATTCCCATCCAGTTTGAAAAAATCAAAGCAAAAATGGAGAATAAATGGAAAGACGGCCTGACAATGGCCTATTTTCAAGCTTATACAAATACACATGCCCCGCTTGAAGTATTAAAGGAAAAGTTTGAAGCAGCTCTTGCTTGTGAAGGGGTAATGGGGCTTAGCATTGCCACACGACCTGACTGCCTGCCGGATGATGTTGTCGAATATTTGGCAGAGCTGAATGAACGCACCTATCTTTGGGTGGAGCTTGGGCTCCAGACTGTTCATGAAAAAACAGCGAACTTAATCAACCGTGCCCACGACTATCAAACATATGTTGAAGGCGTAGAAAAATTACGCAAGCACAATATCCGGATCGTCACACATATTATCAACGGTCTGCCGCTGGAAGACTACGATATGATGATGGAAACAGCACGGGAAGTGGCGAAGCTGGATGTCCAAGGCATCAAGATTCATTTATTGCATTTATTAAAAGGGACACCTCTTGTAAAGCAGTATGAAAAAGGAATGCTCGAATTTATGGAAAAAGACGCATACATCAACCTTGTAGCCGACCAGTTGGAAGTACTGCCGCCTGAAATGATCGTGCACCGTATTACAGGAGATGGCCCGATTGATCTCATGATCGGCCCTATGTGGTCGGTGAATAAATGGGAAGTGCTGAATGGAATTGATGCAGAGCTTGAACGGCGTGGATCTTGGCAAGGTAAGCACTATGTGGCGGAAGTGACAAAATGAGGCTGGAGCGAGTGTTACAATACGCACAAACATTATTACAATCAGCAGTCGGCAACGGTGATATTGCAGTCGATGCAACAGCAGGCAATGGACACGATACACTATTTTTAGCCGAACTTGTCGGCGATGACGGTTTTGTCTATGCATTTGATGTCCAGAAGCAGGCAGTTGATGCAACACTTCACCGTCTCCTTGACCATGCGCTTGAACACAGGGCCATTGTACTGAATGATGGCCATGAAAATGTGGCAAAATATGTAGACAAGCCTGTTTCAGGCGCCATTTTTAACTTGGGCTACTTGCCGGGCAGCGATCATGAAGTGATTACCCGTCCAAACACGACAATCCAGGCCTTAGAAAGCCTGCTGCAGCTCTTGAAAATTGGAGGTATCGTCGTTCTTGTCATTTATCACGGCCATGAAGGCGGGAAGGAAGAGCGGGATGAAGTAATCCGCTTTGTAAGCGCGCTTCCACAGAAATCTATCCATGTCCTGCGCTATGAATTTTTAAATCAGAAAAATGACCCTCCCTTTGTTATTGCACTAGAAAAGGTGAAAGAATATCCATTTGAGAGCTGAGGAACGTATCCTCAGCTCTTTTATTTTCCTAAACGTTCAGGCAGTTTCCTTTTCTTAAGAAAATCTTCAGAAACACAGACCCTATATCTTCAGATTTGCCTTTTACACTTAATTTATCAACATAAAAAGGAATGAGCATATGATTACAGTTCAATCACTACACCACGCCTTCCTGATCGGAAAAAAAGGCAAAGAAAAGAAGGTGGATGTATTAAAAGGCATTAATTTCGATGTACAACAGGGTGAAATTGTTTCTATCGTTGGAAAGAGCGGTTCCGGAAAATCTACCCTCTTACAGGTCATCGCGGGTTTCCTAAAGCCAAACGCCGGCTCTGTTTATGTAAATGGGACAGAGACTGCCGCTTTTACGGAAAAGCAAAGCGCTGCCTTTCGTTTAGATCACTTCGGTTTCATCTTTCAAAATTTCCAGCTTCTCCCCGGGCAAAATGTTGTGGAGAATATCGAGCTTCCCCTCAAACTTAAAGGGGTCAGTCCTGTAATCCGCCAGAAAAAAGTCCAGGATATGCTGAAAAGAGTTGGTTTGACAGAAGTGGCAGACCATTATCCAAATGAACTATCAGGCGGCCAGCAGCAGCGTGTATCGATTGCCCGCGCAATGATTACCGACCCTCCTATCGTGTTGGCGGACGAGCCGACCGGAAGTTTGGATATGCAGACAGAACAAGAAATCCTCCAGCTCATGCAGCAGTTGAATAGAGAAAGCAATGTAACCTTTATCATCATTACACATGATGAGGAAGTAGCTTCGATTGCAGACCGTATTTTACGCATGACTGATGGATTGTTAACGGAGGAAATGCAGCATGTTATTTAAAGATCAATTACAATTTGTCCGGCAGCATATGAAAAAGAATAAGCTGCGCGTCACAACTACCGTACTGGCCGCGATGATCGGCTGTGCCTTTTTAATTGTCCTGGCTTCAATCGGGTTTGGGATTCAGGAGACGATGCGCAACGAAATTTTAAATCAAGAAAAAATTACGGAAATCGAGCTTTGGGGTGATGAAAGCCTAACTGCCGAGGACGAAAAGCGGATAAACAACGTAGAGCATGTCAATGTTGTGTTAAAAAAATGGGACGTCGGAGCTTCCGTCTTATCGTCATTTGAAGACCGTACAGGCTATTCACAGGCTGCAATAGTTGATATGGAGGCGCAATCAAAACTGCCTTCGAACTTAAGCAAAGGACGTTTACCAAAGAAACCAAATGAAATAGTTGTTGGTTATCATTACGCTCAAAGCTTATTAAATGAAGCAGACCAAACAGAAATAGACCGTAAGTCAAGAGAAGCAGAAGCAAATGGAACATGGTATAACGGTGAGGAAGAAGGCTATAAAGGAGATATCATCGGAAAGACAGTAACGCTCAAGTTTGAAAATAATGAAGGTGATCAAGAGACACAATCCGGAGAATTCACTATTGTGGGTATATTAAAGAAGCCTTCCTATGATTGGTATATTGATTCCTCCATTCTCTTTGGACAGGGTGTACAAACGTTATTCCCATCTTTAGAAACATACCCTACAACAACTATTTTTGTAGACTCACTTGAAAATGTCATCCCTGTATTAGATCACCTAAAAGAACAGGGCTACCAAGTGTATTCGGTTATCGAGCAATTGGAGGAAATGGATTTATTCTTCCTGATTTTCAAAATTGGACTTATTTTCATTGGAACGATTGCTGTATTAATCGCCTCTATCGGTATTTTCAATACAATGACGATGGCTGTGACAGAGCGTACACGTGAAATCGGTGTGTTAAAGGCAATCGGTGCCTCTCCAGCATTGATTCAGCGTCTGTTCTTAATGGAAAGCGCATTTATCGGCCTGTTAGGTACAGGCTTGGCGATTATTCTTTCGTACGCCATCAGTTTTGGGGCAAACGCTATTTTACCGCACGTACTCGCCTATGCTTTATCGGAGGAAGAATTAACAGGCTATGAACTAACGTTTTCTACAATTCCATTCAGCCTTGTGCTGATTGCAGGAGGCATCAGCCTGGTAGTAGCAATCTTATCCGGTTGGCGTCCCGCACGTAAAGCAACGAAAATCGAAGTGATCCAGGCATTGCGCCAGGAATTATAAACAAAAGGATGAGGGCTAGCCCTCATCCTTGTTTTATTTATCCACAGTAATTTTTTCTTTAAAAAAGATTGTATTTGGATAGTCGTAAAAATAAATTTTTACAGGAGCTTTCATTTCTGTTGGATACGTATACTCCACTTGATTCCATGTGCTGGAGAAGGATTTCATGTCAAAGCGTTTCCCATCTGCATCAATCGCATGACTTAATCGAACCTCTGCCCCCTCCTCTTCTTCAATCGTAATAATGCCTCCCTGGCTTATTTTAAACTTCGCTTTTCCTATCGAAGGCTGCTTGAGAACTATATGCTTGCTGAAATCCACTTCCACATAATTATCATCTTTCGGCAGTACATCCATATTTTCAATTTCAATTGTAAGGGAATCTGCTGAGTTGACTGCATCACTTTCAAATAAGTAAATGACTTCACCATATGAAAGATTATTTAACCCTGTTAATCCATTCTCCGGTGTATTTATTCGCTCGCCTTGCTCATTGAAAATCCGTACATGACCAACATTTAAAATTTGCATTGAATTGCCCTCATCGGTCGTTAGGCGAAGACGAGTCGATGTCGGTGCGATCGTGATATCTTTTATGATCAGCTTTTGCCCTTCATAAGAAATCGTTTGATCAATCTCATATATTTGCTTTTTTACTACGTCATTTTTGATCGTAAAAGGAATTTCAAATGTTGTTTTCTCTTTATCATCAAACGTTATTTGAAGTTCAAAGTTTTTCTTATTAGGCAAGTTTTTGCCTTCAACATTGTAAAAGATGGTATCTTCTATATATTTTTTCACCGTTCCATCTTTCGCCCAGCCGTAACTGGATGCCCCTTCTATTTCTTTTCCATTCTGTAAAATTGTTACCTTCCGTATAAAGAGTTCTGCAATATTATATGGGGCTTCAATTGAATAACGGATTTTTATCCCTGTTTCATCGACCATGACTTCTTTTATTGTAAGGGTTAAATTATTTTTCGTTTCTTTGATATCTAGTTTTTCATATTCATCTGCTTCTTGATCATCTGTAATGAGTGGAACTACGTCAGTAAAGCCCGGGACAAGCTTCACTGTCTCAGCAAAAGGTGGAATAAAACGGACAGACAGAACGAATGCCAAAGCAACTGTCACTGCAAGTACCGGATAATAACGCCAATTGTTTCTTCGCTGCTTTTCTTTCTGTATTTTCTGGAAGGCTCTATGCCGGGTTTTCGCTAATTGTTCTTTTGGTACGTTGATTTGATTTAACTCTTTATTTAACTTTTCTAAATCAAATGGGTTAGTCATCAATCTGTCCCTCCCTGTCCGAAAAGCAGCTTTAATTTCTTTAATGCATGATGCACACGTGATTTCACCGTGCCTTCCGGGATATTTTGCACGCTTGCAATCTCTTTGTTTGTTCGCTGCTCCACATATTTTAGAAATATAACCTGCTGCTCTTGCTCCGAAAGGCCGCTAATCATATCCAGTATTTCAAAGTCCGTTTTCTGTTCGTAGCTCGGCTCTGCATAGTCAGGTACATATTCCACTCGCTTCTTTTTTATATCCAGGCAAATATTGATCAGTACCCGCACGAGCCACGTGTTGATATATGCGGGCTCTTTAACTTGGTGGATTTTCTTGAATGCACGGTACGCAAGCTCCTGCATCGCATCAAGAGCATCCTGTTCATTGCGTAAATAAGCATACGCCGTCCTGTATAATGTTTCTTCATAGTGCTCAAGAAGAGATAAAATGGCCTGTTCATCCCCGCTGATTGCCCTTTTTGCCAGTTGCTCCATACTACACCTTCTTTACCCCTTTATGTATTAGACAGCGTTCTTTACAAAATCGTTCAAAATGTATGAGGTATTTCCCATTTGTCTATTATCGGGCCCTTATTGTCTATTAATAGGCGTATGTTGTCTATAAACCCTGTTATTTTGTCTATTAGTTAACCTAAATTGTCTATTAACGCCTATTATTTGTCTATTAACGCCTATTATTTGTCTATTAATCTTCAACATAAAAAAAGCTGCTTCTAAACGAAGCAGCTGCTATTTCTCTATTTTTTATTGCGTTCTTCCCAGAATGTCGCCCCTTTGATACCTAGCTTAGTAGGGTCAAATACTGGATCCTTGCCTTCTTTCTTTTGTTTCTCGTAATCTTTTAGAGCAACAATAGCAGGTTTCATAATAATAAGAATCGCAATGACGTTAATCCATACCATGAGACCAAGACCGACATCACCCATTGCCCACGCTAGATCAGACGTACGTACTGTACCATAGAAGGCTGCTACGATAATAGCGATTTTGGCGATCCAAATTCCTATTTTTTCTGCCCCGCCTGAGAACAGATAGGCAACATTTGTCTCAGCAATATAGTAATACGCCATAATCGTTGTAAAGGCAAAGAAGAATAACGCAATGGCTACGAATGGAGCTCCGAAGCCTGGTAACGCTTCGTCAACGGCATATTGTGTATATGCTGCCCCTTCCTTTATTGTCTGAGCATAAGAAACTTGGGCTTCACCTGTATACTCATCCTTACCAAATTCACCAGTGAAAATGGTAGGATAAATTTCATATGGCTCGCCATCTACCTTATGCACCTCGCCATCCACCATTACCTGTACTTTATCAGCACCTTCGTCATGTACATTATACATGCCTGTAAATAGAATCATAAATGCCGTAGCTGAACAGATTAATAATGTATCGATATAAACGGAAGCGGCCTGCACTAGCCCTTGTTTTGCCGGGTGTGACACTTCCGCAGCAGCAGCAGGATGGGCACCTGTACCTTGACCTGCTTCATTTGAATAAATACCGCGCTTGACACCCCAAGCAATAGCCGAACCGATGATACCGCCGAATATCTCCTGTGCCCCAAATGCGCTGGAGAAGATCAGGGCAATAACGCCTGGTACCTCGCCTATATTAAGAACAATAATAATAAGAGCCATTAAAATATAAGCCAATGCCATGAATGGCACGATCACCTGGGCTGCGTTTGCGATGGATTTAACCCCGCCGATAATAATAACACCTAGTAAAATAGCAATGATAAGACCAATAATCCAATTATCAATACCAAATGCATTGTTCATTGCACCAGCAATAGCATTGGATTGAACACCAGGCATTAAAATAAGCATTGCCAGCAATGCTGCTACGGCAAAGATTACCGCAAACCATTTTTGTCCCATTCCCTTTTCGATATAAAAGGCCGGTCCGCCACGATACTCCGTTTCTTTTTCTTCCTTATAGATTTGAGCTAGCGTGGACTCAACATAAGCCGTGGCAGCTCCGATAAAGGCAATCAGCCACATCCAGAATACTGCACCGGGTCCCCCCATCCCGATAGCTGTAGCTGTTCCCGCAATATTACCAGTACCCACACGCCCCGAAAGTGCGATGGCTAAAGCTTGGAAAGAAGAGATACCTTTTTCCGATTTTTCCCCTTTAAACATTAATACGAACATTTCTTTAATATGGCGAACCTGAAGGAATCTAGTAATAACAGAGAAAAATAGACCAATCAACATGATTCCGTAGATGAACCAAGGTCCCCAGAAAAAATTATTCAGAAAACCAACAACATCTCCCATATAACGCCCCCCTTTGTTTTGAAATATTTTATTATTTTGAAGTTCACTATATTACAAAATACTCCTTCATTCAACTAATTTTTAAAATATTTGCAATATTCCATATCCGACAAATCAAAGAATAATAAAAAGCGCAATGAACTATCTGTTCACTGCGCTTTCTTTACGGAATAATATACCCGAGGGATCTTAAACTATTATTCATAAAATCTCTTGTTAGCTGGAAAATCTCTTCGCGCTCCATCTCGAAAAAGAGACTACTCAAACTGTCCTTCCACTCCTTATATTGAAAGTGGGTAAGGTTTTGCTGCATCAGCCATTGCTTTGAAGCTGCCGTATCTGTAATACTATCACGTCCCCCTGTCATGAGGAGTACCGGCAATGACGGCAGCCTTACCTCGGCATCCTTCCACATTTTCATCAGATGCTGTAATTCCCGGTACCATTTTACAGTCACAACAGTATTAAACGGTACTTCATCTTTCATCTCCTCGTATACTTCAAAATTACGTGTCAACGTATTATAGGTGATTTCATGTTTTAGTTTGACGTTAGAAGTAATGGCGCTAAGGCTTGATAAGGCTTTCGAAAGCTTCCCGGGCTCAAGTTTCAGGTGAAGCCAAGGTGACACCATGATAAGACCTGCACAGTCCAGCTTATTACGATATATTGCACGCGCGGCAATTGTCGCTCCTAATCCATTTCCTATTATAAACACCGGTAAATCTTCAGTTTGGGCAACTTGGATTAACTGTTTTGCATAAGTATAGTATTCCTGAAAATCCTCATCATGGTAGCGATGATTTTTCGCCTGCTCCCCATGCCCCGGTAAATCTCCCATTACAACGTGAAATCCTGAGCCGCGTAACTTTTCAATAAGCCACGCATACCAGGCGTGATGCTCATAAGCACTATGAAAAATTGCTACAACCGCTTTTGGCTGCCCCTCAGCATCCCATTTCCACATTAGCCTTCCTCCTAAAATTCTCATTCATAGTTATTTGACAAGTTTGTTTATTTCCTTCTTACTATTTGGTACGATTATTATATATATTAGCTTGAAATGAGGCGAAAGAATATGATTTACCCTTATAAAGATCAAACTCCAAACATAGATCCATCTGTCTTTATTGCAGATTATGTTACCATTACAGGTGACGTTACTATTGGAGCTGACACAACGGTCTGGTTTAATACCGTCATCCGGGGGGATGTAGCCCCGACGATTATAGGCAGCCGTGTCAGTATTCAAGATTTAAGCTGCCTTCACCAAAGTCCTAATAATCCTCTTATTATTGAAGATGAAGTAACTGTGGGCCATCAGGTGACATTACATAGCTGTGTAATCCGTAAACGGGCGCTTATTGGTATGGGCTCCATTATCCTTGATGGTGCTGAAATTGGAGAAGGTGCATTTATCGGAGCTGGCAGCCTTGTCCCGCCCGGCAAAAAAATCCCTCCCAACTCCCTGGCAATGGGCAGCCCGGCAAAGGTCATCCGTGACATCAGCCCTGAGGACCGTGCAGATATGGACCGGATTATTCGTGAGTATGTAGAAAAAGGAAAATATTATAAATCACTTCAAAAATAATAACCAGCAAGCCCATATACTGAGGGCTTTTTTCTATTATATAATATATTAAACGACATCTCAGGGACAAAAGTAAGCAAGATAGCATCCTTTTATCGAAAGACGAGAGAATATTTTTAAGCTATCAAACTGACTAGGTTTCTGTGCCTAATGTCATCCGTACACAGCTAAAGTGAAAGCCCCTAGTGTCTCTTATAGCGCCTTTCTTCTTTCTTACCCGCTAAAAAAGCCGTCACAGTAAGTGACGGCCTTTTTCACAATCCGGCATGGCTTCAGTCCATTATAGGCCAGCTTTTTCACGAAGCGCCTGAGCCTTGTCCGTGTTTTCCCATGGTACATCCAGGTCTGTACGGCCAAAATGTCCATAAGCTGCTGTTTGTTTGTAAATCGGGCGGCGCAGGTCAAGCATTTTAATGATCCCTGCAGGACGTAAATCAAATAATTCACGTACCCATTCCACTATTTTGCTTTCCTCTACGTTGCCAGTACCGAATGTATCGACCGCAATCGATACCGGGCGGGCTACACCAATTGCATAAGCAAGCTGCACTTCTGCACGTTCCGCCAGTCCTGCTGCTACAATATTTTTGGCAACATAGCGTGCTGCATAAGCCGCTGAGCGGTCAACCTTTGTAGCATCTTTTCCAGAGAAGGCACCACCGCCGTGGCGGGCATATCCACCATACGTATCTACGATGATTTTACGGCCGGTAAGACCTGCATCTCCTTTTGGTCCTCCGATTACAAAGCGGCCTGTTGGATTAATGAAATATTTTGTGTTTACGTCAATTAGGTTTGCGGGTACTACTTTATTGATTACTACTTCTTTGATGTCTTTTTGGATTTGCTCTAATGTGACGTCTTCATCATGCTGTGTAGATAAAACGATTGTATCAACACGTACAGGATGATTGTTTTCATCATATTCTACAGTCACTTGTGTTTTTCCATCCGGACGTAGGTACGGTAGTTCCCCTGATTTGCGGGCCTCTGTTAGACGACGAGCCAGCTTATGTGCCAAACTGATAGGTAGCGGCATCAGTTCTGGTGTTTCATTGCAGGCATACCCAAACATTAAACCTTGGTCTCCCGCGCCGATTGCTTCTAGTTCTTCATCAGTCATCGCGCCTTCGCGAGCTTCAAGTGCTTGGTCTACACCTTGGGCAATATCAGGCGATTGCTCCCCAAGAGCTACAAGTACAGCAAGGTTTTCGGCGTCAAAGCCATATTTACCGCGTGTATAGCCAATTTTCTCTACTGTATCACGCACAATTCCTTTAATATCTACATATGTAGATGTTGTTACTTCACCGGAAACTAATACAAGTCCTGTAGTGACAGTTGTTTCGCACGCTACTCGTGCATTTGGATCTTCTGCTAAAATAGCATCTAAAATGGCATCAGAAATTTGGTCGCAAATCTTATCTGGATGCCCTTCTGTTACACTTTCTGATGTAAACAGTCGACGGTTTGTCATTTGTCTTCCTCCTAAAAATACCTTGCGCGAAAGCGCGTATTTGATACGGTACTCATTACCCATGTATGTCTACCCGTACGGATTAAAAAAGCCGCTGCTAACTTTTACACGAGGATTTAGAAAGGCCTAAAGTAATGAAGAGAAGCATGTCCCGCTTACACGTCATCCTTCAGGAGGACGGTATAAAAAATGAAACTTCAGCCTGCTCTTTTCAAATGCAAAACAAAAAAATCCCTTCACTCATGTTATGAGGAAAGGAGTCATGTTTTCGTTACCTTTCACTCTTATCGTTCAAGGAATTATCCTTGCATCAGGTTGGCACCAACACGTTACGAAAATCGTATTGCAGGTTGCCGGGTTTCATAGGGCCTGACCCTCCACCAGCTCGGGATAAGAGTATCCGTTCAGTTTTAAATGGTACGAAATTTGTTTCATCTTGTCAAACGATTTATAATGGTTTTATGGAATATAAAAAAATCACAAAATAAATTCAGAATTAGTATAGATTATTAGCATCAATGTGTTATACTATTTTTGAATTAGTCACTAACTCCCTCACATAGGGGAACTATATAAAAAAGGATGGTATTTAATCAATGAATTCAGTAGACATCAACAACGAACTGAAGGAATTATTAAGCGGGGCAAATATTAACGTTCAACTATCTGTACCAGAACTAGTTGAAAAAGCTACATCACGCGGGGAAGCAACACTTACAGTAGACGGCGCTTTACGAGCTGAAACAGGTAAATATACTGGCCGTTCCCCTAAGGATAAATATATGGTTGAAGAAGAAACTTCAAAAGATAAAATTGACTGGGGTAAAGTAAACAAACCTATCTCGACAGAAGTTTTCGACAATCTTTACGTAAAAGTGATCAACTACTTAAAAGAAAAAGACGAGTTATTCGTATTTAAAGGATTTGCAGGAGCTGACAAAGACTCTCAGCTATCAATCCAAGTAATAAACGAATATGCTTGGCATAATCTTTTCTGTCATCAATTATTTATCCGTCCAACAGCTGAAGAATTAGCTAGTCACGCTGCACAGTTCACAATTGTATCAGCTCCATCTTTTAAAGCTGATCCAGCAGTTGATGGTACGGCTTCTGAAACGTTCATCATTACATCAATGGAAAAGAAAATCATCCTTATCGGCGGCACAGAGTACGCTGGTGAAATGAAAAAATCAATCTTTGGTATTATGAACTACCTATTACCAGAACAGGGGATCTTCCCAATGCACTGTTCAGCCAATGTAGGTGAGGAAGGCGATGTAGCATTATTCTTCGGTCTTTCAGGTACTGGTAAAACGACTTTATCAGCAGATGCCGACCGTAAACTGATCGGTGACGATGAGCATGGCTGGTCTGACAATGGTGTGTTCAATATTGAAGGCGGATGCTATGCGAAAACAATTAACCTTTCCGCTGAAAAAGAGCCTGAAATCTATAATGCTATCAAGTTTGGTGCCGTACTGGAAAACGTTGCTGTACATCCAGAAACACGCGTTTGCGACTATGATGACGGTTCATTAACTGAAAATACACGTGTCGCTTATCCAATCAATTACATTGATAATATTGTTACACCATCTGTTGCAGGCCATCCAAAAACAATCGTATTCTTAACTGCAGATGCTTTTGGCGTATTGCCTCCAATCTCAAAATTAACGAAAGAACAAGCAATGTACCACTTCTTAAGCGGCTTTACTTCAAAATTGGCTGGTACAGAGCGCGGTGTTACAGAGCCAGAACCAGTATTCTCAACATGCTTCGGTTCACCATTCCTACCTCTTCCGGCAACAGTTTATGCTGAAATGTTAGGTAAGAAAATTGATGAACACGGTTCACAAGTGTTCCTAGTTAACACTGGCTGGACTGGCGGCGAATATGGTGTAGGTTCCCGTATGAAGCTTTCTTATACACGCACTATGGTTCGTGCTGCCATTGATGGCAAGCTAAACGACGTTGAAACAATTCAAGACGGCGTATTTGGATTAAACATTCCTGTTGCTGTTGAAGGTGTTCCTACAGAAGTTTTAACTCCACGTGAAGCTTGGGCGGATAAAGCTGCGTATGATAAAAAGGCAAACGAACTAGCTGAGCTATTTAAAAATAATTTCAAAAAATTTGAAGATGTTTCTGAAGAGATCGTAAAAAAAGGCGGCCCTTTAGTATAAGCAGGATTTGTTTTTCGGCCCTGCAGTAGTCTTCTTCTAAATAACAAGGAGCAGCCATTTCGGCTGCTCCTTGTTTTCTTCTATTTTGCTTCTCTAAAACTAGCCTCAAGCTTTGAGGAGCGTCCCCTGTAAAAAAAACTATGCAGACACCTTCCCCCCTGCTTATCATCTGAAATTTTTACTTATTTTCTTCTACTCTCTTACCTTTCATCCATCCACAAAGAGCACGGACCGTTTCTCTATTCAAAGCCGGCGGATAATGGTGCTTTAATCCATAGGAATACCATGTTTCATGAAATTTACCTGCATCCTGAAGACAGTATTCGAGCTGATAAGCGTGTTCGATATCTACATGCTGGTCACTCGTACCATGAATGATAAGAACGGGTGCTTTTATTTTTTTTATTTCAAATAAAGGTGTCCGGTCATCATAACGCTCCGGTACTTTTTTTGGGGTTCCTCCAATGACGCGCCGCAGCCCTCTGCGCATATCAATTCTTTCCCAATAGGTCGCTGTAGCATCCGATACCCCTGCCCACGTCACGACAGAAGCAATGTCCTCTCTTAAAATCGCTGCCCATAACGCCATCAGCCCTCCACGGGAAAAGCCGTATACATGAACGTTCTCACAGTCGGTAAACTGTTTTAGTACGTCAACACCGAAAACAGCATCATAACGGTCATCTCCCGCAAATTCATCCTTTCCTTCACCGCCGCGGTTTCCTCTATAGTAAGGAGCAAATACAACAAAGCCCTGCATGGCAAATTGAGCGATTCTTGCAGGTCTTACCATGCCGATAGATTGCATGCCCCCCCGCAGATACAGCATTGCTTCAGCAGGCTTTTCCGCTTTTGGTCTTGCCAGCAGCCCCTTTACTCGAAGCCCATTCGACCAGTATGTAATCTCATCCAGCCGGATATGGGAATTTGGTGAAGGATACTTGCGAATGGATGCGATTTTACCATCGTCTTTCATGTGTCTTCACTTCCTGTAACATCTTTTTCATTCCGTCATCACGCATATAAAAACTTAAGTTTGGATGTGAAAGCAATTCTTCTTCCGTCAGCCAGTACCTTGCGAGTGTTTCATATTCTCCGACAAATTCTTCTATCTGATCAACACTGGCTGTAAAAACAGCCTTACAAAATGGTATTTCGTCATACACTACATAATAAGCAAACCACCTGGCATCCTTTACTTTCACTTGCGTTTCTTCATATACTTCACGGATTGCCGCTTCCATAAGCGTCTCTCCTTCTTCTTGTTTTCCTCCAGGAAATTCAATGCCCCTCGTATAATGCTCTGTACAGAGCCATTTATCTTCATATTTTACTAAAGCCAGCACATGTCGCGGCTCTACTTCAAATGGGCCTTCGTCGAATCGCAAAACTACCTGCAGCCCGTTTTCATCTATAAATGTAAACATCCCTTCAACTCCTAACTAATTTCAAGTGTAGCGAAGGGATGTCAGCGCTTCAACTAAAATAAGGCATCTGCTCAACAAATTCTCTTGTTTGCTCATCACCATATTCATGAATAAGCGCATATATTTGCTTGTAACGCTGGTCGATATCATGATTCAGCTCATCCATATGGTAAGGAATAAATGGCAAGTGGGCTCGAACCATATTAGATGTTTCCAACTGATAAATATGACCAAATAACTTTTGGAATACCCGGGCCTTCTGAGGCTCCAGCTCCATTTTAAAATCATATGGTCTCATACCCGGATAAGCTGTGCATGTTAAATTCGGAACGGATATATAGTATATTTGTTTTTCCATATAGACCACCTCGCTGTTAGTATAAGTAGCAGCTATATAGATTATACGCAAAATGCAGCCTCCTTTCAGAGGCCGCATTTTTTATACTCGATATGAATAAGCTGATTAGTTGCCAAGGAATGCAGACAGCATCCATGAATGTTTTTCAAGACTTTGAACTTTAGCATTTAACAAGTCTTCTGTTCTGTCATCGCCTTCTTCAGATGCCGTTTCCATTGCTTCTTTCAGTGCTTTCTTTAATACATCAAAGTCATTAATAATCGACTGTACCATTTCCTCAGCCGATTCTGAGCCTGTTGCTTCCTTCACTAATGAAAGTTCAAGATGCTCTTTCATAGTTGCCACCGGCTTGCCGCCTTTTGATAAAATACGTTCGGCAACTTCATCCAGCGACAATGTTACCTCGTTATATAATTCTTCAAATTTTGCGTGTAATGTAAAGAAGGATGGTCCATTTACATACCAGTGATAGTTATGTAGCTTCGTGTAAAGCACAGACCATGTCGCTACCAATTCGTTTAATTGTTCGTTTAATGATTTTTTAGCCATACAATCACCTCATTAAGTTAGTGGATAATTTAATTAATTATCATAGGTATTATACCCACTTTTCCAACTCTTAAAATGAATAGTTGTAGAATTTTTTAAAGGTCTATCACCTGTTCAAGATATTATAGAACAAAAACTCTTGAAAACCTTTATAATAGACAATGAGGTGAGAAAGTTGAGTTTGCCATTAATTTTAATTATCATCTTAACAATCGTTTTGATTTTTGCTATTGCGATCTTTTTAGCAGCCAAACAAAATAACTTTTCTATAAAGCAGACCGTTGATCCGCTACCGGAGCAGACTTATCAGAAGGAGGAAGATAAATAATGAAATATCCATTTATCTGGCTGATCCGTTTCTATCGTCAATATATCTCTCCGATGACTCCGCCGTCTTGCCGTTTCCATCCGACTTGCTCAAGCTATGGATTGGAAGCATTCCAAAAACATGGCGCAATAAAAGGTATCATTTTAACAACAATCCGTATTTTAAAATGCCAGCCACTTCATCCTGGCGGGTTTGATCCTGTGCCTGAAGAATGGCCTTCGAAAAAAAAATAATTTCGAAGGCTATTTTTTATTGTCTTTTTTTATCCGTTCCTGTATTATAATCAATGTTGAACTTAAATCGTAATAATTACAATTAAGAGGTGAATAAGATGAAAAAGCTTTTATCCCTTCTGCTGTTGACAATTGTAGCCCTTGTGCTGGCTGCATGTGGCGGAGACAAGAAGGAGAAGGAACATAATTCAAAGGATACGGACAGCGCATTGTCTATTTATACAACGGTTTACCCATTACAGTACTTCGCTGAACGCATCGGTGGGGATCATGTAAAGGTTTCCTCCATTTATCCTCCCGGAGCTAATGAACATACATTTGAGCCGACTCAGAAAGATATGATGACGTTAGCAGATGCCGACTTGTTCTTCTATATCGGCCTGGGACTTGAAGGGTTTGTAGAAAAGGCCAAAACAACGTTGGCACATGAACATGTAAAATTAGTCTCTACTGCAGACAATGTCAGTGAAGAAATGCTTCATATCTCTACCGGTCATGTACATGCAGAGGAAGAAGAAGGACATGCCCATGAAGATGAACATGAAGATGAACATAATCATGAAGAGGAGCATGGACTTGACTCCCACGTCTGGCTTTCTCCTGTCATTTCAAAAGAGTTAGCCGCTGTTATCAAGAGTGAACTCATAAAAGCAATGCCTGAATATGAGTCAGATTTTACAAAGAACTATGACACACTGACGGCAGAGCTAGATCAGCTGCACGCTGATTTCGAATCAATGGCAGCCGGAACATCCAAAAAAACCTTCTTTGTGTCCCATGCGGCCTTTGGCTATATCGCCGGCCATTACGGCTTCACACAGGTACCGGTTGCAGGACTGAATTCTCAAAGTGAACCATCCCAAAAAGAATTGATGAAAATTGTTGACCTAGCCAAAGCAGAAAATATCCAGTATATTTTCTTCGAACAAAATGTGTCATCAAGCCTTACGGAAGTCATTCAAAAAGAGGTAGGCGCCAAAGCGATGACCCTGCATAACCTCAGCGTACTAACGCCCCAGGATATTGCCAATGGTGAAACATATTTTACATTAATGAGAAAAAACATGGAGGCATTGAAAACTGCTCTGCAATAATGAGAATGAGCAACTGCCTCTCCCTTCTTTAAGAAAATCGATAAAAGAAAAGAAGACAACGGCGACTTAAGTACGGCCTTGTCTTCTTTTTCATTTATATAATATTAATTTTATCTAGGTGCCTGATTTGAGCGGGTAATTTACTTTTCACTTACAGCCTTTGAATACTCTGCTGTATTCCACGAATGGGTCTTCATCATTTCCTGGTCAGTTTTTAGGAAATAGTTATAGCGGACAGTGTTTACATTATCATCCAACGGGTCATCCCACGTTACATCAATATGACGCCACTCATCTGTTAATTTAACAAGATTCCAGCTATGTGCCGCCCCTCCTGCTTTTCCTTTTACATATTGCATTTCAAACCCAAGCTCTGATAACATTTTATGCAAAAGTAAGGAGTATGCCTGACAGACACCCTTTTTTTCTGTCAAGGCGGTATACACACTATGACTGCTACCATACGTGTCATTAGAATATTCAATATTCATAGCAATATAGTCATGGACGGCCTTAATCTTCTCCTGCTCCGAAAGTTTTTCTTTCCGAATACCAGCGAGGACCTTCTCCACTTCTTCATCTACATAATTCTCTTTTTCCTTTGTCGTCAGAAAATCAACGGTAAATTGAATAGTTGTTACATGGCCATTCGGCTTTAGAGTGGCTTCCAATCCCGTCATATTTTCATAGGAATAACTGTCCTTCTTCCGTATATCTTCTAATATTAATTTGAGCTGTTCCTCTGCTGCTTCTTCGTCCCCTCTATAGGAAACAGTAAAGGAAGACTGAAAGGAGGCAATCTGCTTATAAATTTCATTGTATAAGTCCCGGTCATACACAGTCTGTCCAGTCATTGCCGCTGCCGTCATACTAGAAGCAGTAAATCCGCTGTATAGAATGATTATGCCTAATAAAATCTGTATTTTTTTCAAGTTGGCACCCCTTTTTTTCCTTCAACTTGTTATTATAGTTGCATTATATGATTGTTTAATATAAAAATACCCATAAACAAAAAGATGATAAACATAAACTATTAACCATCTATTAAGTTCATATAAAAAAAGGTAGCAAGTGAACCTATTAAACATACAAAAAGAGCTGGCCAGAAAGTAGAGACTTTCTAACCAGCTCACTATTTTTGCTGCCTATTCATTAAGACCTTCTACTTTCAGGAGCTTCAACAGGTAGAGAGCAGATTTTATCAAAGATCTTTTTACAGCAATTCCGTTAATCTTCTTCTGACAAGCTTGTTTGAACCATTTCGGGGTAATTGATCGACAATCAGTACTTTTTTCGGCATTTTATAGGATGCTAATCTTCCCTTGCAAAAGGTAAGAAGCTCTTCTACCGTTGCTTCATTTTTCAGGACAATAAAAGCAGCCGGTACCTTCCCCCACACAGGATCATCAATACCACTTACCCCTGCTTCTTTAACAGCAGGATGAGCCAAAAGCACATTCTCAATTTCCGCGGGATAAATATTTTCCCCGCCTGAAATAATTAAATCAGCCCGGCGATCGATCACATATAAATAGCCTTCCTCATCTAGATAGCCAATATCACCTGTCTTCAACCAGCCGTTTTCCATGGCCGGGCGATTGGCAAAACGGCCGATATAGCCTGGGGTTACATGCGGGCCGCGAATACAGATCTCCCCTTCATCCCCTGGTTTTGCTGCGCCTTCTATCCGGATTTGATTAAAGAACAACGGTTTTCCGGCAGAGCCCGCCTTTTCCATAGCATCCTCACTGCTTAATGTGGCAGTCTGGGAGGATGTTTCTGTCATACCATACGTTTGTACAACTTGCAGGTGCAATTTGTCCGCTCTCCTTAAATAATCGACTGGCACAGGTCCTCCGCCAGCTAGGATAGATTGGAAGTTTGGATGGGCCTTCATTCCACGCTCTTCCATATAAGAAAGAATCCGTTCTAATGTCACGGCAACAGCCGACATTCTCGTCACTGAGCCTTCAGCAATTTCAGTAGCACACGAGGCAGCATCAAATTTTTCGTATAAACGCACGTGCATGCCATACAGTAAAGATCTCATTAAAATAGAAAAGCCGCTAATATGAAAAATCGGCATTGTACATAACCATACATCTGAATCTCTCAGGCCAAGATTCAGCACTGAGCTGATGGCACTCGCACTGTGATTCTGTACAGTCTGACGAACTCCCTTTGGAAAACCTGTCGTTCCAGAAGTGTACATAATAGAAATTGTTGCATCATCGCTCCATTCTTCCACAGCTTCTATTTTAATTTCCTCCGCACAAAAAACCTCTGTAAAAAGAATAGAATCAGTGTCCTCAGGCAGCTTGTGCTGTTCTTCTTCATGAACAATTACTGCCTTTACTTGGGCATCCTGAATTTGATAATGCAGTTCATATGATGATAGCCGTCCATTTAAAAAAACTATCTCTACTCCTCTTTCCATACAACCGTAAATCATCGATATAAGCTCAGGACGGGAAGGTGCTAAAAGAGCAATACGGTCCCCCCTATCCAGATGAAATGAAGCAAGCTTTCCGGCAATACGTACCGCCTCATCATAAAGCTCTTTAAATGTCCATTGTTTATCGTTATAGCTTAAGCCAATTCGATTTGGTGTTAAATAACTGCGCTGAGCTAACCAATTCGGCTGCATAAATTTCCCTCCTCTAATATAAAAAAGGGCTGCAATTCGCCCCTTTTATTTTTCCAACTGATAGATTTTAAAAGTATTTCTCCCAAGACTTTTTCCCTTATATAACGCCTCGTCAGCGTAACGCATTGCCTGATCGGCCGTTAGCGGAGGTTCTTCTAAAAACACTATCCCTATACTAGTGGTAATTTCCAGCTTTGTATGCTGAATAATTATCGGTTCTTTAACCGTCTCATTAATTCGATGGGCGATTTTTTTCACATGTTCTTCATTCTTCATATTCAGCAGCAAAATAACAAATTCGTCCCCGCCCAGTCTCGCTACAAGCCTGTCGTCCACAATTTGTTGTAATCGTGCCCCAAACTCAATAATAACTTTGTCGCCGATTTCATGGCCGTATGAATCATTGATTTGTTTAAAATTATCTACATCCAATAACATAAGAACGAAAGGAGCGTTTTTTTCAGAAAGCATGGATATTGCTGTTTCTAATTGATCATTGAACATTCGGCGGTTAGGCAGCCCTGTTAACATATCATGGTAAGCGAAATATTTTAAGTGATCCTCCTGCTGCTTCTCATTTGAAATATCCCTGGCAATAAGCAACAAATGTAAAAACCGGCCGTCCTTATCATATACGGGTTTCCCCTTGATCTCTGTCCATATCCAGCCACGCTCTGTATGAAATGCCTTAAGCTTCACATCAAAGGCATCGCCTTTTTCAACAGCGGCTGTAAATTTAGAGGAGAGAATTTCTCTGTAGTCCGGGTGAATATTAAAAAACAGCTCCCGATTAAGAAGGTTTGTATGATCAAAACCGAAAATCTCTTTACTAGAAGGAGAAATGTATAGATATTTTAAATTTTTATCCATCAAAACGAGGACATCCTGAATATTTTCGGCGATCATTCGGTAATTCAGCTCACTCTCCAAATAATGCTCTGCCACCTTATCCAGCTCCTGCATGCTCTTCATAATCAAAAAGTATCCTATGAAAGCTTCTTCCTCTTTAATAGGGTTTAGGCGCATTAAACAGGATATAGTTGAATGATCTTTAGTAATTAGTCGAAAACGTTTATCTATAAAATACTGCTCACTTAAATAAAATGATTTACGATCTTCTTCGCCCGCTTCATTCGTGATGAATTGCTGAAAATGGCAATTTACGATATGATTCTTTTCAAAACCGCTTAAAGCTAAAAATGCTGTATTTGCATCAAGAATTTTCCCTTTTTTATCGAGATACAAGATTCCATCCGTATTATAGTTATATAGCGAGATGAGATGATTGCGTAGCCTCCTATATTCAGCAGCCATTTTTCTATTACACCCCCTTGTTCTTTGTTACTAGTCTTACTTTTACTTTACTATAATAATCTTAATTATTCTATATAAGAGAAAAGCAGAGGGAAAAAAATAAGAAGGGCGCAAGCGCCCTTCTTACTTATCTTATTTCACTTCGATTTATGGGAAACGTGGGAATTGACCGAAGTCTGGTTTACGTTTTTCTTTAAATGCGTCGCGTCCTTCTTTTGCTTCATCTGTTGTGTAGTAAAGAAGTGTAGCATCGCCAGCCATTTGTTGAAGACCTGCTAGACCATCTGTATCTGCATTCATTGCTGCCTTTAAGAAGCGTAGTGCAGTTGGAGACATTTCAAGCATTTCCTCACACCATTTAACTGTTTCATCCTCTAATTGCTCATATGGTACAACCGTGTTTACTAAGCCCATATCAAGCGCTTGTTGCGCGTCATATTGACGGCATAAATACCAAATCTCGCGTGCCTTTTTATGACCGACGATACGAGCCAGGTAGCCTGAACCGTAACCAGCATCAAATGAGCCTACTTTTGGTCCTGTTTGTCCGAAACGTGCATTGTCAGCTGCAATTGTTAAATCACATACGACATGCAATACGTGTCCGCCTCCAATTGCATAGCCTGCAACCATCGCTACGACTGGTTTAGGGATAACACGGATTAAGCGTTGTAGGTCAAGTACATTAAGACGTGGAATTTCGTCTTCTCCTACATAGCCGCCGTGACCGCGTACTTTTTGGTCGCCGCCTGAGCAGAATGCCATTTCCCCTTCACCTGTTAAGATAATTACACCGACGTTCTTATCGTCACGTGCACGTGAAAATGCGTCAATCATTTCCATAACCGTTTTCGGGCGGAATGCGTTACGCACTTCTGGACGGTTGATCGTAATTTTAGCGATCCCGTTGTAGAACTCATACTTAATATCTTCGTAAGTATGTAGTGAAGTCCATTGACGTGTTGTCATTATATAGTCCTCCTATCGAATGTATGAAATCGTTTCCTTTATTATTGTAGCAAACTCTGACGGATTTTCCACATGAATTGCATGTCCGACGTCATTTACTGTCAAATGCCGCACTTTTTTGTTTAATGCAGTCATTTCCCGGGCAATATTATCAAATTTTGTATCAAGCTTTCCCGTTATTAATGTTACTGGCATTTGTAGCTCTTTTAGTCTGTCCCATAATGGCGGCATCATTCCTGTGCCCATGCCTCGCAGACTGTTTGCGAGACCCTGAGCACACTGATCTAAGCGCTCTTTTCGGATTTGCTCTTGAACGCTTGCCGGAAGGCACTTTTGCGTAGCAAAAAGAGGGATGTTTTCCCAGCCATTTACAAAACTTTTGATACCATTGTCTTCTATTTTATCAGCCAACTGGCTATCAGCCTGTCTTCTTGCTATCCGCTCTTCCTCGGTTTTCAAGCCGGGAGATGCGCTTTCCAAAAAAAGTGTATCGATTCGGGTGGGATATTTCAGAGCATAGCTAAGGGCAATTCGTCCACCCATTGAATAACCGACAAGGCTAAACCTGTCCAGCTGAAGCAGCCTGCATACTTCTTCTAATACATTAATTTGGTAATCCATTTCATACAGTGACACATCGGCAGGGCTGTCTGTTTTGCCGTGCCCGGTACAATCAATGGCTATCACCCGGAAGCCGGAAAGCTGCCGGGCAATAGGTACCCATGTATGAGTGGAGCCAGTAAACCCATGCAGCATGACAATTGCAGGATCGGATGTATCATTCCAAATATGGTAATGGACATTCATCCCATTTATTTTCAAGAAAGCCATGTATCCAGCTCCTCATTAATCACTTGCCATAATTTGCGGTGTGTAAGTAGGTTTTCCTCTCTATCTGTCATTACCTCAATTAAACGAATAGGTTTTTGCTTCGGTTCAGCCAGCGCCTGTTCGAACGCTTGTTTATCTTCAGCTCTTGTATAGTGTAAGTCGTACATCGCTGCTAGATGTTCAAAGGTTAATCCAGTCGGTGTGCCGAAAAGATCCTCATAATGCCGCTCTACAGAAGCCTGGGGCAAGTAAGAGAAAATCCCGCCGCCATCATTATTCATTACGATTACAGTCATCTCCAGCTGCTGATAACGAGCAGCTACAAAAGCATTACTATCATGCAGGAATGCTAAATCTCCAATTAGTAAGTAGGAATGTCTCGACGGAGTAGCGGCGCTGTAGCCAAGAGCAGTGGACATAACTCCATCAATTCCATTGGCACCGCGATTTGCTGCAATACGGATATCCTTTACAGTCGGCATATGGAATGTATCAATATCACGGATCGGCATACTGCTGGAAGCAAAAACATCACTGTGCTCAGGCAATACGTTCATCATCATACCGACAAGAGCACCTTCGTCCTTTTCCTGTTCAATATAGTGCTCAATATGTGAGAGCGCCTTTTGCTGAGCCTGCTGCCATATTTCTGTATATACACGGTCCGCCACGGAATTCACAACAATTTCATTAAATGACTCATTGACACAAGCATGAATCGCATGTGTTGTCATATGGGTGGAATCCCGGAACATTGGGTCTTCATCAATTACTATATACTTGCTTGGCATTGCTTCCATTAAAAAGTTGGATAAAAACTTCGATACAGGCTGCGCACCGATACGAATAACTGTATCTGGTGCAGCCGCTTGCCTAAATGCTGCATTCTTCAAAATGGCATCGTAAGTTGAAATGATGTATGGCTCGCAGCCTTTCGGTACACTTCCGCGTAGTCCTGAAAGGCTTTCTACAATGACCGGCCATCCTAACTTTCTGATCAATTGCCAAATAAATTTACGGTCTGTATTTAATGGTAATTCCCCTACGATAACCAAGCCTTTTTTCGCCTGTGTTACCGTTTCCTCTATCAACTGTCGAGCTTCTGGTGCCAACCCGTATTTATTCCCCACTGCTGCAGTGAAGCGAGATGTCGGAAGTTCTTTAAAATCAATTAATAACGGCTCTCGAAACGGAATATTTATATGAACAGGTCCATACGGCGCGCTCATAGCAACAGCAATAGCCCTCGCCGTATGCCGTTCAACAAAAGGCAATGTTTGCTTTGCCTCATCCGGAATGGGATATTCAGCAAACCATTTTACCTGCTCTCCATATAAATGAAGCTGGTTGATCGCCTGTGGTGCCCCTACTTCACGCAATTCATGCGGGCGATCGGCTGTTATCACAATAAGAGGAATGCGTGCATTTTTCGCTTCTACAATTGCAGGATAATAATTGGCTGCTGCTGTACCTGATGTGCATAGTAAAATAACAGGTTTTCCTGAAGCCTTCGCAAGGCCAAGAGCAAAGAATCCTGCTGCCCGTTCATCCACCTGTCGGAACATTTCAATTTCCTTTGTATGTGCGATTGCATAAGCTAATGGAGTGGAGCGTGAACCTGGACTAACGACTGCCTGCTCTACCCCATTATTCACTAAACTTGCAATAATTGTGTATACATAATTTGATAATATTTCACGTTCACTCACCTAAATTTCCTCCTAAGGCGCGCAGCATCGGACGGAATTTCACCAATGTCTCTTCATATTCGGACTGTGGTGTAGAGTCCTCTACAATGCCGCCACCTGCATATAAAAAGGCACGGTCACCTACTAGGGCAGCTGAACGAATCGCCACTGCAAATTCGCCATTGCCATCTGCATCAACCCAGCCAATCGGCGCTGCATAAAGACCACGGTTCATCTGCTCGAAAGCACGAATCATTTCCATCGCTTCTTGACGTGGTACCCCACCTAAAGCCGGCGTAGGATGCAAGTGCTTCACAAGCTGAAGGATTGTTGCGTCTTTATTTAATATACCTTCTACAGGTGTATACAAATGCTGAATATCACGTATTTTTAATAGTTTCGGCTGCTTAGGCACTTTCACATTTGAACAGTTTTTCTTAAATGTTTCTGTAATCATCTCGACCACATAATGATGCTCGCCAAGATTCTTCTCATCATTTAATAAGGCCTGTCCTAATTCCTTATCTTCATCTGATGTTTGGCCGCGCCGGATAGAGCCTGCTACACAGGAAGAAAAAGCATGTCCTTCCTCTACCTTTACCAGTCGTTCGGGAGAGGCGCCGAAGAATAACATATCGTCATGTTCAAGTCCGAATAGATAACTTTCCGGCTGTTCATGAATGACATGTGACAAAATCTGAGGAGATGCTACCTTTTCTTCAAATTGAAGAGCTAATGAACGGGCAATGACTACTTTTTGTGCCTCCCCTGCTTTAATGCAATCTGTCACCTGCTGAATCGATTGTAAGTATTCTTCCTTGTATGGCTCTTGATAGCTTGTCATGACAGGCTTTTCATATGTTTTTACTTCCTTTACTTGTGCAGCATGGATAAGATGATCCCGCTCCTGTCTTAATTGGTCAAATATTTGTGCACTATTTTCTTTTTCCGTAATATAGTGAATGCTCACAAATGCTTTGTCATGGCGGATAACCAGCTGGAAGGTTGCAACGGCAAAAAAGCTGTGCGGAAAGGCAGACCATTCACCTAATGTCTTATTTTGCGGATCAAATGTAAACCCGCCAAATAAGATTGGCTGCAGATCCTCTTCTTTTACAATATTTTTCGTTAACTGCTTCCATTCCTGTGCCACTTCATCGTACCGTGTATGTCCGGTATTATTCTCAATTGTATAAGCATGTCCAAGGCCTACAAGCGTAAAAGTTTTTTCGCGGTTTTGCCAAAAATACCGTTCACCCTTATATTTTTCACCGGCAGCAAAGAAAGCAAGGGCTGATAGCCGGTTTACCTCAATTGTTTCCATATAAAAACGGCGCTTTACATTCAAAGAGCCCACTTCTACTTCAGTGGCATTGTACCACTTTTGTTGCATGAAAATTACCTCCGTCTTTGCAAAATAAGCTAATGAAACAAGCTCTAATTGCCATCGTACATTTTTCAACAATATCTATATTATCATATCACTTTTTGTCTTAAACCTGTACGAGAAAGGCACACCTCTACCCTTTTTCTTGCTGTTCGTATAAAATAGGATAGTACAGTTTAGTTGAAGGAGAGAAATTTACGTATGACCAAAGTCATTGAAGCCGAGAGGGGCTTTAAAGTATGGTGGCATCTTACAAGGCCTCATACATTAACCGCTTCTTTTGTGCCTGTTTTTTTAGGGACAACCATCGCCTTAACGGTGGAAGGGGAAAATATTAATTTCCTGTTATTCTTTGCCATGCTCGTAGCAAGCATGCTCATTCAGGCTGCTACGAATATGTTTAATGAGTATTACGACTATAAATTGGGTCTTGATAATGAAAATTCTGTAGGTATTGGGGGCACAATCGTACGCCATGGTGTGTCACCAGGCACTATTATGGGCATTGCTTTAGGCTTTTACGGCATTGCTCTGCTGTTAGGTATTTATATATGTGCGATGAGCTCCTGGTGGTTAGCAGCAGTCGGACTTGTCTGTATGCTGATCGGCTACTTATATACAGGCGGACCTTATCCGATTGCTTACTCTCCATTTGGAGAACTCGTTTCAGGTATTGTGATGGGAATGGGCATAGTATTAATCGCCTTCTTTATCCAAACAAATACAGTGACACTGGATGCTGTTTTACTATCAGTGCCTAGTATGGTCCTAGTAGGTGCGATTATGCTTTCCAACAATATAAGGGATATTGTCGGAGATACGGAAGGCGGACGGAAAACGATGGCCATTTTAGTGGGTCGCAGCAACGCGGTTTATATCCTTTCCTTATTTTTTATCGTGTCTTATCTATGGATAGCAGGTTTGGTTATTATTGATGGTATTACTTACTGGGCATTAATTGTATTGCTCAGCATTCCCAAACCTATTAAGGCAATTGATATTTTCCGCCTTAAAAAGGAACCGCTTGAGGTAATGCCTGCAATGAAATTCACCGCCCAAACAAATACTATCTTTGGGTTCCTGTTAGCAATCGGCTTGCTAATTGATTATTTACTTTTCTAATTATGTAATTTTTATAGCAGTATTTTAAAGAAAAAGGAGTTCCCTATAAGTCTGTACTTATGGGAACTCCTTTTTTATTCCACCACTTCTTTATCCGCATGGTCAATACATGTTAAAGCTGTTGGCAGCGCTTCTAACCGTTCATATGGAATCTCCCTTCCGCAAATCTGGCATCGACCGTATGTGCCATCTTCTATAGCTTGCAGGGCAACTTTTATTTCTTCTATTTCCTCTTCCCGGAATTCCTCGATGGCCATTTCAGTAATTAGAGTCGTATAATCTGTTGCCATATCTGCGGGATGATTCCTATCAAAATCCGTTAATTCTGTAGACTCTACTTCATCCTCTGTTGCTAATAAACCTTCTGTCTCTCTTAGCTGCCACTGTAATTTTTTTTTCAAATGATTTAATTGTGTCTGTCTCACTAAAAGCACCCTCCTGACATTTAATAGATCCTAGATAAAAGAATCGGAGTATATCAATGTAGATTGAAAGGCAAATCTATATTCCTGCTTTTATATAAAGAAGGTAATAAACCGAGTAGAAAAAGCCAGACGCAGTACATATACTCTTTTTAGCACGGTCTACTAATCCTGCAAGCTAAAAATGTTCCATTAGCTAATGGCTTTAACATATACAGTTTTATTTCCTCTATAGAAGTTTTTAAACATAGAAGGGTACGAAGAACATTTAATCCATCTGTGTATAATGGACAATGCTTGCTGTTAGAAATTGAGTTGCCCCCGAGCCTGCACGGCTATCATAGTATTCAGTAAACCGCTGATCTGCCACATACATTTGGGCAAGGCCTGCATGTGCTTCTTTTGTATATTTTGGCCAGTAAAAGCAAAGCCAGCGCTTATGAAGTTCAGCAGCTTCCTCTGCTATCGCAGCCGTTGGATCCCCTAATTCCATTGCTTCTTTTAAGCGTTCCAACAACCTTCCTTCAAGTTCCTGTACAGCTTTATATTGCTCTGCTGTCATATTTTGAATCTTGCTATAGGCAGCTAATACTGAGTCTTCTCCGTACTTTCCCCGTATTTCCTTTCCAAAATTCAGTTCGTTATCATCAATCATCTGCTGTTTGAATCCTTCAAATTTCTGTTCATTTGTCATAGTTAAACCCTCCTCGATTGATTGGATACTCATTTCCACTGTTTCCAGCAGACCCATAATATAATGTTTTTTCTGCAACAATGCCTTTTGGTGCTGTCGTAGACTCTTCAATTGCTCAAAGCCTTCTGCATTTAAAATATCTTTAATTTGATCCAGTGGCATACCCAATTCCCGAAAAAACAAAATTTGCTGCAATCGGTCGATATGCTGCTGTTCATAAATTCTATATCCCGTTTCTATCTTCTTTTCAGGGATAAGTAAGCCAATTTCATCATAATAACGTAAAGTTCTCGTCGTTATACCCGATAATTTGGCTAATTCATGGATGTACATTATATCTCACCTCGTTGTTAACTATAAGGGTTTACGTAACGATAAGGTCAAGTAATTAACTATAGAAAACATAAAAAAATCCGAAACGATTAAATAATCGTTTCGGATTTTTGATGACCCGTACGGGATTCGAACCCGTGTTACCGCCGTGAAAGGGCGGTGTCTTAACCACTTGACCAACGGGCCAATGGCGGAGAAGGAGGGATTTGAACCCTCGCGCCGCTTACGCGACCTACACCCTTAGCAGGGGCGCCTCTTCAGCCTCTTGAGTACTTCCCCAAAAAAATGGCTCCGAAGGTAGGACTCGAACCTACGACCAACCGGTTAACAGCCGGTTGCTCTACCACTGAGCTACTTCGGAATAAACTATATGGTGGGCCTAAATGGACTCGAACCATCGACCTCACGCTTATCAGGCGTGCGCTCTAACCAGCTGAGCTATAGGCCCGTCT
>NZ_BCVX01000018.1 GCF_001591965.1 Lysinibacillus odysseyi 34hs-1 = NBRC 100172
TTTCGCCGCCGCTCGTTAGCAGCAACTTTTATATATTAACACTTATTAATTTAAGTGTCAATAACTTTTTTAAAAAGTTTCTTAAGTTACTTCGTTATTTACAACAGCAACTTTTATATATTAACATCAACTCGCTTGTGAAGTCAATTACTTTTTTAAAAGTTTTTAAATCCTCTATCGCGTTTCAGCGACGTTTAATAATTTAACATAATTCCATCACAAACGCAACCCTTTTTAAAAAGATTTTTTAAATCTTTTTTTCGTTCACCTCACTCACTTTGCTCGCTAATTCTCTATCACTCTTCTTTTTTATATAGAAAAGTTACCGCAATCATTAGATCCTTATAAATTACTCGGTGTCGAAAGAGCATTTGCTGTCCTTCTTTACTTAACAATTATCACTCTCTATATCTGCCGGCAAACAACTTTTACCCTTTTATCATATTTATACAGAGCTAATAAGCTCTGCCTTACTCTCTCAAATGAAAAAGGAAGCCGCAGGGTAGTGCGGCTTCCGATAGTTTCTCTATTTAGTCATCGAGGAAATCCTTCTTCTCTTTTAACGGAAACTACTTCTACTTATTTTATTACTTTGTTGTATGACGCATAGTTGGGAACAACAGTACATCTCGGATAGAAGGAGAATTCGTTAAAAGCATAATTAAACGGTCAATACCGATCCCTAGACCACCTGTTGGCGGCATACCGTATTCTAGTGCCTCAATGAAATCATTATCCATTTCGTGCGCTTCATCATTTCCTGCTTCTTTTTCAGCTAACTGCGCTTCAAAGCGTTCACGTTGATCGATTGGGTCATTTAGCTCCGTAAAGGCATTTGCATGCTCACGACGGACGATGAATAGCTCAAAACGATCTGTAAAGCGTGGATCTTCCGGGTTTTTCTTCGCAAGCGGTGAAATTTCTACAGGATGACCCGTTACGAATGTCGGCTGTACTAACGTTTCTTCTACCTTTTGCTCGAAGAATTCGTTAATAATGTGCCCTACTTCATGCGCCGGTTTGATTTCTACATCATGCTCTGCTGCCAAAGCACGTGCTTCTTCTACAGACATCGGCTGCCAGAAGTCTACACCTGTCGCTTCTTTTACTGCGTCTACCATGTGTACACGTTTCCAGCCTATACCTAATTCAATCGTATCTTCCCCGTATTGGATACTTGTCGTACCTAGCACCTCTTGAGCTACGTGTGCAATTAAGTTTTCTGTTAGGTTCATAATATCTTGGTAATCGGCATACGCTTCGTATAACTCAATCATTGTGAACTCTGGATTATGACGAGTCGAAATTCCCTCATTACGGAATACACGGCCGATTTCATATACCTTTTCTAATCCACCTACAATTAAGCGTTTTAAGTGAAGCTCAATAGCAATACGCATATAAAGTTCCATATCCAGTGCATTATGATGAGTAATAAATGGGCGAGCCGCAGCACCGCCGGCGATTGTATGCAGCATTGGTGTCTCTACTTCTAAATAGCCATGATTATCTAGATAGTTGCGGATGGCACGGATGATTTTAGAGCGCATAATGAATGTTTCTTTGCTCTCTTCATTTGTCATTAAGTCAAGGTAGCGTTGACGGTAGCGTTGCTCTACATCCTGCAGACCATGGAATTTCTCTGGCATCGGACGAAGAGACTTTGTTAAAAATATAAATTCCGTAGCTTTTACGGATAGTTCTCCGACTTGTGTACGGAAAACATTCCCCTTCACACCGACGATATCACCCAGATCTGCCTTCGTAAATAATTCATATGCTTCATCGCCTACCGCATCTTTACGTACATAGATTTGGATTTGGCCGCCAAGATCCTGGATGTGGGCGAAACCTGCCTTACCTTTTCCCCGCTTTGTCATAATACGACCGGCAATTACTACCTCTCGCGGATTTTCCTCCAGCTGCTCTTTTGTAAATTCTTCATTTTCTGCTTTTACTTCATTTGATAAATGCGAACGTTCAAAACGGCCGCCAAATGGGTCTTTGCCGTTTTCACGAATATCCGTCATCTTTTGGCGTCGAACCAAAAGCTGGTCGTTTAATTCTTCTATATTTGACACGTTTGTCACTCCCTATTTCATGATCCGCAGGTTTGCGGTACATTTTGTCCATAATTTCTTATTGTACACAAATTTACGTGTGTATTCATCACTTTCGGACTATTTCTGAATAAATTATCAAAAAAGGAGCGTCCTAGAAGACTGTCGGGGACGCCTCCTTTATGACATAGATGGTGGCATATTGATGCAACTACCGTATAAGCAATATTTTATAGCGGATATTTACCATGGAAAAAGGCTGTGTTAAAAGTCAACACAACTTTTAACACAGCCCTCTTTCTTATATGGCACCTACTGTACCATAAGTTCCGTTTCTCGTGTTTCATATTCCGCTACTACACCTGTTAATAATGCACGCAGCTCGACCGCTGTTTCCGTCTGATTAATGGCATTACGGATTTTTCCATTTCCACGGATGCCTTTCAGATACCATGAAGCATGCTTACGCATCTCACGGACCGCCACTGTTTCACCCTTCAATTGGAGCAAGCGTTCAAAATGCAGAAGACATACATCAATCTTTTCTGCTGCTGAAGGCTCTTCTTTTAACTCGCCTGTTTCAAGATATTGTACCGTCCGATAAATCATCCATGGATTTCCCAATGCAGCCCGACCAATCATCACTGCATCTACACCTGTTGTTTCCAGCATGCGTTTTGCATCCTGCGGCGTTTCTACATCTCCATTACCAAGTACCGGGATGCCGACGTTCTCTTTCACTTGCTTGATCATATTCCAATCGGCCTTGCCTTCATACATTTGTACGCGTGTGCGTCCATGCACAGCTACTGCTGCGGCACCGGCACGTTCTACTGCCTGGGCATTTTCGATAGCAAAAATATGCTCATCATCCCAACCGATCCGCATTTTAACAGATACCGGTTTTTTCACTGCATCTACAACAGCCGCTACCATTTCATAAACTTTATTAGGATCTAATAAAAGACGTGCGCCGGCTTCACATTTTATAATTTTATTTACCGGACAGCCCATATTAATATCAATAATGTCTGCTGGTGTATGCTGATCCACATATTTTGCAGCCTCTACCAGTGTTTCTTTGTCGCCGCCAAAAATCTGTAGAGACAGCGGATTTTCCCGTTGATCGATATAAAGCATGTCCAAAGTTTTTTGATTACGCTGTACAAGCCCTTTGTCGCTAATCATCTCCGCATAGACCAGCCCTGCACCGAATTCTTTTACCGTAAGACGGAAAGCCGAATTACAAATGCCGGCCATGGGTGCCAATACAACACGATTATCCATTACGATATGTGCTATTTGGAACGGCTTTTGTTCGTTCATCATCATTATGTCCTCCTGGAAGTTATTCACCGATTAGTTCCTGAACATCTATATGGAGTTCGTCTGCAATTTTTTGAAGCTGTTCAGCCGTCGGTATCTTCTCGCCGCGTTCCATGCGTCCCAAGAGAGTTGTGGAAACGCCGATCCGCTTTGCGAACTCCACTTGCTGGATTCTTTTTAACTTCCGGAACGCACGAATTCTTCTGCCGTAACGCTCTTCTTCCACTGCACGACGCCTTCTTTCTGTATATCTAGTGATGCAAGCGCTTCGTGCGCTTGGCGTAATTGTTCCGTTGCAGGAGTGCTTATCTCCATTAACGGTACAAGGACAAACGCCCTTTCGAACATACGTTCATGCGGCACAATTAGGCTATCTGTTTCAATATTTTCTTGATTATATAGCAAAATGTCAAGGTCAATGATCCGGGGGCCCCATCGAAACTCTCGTATACGCCCCAGCTCCTGCTCTGTTTTTTGGCATAACCGGAGCATCCCATCCGGTGGTAAATCCGTTGTAAGACGTACAGCAATATTTAAAAAAGCAGCTTGGTCGGTGAAGCCTACCGGCGCTGTTTCATAAACAGATGAAACTTCTTCCACTGTTATATTTTCTGCTTCCATTAGTAACTTTACTGCTAGTTTTAAATTAGCTTCTCTATCACCCATATTAGTACCAATTGATAAATACACCGTATTCATTGAAATATACCTCGCACAATCTCTACCGCTACTTCTTTATAATGTCCCGGAATTGGAGGGTCAGGCTTGATAATTTCCACCCGGCAGCCCTTTACTTGTCCTTCGTATTGGGACAGCACACGGCTTGCTACTGCTTCTGCCACTGCTTCGATCAGTTTAAAGGGCTTTCCTTCAATAACTTCCCTACAAATGTCGTATACGCCTACATAGCTGACCGTGTTGTCTAGGTTGTCTGTCTTCCCGGCTTGCTGTAGATCAACCGCTAATGATACGGAGGCACGAAAACGCTGCCCCAGTACTGTTTCCTCTGGCAAGACACCGTGGTACCCAAAAAACTGCATTTCTCTTAAATGAATATAATCCATAGTTAACCTCTCCTCTTAATGGCGGGGAGCAAGCTCGCCTTCCACTGTAAATTTGCCGACAAGGGCATCGATCATCTTTACGGTGCGAGAGACTTCTTTCACATCATGAACACGCATTATATGACAGCCCTTCATCACCCCATAAGCACAAGTCGCAGCCGTTCCTTCGACACGCTCATCTACAGGCAGATCTAAAATTGAGCCAATCATCCGTTTACGGGACGTCGCCAATAAAACGGGATAGCCCATAGCAGATAACTCGTCTAAGCGCTGCATCGTTTCAATACTTTGCTCTAAATTTTTTGCAAAGCCAATACCGGGATCTAATATAATATGACAATCAGGCACGCCGGCCCGTTTCGCAATCGCAATGCTCCCCTTAAGGTCTTTTATAAAATCTGCCCAGTAATGACTGTACAATTCATTTTGACGGTTATGCATCAAAATAATGGGTACATTATACGCCGCTGCTACGGCCGCCATGGCAGGATCTGCCTTAGCACCCCAAATATCATTTATCATGTGAGCGCCGGCCTCGACTGCTGCACGGGCTACAGCCGGTTTGTACGTATCAATAGAAATAATGGCAGGCACTTCACGTAGTAATGCCTTAATGACTGGTACTACTCTGTTGATTTCCTCTTCATCGGAAATACGTTCATAGCCCGGTCGTGTAGATTCGCCGCCAACATCGATGATTTTCGCTCCGTCCGCTACCATTTTCTTTGCCTGTTTTACTGCAGCTTCTACTGTATTATATTTGCCGCCGTCCGAAAAGGAATCCGGTGTTATATTTAGGATTCCCATAATAAAAGTCTCTTTTGTATAGTCTAATGTTATACCATTCAATATAAGTGGTTTCGGATAGTGTTGTAGCATCTTTATTCTCCCTTTATCCATTGAAAATTTGTGCAAGATAGGCATCATGCAGCCGGTTGTAAACCGGGCCTGTATGCCCCTCAAAAATCACTCCACCTATTCGGTCAATCGGTACAAGTTCCTGTACCGCATTTGTCACAAAGCACTCCTCCGCCTGTTCAAGTGCCGCCGATTTATAATTCCCCTCTTTTACAATGATGCCTAGGCTAGCAGCAATATCCATTACAGCACCCCTTGTAATACCTCCTAAAATACCAGTCGATAAAGACGGTGTATAAAGTATATCATTTTTCACCCAGAAGATATTTGACGTGATACCTTCTGCCACAAAGCCGTCTTTTGTCAGGAAAAACCCTTCATAATCAGCCAAATTAGGCACCTCAAAACGGGCAAGAACATTATTGCCGTAGTGATGGCTTTTAAAGCGGTTTGCACTTTCTGCTGTGTTACGGGGGGTTTTTAACCAAATAGCTTCCTTATTTTTTCCGCGCGGACGCTCAAGTAAAGGTTTACGAAAGAGAATGACGGTAGGCTCTGTATAACTCGTTGGCTGCAAGCCGATCTCATGGGGCCCGGCTGATACATTCAGACGAAAATAACCTTCCCCTCCCACGGCTTCATTCAGCCGTTCGATAACTGTACGAAACTCTTTTATCGTATAGGGCATATGAATATGGAAATGATGTAGTGCTGTTTCTAAACGCTCCAAATGCTCCTGTAAAAATGGTACTTTACCTTCATATGTACGAAAGGTTTCAAAAAAGCCGACTCCGTATAAAAAGCCGTGATCAAATGGCGAAATAAGTATTTCAGTAGAATCTATATATTCTCCGTTCATCCAACAAAGCATTGTTTTCACTCCTTGCAGTATAACGTAATGAACTCATTCAGCAGCTGTTTTCCGTCCTCTGTCATGATGGACTCCGGGTGATACTGCACACCCTCAATCGCATATTCTTTATGGCGGAGACCCATAATTTCCCCCTCCTCTGTCCATGCTGTAATTTCCAGGCAGTCAGGAAGTGAATCACGTTCTACAATAAGTGAATGATAGCGTGTTGCTGTAAAAGGATTACTATTCTTCGCATGAAGACCAATACCTGCATGCTGCACAGGGGACGTTTTGCCATGCATTAACCGTTCAGCCCGTATTACCTTGCCGCCAAACACCTGGGCAATTGCCTGATGCCCTAGACAGACGCCAAGAATCGGAACCTTCCCGGCAAAATATTCAATAATGCGTAAGCTTTCCCCTGCCTCATTCGGTGTACACGGACCAGGCGAAATGACGAGCATTTTTGGTGCCAGCCCCTCAATCTCTTCTAGTGTTACTTCATCATTACGCTTCACAAGCAATTCTTCCCCTAATTCTCCTAAATACTGCACAAGATTATAAGTAAAGGAATCATAGTTGTCGATCATTAAAATCATTGTTTTACTCCCTCCGCCATCGCTTTGGCCTGCCACATCGCTTTTGCCTTGTTAAGTGACTCGATAAATTCATTTGCGGGGATGGAATCAATGACAATCCCTGCTCCCGCCTGGATATAAGCGAGGCCGTCTTTAATAAAGGCCGTCCGTATTACAATATTGAGCTCCATGTCTCCTGTGTAGCCGATCCAGCCGATGGAACCTGTATAAAGACCCCTGCGGACAGGCTCAAGCTCCTCGATAATTTCCATCGTACGGATTTTAGGTGCACCTGTAATGGTTCCACCCGGGAACATGGCACGAATGACATCTGTATTCGTTTTTCCTTCTGCCAATTGCCCACGAACATTTGATACGATATGCATCACATGGGAATAGCGTTCAATAACCATAAATTCATTTACCTCGACCGTCCCATAGGCTGATACTTTCCCAAGGTCATTCCGCTCCAAATCCACCAGCATAACATGCTCTGCCCGTTCTTTTTCATGGTGGATCAGTTCATTTGCCAGTACTATATCCTCTTTATCTGATTTGCCACGCGGACGTGTACCCGCAATTGGCCGAGTTGAAAGTTCTTTACCGTCCCGCTTGATCAGCAGCTCAGGAGATCCGCTTACAACGGCAAACTCCTCATGGGCAATTAATGCCATATAAGGCGAGGGGTTAAACGAGCGGACTGCCTCATACATCGTTATTGGTGTCGTATGAAGCTGCTTTGCCTGGCGGACCGAAAGATTAACCTGAAAGACATCTCCCTGCCCGATATATTGCTGGATCTTTCGCACTGCCTCCTCAAAGGAAAATCCGGAAAATGATACGGTCAGCTCGCTTTCATCGGGCTTTACCTCTACGGCTTGTTCCTGTCCAAATAGGCGCTCCTGTTGTCCTGTTTCCGCACACTTTTGCCAATGTGCTGCCCATGCTTCCAAATTTTTAAGGCTGGACGGTAATTTCATTAATGTTACAATATCATTCTTTACATCATGTACTGCCCATGCATCAAATAAATAGAAGAATAGATCTGGAATGTGCAGATCATCTTCTGCTAATTCCGGCAATATTTCAATCTTCCTTACATAATCATAGGAGATAAAGCCAATTGCCCCGCCCTGAAATACAGGGAGCTGCATGTCCCGCCCTACTTTGTACTCGTCAACAAGCGCTTCGAGCTGTGCAAGTGCCTCTCCTCTTCTTACTTCTGTCTCCCCGTCATGCCATCGGATATGTAGACCTTCTTCTTGTGAAGTAGCTGTCGCAAACGGCTGAAGTGCAGCAATTGAATAATGACCGCCTCTTCCACTCTCCAAAAAGGCATATTCTCTTTCATTTTGGATTTGTTGTTTGAAGCTATAAAAAAAAGCATCCTTTGTCATTGAAAATGAAAATGTTTCTACTTTTAGTGCCGTCATAAGAACCTCCAATTTTTTCGCAATTACTTACTATTAAACTCGAAATTGGAGAAGAAAGCTAATAAGAGTCAACAAAAAAGCGCAACGATTTCTCGCTGCGCCCAGTCAAAGTTCCTCTTCTTATTAATCCTCGAATTGGTATAGAGGTGTAGATAAGTAACGCTCACCATTTGATGGTACGATAGCTAATACATTTTTGCCTGCACCTAAACGTTTCGCTGCTTCGATTGCCGCATAAATCGCTGCACCTGAAGAAATACCAGCTAGAATTCCCTCTTCGCGCGCTACTTTGCGAGCATTTTCAAATGCTACTTCATTCTCAACAGGGAATACAGAATCATAGATCTCTGTATCTAATACTTCCGGCACGAAACCTGCCCCGATTCCTTGAATTTTGTGCGGACCAGGATTACCGCCTGAAAGAACTGGAGAGTCTTTTGGTTCTACAGCAATAATTTCAATATTAGGGTATTTCTCTTTTAACACGACACCTGCACCTGTAATTGTACCGCCCGTCCCGATACCCGCTACAAATGCATCAAGCTGTAATCCTTCTGATTCAAATGCTTCTACTATCTCTGGACCAGTTGTTAAACGGTGAATTTCTGCATTTGCTGGGTTTTTGAATTGCTGTGGCAAGAAGTAGCCTTCTGAAGCGGCTAGTTCCTCTGCTTTTGCAATAGCGCCCTTCATACCTTCCGGGCCAGGAGTTAATACTAGCTGAGCACCATAAGCACGTAATAAGTTGCGGCGCTCTAAAGACATTGTTTCCGGCATAACAAGAATTGCTTTGTATCCTTTTGCAGCAGCGATCATGGCAAGACCGATTCCTGTATTACCTGATGTCGGCTCAATAATTGTACCGCCCGGTTGTAATGTACCGTCTTTCTCAGCTGCTTCGATCATCGCTAATGCAAGGCGGTCTTTTACTGATGAACCAGGGTTAAAGTACTCTAATTTTACATATACAGTACCTTCGTTTTCCCCTGTTGCATGGTTTAGTTTTACAATTGGTGTACGACCAACTAAATCCGCAACGGAATTTGCTAATTTGCTCATGAAACTCATCCTCTCTTTAATTCCTACCAAGTAAATAGGTTTTTATTAATTTCATCTTACCAATTTCCTATTACCTTTGTCAATGAAACACCTTACATTTCCTAGATATTTTTTCGGAAAATTCAAATACAAAAGAAAGAAGTGAAGAACTCCCTTCACCTTCTTTCTGCTCTATTCTCCTTGCCCGTAAAACCATTCTGCCCCAAATTCCGACCAAAATACTTCCGGAGCAATCGTAGGGGATAGCTGCTCCATAGCAAGTTCCCTTGAGATATGGTCTTTTACCTCTTCATAAGAGAACGATTGGCCCTGCAATACATCTTTCATCTTTAGGATTGCATATCTGCCATCACTTAGTTTGACCGGCCTGCTAATTTCCTCAGGTTTTAAATCACTCACTGCTTTTAAAATAGCTGAATCAACCGATTCCTGGTCTTCTGTAATGTAGCCGATATCCCCGCCAAGGCTAGCAGAGGCAGTATCCAAGGAACGCTCACGAGCCAGCACAGAAAACTCCGAGCCGCTTTTCAGCTCTTCCTTCACACTTTCTGCTTCCCCTTTTGAAGAGACGACAATCATACTTGTCCGATATGAGGTAGGAATATTGTATAAGGATTGGTTCTCCTCATAATATGTAGCTGCTTGTCCTTCTTCTATCAAAATATCCTTTGCCAGCACTTTTTCTAAAATAAGCTGGGCGCGTATTTTTTGCCGAAGCTGGGTATCCTTTAAATTTGCTGTATCAGTTGCATCTTGTGTCGATCGCAAAAGAGCGATTTCCAAATTAATTTCTTCATCGGTCACTTTAATATTATATTTCTTAGCCGCTTTTTCCATCACTGCTTCGTTCACCAAGTCCTGAAGCGTCTCTTTGCCATAGCGGCTTTCCATTTCACTCAACCATTCCTGGCGTGTAATTTTATCGCCATCAATCGAAGCAACGACTTCTCCTTCGCTTTGATCTTTATTAGATGGCCACACCCATAACATAAACCATACTAAGTTACCTAGCAATAAAATGCCCATTACAGCAAGAGCCGGCTTTGTTTTTAAACGTCGTTGTGTCAGCGGTACAGAATTCGGTGTGGGAGGTGTTTGTCTAGCACCGCTAGTTTTGTGTGTTGATTTCATCGATTAACTCCTGCAATTCGGCTTTTGAAAAATTGTATGTCTCCAAGCAGAAATGGCATTGTGTTTCAATCTGCCCTACTTCATCAATCATTTCTTGTATTTCCCCGGCACCCAATCCAAGAATTGCTGCACTGAACCGCTCTTTTGAACATGGACAATGGAACGTTACCGGCTGCGTACCTAACAATTGCATATTACTTTCTGTACCAAGAGCAGCCTCTAAAATTTCTTCCGGAGACATTCCTTTTTCAATCATTTTAGAGACTGGTTCAATGATGCTTAACTGCCGTTCAATCGCATCAATTGTCTCTTCCTCACACCCCGGCATTAATTGGATAATAAAACCGCCTGCTGCAAGTATTGTATTATCTGGGTTCACAAGAACGCCTAGCCCTACGGAAGAAGGCACCTGCTCTGACGTAGCAAAATAATATGTAAAATCCTCCGCAATTTCACCGGATACAATCGGTGTCTGTCCAGAGAACATATCCCGCATGCCAAGGTCTTTTACTACCGTTAGGAAACCCGTTGTTCCTACCCCGGCACGTACGTCCAGCTTGCCAAGCTCATTTAGATCAAAATGGACTTGCCCGTTTGTTACAAACCCACGGACGTCCCCTTTTGCATTGGCATCAATGATAAGGGGACCAATTGGACCATCGCCTTCAATTTTCACTGTCAGCTTATCTTCACCCTTCAGCATAGCTCCCATCATTACGCTGGCTGTCATAGCACGGCCTAATGCAGCAGAAACAAGAGGCCATGTATGATGACGCTGCTGGGCTTCGCTTACTGCTTCTGTCGTACGTGCTGCAAATGCCCGTACTTGTCCGTTATAGCCGAGTGCTCTTACCAAGTAGTCACCTGTCATTGTCATTCCTCATTTCTTATTGATTTCTTTTATAAATGATATACAAGCCTTTTAATGTCAGCAAAGGCTCAACGATATCGATCATCTTTGTTTCATTTGCAATTAAACTCGCAATACCACCCGTTGCAACAACTAATGGTTCTTCTTCACTTTGTGCCTTCATACGGCCGACAATACCCTCTACTTGTCCAATAAAGCCATAAAAGATGCCAGCTTGCATCGCTGCTACTGTATTTTTCCCCACTACCTGAGCTGTCTTGGCAATTTCAATTCGGGGTAGCTTTGCAGCTTTATTATATAAAGCCTCGCTGGAAATCGAAATTCCCGGCGCAATAGCTCCGCCTATATAATCGCCCTTTTCATTAATATAGCAATACGTATTGGCAGTACCAAAATCTACTACAATTAATGGTCTCCCCCCGTACAATTGTAGAGCTGCAATGGCATTCACAATACGATCCGCGCCAACTTCTCTCGGATTCTCATATTTTATATTAAGGCTGGTTTTAACGCCCGGACCTACAACTAAAGGCTTCACATGAAAATACTTTTTGCACATTTCCTCTAGCACAAACATAATTGGAGGTACTACGGAGGATATGATAATGCCCGAAATTCGGTCAAATGAGATACCTGCATGTGTAAAAAACGATTGTAGTTTCATAGCATATTCATCTTCGGTCGCTTTTTTCTCCGTACTCATACGCCAATGATGAACTAAACAATCATTATGATATACGCCTAATATAATCGTTGAATTCCCTACATCTAATGCCAAAATCATATACTCACCACCTGTCCATTTGTTAAAAATAATAACATAGAAAGAACGGTCAAGAACAGCTTCAGATTTTTTATCGTTAAGACGTAATTGCAACACCTTCTTCTTTTCCTCATAAAAAGCTTTAAAAATTTAATTTTGGCTCTTAACCAAAATATATGTCCTTTTCTAATAAGAACAAATTGCAGTATGGAATTTTAATTTTTTTATAAAAATTATTCTTTTAATAAATCTAGAAATATCAACAGTAGCCTTAAGTGAGCATTGCTATTACACAATACTTTACAAAGGGAGATATTACATGAAATTAGAGCTTACTCTACAACCTATTCAAATCTTTTAAGTGAGCAAACAACATTAAACAAATTGTGCCAAGACATGCACTTTCATCTATATTTACATGGTTTGGTTAGAGGCAGGTTCGGTATATTCGAAGGCTTCTCTCCTCTTTTGAGCGGACCTCAGTTCAGTTGAAGATGTCCAGCAGCTAAAATCCGTAATGGAATTATCATTAGGCACAGTTACATTTCCCAGCACCAATGCCTTATACACAACCTCCATAACCTTCCAACTATTCTCTGTTAGGGTGGCAAAAAGAGATTGATGTTTGTTTAAACGGTTTACTTGCATTAGCTTATGTATTTTTACCGGCAATAAAAGAGCAAAAGCAGATTAAGTTATTACACTTATTAGCGGTTTCTGGTCGTACAGGCGGCCACAAACTTATTGTTCGGGACGGGATCATCAGCTTTATTAAATCTATTACCTAGGAGGTAGGTCGTTACCCAATTCCATGAAATGTCTTGTCAATCAGTTTAATCGACCAGGATAATTTGCCCTTTATACCCGACATAGAAAAGCAGGTTGTAAAGTCATACCCTTTCTAACGTCTTGGAAGAGCGCTAGATGTTGCCTATACCACAGCCTTCCTGCAGGGGGTCAAACCAACCCGATTACAGGACAAATTATTACGGTAAAAGGTGTGCATGCTGTATTTGACCAAGAGGATTTCTGACACTGTATCTATTATTTTCTTTAATCCCCTCCGTACTTGTGCCATATTTAAACTGGCTACCTACCCTATCAGTGCATAAACATAAAAAAGTAAAGGACAAAGCGAATGCTTTGTCCTTTTAAATTAACCTCGATTTGGATCCTCATCGATACCTTGCTGTTTTTTCAGCTCTGATTCCGGTTTTGGTAAATCTGCAACTGATGGCTCCGGCTCTTTACCAAGCATATCATTATTGATCGTTGGTGTACCTGCTACCTCAATTGTCGGTTCTGTTGTATTTTCTTTTGCTTGTTTTTCTCCCATCATCTCTAACGGTTGGGCTGGTAACTCACCATGGTCACGTAAATACTCGATTTCTTGTGAATTTAATGTTTCTTTCTCCATTAAAGTGTTCGCAATTAAATCCAGTAAATCACGTCGCTCCGTTAAAATCTGACGTGTACGTTCGTATTGCTCACCTACGATACGTTGTACTTCTTGATCGATTTCATACGCAATTTGATCAGAGTAGTTTTGATCTGTAGTGAAATCACGTCCTAAGAACGGGTTTCCACCAGAGCTTGAGCTAAACTGAGTTGCCCCGATTTTATCACTCATACCATACTCTGTAACCATTGCACGTGCAATGCTTGTTACTTTTTGGAAGTCATTATGTGCACCGGTTGAAACTTCACCAAGTACGATTTCTTCTGCTACACGGCCACCTAGAAGTCCCGCAATGCGGTCTAATAGCTCTTGCTTCGTTGTGAAGAAACGTTCTTCCTTCGGAAGCATAATTGCGTAACCACCTGCTTGACCACGTGGTACGATTGTTACTTTATGCACTGTGTCCGCTTCATCTAGCATTAACCCGACAACTACATGACCTGCTTCATGGAACGAAACAAGCTTTTTCTCCTTAGGAGAGTAAACACGGCTCGTTTTCGCTGGACCCGCAATAACGCGGTCAGAAGCTTCATCAATATCAATCATTGCAATGGTTTTCTTGTTTTTACGAGCTGCTACAAGTGCTGCTTCATTTAACAAGTTTTCTAAATCCGCACCCGAGAACCCCGGTGTACGTTGTGCCACAGCTGCTAAATCCACTGTATCTGAAAGTGGCTTGTTACGCGCATGCACCTTTAGAATTTGTTCGCGTCCTTTTACATCTGGATGTCCCACTGTAATTTGACGATCAAAACGGCCTGGACGTAATAATGCTTTATCTAGAATATCTGGACGGTTAGTTGCAGCGATGATAATAATACCCTCGTTTTCGCCAAAGCCATCCATTTCAACAAGCAATTGGTTCAATGTCTGCTCACGCTCATCATGGCCACCGCCTAGACCAGCGCCGCGCTGACGACCAACAGCATCAATTTCATCAATGAAGATGATACATGGTGCATTTTTCTTCGCATTTTCAAATAAGTCACGAACACGTGATGCACCGACACCAACGAACATTTCTACGAAGTCAGAACCTGAAATCGAGAAGAACGGTACGCCGGCTTCCCCTGCTACTGCACGAGCAAGTAATGTTTTACCCGTACCAGGAGGACCTACTAGTAAAATACCTTTTGGAATGCGAGCTCCAATTTCAGTAAATTTACGATGGTCTTTTAAGAATTCTACAACTTCTACAAGCTCTGCTTTTTCTTCATCAGCGCCTGCTACATCTGTAAAGCGTACTTTTTTCTTTTGGTCGTCGTAAAGCTTTGCTTTCGATTTACCAAAGTTCATCACCTTATTACCGCCGCCTTGAGATTGACTCAAGAGGAAGAAGAATAAAATAATGATGATAATGAATGGAATGATGCCAGTAAAGAACTGAACCCATCCGCTCGTCTCAGGTGCTTTTTCCCATTTCACATCTGGATATGACTGCTTAAGATCCGTCAGGCGCTCCATCAGTGCTTGGTTATTTTGAGGAAGGTTAACAGTAAACTTCTCTCCCTCTTCTGCACCTTTCATTTTGCCTTCTACAACGTATACGCCGCTTTCCGGCTGAATAGTTGCCGACTCGATCGTATCCTCGTCCAAGGCCTGTAAAAACTCATGGTACGTAAGATCATCGGTTGGAGTATTCCCCCCGTTGAATGTGCCAAAAATCCCGATAATTACGAGAAAGATTAACAAATAAAATATGGTGTATCGAAATATTCGATTCATCCCCAGCCTCCTCACAACATTACAGAAAAACTATAAGTAAAATCTTAACATACGATGATTTCTACATACAACGAAAAGCCCTAGATAAAATACGTTTTGCGCGATTTTTGTCGAAATCGTTACATGTATTTTATTTAAAAGGAGTAAACTTCTCGTTTTAGAATCCCGATGTAAGGTAAATTACGATATTTTTCTGCGTAATCTAAACCATAGCCAACTACAAAACCATCTGGTACTTCAAACCCAACAATATCAGCCTTCAGATCAACCTTTCGTCCTGATGGCTTATCTAAAAGCGTGACGATGCGAATCGTTTTCGCTTTACGATACTTGAATAAATCCACCAAGTAGCTCAATGTCAAGCCGCTATCGATGATATCCTCGATAATGATGACATCTCGGCCCTCCACACTTGTATTCAAGTCCTTGAGAATTTTTACTTCCCCTGAAGATACCGTTGCATTCCCATAGCTCGAAACATCCATAAAGTCAATTTCCACATAGGAATCAAAACGCTTCATCAAGTCTGTCATAAATGGCATTGCACCCTTCAATACACCGACAGCCAATGGAAAATCATTTTTATAAAGCTCTGTCAGCTCCGCTCCCAGTTCTTTAATACGTTCCTGGAGCTGCTCTTCCGTAATCATAATCTTTTCAATATCATTCTGAATCATCATTGATTCCTCCTCGAGATTGTTCAAGCATTCCAGCCTTACTTCGAGTCGATAATGAACACCCAGTCATCATCAGCCCGTCTTGTTCTGGAAAACTTACTACTTACACGTAATCCTAGTACTGCTAATATGTCATTGTGAACATCAACGAGTAGCGGCCACTCATCTCGCTTAGCAAGAGGAACCTTTTCATCTATAAAGAGGCGGGATAAACGCTTTGGCATGGACATGCCAGGTAGCTGTATTCGGTCTCCCTCTTCGCGAGTTCTTACTCGTAATGGAAAGGATACCTTATCGGCGCTGCAATAGAATGCTTGCGCTTCGTCACTTTGTAGCGCGGTCATTTGAGAGGGTTCTCCTATGTACACACGAAGATCCATAATCTCATTCCACTTATTCACAGTAAGCTCCCAGGGAACAAATGGTTCCTTTTCCTGTGCCTGATGGAACAGGACTTTGCCATACTGCCTGCTTGCCAAAAATGAATGTGGCAAATTCAACATGGCATTCCCGCTTTGCGTCTGGAATAAATTTAAAATGGATGTACATAATGCATGACGTTGAAACGTGCTTGTATCGTTATAAATATAGTTTAATAGTATTAAAATGAGCCTTCTTTGTAAAGCAAGTGGCTCGCTTATAAACGGATGAATTTCAACTTCATAGCAATTTCCGCCTTTTTTTGTGACTAAACGGTCAAAAGCATGTTGCGCAACCTCCTGTAGGTATTCATCATCTTGTGCCAGCTGCAGTGCTAGTTGTACAGCATGTTGTGCAACGGCTTTATTTTCTGTCTTTAAAAGAGGGACGATATGATGTCGGAACCTATTGCGTGTATAGTCATCCTTTGCATTGCTCGGATCTTCCCGATAATCGAGACCGTCTTTTTTTAAATATTCCCTTATCTCTTCCTTTGTAACCATCAAAAATGGACGGATTACACGACCGATATCAAAACGACGGTTCACCTTGATACCGAGCATTCCTTTTACACTCCCTGACTTAGCAAGTGCCATCAGCATGGATTCCAATTGATCGTCCGCATGGTGTGCTGTTACCAGCGTCTTTATATTATGTTCCCTCATAACATCAGCAAAATAACCGTAACGTTCCTGCCTGCAGACTGCCTGAGAGTTCCCGCCATGTTCTTTTAAAATACTCGGGATAGGAATTGCTGTACTGAAGCAACGGATATTACGACTTGCACAAAAATCCTCCACGAATTTCCGGTCTCCCGCTGATTGATCTTTGCGCAGCATATGATCCACATGCACCACGTACAGTTCAATATGTAATAACTGTTTATATTGATCAAAAAAATGGAGAAGCGCCATTGAGTCGACGCCCCCCGAACAAGCAATGAGAAGCCGGTCTCCACTGTTTACCAACTGTTCACTCTTGATAAACGCCAGTACCTTTTCCTCAAATCCTTTCATCTCTTCACCTTCTTACACTAAGTTTAATACCGACCACTCTGGATTAATATGCTTTATTTTGCAGGCAATAACCGTACAATCATCATCTATGTCAAATATACGCTTGTATTGCGCCATTACATCGTACAATAATACGTCAGCCGAAAGATGCGGCTTATTTGTCTGTTTCAGCAGCTTTAAAAAAGTAGTTTCCTGCTTATGCCAATTACTAGTTCCTTCAAACAAACCGTCTGATGCCATAATAATTATATCATCTGCCTTCAGCCGAAGCGATTCCGTTTCAATAGAGAAGGTTGGCATCATTCCTACCGGTGCAGCATTGCCTTCTATTTTCAATACATCCTTTCCGCGAAGAATATAGGTAGCGATTCCCCCGGCCTTCCAGGACCAAAGCGAGCCGTGCTGCAAATCAACAAGGGCAAAGTCAATTGTGGCATATAGATCGCTGTCACGCTTTAAAGACATGACATAATGGATCGTATGCATAGCTGTCTCCGGATCCATATTATACGTCAGGCATTCACGCAGCATACGGATAAGTGTATCGCTTTCCTTACGTGCACGGCGGTCCTGTCCCATCCCATCAGACAGCATAACAGCCGTCAACCCTTCATGAATCGGGAACAATGCATGGGCGTCCCCAGATGTTTGGTATTTGGCCTGGCTATAGATTCCCTGCTCCATCGTGAACCGAACCGATGACTTTACACGTACCTCCACGTAAGGGAACGGCACCTCTCTATAATCAATCCGGTCTACATAGAACGGCTCTGAAAAACGTTCATATAAAACCGGGAGCAATACCCGTTCACTAAGCTCTGTTACATGTTCTGCCTTCTCTGCTGTAACAGAGCAGACGATACGGCGGCGGCCTACTTCATTTGATAGGATATCCACTTGAAAACAGTTCAGCTGAGCACTTTGAAATTGATCCAGCAATTCATTTTCCATCGATTGAAATGTCACAGATTCCCCCTGCATTTGCTGCAGCAGTCCGTTTAAATGATGACTTACATCCTGCAGCTGGAGAGCAATCATTTTCTTCCCATGGAAAAGCTGGTTATTCATTTGCTCATTGTATAATATTCTCTCAAGTTCTTGCAGCAATTTTGATGACTTGATACATTTTGCTTTTAGCAGTTCCTCCGCCTGCACAGTGGCAACTGTTTTTCTAGAGGCCCTTGCCCGGTAATATTGCGAAATAGGCTCCACAATATTTTGTTCTTCTCCCCAGCAATGGTCGTACCGGAAGCATTCCTGGCATATATTGCACGGCTGGAGATTCTTGGGCGCTGCAGACTGCTCAGTAAAACGATCAAATACAAGATCCTTCATGAAGAAAACAAATTGCTGGAACTGTTCAATTGTTTGAGCCATATTATTCGTCAGCCATTCTTGCCTTCTTAATAAGACTTCTTCCCGCTTTGGATAAAAAAGTATCCGCATTTTCTCTAGCGCAGAGCCGCTTATCAGCAGGAATAAAAGTGTTGCGGTCGCAATGGAAGAGAAATAAACAATATCCAGTGGTAATGTTGCATCATAGAAAAAGAAAAAAACGCTTGGTGCAATACCGCTAAGCGCAATGCCTATCCTTCCCATCCTCATACTGCTGCCCGCAAAGACACCGGTCAATGCATAGAGTGCAAGCATGCCTGTAAACGAAAGCTCCGCCATGCCAACGATAGCCCCTAATATCGTTGCAATAATCGTAGATAATGTAACGCCGCCGACAAATGCTGCGATATAAATAAAAAGATGAAGACAAATAATAGCTAGATTAAATATCGAAAATGTAAAGGAAGACATACCTGTCAGGATGGCTGCCAGGATAAAGAACGCTGCTCCTGCCCGCTCATACGACCATTCCGCTGACCAAAAACGATATGGGGGCAGCAGAGTGAAATGTAAAAAAATCGTCATCACTGTGGCAAGGACTACTTCACAGGCAACGTAAAATTGTATAATCGGCGGCGGCCAGCCCATATAAACGATGCACTGCCAGCCGGTCTGGACAAGCAGAGTCGCTAACATCACGAGAACCGGAAGCGGTAGTCTCCTCATTCTTTTTAATAACTGATACGCGCAGATTTGCAGGCAGACAATAACAAACTGCCCAAATCCCAGCGTTAAGGTACCGATCATGCCCCCGATTAATGCCGGCCATTTCACATGCTGGTACCGTAAATTTACAATCGCCCAAAATGGGACAAAAAACGGGACTGCCGCTCCAAAAAAGACGGACTTCGCTAAAAAGAAACCGATCCCTAAAAAAGTAAGCTGCAGTAAAAAGGCTAGTCTCTTTTCACTTCCTGCTGCCCGCTCTCCATCTAAGTTCGATAATTGTCGTAAAGCTTGAGTTGTCACCAATTTTCCTCCCCCTTTATATGGGGTCTATTATAAGAAATGAGAGAACGGAATTTTGTCTGTTTGTATCGGCTCCTTCTGAAAATTGTTCGACGGAAACGCTGACATTATGATAAATAAATACATAAGATTTCTATTAAAAAACTGCTTGACACTTTCAGGCATCGCTAGTAATATAGTCTTTGTTGTTAATTTTGGCGGCGTAGCTCAGCTGGCTAGAGCGTACGGTTCATACCCGTAAGGTCGGGGGTTCGATCCCCTCTGCCGCCACCAACGGCCCGTTGGTCAAGTGGTTAAGACACCGCCCTTTCACGGCGGTAACACGGGTTCGAATCCCGTACGGGTCATATCAAAAGCGTAGGACGATTTTAGATCGTTCTACGCTTTTTTATTACTTCAATGCATTGATTTTTTTTGTCAGTTCTAGGAACTTCGCATCTAATTCTGCATATTCTTCATCTTTATTCGTCAATATACTCAACTTTCCTAATACGTGCTGCCGTTCATTTTCAAGCTTCATCCGTAGATCTTCCTTATCATCCCTTTCTTTTGGTGGCTTTTTATGTTGTGACTCGCTTAATTTCACTTCGGTATTTGTGATTTTTTGCCGAAAATAACGATCATGAGAGACAACAAATAATGTACAGGGATAAGAAAGTAATGTTCTTTCCAACTGTTCACGTGATGGAAGATCTAGATGATTGGTCGGTTCATCCAGCAGCAGTACTTCTGTCTCATTTAAAATATATTGCATGAGCTTACATTTCACGCGCTCCCCCATGCTCATCTTCCCTATTGGTTCTTTCCATTGCAACTGGCTAAATCCGAGCTGTGACATGATTGTTTGTACCTTACCACGTTCTTCAAATGTTTCTCTTTCAAACAGTTGAGCGGGTGTAGCATGAAGGGGCAGATCGAACACCTGCTGCGATAAGTAGCCGATCTTTGCTGTTGGAGAGCGCCACACCGTTCCTTCCGAAGGCCCTATCTCGCCTGTCAGCAACTTCAAAAGAGTCGTCTTACCGCTTCCATTATCACCGCTAATGGCAATGCGTTCTCCTTTTTGTATCGTTAAATGGAAATGTTTGAACAACACGTTATTATCAAAAGCTACTGTTACATCTTTTAATTCAAATAGGCGTCTTCCTTGTTTCGCCTTTCCTTGAAAATCAAAGAACACGTCGTGCTCCTGCTTTACTTCCTCTACCTTTTCCTTTTGCAACTGTTTTTCCAAAAGCTTGCGTTTCGACTTGATTTGGGCATCGGTTCTCTTTGCCTTTACACGATGATACTCTTTAAAACCTTCCTGCTTTGTTGATTGTTTATGTGCTTTTTGGGACCATGCAGTCAATTCACCGATCTGCTTTTCAATCTGCTCTATTTTTTTCTGTTGTTTATCATAGGCTGCCTGCCTGGCTTTTTTCCGTTCATCCCGCACATAAATATAATGAGAGTAGTTCCCTTCCTGCTCAATGATCCCCTGTTCCTCGATTGACCAAATTTTTGTTGCGACCTCATCTAAAAAATGCCGATCGTGTGAAACGATAATCATCGCACCTTTGTAATTTTTAATTTCTTTTATTAAAAAAGAAACGGCAGTTTCATCTAAATGATTGGTTGGTTCATCCAGCAGAAGCAGTTCCGCTCCCTTTGAAAACCCTTCTGCTAGACGCCACTTTAGCTGCTGCCCACCACTTAGCAGCTCATATGGCAATTCCGGAATACGCCAATGCCTCATCGAAGGTAAATAGTTCCCCTCATAATGCTCTACTTCTTGGGGAACAAGCTGGATTGTTATACGTTTCCGCCAGTTCAACTGACCTTCTATTTCTTTCATCTTCCCTGCAATAGCAGAAAGAAGCAACGACTTCCCCGCTCCATTACGCCCGATGACCCCAATGATTTCCCTTTCCTTCACTGTCAATTTAGCTTCTTTGAAAAGCAGCCGCTCCCCTGCTTCTACAGTCAAATGCTCTGTCGTTAAAAGTTCCTTCATCTTTATTCCTCCGATAAAAATGGAGAGAAAAAAATCCCTCCAATTATTTTGGAAGGATTAGTCAGCAAATAAAACGGCAGAAAACACCGCTTTTAATACTTTTTTTGGAAATGGGCAGACTAATCCTATTTTACTGAAACATTCGTTTTCGACTGCTCATGAAAATAAGATTAAAAGTCCATCTTTCACCCATCGTCCCTTCTATGTGTACTTATTCTTACTATAATAATGTATGAACAATTTGTCACCTATAAATAGTAAGACACAGCTTTTTTTGTCCCTCATAGTCGTTTATGATGGAAGAAGGAGGTTGGAAAGTATGATGAAAGATTTTCGTGTATTGTCGGCCCTATGTGCGGCCAGTGCACTGTTTATTTCGCTAGGCTTCTTTTTAACTGAGACGCCCGTTCTCCTACAGATTCTTCTGTTAGTAATCGGGCTAGTGATCGGTATTATTACGTTTATCGGCTTAGTAAAGCTATTTATCGCACAACAAAAAGGAAACGTCTGAAAAATGGACGACCTCTCTTCCAGGTCAACTGCGTGCAGGAAGAAATAAAAAGAGCGAATCATGCCAATAAACATGATTCGCTACTATATATCACACTTTTTCTACAATTAAAACAGCCAGCAAATTACCCTCTGCGTGCTCCACGGCCGCCACGTTTTGATTCTGTGGCACGTTTTAATGTAGCTAAACGCTCATCGCTATCTTTTAAGAAACGTGCCATTTTTTGCTCGAAGTTTTCTTTCGGCTGACGATCGTTTCGCTCGTGTGAACGATTGTTATCACGACGAGGACGCTGCGGACGCTCTGGTCGCTCAGCTTGAGGCTTTGCTTTACGAATCGAAAGACCAATCTTCCCATCCGCTTCAACATTCATCACTTTTACTTCAACTTCATCCCCTACTTTGAGATGTTCGTTGATGTCTTTGACATAGTTGTCTGCTACTTCACTGATGTGCACTAGACCCGTTTTGCCATCTGGCAGCTCAACGAATGCTCCAAAATTAGTGATTCCTGTTACTTTCCCTTGTACTTTGCTGCCTACTTCAATTGACATAAAAAAAATGCTCCTCCTTAAAATTTAAGCGACTGTATCAGTCCTGAAATATCGTGAAACTTTTATCAGTTTCTCTTCTATTATAGCTGACCAGGTTTACCTGTCAACAACACTCTCTCGCTATAAAACGACAAATCGGCTGAAAGTCCTTAATCTTTCCTATGATTTTAACCCATTTGAAAAGGCAAACGTCGCATAGCGCGTGTTCGCCTTTTTTGTTATTGCTCGTCGTCTTCTTCTTTTTTGTTCCCTTTAGGAATAGTAAAGATGATTTCCCCATCCTCTGAGAGGAAATATTCTTTACGGGCTAACTTGGCAATATAATCATCATCTTCCAGTTTAGTTATTTGCAGCTTCAGCATCTCCTGCTGTTCTTTGGCCGCTGCAAGTTCTTCCTGTGCTTGGCGTTTCTCTTCTTCCTTCTCTGCCAAACGTGTATGTTGATTCATTCTTGCACTAACTAAAGCGATACATATAATAGCAGCAAACACAAAAAATACTGCTAATCTCCGACGGCTTAACACTTTTTGACGTTGTTTAATTTGTTGCTTCTTTACCTGTCCCGCGTTTGAACGGACATAGTCATTATCCAACGTTTTAACAGAGTCTCTATGTACTTGTTCTTGTTGTTGACGCTGCGCCACGCCGTTCACCCCCATATTCTTCGAATAGTATTATTTCCTATTATACGTATTTACCTGGCGGAATTAAACCGTTTCTTAGAAGTTTTATAAATTTTGGAAAAGGGTCTTCCTAAAAACTTCACGATTCCAACTACTATGTGAATAACTTTTCGAATGATGAGGAAAACAAGATGACCGACAAACAGAAAAGGCCTAATTACTATATTCACAAAAACTCTTCCAATGAAACGCATTATAGGCTGAAAAAATAAATCATACGCAATAATTCCTGCTATTTGGGCAATAGGGTCTATTGCCCGCCATTCCCCGCCTTTAATTAAAAATAAAAAATAAAAAGTAATCGTACCCAAAATGGCCCAAAAGCCTATTTCAATAAAAGGTGACAGCTTATTAAAAATTGATTTTTTCGGTAACGAGGAAGTCATATGCCGGATACAATCAATTACTGTTCCGACCATAATGCCTGCCAAGAACATGATGAACGTGCTAACTAATTGTACTGACATTATCCAAATAATTTATGCAATAGGCTCTTCGATAGGCCTGAGTCTTCTTCATCATATTGAACAAGCTTGACCATTCCTTCTAATGTAAGCAGTCCCTTGTCCACATCTAAATGGACGATTTTTAACTCTTCCCCGCGAATGAGCAAATGCCCCTGGGATGTTCTAATAAAAAATTCCTCTTGGTCGAACCGCTCAATCTCCTTTACCGATGTCATATCCATACGCTTACGATTACGCAGCGTTATTAAATGATCTCCTGATGGAATTGTATATCTTGTGCTTTCAGTATGCATATTAGCTCCCCTTCCTTGTCCACTTTCTACACTGTATGCACACATAAAAAAAAGCATGACAGTAAATTTTACTATCACGCTCTATTTTTTTGCCTATATTCATTTCTTATTATTCTTCATCATCTATGAATTCAGGCTCGATTTTTTCTAGCTTTTCTTCTTTCACAATCGTAAACATACCGGCCGCTTCTTCTTTACGTACATTTTCCCGCAGCTCTTCTACACGCGCTGTGACAATCTTTTGACCGAATCGGATAGCCAGCTCATCACCGACTTTCACAGTGCTGCTGGCTTTAGCTGTTTTACCATTGATCGTAATACGGCCCTGTACTGCCACCTCTTTTGCCAATGTACGGCGCTTGATTAATCTTGATACTTTTAAAAACTTATCTAAACGCATGATTATTTCCCCTTTTCCTGTCGCTTTGCCTCATTCCAAAAGGCATCAAGCTCTTCTAAAGTAAATGACGTAAACTCTTTACCGTTCTTCTTTACCTCGTTCTCTATATAACGGAAGCGGCGTGCAAATTTTTCATTCGCATGGAGCATGGCCTCCTCGGGAGAGATCTTATAATAACGTGCCACGTTTACTAATGTAAACAGCACATCACCAAATTCATCCATCCGCTGTCGGGCATCGCCCTTTTCTATTTCTACCTGGAATTCTTTCATTTCTTCCATAAGTTTATCCCATGCTTCTTCCACATTCGGCCAATCAAAACCTACTTTCGCAGCCTTTTTCTGATAGTTATAAGCTGTCTGTAAAGAAGAGTCTGCACGGTATTCCCCATCTAGAAGAGGCTCTTTCTGTTCGCCTTTTTCCGCCCGTTTAATTTCTTCCCAGTTTGCCACTACCTGTTCTGCATCTTCGACAGCTACATCACCGAATACATGCGGATGGCGCCGGATCATTTTTTCACTAATAGAGGCGAGTACCTCTTCTAAATTGAAATAACCATTGTCCTCTCCGATTTGGGCATGGAGAAATACTTGTAGCAGAACATCTCCCAGCTCTTCAATCATGGCATAGTCATCTTCTGCATCAACGGCAGCCAAAAATTCATGCGCTTCTTCCAGCAAATATTTCTTCAGCGATTCATGCGTCTGCTTCTGATCCCACGGACAGCCATTTGGACCACGGAGAGTGGCGATAATTTTGCGGAATGTCGTCCAGTCACGTAATGCCTCTTCGTCAGACGCTACAGGTGGTACATAGACCGTTGTTAAATTATTCAATTCTGCCACATGATCCAGCTCATAAAGGGGCACGGTCAATAGCTTTTCCTTCGAAGAGCCTGCTGCAGTCACAATCGTTACCGGATAATCATCCCGGTACTTTTCCATTAATGTCAGTTTTACTTCTGATGCGCTGAATGCATCATAAACCTGAGCAATTAAAATATGCTGGCGCATATTGATGTCATACACCGACATGCTTGTCCCATCAAGCAGTTGGAACCCTTCAATCGGGTCGATCTTCAATGCTCCAAAAATAGGATCCAGGAAACTTTGTCCGCCCTCGATTTTTAAAAGCACTTCCCCGTTTCGCTCTGCTTCGATGAGATGCTGCACTGTCTGCTCTGCAACAAGGGGATGCCCGGGTACTGCATACATGACCGGCTCACGCTTTGCTGCTTCTATCAGCACTGAAGCAATTTCTTCATACACGGGAGCAAATGTATCGTGCTTTTCATATATGTAGTCCAAGCTGGAAAACGCCACCCCTTCCTCCTTTAAATCGCAGAGTACAGGGTGATCTTCTGTACGCACATATAACTGTTTTGCCTGCTTTAATTGTTTATAAACACCCATCTGCAGCTGATCGAAGTCCGCTGCCCCAAGGCCAATAACCGTTAATTGATACATATTGACACCTACTTCTTTTGATTTAACCATAATTGATACATGGCCATCTTCCGCCCAAACGGAATGATGAACCATTCCCTTGCACTAAGTAGACGGAGTTTTGCCACAATAGTGATAAAGGTAAAAGCACCAAGAATAATTAGAATAACGCTATAAGTAATAGATGTCATTCGAGCGGACTCAAGATGAACGACCCGCTCCAATACAGCTATAGCAACTTCTATTACCAATATCATTGCAATACTGGCAACGGCTAATTTTCGATAAAACGATCCGTTCGCCAATCTCATATTCTTATATTGCTTTAAATAATACATCAAGGCAGCCGCACACATAAATAGACCAATATTACTTGCCAAAGCCGCTCCTATAATGCCAATAAGGGGGATAAGCACAATATTTCCACCTAGTTTTACTAAAAAGGCGCCTACTAAAAAGGCGGTAGGCATCTTCAGCTTTCCGTAGCCTTGCAGCACTGACGTGAACGTCAAAATAATGGAAAGCGGGATGATCTGAAGCACATACAGCATTAAGACGATAGTAAGCGCTCCCGTTTTAAACAGCAGTACATTGACATAAGGCATAACAAGGATAAGTCCAAGAGATGCGGCTACTCCGAAAAGGAGGGACGCCCGGTACGTCAGTTGGATATAAGGGACCTCCGCTAATGCGCTTTTTTTCGATTTGTAGGCGACAAGCGGCACAATAGCCAGCGAAAAGGAGGACGCAATCACAATTCCGAGCTGCACTAACGGCTGACCGCGGTCATAAATGCCCTTTGTCTCCATTGCTTCTATTCTCGGCATCCCTGCATCTGCCAGCATAGAAAAGATAGTAAAGGAGTCAACAAGCTGAAAAGCGAGCAGCAATAAACTACTCATGCTTACACTAATACTAAAAAGCGTTACTTCCTTAATAATCGGCCACTTTGGAATAATCGCCCGTTCTCCGAATAAAAGCCGGGACTTCTTCATATATACAAATAATAGGATGACGCCCGCCAATTCTCCAATTACGGTTCCCAGTACTGCCATGTTTCCCGCAGCATAAACGGTACCGGAAAAGGCAGTCATTATTATAATCGTCCCAATCAAAATAACGGCTACCCGGATAGACTGCTCAAAAACCTGCGCATAGGCGACAGGTTCCATCACGGCACGGGATTGAAAAGTACCTTTCATTACAGCTAAGGCCGGCATAAAAAGCGTTACAAATGCACCGGTTTTCAAAAGAGGAGCTAGTCTTAGATCTCCCATCCAAGAGGACAATATATCTGCTCCGAAAAACAGAAGGGAAAAAAAGAGTACAGATAGCACAGTTAAATATTGAAATACTGTTGATGTAATCCCTTGTTTTATTTGTTTATTTTCAGTATCGGCCAATAGTTTTGAAATGGCGACTGCAAAGCCGCCGGATGTCCATACGACAAAAAGAGAAATGAATGGATAGACCTGCTGATACACATAGAACCCCTGATCCCCTACCATGTTTTGAAAAGGAACACGGTAGACGGCACTCAATACTTTCACAATCAGCGATGCAATCGTTAATAGCAGGGCACCCTTCATATAGCTTTTCATACTAAATTGTGAAGACATATAAAATCCTTCCTCATCTATACAATGGTACAAGTATACCATGATTAGGAAGACAGTTCTTGTTCCAAACCGAAGAGGGACACACAAAAAACGCCCCGTTCTTTGTAACAAACAGGACGTTTTTGGAAAGCCCCATATCGTCCTGCATAAGGATGACATGATGTTCTTCTTATATGGAAAGCCAGGATGGTTGTTACCCATCTGTTGGCTGCTTCTAACTTTCCATTTGTTTCGCCAAAAAGAGGGCACCGATTTCGGCACTTTTTTGTTCTACTGCCCCAATTAATCCATCTTTTGAAAGGACATAAATAGCGCCGATAATATCGCCATTTGCAAGAATAGGGACAATACAATACGATTTCACTTCTTCATACTGACCTGGAACAAGTTCGATAACAGTTTCCTGTTGATGTAATATTGGGCGGCGTTCTTTCATCGAATCCTCTGCAAAAGAAGAGAGACGTCGATGACTATAAGTCTTTTTGGCAACACCGGCAATGGCAATCATTTCATCGCGGTCACTAAGGAAAATCGGTAACCCTAATGCTTCGTATAATGATTCCACATACTCCGTTGCAAATTCGCTAAGATCATTGATTGGTGAATACTTTTTTAAAATGACTTCACCTTCACGATCAGTAAAGATTTCAAGCGGGTCGCCTTCACGAATCCGCATCGTCCGGCGAATTTCTTTCGGTATAACAACACGCCCTAAATCATCAATCCGACGTACAATACCTGTTGCTTTCATATGCTACCTCACTTTCCACAAATTTAGCTCTGTTCCCAATTAGTATGGTTAAGCAAATTGTAAACTATGCAACAAAAACATTAATGTGGGTAGTAAATTATAACTAGTTTATTGATTTATTTAGTAATACGAGAAGACTAAATTCAGAATAATCGTTATTTTAACCGTTTATTTGTTTTTGAAATGGGTATATAGCTAATAAAAAATGAGGGGGATATTTATGCGAGTAAACCGAGTAGAGAGCAATTCCGATGCGTATAGACAAACTCAATTTTATGCAGGCGAGCATTTAGCTTACTATTACAATCCAGTTGATATAAAGAACCGTCCACAAGTACGTACTGAGGTAGAAAGCGGCATTTTCACTAGATATCTCGAAAAATATAATGGACAGCGCGATATGCTGACAACTTCTTCGACAAAGGAAAAGATGTTTATGGAAAAACGCCAGGAACATGCCGATCGCGAAGAATTGATGCAACGATTAAATTATACGAATGGAATGCATTATAGTGCAGCGCAAAACATTTCCATATAGTTTTTTCCATAGGTAAAAGGCGGACATCATTTTTTATACATAGTCCGCCTTTTTTATTATGCTACCTCTTCTTTTTTTGCCTCTGACACAATCTTCACCATTTTTTCTAATACATCAAGCGGCTGATACTTGCCGCATTTTTTCATATCAATTGTCAGATTCAGCTTTGTCCCATCCATACCAAATCCTACTGCCCGTTCAAACTGCATGGAATCTGTGACAACTTTTGCTCCATCTACAAGTGCTGTGCCTTCTTCGGATAAATTAATTGTAATGACTCCCTGCTTTTCCTTAATGGCAGTAATTCCAGCCTGAAGCGCCCATACTTTTATCCGTGCAATACGCATTAAACGCTCCGTCTCTACCGGCAAATCACCAAATCGGTCCTGCAGCTCATCAATGATTTCGAAGTAATCTTCCTCACGTTCCATCGCTTTAATTCTTTTATACATTTGGATTTTCTGATAACCGTCTGGAATGTAGGCATCCGGAATATAGGCATCTGTCTGTAAGAGAATTTCAACTTCCGGTTTTTCTTCTCTTTTCACACCAGTACGGCGTTCTTCAATAGCCTCCTCCAGCATTTGAGAATATAAATCAAATCCGACTGAGTCAATGAAACCATGCTGCTGAGCTCCAAGTAAATTCCCGGCTCCCCGGATCGATAAATCACGCATGGCAATCTTAAAGCCTGATCCCAGCTCTGTAAACTCTTTGATGGCTTGCAGACGGTGCTCTGCTACTTCCGTCAGCACTTTATCACGTTGGTACATAAAATAAGCATACGCGACACGGTTTGAACGTCCAACACGTCCACGCAGTTGGTAAAGCTGTGATAATCCCATTCGATCGGCATCATGGACAATTAATGTATTTACATTAGGAATATCAACACCGGTCTCAATAATTGTCGTCGTTACTAATACATCATACTCGCCTTCTAAAAATGTGAGGATCACAGACTCCAGCTCTGATTCCGTCATGCGTCCATGAGCATAACCAACTCGTGCTTCCGGAACGAGGGCACGTATCTCTTCTACACGACTTGTCATATCCTCTACACGGTTATATAAGTAGAATGTCTGCCCTCCGCGTGCCATCTCCCGTTCAATTGCTTCACGTACTAATGCCCCGCTATGCTCCATTACATATGTCTGGACAGGGAATCGGTTTTGAGGAGGTGTCTCAATAACAGAAAGATCCCGTACACCCACCATAGACATATGCAATGTACGAGGAATTGGTGTTGCAGTTAACGTTAATACATCAATATTCGTCTTTAGCTGCTTAATTTTTTCCTTATGTGTTACACCAAACCGCTGCTCTTCATCAACAATGAGAAGTCCCAGGTCTTGATATTGTACATCTTTCGATAAAATACGGTGTGTTCCGATTACCATATCGACCGTTCCTTCTTTCAGCCCTTTAATCGTTTCAAGCTGCTGTTTACGAGTCCGGAAGCGGCTTAGTAAACCTACATTTATCGCATGTTCTTCAAAACGCGCTTGAATAGTTTCATAATGCTGCTGGGCTAAAATCGTCGTCGGCACTAAGAAGGCGACCTGTTTTCCATCCTGGATAGCTTTGAAAGCAGCTCGAATAGCGACCTCTGTCTTTCCATAGCCTACATCTCCGCATACAAGGCGGTCCATCGGGCGTTCGCGTTCCATATCATGCTTTACTTCCATGATTGTACGCAGCTGGTCATCTGTCTCCTCATAAGGGAACTCTGCTTCAAAAGCCCGTACTTCATCGGAATCCGGTGCAAACGCATAACCCTTTTCCGCCTCGCGCTTGGCATATAATTTAATTAGTTCATCCGCAATATCATGGACCGCCGAAGATACTTTCGCCTTTGCCTTTTTCCATTCGGCACCGCCCAGCTTATGAAGCTTTGGTTCTTTATCTTCGGAAGCCACATATTTTTGGATGAGATCAATTTGGTCAACAGGGACATAGAGCTTATCATCCGCACGATAACGAATATGGAGATAATCTTTATGTGTGCCCCCCACCTCTAATGTTTCAATGCCGATATATTTCCCGATCCCATGATGAATATGGACAACATAATCACCAGGCTTGATTTCCGTATAAGACTTAATGCGCTCTGCATTCGTCATTTTTTGCGGCCGCTTCTTCTTCTTTGCCTGCTGCTTAAACAGCTCGTCATCTGTGACAACAGCGATTTTCTGCATAGGCAGCTCAAAGCCAGCGGACAGCGCAGCGTCTATCAAAAAGATGCCTGGACCATTCGGCATGCCGATTTGCCCTTCTATATGATAGCTCTCTAGCATCCGCTGCATTTGCTGCAGTCTTTCTACACCACTTGCAGCAAATAGAACAGTAAACTTCTCACGCTCCCAGCGCTCTACTTCATTTTGCAGCAAAGCAATCTGTCCATGGAACTGCTGCATCGGCTTACAGGAGATATTTGTTGTTTTGGAAAAGCGGATGCCGGCAAATGTACGGGCAAATAATGCCAAAGAAATTGTTTGCTGGCGGAGCATTGCCGTTATTTCTTTAAAGGAGAAGGAAGGTTTTACGTCATGGAGCATTTTCCCCTCTTCAATCAAGGATAAAAACCACTCCTCTTCTTCACGTTCCCATGCATCCATTACCTCCTGAATGCGCCCCAGCTCATCAAATAGCACAATGCCATCTCTTGCAAAATAATCCCCTAAAAAAGTAGTTTGCTCAAATAGAAGAGAGCCATATTTATTTACATGATCGGGAAGATTCCCTTCCTTTAGCATCGTGATATCATATTGAATGTTTTCAACAAGCAGCTCCTGCAGCTCGGGATTTTTGACTTTCTTAAGGCTGTTTGCTAGAGCGCCTTCTAAGCGTTCCGCGAGCTTCAGCCGATCTGCCCCCGATAGTAAAATCTCCATCGCCGGTAAAATACGAGTAGTATCCATCTTCTCAATCGACCGCTGTGTATCCGCATCAAAGGAGCGGATGGAATCCACTTCCGTATCAAACAATTCAATACGGATTGGCGCATCTGCATATAAAGGATAGATATCTAAAATCCCTCCACGCGCTGCAAATTCTCCCGGAGCCGTCACCATACCGCTGCGTGCATAGCCCATTGCAACAAGTTTTGACAGCCACTTGTCCATTTCTATCTCTTCACCAACAGCTGTCTGTAAAGAACTTTCTTTCCATTGGACAGGAGGTGTTATATATTTCCGCATGCCGGCTACTGGGACAATGTAAATACCCGGCGTTCCTTTTGCCAGATGGTCCATCGTTGCAATCCGCTGAGCCCGCAGCTCATGGGAGGCAATAGTCATATCAGCTGCGATGAATTCGTCTGCTGGGTAATAAAAGACAGATTCGTCTCCAACTAAAGAGGCTACATCATCGGCAAGCTTCTGGGCCTGCAGTAGATTTGGTGATAATACATAGATCGGCCTGTTCGTTTCCTTAAATATGGACTGGATAAATGCTGGTCTTGCCCCTCCTGTCAGACCGGTAATTAATTGCTGATCCGCCTCATTTTTATCGATCTGCTTTAGCAGTGTATTTATATGTTTATCTTGCGAGAATAGCTGATGAAAAACTTCCATTTAAAAACCCCTCTCATTTGAAAGAACTTGCATCCACTTATCCATTGGCAATATTCATTCTATTTTTCTTGTTTTTTACAAGGATGAAAGAATATTAGATAAAAGGCTCATACTCATGACATATTTGCAGCAAAAGAGAATCTTCCCTAAATAAAAACGGAAAAAGCCTTGGCACACTAGACCTTTTTAGGTTTACATGTGCCAAAGCGACCTGCTATTTTTCTCATTTACCTTTTTTATTACTGTAACCAATTTTTCAGCGCATGGTAATCGGGAAATTGGCGGAGCGAATCTTCGCAATGCTCACAGATCGAATGAACGATTGTTTCGCCGCGTGCATCTTTTTCAATATAATCATCAATTTCCCCAATTTCAAACAGGTGTAACTTACGGATTGTTTCCTCTGCATCGAAAGGCAACCTTCCAATTTCTGTTTCACAGTGTCTGCAGCGATAACGAACTGGCATATGCGTCCTCCTTTGAATACATGTGTATTCAAAGTATAGACGTTCTTCTATTTTTTTATGCGCCGTTAAATATGTTCATGACATCTAAAAATTTTTTCGACAGCGATGCTTCTATGGCATCACATGATTTTTTGATTGCTTCCTGCACGATTGGCTCATCATCTTTTGAAAACTTGGACAACACATAATCGGCGACCTTGATACCGGCGGGCGGGCGGCTGACTCCTACCCTAATTCGGTTAAACTCCTGCGTGCCAAGATGCTGGATTAATGATTTAATGCCATTATGTCCGCCCGCACTTCCTTTTTGACGTAAGCGCAGCTTCCCTGTTTCCAAATCTAAATCATCGTAAATAACAATAATATCCTCAATCGCAATATCAAAATAATCCATGAAAGGCCGTACACATTCACCTGACAAGTTCATGTATGTCAGTGGCTTTAACAGCATAACTTTTCCTTCGGGGCGATGTATGGTCGCATACATCCCATTGAATTTTGACAGATTTAACGGAGCTCCCCATTTATCCGCCAAAGCATCAATAATATCAAATCCTATATTATGACGGGTATGTTCATATGGTTTCCCCGGATTACCTAAACCTATAATTAATTTCATTTTTATAAACCTCATTTAAATTTTAATCGTAGCTTATTTTAGCATATCTATAAAAAAAGTTCTTTCGAGAAAAAAGTAGGCCTGTATTCTTACCTGATTATGTAAATATTATTATATCCTACTATGGCTTAAATAGCTGAGGTTATGCCTACGTCCGATAAAAATTGTGAAAAAAAGAGTCCCGTTAATAGGGACTCCGCTCTTTTAATCTTCGCGTCCAGGTCGTTCTGGGTCTAGCTTTTCACCTGTCGCTTCTACATCGTCTGCTGTTACTGCCTCAGCATCTGCATCTGCCTCAACTTTCGTTGGAGGAGTAATAGTAGCTAATGTATAATCATCATCATTTAATACTTCAAAATTAATTTTTCCACGTACATCAGCTAATGACAGTGTATCGCCGACATTTAGGTTTGATACATCGATTTCGATAGCTTCCGGGATATCCGAAGGTTTTACTTTTATCTTTATATCTCGGTTTGGCTGCGTTAATACGCCACCTTCCTTGACACCCGCTGACTCACCAACGATTGTGATAGGAACTTCTACTTCGATTTCCTCACTCATGTTGATTGCTTGGAAGTCTATATGCTTTACGTGGCCTTTTAAGGCACAGCGCTGGATTTCATTGATAACAGCATTCACTGTCTTTCCTTCAATATTTAATTTAAACACGGCGTTTTGGCCATTTGTCTGAAGCTCCTTCAGTAAGCTTTTAGCCTCTACACTAATAGGAGTGGCTTCTGTTTTATAGCCATATACATTTGCTGGTATGCTGCCATTATTACGTACTTCGGTTAAAATCGAACGAGCGCCAGTTTCGCGTTTTGTTGCTTCTAATACTGTACTCATATCTCACATTCCCCTTTTCCATAAAAATTTTTCACTTTATTCTTTACCCTTTATGAGGAAACTTAAACTATCCCTATTAAAAAAGCCGTTTCCTAAAAAGGAAACGGCTTTTCATTTATTTGATTAGTCAAACAGAGTACTTACAGATTTATTTTCATATACACGTGAAATAGCATCAGCCATCAAGCCAGCTACTGAAAGTTGTTTAATTTTTGGAGATTTACGATCTTCTGTTAATTGGATCGTGTTCGTTACAACTAATTCCTTAATCACTGAGTTTTCAATACGCTCGATTGCAGGACCTGATAATACAGGGTGTGAACAGCAAGCATAAACTTCTTTTGCCCCTGCTTCAAGCAGTGCGTTGGCACCGATTGTAATCGTGCCTGCTGTATCGATGATATCATCTATTAAGATAGCCACCTTGCCTTCAACATTACCAACAATATTCATTACTTCTGCTACGTTTGGCTTTGGACGACGTTTATCAATAATAGCAATTGGAGCTTTCAAACGCTCTGCCATTTTACGGGCACGCGTTACACCGCCGTGGTCAGGCGATACGATTACTACATCATCAGGATTAAAACCTTTTGTTTTGAAGTAATCAGATAAGATCGGCACTGCTACCAAGTGATCGATTAAAATGTCAAAGAAGCCTTGGATTTGTGGTGCGTGTAAATCTAATACAATTACACGAGTAGCTCCTGCAGTTTCTAAAAGATTGGCTACTAGTTTTGCTGTAATCGGCTCACGAGCTTTTGCTTTACGGTCTTGACGAGCATACCCATAATAAGGCATTACTACGTTTACTGTTCGTGCAGAAGCACGTTTTACAGCATCAACCATAATTAATAGCTCCATAAGATGTTCGTTTACAGGTGCAGAAGTGGATTGAACGATGAATACGTCGCAACCGCGAATACTTTCTTCAATACTAATTTGAATTTCTCCATCACTGAAATGCTTTACAGATGATTTACCAAGCTCACAGCCCATTTCTTTTGCAATTTCTTCCGCAAGAGGGTTGTTTGAGTTTAGCGAGAAGATTTTTAATTTTGAGTCAGCGTATTGATACGGCATGATGGCCTCCTGTTTTTTCTAATTAATGAGTTTATTTTAATTTGTTACTAACGTAATTTAATTTATTCTCCTGGCGCGCGCGTGCAATAGCTAACGCATCACCCGGTACATCCTTCGTGACTGTAGAGCCTGCCGCGATGAATGAGCCAGCTCCAAGTGTTACCGGCGCCACTAAATTCGAATTGCATCCTACAAATACATCATCTTCAATAATCGTTTTAAATTTGTTCTTACCGTCGTAATTAACTGTAATGGTACCACAGCCGATATTGCAATTATCCCCTACTTCAGCATCTCCTATGTAGCTTAAATGCGATACTTTTGTATAGTCACCTAAATTACTTTTCTTCACTTCTACAAAGTTACCAACCTTTACGTGGTCACCAAGCGAAGAAGCTGGACGAAGGTGTGCAAATGGTCCGACAGCAGTTTCATTTCCTACTTTACTTTGTAGCACAACAGAGCTGTGAATCGTCGTTGAGTCGCCGATTTCACTATCCACAATATGACTGTTTGGCCCGATGATGCAGTCTTCGCCAATTATTGATTTTCCTTCAATAATACAGCCTGGCTGAATCACGGTATCAGAGCCGATAACCGCATCAGCACTAATATGTGTTGTAGAAGGGTTAATAATCGTGACTCCATTACGCATATGACGCTCATTGATACGGGCGCGCATAATTTCCTCAGCCTGTGAAAGCGCAAAACGGTCATTAACACCAAGTGTTTCTTCAAAACTCTCTGTTACATAGGCAGCAACGAGATCTCCTTGCTTCTGAAGGATTTCAATAACGTCCGGAAGATAATATTCTCCTTGGGCATTATCATTTTTTACAAGTTTCAAAGCCTCAAAAAGCGCCTTGTTATCAAAACAGTAAGTACCTGTATTGATTTCTGTCACTTTTCTTTGCTCTTCTGTTGCATCTTTTTGTTCTACAATTTGAGCTACGCTGCCTTCAGCATCTCGTAAAATACGGCCATACCCAGTCGGGTCTTCTGCTACAGCTGTTAAAATAGTCGCTTTAGCGTTTTGCGAAGTATGGTAGTCAAATAAGGCTTTCATTGTTTCAGGGCGGATTAATGGTGTATCACCACAAACCACTAATGTTGTACCTTCAAGCGAACCAAGAACAGGTTCTGCCTGTTGAACAGCATGGGCTGTTCCGAGCTGCTCCGCTTGCAGCACATATTCGCTTTGCTCTCCCAGTTGTTCTTTTACCATTTCGGCGCCATGCCCGACAACCGTTACGATACGTTTTACATCCAACGTTTCGATATGGTCTACAACGTGTTGAACCATTGGCTTGCCGCAAACAGGGTGGAGCACTTTATATAATTTGGACTTCATTCGTGTTCCCTGACCAGCTGCTAGCACGATAGCAAAAATATTAGTCATCTTTAAGTCCCCCAATTCAGCTCAGTGTCTCTTATGACTATATAGTAAATTCACGCGATTTTCAAGGTATTCGGACTTGACAAAACATTGACACATCCGCATTTTCCCATGACCGTCCTTTGCGCCTTGAAAACGCTTATTCGGACGGAATTCTTCTTTTCCCATATAAAAAGAGTCTACTCTTTTGCGGAGTAGACTCTCTTTATATTAAAATTATACATTCGCTTCTTCTAGTTCCAGGACTTCCTCTTCATTTTCTTCATCTGAAGCATGATAAGCAGCCAAGACGATCTCCTGAATCTTATTACGTGTCCCTGAATTGATCGGATGGGCAATATCCCTGAATTCACCATCCGGCGTACGCTTGCTCGGCATTGCTACAAATAGGCCGGAATTCCCGTCGATCACTCGAATATCGTGGACGACGAACTCATCATCCAATGTGATGGAAGCGATAGCACGCATTCTACCATCTGTCTGTACACGTCTTAATCTAACATCTGTTACTTCCATTCTTTCACCCCTCTCTTCTAAGATGCCACCTTTTATGAGAGTTAATTTCTTCAAAAAAACTTAAATTCCTTCTTTAATTAGTAGAAATTTATAAATATTTTAACTTTTTCAATTTATCGGACATTACTTGATCAAATCTTTGCATACTAATCTATTTACAAGAATGTTATGGGCATACTTCTATCATAAACCATCAATTATTATCTTTTAACAAAAAAGCGCCGCTTTATCAGCAGCGCTTTCCCACTTATTATTTTACTAATGCAATAACTTCGATTTCGACCTTGACGTCTTTTGGCAGACGGGCCACTTCCACGGCCGAACGTGCCGGTTTATGCTCACCAAAATGAATAGCATATACTTCGTTCATTTCAGCAAAGTCATTCATATCTTTCATAAATACCGTTGTTTTTACGACGCTGTCCAGCGAGCTACCCGCCGCTGCAAGAACAGCTTTCAAATTCTCAAAAACCTGGTTCGTTTGTTCCTTGATATCCCCTTCTACTAACTCGCCTGATGCTGTTAGAGGGATTTGTCCTGAAGAGTAAAACATGTTATTTACGATAATACCTTGTGCGTAAGGACCGATTGCTGCCGGTGCTTTGTTTGTAGATACTGTTTTCATTCTTTTCTCTCCTTTGAAAAATAATTGCCTTCACTTAATGCAATTGTTCGATCCTTCTCGTTTACTTCATGAAGCTTCACCAATGAATAATAGTCATAAACAAGCGTTTCATCCGCATGTTCTGCTTCAACAAGGACAGCCATCCCCGCTAGCTCACACTCGAACTCTTCAAGCAGGTTTTTCATACCGTTCATTGTGCCTCCTACTTTCATAAAATCATCTGTAATAAGGACACGTTGCCCGCTCTTCATGCTGCGCTTTGATAATACCATCGTCTGAATACGACGAGAAGAACCTGATACATAATTAATACTTACTGTAGAACCCTCCGTCACTTTACTGTCACGGCGTACAACAACGACCGGTACATTTAAATGTCGGGCGATTGCATGGGCAATTGAAATCCCTTTTGTTGCCACTGTCATGATAACATCAATTTGCTTGTCCGCAAATGCACTCGCAAATACTTTCCCCACCCGGTTCATCAGTTCCGGATTTCCTAATAGATCTGTCATAAATAAGTAGCCGCCCGGTAATAACCGATCTGACTGTCTAAGTTCTACAATTAGTTCATTAATAATATCCTTTACGTCCTGTTCAGACGTTTTAGGGATATATTTCACTCCGCCTGCTGCTCCAGGCACGGTCATCAGCAACCCGATTCCTTTTTCTTCAAATGTTTCTTTTACAATCGATAAATCTTCACTAATAGAAGATTTAGCTGATTGATATAGAGTAGAAAAATAAGTTAGCGGGATCAGCTGATGTGGATGCTCAAGTAGATAGTAAGTCATATCCACAAGACGTTCACTGCGCTTCCATTTCATTTGATCCTCTCCCATATCATAATTAAATCACTATAAACACGAACTTTTAATAGGTAAATTACCACAAATATACGCTTTTAAGCAAGTGGATTCCGCTCTCCCAGCATCCGTACTATATATACCTCTTCACAGAACCCCCGCAGGCCATTATAAATACGGGTAGCTCGTGTTTCTGAATCAACCAGCCCAAATACAGTTGGGCCGCTGCCGCTCATTAGCACGGCATCCGCCCCAAAGCGCTGCATTTGCTCTTTAATCGTTACTACTTCCGGGTGCAGATTGAACGTTACAGTTTCGAGTACATTCCCAAGTGATTGGCAGACAAGTTCATAATTCTGTTTCTCAATTGCCTCCATCATTCGCTTAGTATCTGGGTGTTTGATCCCATCGAGCTTCAGCCCCCCATATACATCTGCTGTAGAAACACCGATTTTTGGTTTTGCCAGTACGACCCAGCAGGCGGGAGGGGCGGGCAATTCCCTAATTTTCTCTCCGCGTCCTGTAGCCAGTGCCGTTCCACCATACACACAGAAAGAAACATCCGATCCTATTTTTGAGCCATGCTCAGCAAGTTCATCCATTGTTAACTGTAAATTCCACATCTCATTTAGCCCGCGCAAAGTAGCAGCTGCATCGCTGCTGCCGCCGGCTAGTCCTGCTGCAATAGGAATTTCCTTATCAATCTTAATTGATACACCTTCAGAAATCCCATATGTATCCTTCAACAGCTTCGCTGCCTGATAGGCAAAATTCCGTTCATCATCAGGGACAAAGCGGTCAGCAGAGATAATTTTAATAAGGCCATCTTTCCGAGGCTCTAAACCAATTCGATCAGCTAAATCCACGGTCGTCATGATCATTTCCACCTCGTGGTAATGGTCAGGTCTTTTATATAAAACATCTAATGTTAAATTAATTTTAGCGGGTGCCTTTACATACAACATGCCAAAATCCTCCTTACATCTCGCACATTGCGAATATCATTGTCCTTTATTTTACCATACTGCAGAACAAGGCACTTATGGAAAGTATAGAAACTTTTTAGACTGTCCAATTACGGAAAAGAAGCTGTCTCGTTATCGAGACAGCTTCCATCAGCCTTATTTCTCTTTTTGGTTCAACCTAGCTAAATGTTCTTGTTGCGTTTTTCCGCTGCAAGACCTTCTTCGGCCATTTCAATGGCACGCTTGACCATATTTCCAGCATCACGAGCTTTAATCCCGCCCCAGCCTTCTTTTTGTACGACATCATAAAATCCGAGTTCCTTGGCAATCTCTTCTTTTAGACGTGGTGACATGATCTTTTCTTTAGCCATGCTTTCTTCCTCCTTTTGAATATAAGGCTGACAAATGTATTATGTGTGAATATGCTTTGTCTATACACCTTTAAAAAAAGGAAAAACACCCATTTATATGGGTGCTCCATTAAACATATAAGATAAAAACTAAACCCTATTTAGCGACAGCAACCGTGTCATCTAAAAAAGTAATCTCTACTGCTTCTGTTAAGATATCTGTGTAGCTGTAAGACACACGTTTGCACGCATTATCTTCCTGATCAAGCTCTACAACGAACACTGCACGATAAGTTTCGCTCAGTACGCCTTCACACTCAACCGTTTTCTTGCGACCCCCGTTTGCTCGTAATTGCAAACGTTTACCCAAATGACACTCTAACGACTTTTTAATGTCAGCTAACGTTTTTGGCATTTTCGCATACACCTCACTAAATAAAAGTATATCACAAATAGTCAGTTGAGTCAATAAAATATAATATTTTATCACCATGGAATAATTTCCGTCAACTTTTTTCTTAAAAAAAACATTATTTTTTTTTAGGAAGTTCGATTTATTGACGTTTGTAAAATATAGGATATAGGGCATCCGCTAAACGGCCGAACTCTTCAATTGTAAGTGTTTCCCCTCGGCGTGAAGGGTCTACTCCTACTTTTTCAAGCGCCGCTACAATAGCTTCTTTATTTTTTTTGCCATCTGGCATACCTGATTGTAGGTTATTAAGAATTGTCTTACGCCGCTGGGCAAAGGACGCGCGTGTTACTTCAAACAGGAAATCTTCATTTATGACTTCCACAGGCGGCTGGTCATGTCTTATCAGACGGATGACAGCTGAATCCACGTTCGGCTGTGGCATAAACACGGTCTTTGGTACAATCATTGCCACTTCTGCCGTACAATAGTACTGGATAGCAATGGATAATGAACCATATTCTTTCGTACCCGGCTTGGCAGTAATACGATCTGCCACTTCCTTTTGCATCATCACGACAAAGCCTCGAATCGGCAGACGGTCATTGAGCAGTTTCATTAAGATAGGTGTTGTCACGTAATAGGGAAGATTCGCTACGACCATAATGTCTTTGATACCCGGCATTTCCACCTCAATTACCTTTGCCACATCTGCCTTTAAAACATCTGAATGCACGATTTTTATATTATCGTAAGGACTTAATGTATCCTCCAATACAGGCAAAAGGCGTTGGTCAATTTCAAATGACACTACTTTCTTTGCTGCTCTTGCCAAGTGCTCGGTCAGTGCTCCAATCCCTGGACCAACCTCAATGGCTCCACTTTCTGATGTAAGATTGGCATGACTTACGATGTTCCGTAGAATATTCGGGTCGATTAAAAAGTTCTGCCCTAGGCTCTTTTTAAAAGAAAAGCCATACTTATTTAAAATTTCCTTTGTACGAATTGGTGTTGCAATGTCCTTATGCATCTTGTTCCTCCTGATTTAGCTGTGCAACCGCAGCGCCAAATTGTTCCACTGTAATCTGGAACATAATAAGACGTTTGTGCAGCTGTTTTCCATTTGTCATTCCTATATTTAAAATTTCGCCAAGCTTATTACGACGCTCTTTGGACTGGGGGTGTCCGATTAGTCTTGCCAGCATTAAATCTTCGAGGGTAATCTGTTCTTCAAAATGCTCCCCTGCATTGATTGTATAAACATGTAGCAATGCGTGGCGGATATCCTCGTCACTGGCATGTTCAATGCCAAGTCCCCGCCCGTTTTTAGCGATTGTCTTTTCCTTTGCTAAAAATGCGTGCTTTACACCAGGTATACGTTCTTCGATAATGGCCCGAATGCGGCGCCCCGGATAATCAGGGTCTGTAAATACAATAACACCCCGCTTTTTTTGAGCATGCTCAATTCGCCGTAGTGTTTCCTCAGAAATAGCAGATCCATTCGTTTCAATTGTATCAGCACCAACAGCACGCTTGATGGCAGTTGTATCATCCTTGCCTTCGACGACAATGATTTCTTTTATATTCAAAGTATGTCCTCTTTTCCGTAAAGCTTCTTTTCGTATTTTAACACATCCAGCAGAATGCCACCCATCAGAAAGTGATCGCTGAATACAGATAGCCTCCCGCAGCAGTACATCCATCTTCTATAACGGAAAAATTATCGTTTCAGGAATGCTTCCACTCTTGATTTTTCACATAAAAATAGCCTTCCCGCCAGTCAAAAACGGGAAAGCCGATCATTTTGGAATTCTATTAACTAGTTTAATACTTTTATGCGCACCTTTTTACGCCCCCAGCTTGCCGCTTTGGACTTGGAAGATACAAATACATCAATTTTATGACCTTTAATAGCGCCGCCTGTATCAGCAGCGATAGCATAGCCGTAGCCCTCTACCCATACTTTTGAACCTAATGGGATAATGCTTGGATCCACAGCAATAACTTTACTAGAAGGGTTTGCTTTTAAATTCACCCCTGTAGCTGTGACACCTGAACAGCCTGAGCAGCTTGCTGTATAGGCTGTTGCCGTCACATAAAATTCCTTGCCTTGTGAAGGGGCAGATGAATTACTACGTGAAACACTGGCTGTGATCACTTTTGTTCCTACTGCTACAACCTGCTTTGTCGGCGCCTTCATGACATTTTCCTTTTGCAATGTCTTAGACACTACCTTACCATTCTCTTTCACAACTTCAAACGTACGTTCAACAGTACCCTTTTTACCCGTTGTGACTACTTTCTCTTTTCCCTTCAACAAAGAAGAATCCGTTTTCTTTTCAACTGCGAAATCGATTGATTCTTCCACTACATCGGTAACCTTTTCTACGCGAACAACTGCGATGCGATCGCCTGGAGTGATAACCTCCTCCATCTTTTTCCCGACACGATCATATTCGCCTAATGTAATCCCTTGTTGTTTCAAAAAGTTAGCGACCGTAGTCGAAGTGGACCATACTTGTCTCTCTTCTAAACCATCGACAAGCGTTAACTGAAACGCTTTTTGAATATCGATTTTGTGATCTGCTCCTACTTCTGTATCTAAGCTAAGTGAAATATCATCATGCTCTGCTACTTCAATATTTGCCTCTTCCAAAATGTTCTTCACTCGTTTTTCAGTTGTCCAAATAATTGACTGATTTCCATCAACTGAAATAGTAACTTCTTTAGCCTGTTCCCAATCAATTGTCATTCCGCTGACAACTTTGGTATCCAGTGAGGGTGATAATTTATCATATTCTGAAACAGTGATGTTTTGGTCTGCCAATACATCTTTAACTGTTTTTTCGTGTGTTGCCACTTCCAGCTGTTCACCGTTTGCATTGATGACAACCGAATCCTTCGTTCCCTGGTATAAAACAAATACAATAATTGCTACAAACAGGACAAGAGAGAAAATTCTTACCGCTGTTTGCTTACTCCTCAATGAACCAAAGAACAGATTTTTCATGGTGTCATTTGACATGAAAAAACGCCTCCTTTAATACTCGTTGGATTATACGGACTCCGTTTTAAGCTGTCAACATAAATGCATATTCCAGTCACCTAGCGACAGCTTGCAAGCCTTTCCAACAGCAGTATTGGAGGCGTGTTCACAATTTAGTCACTAATTTTGAAAAAACGTTTTGCATTTTTTGTTGTCATTGTTGCTACTTCTTCTACAGATATCTCTTTTAAGCGTGCAATTTCCTCGGCAACAAGAGGCACTAATGAGGGCTCATTTCGCTTGCCCCGATGTGGATGAGGTGCTAGATAGGGTGCATCCGTCTCAATTAAAAGATACTCGAGTGGAATTTCCTTCGCCACCTCTTTAGGCTGTCTTGCATTTTTAAACGTAACCGGTCCTCCGAGACTAATCATAAAGTTCATTCCGATACATTCACGGGCAGTTTCTACGCTTCCGCCATAACAATGCATAATACCGCCGACAGATGCTGCATTTTCTTCTCGTAAAATACGCACTACATCGCCTGTTGCATCACGGTTATGGATAATGATCGGTAAATTAACTTTCTGTGCAAGCTGTATTTGCTTGCGGAACCAATATTGCTGTATATCCTTTGGTGATTTATCCCAGTAATAGTCAAGTCCTGTCTCCCCTATACCTACTACTTTAGGGTGTGCTGCCAATTTTTCAATCCATTCAAGTTCTTCATCCGTACAATCAATTGCATCTACCGGATGCCATCCAATGACAGCATAGAGAAAATCATACTCTTCAATCAGCTTCATTGCCCGTTCAATGGTCTTACGATCAAAGCCGACTACTACCATTTTCTCTACTTTCGCTTCAAGTGCACGATTAATAACTTCTTTTAGATCTTCATCATATTGGTCTGCGTTTAAATGTACATGTGTATCGATATATGATGCCATATTATCTTCTCCTACTTCCGTATTGTAATGGATTAAATTATTTCTTATTTTTCATCTATATTTCATTTATATTACTTCTATAGCTATTTTGTAACAAACTCTCTATATGTCTCTATTTGACGAAGGATGTATGTACCCCCTTTTATTCAATTTAATGGTATTTTTCTTTATTCCAAAATAATATTTTGCTATACAGTCAAATGAAAGGAAGCCTGCTGAATCTTCCATGTTCAACAGGCTTCTTATAAATGCTCCAGCTATTGGCCTCTTTCCACTATTTGAAAGAGGGGAATGTCTTAACAACTCTAAATTTAGAAAGAGGCTCGCTGCTAATTACGTTTATTTTACTTTTGCCCCATTTTCAAGTTTCGGATCAACGGTAGCTAATGTTAACACACCATCTTGAGAGCCCGCTAAAATCATACCTTGCGATAACTCCCCGCGAAGCTTGACCGGCTTTAGATTTGCTACCACAATTACTTTCTTTCCTACGAGCTCTTCAGGCTTATAGTATTCCGCAATCCCAGAGACGACTTGACGCTGCTCAAACCCAAGGTCGACTTGAAGCTTTAGTAATTTATTTGCCTTTGGTACCGGTTCACAGGCAGTGACCGTAGCTACTCGCAAATCAATCTTCATAAAATCATCAATTGTTATTTCCGGCATTTCGGGTGTTTCTATAACTTCCTTTTTCGGCTCTTCCTGCGGTGTTTTTACACTTGCCTGCATCTGCTCTCTAATGTAGGTAATTTCCTCCTCTGCATCCAAACGCGGGAAAATAGGTATCCCTTTTTCTACCACTTTTGTGTTTGCTGGAATAACATTTCCGAACGTGGCAATGGAATCCCACTTTAGCAGATTTTCTTGTAGTCCAAGCTGCTCAGCAATTTGTTTTGGCGCAGAAGTCATAAACGGCTGTAACATTACTGCAATATGACGTAAACTTTCTGCCAAATTAGCCATTACTGACGCTAATTTTGGACGATCTTCCTCATTTTTCGCCAATACCCATGGTGAAGTTTCATCAATGTATTTATTTGTACGGGAAACAAGTGTCCATAATTCTGCTAACACTACACTAAATTGCATTTTTTCCATACTTTCTTCATATTTAATACGCACATTTTCTGCAAATGCTTTTAATGTGGCATCAAATTCTGTCTGCTCCAGATTTTCTGACGGAATGACCCCATCAAAGTATTTGTTCATCATAGAAACAGTACGGTTCAATAAGTTCCCTAAATCATTTGCTAAATCGAAATTCGTCCGCTCTACAAATGATTCAGGTGAAAATACACCATCCGAACCGAACGGAAGCTCACGTAGCAGGAAGTAACGGGTTGCATCCAAACCGTAGCGCTCTACTAACATTTCCGGATATACAACATTTCCTTTTGATTTTGACATCTTTCCATCTTTCATCATTATGAAGCCATGGGCGAATACTTTTTTCGGTAATGGTAAATCTAAGGCCATAAGGAAAATCGGCCAGTAAATTGTATGGAACCGCACAATATCCTTTCCGACAACATGAACATCGGCCGGCCAGTATTTATTAAATAGTTCTTCATTGTCAGAGCCGTAGCCCAGTGACGTAATATAGTTGGATAGAGCATCTACCCACACGTAAATAACATGCTTCGGATCACCAGGGACTTTAATTCCCCAATCGAAGGAAGTTCGAGAAACAGATAAGTCTTCAAGACCTGGTTTAATGAAGTTATTGATCATTTCATTTTTACGAGACTCCGGCTCAATAAATTCAATATTCTCTTCATAATATTGAAGTAATTTATCCGCATATTTTTTCATATTAAAGAAGTAAGATTCTTCTTTAACGGTTTGTACATCACGGCCACAATCAGGACATTTACCGTCAACTAATTGTGTTTCGGTATAGTAGGACTCACATGGCACACAATAAAGTCCTTCATATTCACCTTTATAAATGTCACCATTTTCTAGAAAATGTGTGAAAATTTGTTCAACACTCTTGATATGGCGCTCTTCTGTGGTTTGAATAAAGTCATCATAGGATATATCCATAAGAGACCAAAGTTTTTTAGCAGCATCTGCAATCTCATTTACGTATTCTTGAGGATGCTTTCCTGCCTCTTGGGCTTTCTCCTGGATTTTCTGACCATGTTCATCCATCCCTGTCAAAAAGCGCACATCATAACCGCGCATACGCTTATATCGTGCCATTGTATCAGATGCGACCGTCGTATAGGCTGTACCGATATGGAACTTGCCACTCGGGTAGTAAATAGGTGTTGTTATATAGAATGTTTTTTGTTCGCTCACTAGAACTGCCTCCATTTGTTTCACAGTATAGTTTCTATTCTAACGAAGTCGTAAATTCGTTTCAATGAAAGATTATTGAGATTGTATTTTGTCGAAAAATAACCACAACATAAGTTTAGCCTTTATTTGAATATTTAGTCTAAAAAAGGTTAATGATAGTAAAAATCTTTACTTTTGTTGTTTTAATTGCAGATTTTGATTAAAAATTTCACATTAATATCCTAATTTCAGTACTAATTTATTGACGTTTATGGTATTACTTGGTATGATTTATCATAGACAAGGAATTGATGTCGAATTTTGACGAATTATCATAACACCAAACTAGGAGGAAAATATTATCATGAAATCTACAGGTATTGTTCGTAAAGTCGATGAGTTAGGTCGTGTAGTTATCCCGATCGAGCTTCGTCGTACATTAGGGATTGCTGAAAAAGATGCGTTAGAAATTTATGTTGATGATGATAAAATCATCCTAAAAAAATACATGCCTAACATGACTTGCGCTGTAACAGGTGAGGTATCAGATGACAATTTCCGCCTTGTAGGGGGCAAATTAATTTTAAGCCCTGAAGGCGCAGAAATGTTAATGAAAGAAATCCAAAATAACTTAAAAAAATAATTTAAGTATTTGAAAAGGAGGTGTCCAAGAAGTTTTTCTAGGACGCCTCCTTTTTGATGAGGATAGTGTTATATGAATATGACCATCTCAGAAGCAGTATTCTATAGCTGTTATTTATTATGAAAAGAGGCTCTATTAAAGGTATTACCGCTTCTAATATAGCCTCCTCTTGCAGATAAAATAATTTGGTCTATTTTGTTTAGGAATTTATTTGGAATGTATTATACATTATATGAAGGGCACTTTCCTATTCTTTATGATGATAGGCATTATATATATCTCTTTTAGGCACTCCCCGTAATTTAGCAACTTCTTTAATTGCTTCCTTAGAATTGACCTGAGTTTCTTCTATTATATAGTCCACATGTTCAATAATTGTCATTGAGGCCCATAGCTGCTCTTCTTCCTCTAATTCACCTGAAGTATTTCCCTCAACAACTATTACAAACTCTCCTCTGATTTCATTTCCTTCCGACCATATAATGGCTTCTTCTATCGTGCCTCGCAGGAACTCTTCAAACTTCTTCGTTAATTCACGTGCCAAGACGATACGGCGGTTTCCAAGCACTAGCTGCATGTCTTTTAATGTATCCTTCAAACGGTGTGGTGCTTCATAAAAAAGCTGTGTCTCTTCCCGCTTCGCCAAACTTTCCAACTGAAGACGGCGCTCCTTTTTATTGCGGTTTAAAAAACCGAAAAAGTAAAACGGCTGTGGATTTAACCCTGAAGCAATGAGGGCTGTCAAGGCTGCATTGGCGCCCGGTACCGGCACAACAGCAAACCCTTCAGCAAGCGCCTTTTCAACAATATCTGTCCCCGGATCTGAAATACAAGGCAGTCCGGCATCACTTACTAGTGCTACCGATTTTCCATCCCGTAAAAGGGAAAGCAGCTTTTCCCCGCCGATTTCCTGATTATGATCATGATAGCTAGTCAGTGGGGTAGTAATATCAAAATAATTGCAAAGTTTACGTGTATTACGTGTATCCTCGGCTGCAATCATATCGACTTCTTTTAGAATACGCAATGCACGGACTGTCATATCTTCAAGATTGCCGATCGGTGTTGCGACAAGATATAAACAACTGCCTGTTTCATATTGGCTGCTTTTCTGTGATTTCATGTGCTTTGCTCCTTATATACTCCAATTTTCGCTTGCGTCCTAATTGTTTAAACGCATACTCCTTTTGCATTGCTTCTTGTTTCGTTTCAAATATTTCATAATGCACACATGTTACCGGAGTACGGGCCCTCGTATATTTTGCCCCTTTTCCTGCATTGTGCACGGCTATGCGCTTTTCAAGATTATTTGTATAACCAGCATACAATGTATTGTCCCGGCATTTTACTACATAAAAATAATGCCTATTCTCCATACAGAATCGCTCGTATCTCTTCTGTATATTCATTATTGTCCTCATACACATAAAGTGGAGGTAAAATTTTTAAATCCGGTTTACCATCCTTGATGCCTTCAATCAGCAGTGTATTGGCCTCTTTTCCACGCTTTGGATAAATAAGCTGCATCCTTTTGGGCTCTAATCGGTTTGCACGCATAGCTGTCACAATGTCCAATAGCCTGCTGGGTCTATGAACAAATGCTGCCTTGCCCCCTTGTTTCAATAAACGGCCGGCAGAATGTACGGCCTCTTCCAATGTTAGATGAAGCTCGTGTCTTGCAATCGCATGGTACTCACTTATATTTTTATCGCTCAATTCATGCGCAAGAAAATAAGGAGGGTTGCATGTTACAGCATCATATTTTTCTACCCCAAGAGTATTCGGTACTTCTTTTACATCGCCAAGCACCATGTTAATTTGATGTTCCAGCTGGTTATAGCCTATGCTTCTGCATGCCATATCATATAAACGTGGCTGCAGCTCCACCCCAATAATCTCTGCTTTCGTACGGGCACTCAAAAACAGCGGAATTGCCCCATTGCCTGAACACAGGTCTACTACTGCTCCACGTTTTGGTACGCTAACAAAACGGGATAATAAGACTGCATCCAATGAAAATGAAAAAACAGATGGGCTTTGAATAATCCGTAAATCTTCAGCTAATAAATAATCCAGGCGCTCATCTTCCTTTAACCATTCATTCATTCATCATCATTCCTCCAAAAGAAAAGACTGACCTCCCCTTTAAGGAAGCAGCCTCTTCATCAACTATTTTCTTTATTTAAAAATGATAAACAGAACAAGCAATCCTCACCCTTACGTGAGCTTCCAAAATGAACATGACAAACATGGAACCCTTCATGATAAAGGCGGGCCAAGTTATCGTATCCTTCCCCAATATCTAAAGAATTGCCCTTCTTCTTTTGCTTAACAGTGGGCTGCTCCTTAGATAAAAGCTCTTCTAGACGCTTTCTTAGATGAAGGTTTTCCGTTTGAAGTGTCTGATGTTCCTCCATCATATGCGCAACAAACCGCTTCAGGTCAACAAACTGTTGCTGCATTGATTCGAGCTGCTGTTCGAACTCCATAACAGTATCTAAAAAATTACGGTCCTTCACTCAAGCCACCTCATTAAGTTTCTATCTATATAAGATTTTTTTCATATTTCAATAATTCTTCGAGAGAATATTCGGCAGTACGCTCCTGCTCCTGCAAGTAAACCTGAATTAAACGTTCGAGAATGTTAAGGCCAATTACTTTTCCCTGACCATCCGGTGTCATTGTTATGTCACCAATGTCGGGCATGCCTTCTTTAGCAAGCTCGTAATCATCATTCTCATATTTCAAGCAGCACATTAAACGGCCGCAAAGGCCTGAAATTTTGGTTGGGTTAAGCGATAGATTTTGATCCTTCGCCATTTTGATCGATACTGGATCAAAATCCCCCAAAAATGTGGAACAACAAAGCATACGACCGCATGGACCAATCCCGCCTAAAAGTTTTGCTTCATCTCGTACACCGATTTGCCGTAATTCGATACGGGTACGGAAAATAGAGGCTAAATCTTTTACAAGCTCCCGGAAATCAACACGGCCTTCTGCTGTAAAATAAAAAATAATTTTGTTACGGTCAAACGTATACTCTACATCGACAAGCTTCATTTCTAAAGTATGTTCAATAATTTTTGTACTCGCTAATTCAAACGCGCGTTTGGATTCCGCCAAGTTTTCTTCTACCTGAATTCGGTCTCTTTCATCGGCTGGCCGTACTACCTGTTTAAGCGGCAGCACTACATCATTTTCATCCACTTGACGGATGGGAACGACAACTTTCCCGTATTCTATACCACGCGCCGTTTCGACGATTACATACTCCCCAACTTCCAGTATGTAAGCAGCCGGATCAAAATAATATATTTTACCCGCTTTTTTAAAGCGGACTCCTACTACATTATACAAATGTATACCCCTCCTGCAAATTTAGCATTAGCTGCTCCATTAATAGCGTTCGGTTCATATTGCGCTGCAGGTTCGCTCGTGCTTGTAAAACTGCTTGCATTTGACTCGATAATCGCTCGTACGTTGTATGCAGGGCCATTTCCTTAAAGACATGCAGCATATCTGGATATGTGCAGGCAGCATCAGGGTTGGCCTTGATTGCCACGATATCACGGTAAGCAAACAGTAGTAAGTCTAATGCTTGTTCTATCTCCGCTTTTTCTTTAAATGAAGGAAGCCATTCTTCATGTACTAAAAGCAAAGCTTCATGCACATTACTTTTGACTATCTCCACTAATTTTAACACTGTTTTTCTCGCATGTGCAAATTGCTCTTCGTTTGTGAGGGCCAGGGCAGTTTCAAATTCATTTGTCACCATACTTACCGTGGAAGCCATCGAATGGGTGACTCCCTGCTCCATAAGGCGTTCCATTAAAATTTGTCGAGGTACCTTAGAAAATTTTATATGCTGACATCTGGAGCGGATCGTCGGTAAAATACTTTGGATTTGCTCCGTTAATAGAATAGCGGTCACTTCCCCGTCAGGCTCCTCTAAAAATTTTAACAGCATATTTGCTGAAGCAGTATTTAATTTATCAGCATGATGCAGAATGTAAATTTTACGTCCACTCTCCACACCTGTCATCATCATTTCTGCAATTAAATCACGAATTTGGTCAATTTTAATAAACTGTCCCTCAGGCTCTACCTGCTTTACATTGGGGTGATTTCCAGAATCAACCCGTATACAGTGACGGCATGTTTCACATGGAACGTTACCTGCCGGATGCTCGCATAGGAGAAGCTTCACGAAAAAAGTCATGACATCGCGCTTTCCTGTCCCTTTTTCGCCGTCAAATATATAGGCATGTGCCATTCTGTTCTTTTCATAAATTGTCTGAAGCTGCTTCATTACAATCGGCTGAACCAATTGTAACTCATCCACTTTTCGTACCATTTCAACTCACCTTTTCGCCTCAATAGAAGAGCTCTTTCTTGCTTCATGCAATACAAGCACTATTCCTTTAGAAAAAATCCCGTGTCTACATACACGACAAAGACACGGGGTTACATGTATAGGTTAATTAATAAGCCTTTAATTTCACCTATTTTATCTAATAAATCAATCGTTTCTTTTTCTTCATCTAAAATATCGCTGGCAAGTTCTACAAGACGCTCATCCACTGTCTCCACAATTTTTAAGCGGCGTCCCTCGCCAAAACGATTCCAGGTATGGGATTGCTTCATTTCCAAGCCGTGGTTTACCGCTTCCTGCAGAAAGCGTTTTACCAGCATCTTAAAACGTGTCAATTCGCGCAGGTTCCGCGAACGGGCCACCCTTTCCCCAGCGGCGGAAATATCACCTAGAAGACGTGTCAGCTGCTCTGTTTCCATTTTCGAACCTTGTTTTATGACCATATCACCAAAACGGCTGCCGTTCTGGTTTGTTTGTCTCACCTCATTTTGGTTCTGGAAACCGACACGCATATCACGATTAATCTTCACTTAAAAATCCACCTCCATCTTAGAACTGGTGGAACTGTTCAATTGGCAATACGAACACAGTCGCTCCCCCAACTTCCACTTCAACCGGATAAGGAATGTACGAATCTGCACTTCCTCCCAATGGAGATACCGGCGCTACCATCTGCTCACGCGAACGGCAATTGTCTCGAATTACATCAAGTAGTTGCGGAATACGTTCATCATCAACACCAACTAAAAAAGTTGTATTTCCCGAACGTAAAAATCCACCTGTACTCGCTAATTTTGTTGCACGAAAATTATATTTCGTTAAAGCATTTGATAAACGATTACTATCCTGATCTTGAATAACTGCTACGACTAATTTCATTCGCCCTCATCCTTTCAGTTGAATGGTGTTACCATTATATCATATTACTCTTACTTACTTCATTTACTTTTCCTCTATCAAACTTTTTACTATCAACCAAACCTCTTCTACTACTTCATCTAAGGGGCGGTTTGCATCAATAAGAATGATACGTTCCGGCTCTTCCTTTGCCAGCTGTAAATAGCCAGCTCGCACCTTCTCATGGAATGCAAGGCTTTCTACATCCAACCGGTTCATCTCATTTTTCCGGTTCGCCTCAATGCGTGCTAAACCAATAGAAGGCTCTAAATCAAAAAGAATTGTTTTATCGGGCATCCTTCTTCCTATTGCGAATTCATTAATGGCCCTTACTTTTTCTACCCCTAAGCCACGTCCTATTCCCTGATAAACAAGCGAAGAGTCAATAAATCGGTCACAGAGTACCACTCTTCCGGCCTGCAATGCCGGCTCTACTTTCTCATGTAAATGCTGGCTACGTGCTGCAGCATATAATAAAGCCTCTGTATGAGCGTCCATTTCCGTATTTGCTGGATTCAAAATGATTTCTCTAATTTCTTCTGCAATCCTAATTCCACCCGGTTCACGTGTCGCTAAAAATTCCATATGTGCATTCTCCAGCCGCTTGGTAACTTCTTTTAAAACAGAAGTTTTTCCTGCTCCCTCTGGGCCTTCAAATGTAATAAATATATTTCTTACCATTTTCTATATTCCTCCAACAACTACTTTAGTACTTGAATTAAACGCTCTTCCAAACGATGCTCTCCCTGAAAAGCAGCACCGATAGCTAATAGCTCTTCAAGCTGGCTCAATTTCGAAACAGTAATCTTTTCTCCGGGGACAAATAAAGGAATGCCTGGAGGATAAGGAATGAGCATACCACCTGCTATCCGGCCCATAGACCGCATATAGGGAATCCATTCTTTTTCCTTCGCTTCTATCTCCGCGAATGTGGCATTAGGGGTAATAATAGAAGCCATTTTATATTGTTTACCCATTTGTGGCTGTCCACTACCCTTTTTCATTTTCAATTGGGTTACCACTTGTTTCATCCTTATTCTTATCTCTGCATAAGGATACAAATCTCCGTGCTTCAGCAAGGGCAGCACTAGCAATACCTGGTCTATATCTGCCAGCTCAGGATATATTAAATTTTCCTCCATCGCTTCTTTTAGCTCTATCCCTGTATAGCCTGTCATCCGAATGCATACCTTTAATGGATCATCAGCTTCAATAAGTTCCAATTCGGGGATTGATTCCAGTGCTTCTATCCATTGCTTTCGCCTTTCTAAACAGTATACTGCATCACTTTCCTTATACTTACTAATATAATGCCTTGCATCATCTAGGGAAGCAAGAAGTAGATAGGAAGGGCTGCTTGATTGCAGCATGCGTAGATAATGGTTGACCTTCTGATCGGAGACAAACTTGGATTTAATATGCATAAAGGAAGCCATTGTCATGGCCGGAAGCGTCTTATGAGCAGAATGCACCACTATATCTGCGCCCAACTCAAGAGCTGATATAGGAAATTCTTTGCTTGCGGTAAAATGTGCACCATGGGCCTCGTCTACTAACACAGGGATTTGCTGTGCATGACAAAGTTCAATCTGTTCCCGCAAATCCTTTGCAACTACCCCGTAATAGGTTGGATAGGTAAGAAAGAGAGCCTTCGCTTCGGGATACTCTCTTAATGCTTCTTTTATCGTTTCAAGTGGAACTACACCAGCCGATCTCGTATGGTCGTCCCACTCAGGTGCTAGATAGACTGGTTTGGCACCAACTAATTCTATTGCATGGAAGACTGATTTATGCGCATTTCGCTGTACTAAAATTGTATCTCCCTGTTGGCATACAGCATAGACCATAGCTAAATTCCCCACTGTAGACCCATTTACAAGAAAAAAGCTGCGATCAGCTCCATATGTTTCCGCCAGAAGTTTTTGCGCTGTATCAATTGCTTCTTCTGGATGATGAAAATCATCAAGTCCAGATAACTCTGTCACATCATAAATTAATGCCTTTTTTATTTCTTTCGGCAACGTTGAAAGACGCCCATTTTTATGTCCGGGAACATGTAGAGAATACGGTTCTTTTTCTACAAACTTTTGTAGGGCCTCTACAAGTGGTCTTTCACTTTTCATTTCATTTCACTCCGTTCCTTGTTCTTTCTTTATTATAGAATTTACAAGGGGGAAAACCAACTGTTGAGAATATCCGTAATCTAAAAAGAAACTTTTTGTAAAGTTTGTTATTAACATAGTTAAGATGAGCTATATGTGGCAGTAAAAATGAAGACGGCTGAAATGCTTGGAGCCTATCTTAAAATCTTGCAGAAACATAAGAATGAAGAAACTTCAAGGCGTATCTTTAGAACTTGTAGTACAGTATCATTTTTCCGAATAATTGTGTAGAAGCAATAAAAGGTAACTCAATACATTTAGAAAACTATAAATGCCTCTGATTATTTAATAACCGGACAATAATTTTTTCATGATTATAATCAATTTCATGATATCCTGTATCTCCAGTAGTAAAAATGAATGGTGATGTTATATCATTTCTCAGTAAAATATTTAACAAATGATTGATTGTCCCTCCATGGGCAACAATGGCAATGCATGCCGCTTCTTTATATGTATCCATTATTTCATGGTAAGCAAATTCTACACGCTGGCGGAATTCGAGCGCAGATTCGCCATGCATAATTGCTTTTGTTAGAGGACGTCCGCCCCGTGGAAGAGGATATATTTCGTTTGCCTGCTCTCTATCCATTCCGGCCAATATTCCATTATTAAATTCCATTAGCTTCTCTTTAAATATAACGCCACAGTTATATACTGAGTTTATAATTTCCGATGTTTGGGCGGCGCGCTTTAATGGACTCGCAATGATTTGTTCTACATCATAACGGGTGATAAGGAATTGAGCTAGCTTTGTTGCCTGTTCTCTTCCTAATCTGCTTAATGAAAAATCTGCTCTTCCTTCATAGACATTTAACAAATCTGCCTCTGATTGGCCATGACGTATAAGTAATAGCTTCATGACTTCCCCCTTTTTATATTTGTTTTCACTATTATATAAATATCTTTCTATAGTTTCTATTATTTAATTATACGGTTACTATGATATTCCTTTTTATAATTGCTATATAGTAAATTATACTTTTTTACAAGTAGTCGAAGGGTTATAGGCTATTTTTACAAAAAAATCAATCTTAATAGACTGAATTCTACTAGCGAAGCGATATCCTACTCTCACAGGGGCACCTCCAACTACCATCGCAGGTCCTCCCAATGCTCGGGGAATTCATATCGTATCCTTTGATTTCCTTAGTTAAAATGAATCCTTTGGTTTACGCGCCGGGCTCACCTTCGGTGTTTGGTTGTTGGGAGCTTTTTTGTAAACAAAAAACCCAATCCGTTAAGATTGGGCTCTGATTGCGAAGCGATGTCCTACTCTCACAGGGGGCGCCCCTAACTACCATCGGTGCTCTTTCGCAGCACGATGACCGGCGAATGACCGT
>NZ_BCVX01000019.1 GCF_001591965.1 Lysinibacillus odysseyi 34hs-1 = NBRC 100172
TTTCGTTACCGCTCGTTAGCAGCAACTCTTATATATTAACACTTACCGAAGTTTGTGTCAACAACTTTTTTGAAATCTTCATCACTTCTTTTTTGAAGCAACTTTTATATTGTACCACTTAATAATTATCAGGTCAATAACTTTTCCCAAAAAGATTTCAAGTTGTAACGTCGTTTCAACGACCTTATATAATATACCACATCGCAAATAATAGAGCAACCCTTTTATTCAACTATTTTATAAAGGATAAAAACAATACTACTCCTATGCCTGAGAAACCTAGGATCGCTACTGTTATAATAGAAAATAGATTAATGGTAACCTCGGTTCCATAGTAAGCACACGCTAAATGGATAATATAAAGTACAAATATACTTATGGCAAATCGGAACCAGAAAATCGAAAGCCTTTCCATCCAAACGCCGCTTTTTCCCTTCCTACCTATTAAAAGCATAAAAAACAGCAGCAAACAAACCGCGCCGATAACTAACGCTTGCATACACTTCCCCTCCATTCATAGAAGCGTATGCTTTTGCTGCTGCTGTTATTTCTATTTAATGATAACTCGGCGAATACGTGCCTCTTTGAACAAATAAAAATGTATGCTTTCCGCTGCTTTCCTTTGGGCGATCACATCTAAATTATAGTCATCAATCAATTCTTCCAGCGCCTTCGCATGGTGAAAATCATCTTTCGTTTCCTTAATTAGCCGCACAAGCTTTTCATCAAACTCACGCTTCAATTTTCCCTTACGAGAAAAAAACACCTCAATCACTCACCCTTATAATTCGCGTCGCCCTTCCAGCGCCTTCGATAAAGTTACTTCATCTGCATATTCCAAGTCTCCACCCACAGGTAACCCATGGGCAATCCGTGTTGTTCGAATGCCGGATGGCTTTACGAGACGGGAAATATACATAGCTGTCGCTTCCCCTTCTATAGTAGGATTTGTAGCCAAAATTAATTCCTGAACCCGCTCATCATGGAGACGATTTAATAAAGAAGCCACATTAATATCTTCTGGTCCCACACCATCCATTGGAGAGATGGCTCCATGAAGAACATGGTAAAGCCCTTGGTAATCCCGCATTTTTTCCATAGCGATTACATCTTTCGGGTCTTGCACGACACAAATCATCGAATGGTCACGCTGCTGGTCCTGGCAGATGTGACAAGGGTCAATATCTGTAATGTGCCCACACTGCGAGCAGTACATTAAATTACGTTTTGCATCAATGAGGGCCTTCGCAAAATTTGATACGGTGTCCTCTTTCATCGTTAACACGAAAAATGCCAGCCGGGCCGCAGTTTTCGGCCCGATGCCTGGCAATTTCATAAAGCTATCAATCAGTTTTGATATAGGTTCCGGGTAGTGCATATATTACCTCCTAGAATGGAAGGTTTAAGCCTTGAGTGAATTTCCCCATTGTTGAAGCCGTTGTTTCTTCTACTTTTTTCAGTGCTTCATTTGTCGCTACTACAATTAAATCCTGCAGCATTTCGATATCTTCCGGGTCTACTACTGATTCATCCAGATTCACTTCAAGGACCTCACGTTGGCCGTTCATCAGTACTTTTACCATACCGCCGCCAGCTGTGCCTTCGAATTGTTGTTGATTTAACGCTTCTTGCGCTTCCATCATTTCCTTTTGCATCTTTTGCATTTTTTTCATCATGCCTTGCATATTGCCCATACCACGCATATTAAATTCCTCCTTAAAATTCACTTATTACTCTTCGACAACCTCAACAAAATCTTTTCCGAATAGATTTTCCGCCTCTACGACAAGGGGGTCCTGAGAAGCAATATGTTCATCCGCTTCAATAAATGGCTCTGTTTCCTCCATTTCAATTGAAGCATCTCCATGCTTCTTCTGATGAAGACCATTATCCCGTATAAAATCCTCCCGCAAAGTAAGCCATTGTCCTTCCGGGATGCAGAGCATTTCATAAGTCGTACCAAGACCTATAGCAAGATTTTGAGTGAAAACCATCGTAAATTCCCTGTTTTCGGCTACCATCTGACAATGAATATCATACTTGAATTTTACCACAAAAGCATTAGAAGATGCGGCAACCGGCTCCGCGTCATTTAAAAGAGCTGCCTGCGATTTTTGAAGAGGTGCTAAAGCCTGTGCCCATCCTGCTTTGATTTTCTGAAGGTCATCTTTTGTTGCTGTCTTCAGCACTTCCTGAATTCTACCGATCGGGGCCTTGAAGCCATTGGCAGCTTTCGGCCGCGTCCGCTCCTGTTTTGGTTGGACAGCCGCCGCGGCCCCTCCGCCTCCTTGCAGCTGCTGGGTTAACTGGCGCACCATGTTTTCCAGCGCACCCACTTTCCCTTGGATAGCCGGGTCGATCGAAGCAGTTCCCGCAGAACTATACTGAGCCATCTTCAGAAGTGCTGTTTCAAGATAGATTTTCGTATGATGTGAAAAACGCATTTCCTGCTGGGTTTTCGCTAAAATATCGATAAACCCATAGAGCGTTTCCGCCGGATAGCGCTGCGCCAGCTCAATAAACTGCTCTTCCGGTGCGATTATTTGGAGAAGGTCTGATAACTCTTCCCCTGTTTGTAATAGAAGAAGATCGCGGAAAAATGTGATCAAATCCTCTGCCAGGCGAAGCGGCTCCTTTCCATCTGCAATCAGCTCTTCCAATAAAGAAAGAACCTTTGCTACATCTTTCTCAAGCAGTCCCTGTGAAATATCATAAAACACATCCTGACTGACAGATCCTGTGACAAGCAGTGCGTCCTCTGCCCGAACCATATCACCGCTAAATGACACGACTTGGTCAAGCAGGCTTAAAGCATCACGCATTCCCCCTGCTGCCGATTGGGCAATAACCTTCAGTGCCTGCTCCTCATACTGAAGATTAATATCTTCCAATACGACTTTCATCCGCTCTAGAATGTCCTGTGTCGATAGGCGCTTAAAATCAAAGCGTTGGCACCGGGAGATGATTGTAGCCGGCAATTTATGCGGTTCTGTTGTAGCCAAAATGAAGACAGCATGCTCTGGAGGCTCCTCCAGCGTTTTCAACAGGGCGTTAAAGGCACTCGTGGAAAGCATATGTACCTCATCAATGATATACACTTTAAAACGGGCACTTGCAGGAGCAAATCGTACCTTTTCTATAATATCGCGCATCTCCTCCACCCGGGAATTCGAAGCGGCGTCAAATTCAATTACATCTGTATGCGATCCCTCTGTAATACTCTTACAAGTAGGGCATTCATTACATGGTTCACTTGCAGGTGCATGCTCACAGTTTAAAGCTTTTGCAAAAATCTTTGCTGTACTTGTTTTCCCTGTGCCCCGAGGTCCTGAAAATAAATATGCATGCGTTGTCTTGCCGGCTAGGAGAGCATTTTGCAATGTTCTTTTGACATGAGTCTGCCCTGACATCTCACGAAATGACTGAGGCCGGTAAACTCGGTAAAATGCTTGATATGTCAATGTTTTTCCTCTCCCTTTCTCAAGTAGTCAATTACGTACAGTATATCATAATGAAACATTCATTTTCGCTTTTTTCGTTCCTTATGCACAACTGCCTGCCGCTCTAAAAGGAAGTCGTGCCGGATACACTTATGCTAAAGAATAGGCAATCTTATTCTTTTATCTTATCAGCCGGATTTATCTTTTGATCAAACAGACGCGTAACAATAAACCATATAATAAAGCCAGCGATAACTATACCTTTTATTTTTAGCGGCCACTCGATATGTAAATCCTCCGCTGCAGCCAGCAGCATAATAAAGGCACCAAATGTATAAAGTGCCTGCCAAATCATATGCTCTCTATGTTTTTTTCCCTTACATAATTTACTCAACAGCCGATCCACGAGATCTGTCCCCTCATTTTCAAACTGGATATGGCGGAGAACTTCTTTCTGCACCCGCCATGACGAAAGGAAAAGGACAGCACCTACTATAAAAGTAATAAAAGGAACTCCATAAAATGTCCCCTCAAAATTGAACATAGCAGTAAATAATCCTGCAAAGCCAAATGCATAGCCAAAGCGTCTAAACAACCTTTCAATTGCCAGCATATGTACCCCCTACAGTAAAAAAAGCATCCGTCTATTAGACGAATGCTTGAATTGGCATATTCATGCCGTGCACCTTTCTCTGACAGCCGTACACAAGCGTTACTCTTGTCGCCAGCTCAAGTTAGGCTACCCCGCGGCACATGAACGGGACCACTTAATGCTGCTTCCTTCCGGACCTGACATGGTTCATGGGTGTCCATTGCGCAGGACCCAACCGTCAACACTACGTGCAAGAGGCAGACCAAACATACGGACAGCCTCGGAAAGGGTTTCAGTCTCGCTAGAGCGGATTGCGAGTTACAGGGCACCGCTACCTCCCCACCTAGCACGGCAATATCTAGTATACTAATACAACATGAAAAATGCAATGAAATAACCCAGGATTTAAAGCAGGTATTTTATGGGTTCAAGGAACGGCCATAATTGCAGGCTTGAATTCCCTCTCTTCCTTCTAACCATTATTTAAAAAATTCATTTCTATTACAATGCATTTCATATAATGATTCTTGTTACACAGATGTCTGCCTTCGAAAAATAGGACTTTCCCATTTGGTTGTTTCTCTCTAAAATAGTTGACTTTCTTTTTATCGCATGCTATATTAATTTTTGTCGAAAAGAAAACTCGGCTTTATACGGAGGAATACCCAAGTCCGGCTGAAGGGATCGGTCTTGAAAACCGACAGGCGGGTTAAACCGCGCGGGGGTTCGAATCCCTCTTCCTCCGCCATTTTCCTTACATATATACCGCTCTTGCAGCGGTTTTTATTTTCCTCTTTTTTCAGGAAGGAAGAACTAATAGATACATTTTTATTAAAAGTGCAGCCTGTAAATCATATTTATAGGACTGCGCTTTTTTATTTATATATAATAAATATCATGCCACACTATGAGGGATTTGAGGAGGTAGAGCTGTGGAGCGCATTTCAAAAATCACGAATTCATCTGGCTCTTATTTAACCATTATCATCATTGCTTTATTAACGGCAATCGGCGGAGAAATAAAATTCACCCCTTTTGCAGAAGCTCCTTTTCGTTTTGGGCTAGGAAGTATGATCTTCTTTCTAGCTGCCATTGCTCGCCCTTCATTTATTATCAAAACAGGGATTGTTACCGCTATCACTGTGTTTTTATTTCGGCTTTCACTTGATCTTTTCGTATATGAAGGTGCCTTTTTGTTTTACGAACATATACCGGCTGCCATATTCTATCTTACGTTTACCAGCTTTCTTTATATAGCCAAGCTGCACCGATTCCGCACAAGTCCTGTGAAGCTGGGGCTTTACGGAGCTCTGTTTGAAGTGATATCCAATATTGCAGAACAATTAGCTATTACACTGCTCATCACAGGGCATTTCATTTCACCGGGGGACTATTTCCTTTTCTTCGCCGTCGCGGTATTACGAAGTTATTTTGTTGCCGGACTCTTTAGTGCAGTTGCGCTTTCCGAAGAAAGAAAGAGAACAGAACAGCTGCTTAGTATAGGGGCTAATCTTTACGTTGAAACGCTTTACCTGCAAAAGTCTATGGAACAAATTGAAAAGATTACTGCTAACGGATTTGACCTTTATAAGCAGCTGAAGGAGATTGATAACGCATTAAGTTTACAAGCTTTAATGCTCGCCCAGGAAATTCATGAAGTAAAAAAGGATTCCGAGCGTATTTATGCAGGTTTATCAAAGATTATTACGGCCGAGCGTGCAGATTTGTATGCCCTTTCCGATTTACTTCGGTTAATTACTCATTCGAATATCCGGTATAGCGAGTTTTTACACAAGGCAATTCAATTAGAAGCCTCTTTTAATGAAGATTTTTTAACGAAAGAGCGGATTTTATTGCTAGCTATGCTTAATAATATTGTTTCTAATGCCATTGAGGCGATTGAGAAAGAGGGCTTTATTAAGCTCTATGTAGATACTGCGCCGGAATTTACTGTCTTCACAATAGAAAATAATGGGCCTCCTATTCCTGACTATGTAATGCCTGTCCTGTTCGATCCCGGGTATACGACCAAATTCAGTGAAACTGGCCGGCCTTCTACCGGTATAGGTCTTTCCCATGTAAAGACAATTATACACCGTCTGGAAGGGACTATTGAAATTTCCAGTAACGAGACGACGACTTTTACCATTACCATTCCAACATATAAATTGCGATAAAGGAGAATGTTATGCGTTATTTTATTGTAGACGATGACCGCGCGAGCCGCATGATGCTCAATCATATTATTAACGATTCTATGCTCGGTACAGTCATTGGAGAAGCCGCGAATGGAGAAGAAGCCATTCCCCAAATTTTGATGACCCAGCCCGATTTTGTTCTAATTGATCTACTAATGCCCCATCTCGACGGTATTGCAACAATCGAAAGACTCCAAGAAAACCGTTTTAATGGAAGCTTTATTATGATTTCTCAAGTAGTGAATAAAGATATGGTAGCGGAAGCCTACGAAAAGGGAGTGGAGTTCTTTATTCATAAGCCTATTAACAATATTGAAGTGCAGACGATTTTACGAAAAACAGAAGAACAGCATCGTCTAAAAAATTCGATTCAGGCAATCCGTCAATCCCTTACCAGCTTTGAAATGCCACAGGTCCAAACAAAAAAGACAGTACGGGATCATATCCAGTCCATTTTGAATGATATGGGGATTGTCGGGGAAGTAGGAAGTGAGGATATTACAAAAATCATCGAGCAGCTCGTGTCGGAAAAACATAATTTAGCGCCGCTTCCTCCATTGAAGGAGATTTATGAGAAACTTGCGATGCTGACAAAAACGTCTCCAGATGAAATATTGAAGGAAAGTAAGGCGATTGAACAACGAATCCGGCGTACCATTTTGGCAGCTATGATTAATCTCGCCAACCTAGGCATCGTCGATTACACAAACTCTGAATTTGAATATTATGCTCCGCGTTATTTTGATCTCACCGATATTCGCCATTTGATGAATCAAATCGAGTTAGATGGGGAACGTAAAACTAAGGTAAACATAAAAAAATTCATACAAGTCTTATATTCAGATATTTTACACCGTATCGCATAGTCGGATTTTGTCGGATTTTATAATGCCGTTTTATAGTTAGGTTAGGCTTGTCCTAAATATACGAATTAGGGGGAACTATTTTGAAAAAATTTAAAATTAGTTTAGCCAGCCAAATCTTAATCGGTCTTGTATTAGGTATTGTTGTAGGTGCTATTTTCTATGGTAATGAAAATGTTCAAACTTACCTACAGCCTATCGGGGATATCTTCCTTCATCTAATCAAAATGATTGTCGTACCGATTATTATTTCAACTTTAATTGTTGGTGTTGCCGGAACAGGTGATATGAAACAACTAGGTCGACTTGGCGGTAAAACACTTATTTATTTCGAAGTCATTACAACAGTAGCGATTATTGTTGGTTTATTTGCAGGTAACTTCTTCCAGCCAGGTGCTGGTATCGACATGAGTGAATTGACTAAGACAGACATTTCAAGCTATGTAGAGACAAGTGAAGCACAGGAAGACCAAGGGCCATTCCATATTTTAGTTGATATCGTCCCAACGAATATCGTGAATGCGATGGCTGAAGGGGACATGTTGGCAATTATCTTCTTCTCTGTATTGTTCGGTCTGGGTGTGGCAGCAATCGGAGAAAAAGGAAAACCAGTTCTAGCCTTCTTCCAAGGTGTGGCAGATGCTATGTTCTGGGTAACAAACCTTGTAATGAAATTTGCTCCATTTGGGGTATTTGCATTAATTGGTGTAACCGTTTCCAAATTTGGCTTATCTTCTCTAATACCGCTTGGGAAACTGGCAATCCTCGTATATGCAGCTATGATTTTCTTCGTGGTTGTTGTATTAGGCATCACAGCAAGAATTTTCGGCATCAATATTTTCAATCTAATCAGAATGATCAAGGACGAGCTATTACTTGCGTACTCTACTTCATCATCAGAGACAGTATTACCTCGTATTATGCAAAAAACAGAAAAAATGGGTGCACCAAAGGATATCGTATCTTTCGTTATTCCAACAGGTTACTCTTTTAATTTAGACGGTTCTACTTTATATCAAGCAATCGCAGCACTTTTCATTGCCCAAATGTATGGCATTGACCTTTCCATTATGGAGCAAATCACATTAATGCTTGTATTAATGGTTACTTCAAAAGGGATTGCCGGCGTTCCGGGGGTATCCTTTGTCGTATTACTTGCAACTTTAGGTACTGTAGGAATTCCACTGGAAGGCTTGGCCTTTATTGCAGGGATTGACCGTATTCTAGATATGGCCCGTACAGCAGTTAACGTTGTAGGTAACACATTGGCAACTCTTATCATGGCGAAGTGGGAAAAACGCTTTAATGAAGAACAATTCGCAGCTTATCAGAAAGAGCATTTAAAAGCTTAATAATAAGTGCTTATGAAAAGCAAAATAAGGAAATCATCAAAAATTCCCTAGGAAATAAATCTCCTAGGGAATTTTTTTATGCGTAAGAAATCATACGAAATATTTATATATCCTCTGCCCTCTAACTGATTTTCTTTTTTCGTATATGGATTTTACACTTCAGAAACTGTCCGCTCCTCTTCCTGAAGCTGGCGCCATAAAATCTTTCCACTGCTTGTCATCGGGAAGGAAGTTCGAAACTCGACAATTCTAGGATATTTATAGGCTGCCATTTGCTCCTTTGCCCATTCGATAATCTCCTGCTCCGTCACCGTACCTTTAGCGCTGTCCTGTAAAATAATAAACGCCTTCACATTTTCTCCACGTACAGGATCTGGCACGCCGATTACACATGCCTGCTGAATAGCAGGATGTTTATAAAGAATTGTCTCGATCTCTGTCGGCCATACTTTATATCCCGATGCATTAATCATCCGTTTTACACGATCCACGATAAAGAAATAGCCTTCCTCATCGACCTTTCCAATGTCGCCTGTACGGAAAAAGGTCTCTCCGTCAATTTCAACAAAGCAATCACGGTTGTCTTCATCCCTATTATAATATCCTTTAAACAGCTGTGGTCCTCTCAGTATAATCTCGCCTTCTTCCAATGGTGAAAGCTCCTTCAAAGTTACAGGTTCCACTACACGGGCATCCACACCAAACGAAGGGATGCCAAGACACTGCATTTTAGGGCGATCTGGTGGATTGAAGTGTGTCTGGGAAATAGTCTCTGACAGACCATATCCCTCTACATAACGGAGGCCCGTCAATTGCAGGAGTTTTTGTCCTACTGCTTCCGGCACTGCTGCTCCCCCGCCTCCGATGAGTCGCAATGAGGAAATATCATATTGCTCATACTTGGGATTTGCCAGAAAATCAATTAGCATCGTACTAATATTAATCCAGTGGGAAATGCCGTGCTCTTGCATCATCAATCCGGCATTATCCCTGTCCCAGCGCGTCATAACGACCATTGCCGAGCCACCGTAGATTGGAGTATTCATACAATGAATCATGCCCATCACATGAAAGAGCGGGAGTGCTGCTAGCGATACTGCGTTCGGTGTATACGTCGCCCAATGAAAGGCACCGATCGTATTCGCCTGAACTGATTTATTCGTATGGATGCAGCCCTTCGGTAAGCTTGTCGTACCCGATGTATATGGCAATACGATAATATCGTCGCTCTCTCCTTTATAAACAGATGGTGTTAATCCTTCTTCCATGATCCATTTCCATTCGTGGTCTGTTTTATATTCTTGAGCCGCTGTCTGTACTTCAGGCGGTAATTCTCCGATTATATAGTTTTCGTCTATATAATCATGATAGGCAGCTATAATAATATGCTCGAGGGTCGTCCGTTCTTTTAAAGGTTCTATCTTTTTATAAAGCTCTTGTCCTATCAGCGCATTTTGAATTTGGCCATCTTGTATATAAAAAGCAAGCTCTTCTGTTGTACACATTGGGTTTACCGGGACGACAATACCACGAATCCGCAAAATTGCATAATAGCTAATGATAAATTGTGGAGCATTCTGCATATACAGCAGAATTCTATCGCCTGCTTGCGCGCCAAGCTTATGCTCTAAATAGCCTGCTAGAGCATTTACCTCTGCCAGCAGTTCCTTATACGTAAAGCTTGCTCCATAATAATAAATGGCTTTTTTATTTGGATATTTTTTTGCTGTCATCTCTAGATTTTCATAGAGCGTTGTTTCCGGTACTGTAATGGTCATTGAAACTCGGTTTGGCCAAAATTGATAGTGAGCATTCCCCATTTTTTCACCCCTATGTTTTTACATCATGATCAGCTAGCCGTTTTTAGCTGTAAGCAATGAAAATTTAATCAGGTTGTGAACCAATATTTTAAATTGTGAAAAACGCGGATCCTTTGTTTGTCCCTTTTTATAACGGTAATAAATTTGCTGTCCGATCACTGCCAGCTTAAAATAGGCAAATGTTAAATAGAAATGAATGTCGGAAACATCCCGTCCACTTTTTTCAGCATAGCGGTAAACAAATTCTTCCCTTGTATAGAAGCCTTCTAATACAGTAACAGGCGGCTTTCCCAGCGCTGTCTTCAATAATGGTGGATCGTCCGGCTGGATCCAGTAACTAAGGGCGACACCGACATCAGCCAGCGGATCACCAACTGTTGTCATTTCCCAGTCAAACAGCCCTGTCACCTCTGCAAAGTCCCTAGAGAACATTGTATTATTCAGCTTATAATCATAATGGATAATTGTGGCCTCACCGGAGGAAGGAAGATGTTCTCTCAGCCAGTTTTTTAGTTCCTCCACTTCCGGGATATCATCTGTTTTTGCCTGTTCATAACGTCCAATCCAACCTTCCACCTGACGTTCCATAAAACCTTCTGGTTTACTCATCTGTGCAAGGGTCGTTTGTTTATAATCGATGCTATGAAGTTCTACTAATGTATCAACCATTTTCTCGGAAATACAGCGCCCTATCTCTTTTGTATACGAAACAGCCGAAGGGAATTCTGTATCAAGGACAATTCCTTTTCTGCGCTCCATTAGAAAAAATGGAGCCCCGACAATGGAGTCATCATTCGAGAAAAGGTATGTCTTCGGGATAGCAGGAAAATAAGGCTGAAGAGAAGTAAGAATATTATACTCACGCTCCATATCATGCGCTTTCGGGGCAATCGGTCCTATCGGCGGACGACGGAGCACCGCTTCAAAATCCCCATATTTCAGCAAATAGGTTAGATTTGAATGACCCGAGCCAAACTGTTCAATTTCAAGTTCAGCATCCGGCAGCTCGGGCAGTTTTTCACGTAAAAAAGCAGATAAAATGATAGGGTTTAGTTCCTCCCCTTTTCTTACTGCAATTGTATCTTTCATAATTCTTCCACCCCTTTGCTTTTTATACTCACTAGTTAGTATCAGCTGCAGCTGAAATACCGTTTAATATCATGTCCACGTAAATATTAGTCAGCTCCTTTGGTGGTACTTTCCCCTCCGGTTGATACCATTGATAGCTCCAGTTTGTCATCCCTAAAATGGCAAATGACAGCATCTCTATTTGAAGCCCTTTTCGGAACTCCCCTTGCCCCATTCCTTGTAACAAAATATGCTCAAGATTTCTGCGGAATGTATCCCTCTTTTGTCTTATCTCGTCTGCATGGGTTTCTTCTAAATGACGCATTTCCCGGAAAAATACTCTCCCGGCTGATCCCTGTGCTTCAATGTCAGTAATTAAGAGATAGACAATGTCGTACAGCTTTTGCCGGAATGCCCCAGGCTGTGCCATAATAGCAGTTTGCCGTTTTAGCAGATCCTCGATATACTCCGAATGGATATCCATCAACAGCTGCTCCTTACTGGAGAAATAATAATAAAAAGTACCCTTCGTGACGTTTAACGCATCTACAATATCCTGAATAGACGTACTGCCAAAGCCTTTTCGTTCAAATAATAGAATGCTTTCTTGTATGATTTTTTGCTTCATATTTGCCTCCTGTATAATAAAACTTTTTCTCTACTAGTATGGCAAAAGCGATTCTATTTGAACACCGCCATATAGGAACTTTTTGCTGCGGCTATAGGGCACTTGCTCCACCGTCTACTGTTAAAATATCACCCGACACATAATCAGAAGCTTTGGAAGCAAGAAATACCGCTGCCCCCTTTAAGTCTCCCTCATTCCCGAGTCTTTTTAGAGGAGTCGCTGCTATAATATTTTCCCTGCCCATCTCGATTAATTGATTTGACATCTTTGTCGGGAAAAAGCCAGGTGCAATTGCATTGACATTAATATTATAGCGGCCCCATTTTACGGCTAGGTCCTTCGTAAATGTCATGACGGCTCCTTTGCTCGTGTTGTAGCCAATCGTCTGCATAAACTCCGGTGTACCGCCAAACCCTGCAATCGATGCTATATTAATAATTTTTCCTACCTTCTTTTCTATCATCACCTTGCCGACTTTCTGGCTCATCAAAAATGTACCCGTTACATTAATATTCATTACCTTATCCCAGGCTTCTTTTGGCATTTTCTCTACAGGCGCTCCCCATGAAGCACCACTGTTGTTTACTAATATATCAACCGTACCGAATGTCTCTACTGTCTTTTTCACTAAGTTTTGTACATCTTCTATATTGGTTACATCACAGGCAACGGCAAGTGTCTTCACATCAAATGTATGTTCCAGCTCCAAGCCGACTGCCTTACAGGCTTCTACATTACGGGAACAGAGAACGAGATTAGCAATACCAGCTTCTGCAAATCCTTGTGCGATTTGAGCGCCAAGGCCCCGCCCTCCGCCTGTAATGATAGCCGTTTTTCCTGTCAATTTAAATAAATCAAGAACGCCCATGTACCAGCACCCCTTCGCTATACTTTTTTAATTCCAATTTCGCAATTTGTGCCCGGTGCACTTCATCAGGACCATCCGCAATCCGCAGTGTCCGTGCCTGTGCCCACATAAAGGCAAGAGGTGTATCATCACTAACGCCTGCTCCACCGAATGCCTGAATTGCCCTATCAAGTACATTTAAGGCCATCTGTGGTGCAACTGCCTTGATCATTGCAATCTCCTGTTTTGCCTCTTTATTGCCGACTGTATCCATCATATAGGCAGCCTTTAATGTCAAAAGACGGGCCTGTTCAATTTCAATTCGCGACTGGGCAATCCACTCCTGAATTACTCCCTGTTGTGATAATTTTTTACCAAATGCCTGCCGCTGTTGCACCCGTCTGCACATTTCATCAACGGCACGCTCTGCTGAACCAATCAGACGCATACAGTGATGGATACGTCCGGGTCCTAATCGTCCCTGAGCAATGGCAAAACCTTTTCCTTCTCCCCATAAAATATTGGAAACAGGTACCCGCACATTTGTGTACGTAATTTCCATATGACCATGTGGAGCATGATCATATCCAAACACAGGAAGATGCCGTTCAATTTTCAGGCCAGGAGTATCCATTGGCACTAAAATCATCGATTGCTGCTCATGCTTTGGTGCTTCAGGATTGGTCTTCCCCATCACAATGGAAATTTTACAGCGAGGATCCCCCGCACCGGATGACCACCATTTTCGTCCATTAATGACATATTCATCTCCATCACGGACGATGCTTGCTTCAATATTTGTTGCGTCACTTGAAGCTACCTCCGGCTCTGTCATAGAGAAGCAAGAGCGGATATCCCCTGCTAAAAGAGGCTTTAACCACTTTTCCTTTTGTTCTTCTGTTCCGTAACGAACAAGCACTTCCATATTGCCTGTATCAGGGGCAGCACAATTGAATATTTCCGGTGCAATATGAGAGCGGCCCATAATTTCACAAAGGGGGGCATATTCAAGGTTCGTCAATCCAGCCCCGTACTCACTTTCCGGCAAGAATAAATTCCATAACCCCTTTTCCTTCGCTTTTTCCTTTAATTCTTCCATGATCGTAGGTATTGTTTCCCATCGGTTTCCCTGACTGTTCACATAATCTTCATATAGATGCTCATTTGGATAAATGTAATCCTCCATAAATTGCGTCAGCTCTTGTTGCAGGCGATTCACTTTTTCGGAATATGAAAAATTCATTTCTTCCTCCCCTTCCCAATACATACTAACCAGTTGGTATGTAAGAGTGATTTAACTGTAATTATAAAAACACTTTCTCCTTTATGCAAATATATTCTAAAATAATTACATATTATACTTATAAAAGAGAAAAGCCCCTTACATAATGATCCGAAAGAAGTCCTGCCTTTTCACAGGTGAAAAATGTTTAGCTATTTTTAAATGATGCAGGTTTTTGAAATAAATAAAGGTTGCTTTAGAAACTAAAAAAGCCCTGCAGATAAAATGCCCGCAAGACTTCTTTCTATTATTTCACCACTTTCGCCAAGTAGGCACGGATAGATACCTCTCCATTTGTTAAAGCTTCCCGTTCACGGGCTTCATCTTTTGCTACTTTTGCCTCTGCTCCTTCGGCGATTCGTTCGGCGTCGGCAGCTGGTACAACAACTACCCCGTCAATATCTCCGACAATAATATCACCCGATTGGACGACAACATCTCCTACAGAAATCGGTATACCTACAACACCTCCACCATTTTTATTACCTGCTGCTACTGTTGTTCCAAGGGAAAAGACAGGAAAACCAATAGCACGAGCTGCAGCTAAATCACGAATGACACCATCTACCACAAATCCCTGTACACCTACCCCTTGTGCAAGTTGCATAACAAAATCACCGGCTACAGCACGATTTGTATTTCCCTTTGCATCTATGACTAAAATATCCCCTCTGTTTGCTTTACTGATTGCTTCTAATACTGCTCCATTTTCCCCATCCGGCAGCCGTACTGTTAGTGCTCTGCCGGCAATTTTGAAATGATCAGCAATTGGTCTTATATGCGCCGCCATATTCGTATGGCCGCCTGTCGCATCAGAAACAGCTGTCGTTGGCAAAGCCAAAAAACGTTCTTCGATTGTCCTATTTGTCATTTTCTCATCCCCTAGAAACTGTTTTTACAAATATAAAAATATTTGCAATTATTAAAATAATAAATAGTTTCTCTTTCTACCACAATATTTTTCCGCTAATGACATGAATTCTGTTATAAAAAATACATTTTTGTGAATAGTTGAAGAAAGGGGGTCGAATAGATGAACAATTTGATTCGCCAGGAAACAAATGAAAAAGGCGAAATAATCTACAGAATGGTAACATTTGATATAGAGGTAGTGGCTAAATCTACCGGTGGGCTTTCTCCTACTATTACTTACCTGCAAGGGGGGAAGGATATTACTGATGATATTCGGGCTTTACGCTTCCATTACGAAAACCCCGCTGATTTCATCGAAGACTACCCGGCTTTTCAGGCAATGCTTTATGAAAAGGAACAGCGGGCCATTAATGAATTGTATGAATCCATCAGTATAAAGCCAAGAAACTTATCCCCCGTCAAGCAGGTTCTATGGAGCTTCGGTGTCATGTTATTTATCGTAGTTCCATTTATTATTGTGGCACTTGTATTGAAATAATCATTCAGCTATGAGCTTAGTACAGCTCATAGTTTTTTTTTTACTAAGTGTTATAATAAGAACGTTCTACATTTCTACCGTAAAAGATAGGAGAGGTTTTCTTGCTTTTTAACTCTTTTGTCTTTGCTTTTGTATTTTTACCCATCGTATTTTGCGTGTATTTTCTGTTAGGTAAATTGAAAAACAAAGACATTTCTACTTTATTTTTAGTAGCAGCTTCCCTGTATTTCTACAGCTACTTTGAAATTAATTTTCTTTACTTAATTTCATTTTCCATGGCTGTAAACTTTGGGCTTGGTCATGTGCTGATTAAAGCGCACTCTTATAGAAGGACGATTTTAACAATAGGGATTATCTTTAATGTACTATTATTAGGTTATTTTAAATATGCCGATTTCTTTATAGAAAACTATAATTGGATATTTGACCAAAATCTCGACTTACTATATCTGGCTCTGCCACTCGGGATTAGTTTTATCACATTCCAGCAAATCGCGTACTTAGTGGATATTTACCGGGGCGAAATTACACACTCTAAATTATCTTCCTATATGATATTCAGTACGTTCTTTCCACAATTGATTGCCGGACCAATCGTCAATCACAAAGATGTAATGCAGGATTATGAAGATCCGGCAAAAAAGAGAATCAATCTGGAGAATGTCTCAAAAGGTTCCTTCATCTTTCTGATCGGACTAGTGAAGAAAATCGTTATTGCTGATACATTTGCACTCTGGGTAACAGATGGATTTAATAACTATGAAAGTTTAACGTTCACAGAAGCATGGTTCGTCATTATCGCCTATACAGTACAGCTTTATTTCGACTTTAGCGGATATTGTGATATGGCTATCGGACTGGCACTGATGTTCAATGTACGTATACCTATCAATTTTAACTCTCCATACAAGGCTCGAAATATTCCAGACTTCTGGAGACGCTGGCATATGACATTGAATCGCTTTTTAACAAGATATGTCTACTTCCCTCTTGGCGGCAGCCGCAAAGGGGAATGGTTTACCATGCTGAATATCCTAATTGTATTTTTCATTAGCGGCTTCTGGCATGGGGCCGGATGGACCTTTATTATTTGGGGGATGCTGCACGGGGTAGCCTCTGTCATTGTACGGCTCTTCATTAAATATGGCCGTATTCAGCTGCCCTATTTAGTGGCGTGGTTCATGACATTCCTATTCATCATCTTGGCACGTGTCTATTTCCGTTCCTCTAGTGTGGAGCAGGCCCATCATCTATTTGGCACTTTATTCTCGCCAAACTTGGCAAGCTTGAAGGCGTTCATTTCGACCCCTTCAGCTATTTTTGCGGATGCAGCAGCAATTGAAGTATGGGGATATGCATTAAACACACCGTTTATTTTAATCGGCAGTCTATTGGTTACACTGGCTATCTGTTTCTTTGCAAAAAACTCCATCCAGCTGTTGGAGCGCTTCCGATTTAACTGGCTTCATATCTGGTATATCCAGCTCTTGGCTATCATTTTGCTGGCAACAATATTCTATGTAAAGAAAAGCAGTGTCTTTATTTACTTTAACTTCTAGGAGGGATTTTGATGAAACCGCATATTTGGCTGATCAAGCTTGTAATCGTCAGCCTTATCGTTCTTGGAATCCCAGTCGGGGGTGTGATGGCTTATAACTATTACATCGACCCATTATGGAACTTTGATCATAGCAATGAATATAACGACTATCAAATTGGATTCAACGAACGTATACAAAAAACAAACTGGATTAATGCCCATGAGATGAACTTTGATAGTTTAATGATTGGCACAAGCCGGACAACCTATATCAACGCCTCTAATTTTAAAGAAAAGGTCTTTCATTATGGTTTAAGCAGTCTGCATATTACAGAGTACCTGGATTATATGCAATATGCACAACGTAAAAATAAAAAGCCATTCGACACGATTTATATGGAATTAACGGTTCGTTCCCACGATTTATATTATGGATCTGTCTTTAATGATGCAGAGTCGTTTTTCAATCAGTCAGAACGTCCTTTTTATCCAATTACAAGCTTGTTTTCAAAGGAAACGTACGACCAGGCGAAAAATAACTATGAAATTTCTAAAGAAAACTACTCGGGAGGCCCGAGAACATACAACCGGGATTTGGAAGTCTCCACTTCCTACCCTGGCAAAGATATTGATGAACGCATTGAGTTTTTTAAAAAACAGATGGCAGAAAGAATGGAAAATGGCCCTGATTGGGTATATGACCCGAACTACCGCGGCTATCTAGAGGAAATTAAAGCAGCATTTCCGAATGCAAACTTTATCGTATTCACTGATTTAATGCCGGCAGAACGTCTACAGATGACATTGGAAAATCCGCAGATTCAGCCGATTTATAAACAGTATATTGCTGATATTGTGGATATTTTCGGTGCTGCCTATTCGTTCCATGCCTATAATGATGTGACACGTAACCATGCAAACTTCTTTGATTTGTATCACTTCTATCCGCCGATTGGTGATCTTGTGGCAAAAGAGCTTCAACGACGCAAGCCTTCTGATTTGCTCTACATTGTGACAGAGGACAATATGGATGAATACTTCAAGCAGTTAGGCATTTAATAAAAGCCGGGTTGTAAATAGACTGTTTACAACCCGGCTTTCTTTTTAGAAATAGCATATTTTTATTAGAAGAGGGTATCCAGGGAGCTTTCCCTGGATACCCTTTTTATGAGGATACTGTAAAGACCCTCGAATTCTTGCTTTACAGCAGATATTTATTTTTATAAGCTGCTGTTATTTACGTAAATGGCTTGTCTGCTCCAGCATATAGCCGATACGCTCAATAATCCCTTCAATTTGCGATGGCTGCTTGACAAGATCATAATCATTGATATCCAGACGCAGGACAGGGCAGGAATTAAAGCTGTTGATCCAATTTTCATACCGCTCATGCATTTCATACCAGTAATCATTTGATGTCTGCTGCTCCATGGCGCGGCCACGCTCCTGGATGCGGGCTATAATATGATCAATTGGCCCTTCTAAATAGACGAGCAGATCTGGATGCGGGAAGTACGGTGTCATTACCATTGCATCAAAAAGGTTTGTATATGTTTCATAATCCGTCGGGCTCATTGTCCCTTTATCATAATGCATTTTTGCAAAGATACCTGTATCTTCATAGATGGAACGATCTTGTATAAAGCCGCCGCCATATTCAAAAATACGCTTTTGTTCCTTGAAGCGCTCTGCCAGAAAATACACCTGCAGATGGAAGCTCCATTTCTCAAAATCATCATAAAATTTATCTAAATATGGATTTGTATCTACTTTTTCGAAAGACGTACGGAAATTCAATCCTTCTGCCAATGCTTTTGTCATTGTTGATTTCCCTACTCCTACTGTACCGGCAATCGTAATTACTGCATTGGCCGGGATGCCGTACTTGTCACGTAAATTCATTGTTCTACTATACTCCTCTTTGATAGCTTTTCCTCAACTAATCGCAAAATATATGCCAGATCTTCCTTGCGCTCGACAAAATCAAGTTCATCGCCATTTAACCGAATGACAGGAATCTCAGGATGCATTTTTTCAAAATGCCCAATAAATTCGTGGTAGTCTGCTGAAAGCTGTTCCATATATTCTCTCGTAATCATTTTTTCAAACTCCCGTCCCCGCTTGGCAATTCTGCTCATCAGCGTTTCAATGCTTGCATGCAGATAAATAACCATATTCGGTACAGGCATGTCCGCAGTTAAGATCCCATAAATAGCCTCGTACTTTTCATATTCTGAAGGCTTTAATGTGCGCTTGGCGAAAATAAGGTTTTTGAAGATATGATAGTCAGCCACTACAGAAGATTGATTGGCTAAAATATGATTGTTTATATCCGAAAGCTGTTTATATCGATTACAAAGGAAGAACATTTCAGTTTGAAAGCTCCACTCGTCAATGTTTTCATAAAATTTCCCCAAAAATGGATTCTCATCAACGATTTCCTTTAATAGATGGTAGTCAAATGTGCTGGCAATCGCCTTGGATAAAGACGTTTTTCCTACACCTATCGGACCTTCCACTGTAATAAACGGAACCGACACGTGAAGTTCCCCCTTTTTATTAGTCAGTGCTTTTCATTTTAACACAGGTTTCGAACCCTCAACAAAAAAACTATTCCATTTTTAATAGTTGGAATATTTAAATTATTATATATCCCTTATTTAAATAATTTAAATACTTCTTCCTGCCGTTCTTCCAGCTCTCTTATTTGCCCCTCAAATTGTTCCTCTATTTTTTCAAGCTCCCGATCAAACCTCTCCTCTATCTCTTCTTCCTTTACGACCGATTCCTCATAAAGATGGTCTTGTTCCTCTTCTGCTTTCTGCTCAAGAGTTTCAAGTGCTTCTTCAAATTGTTCTTCCAGTTTTTCATAGCTTGCTTCTGCTGTTTCCTCTAATACCTCAAGCTCTTCCTCAAACGACAGCTCTAATTCATCAAGCCTTGCTTCCATCGTATCCTGTAATTCCTCTATATCCTCTTCAAATTCTATATTTATTTTTTCTAGATTCTCGATGAATTGCTCACGCAATGATGCAAGCTGCTCATAATCGGATAAGGCTGCCTTTTGTGTCTTTGTAAATCGTTCAAATAGGATACGTTCCTGCTCTATTTTCTCCTGTAAATATGTTTCTTTTTTCTTCATAATCTTCGCAATCCATTGCTTTTTTTGCTCTTCCTGCTTTTGTAAAATAACTTCTTTTTTATTTTTAAATAATAATTCGATTTGCTTTTTTGCTTTTTTGCTGTTGTATTTCAGCTCTTCTTTTTGTTCTATCGTCTGTTTTTTCAATGTGTCAACTTGCGCTTCGTATCTCGCCTGTAAGGTTAACAGTACATTTTTTTTATTTGATGCCAGCATCGCCAGCTTTTCTTCATAATGGATTTCACACAATAATCGTTCACGCTGAAAATAAGCATCAGCTTCGGATAATGTTTCAAATTGTGGATGCATATGGACTCCCCCTTCTTTTCATCTTACCACGAGTTACTAGTGGTACAAGCGGAAAAGCAATGCTACACTGACATGTAAGGAGCGATGAAGATGGACGTATTTGAACAAGACCGCCAGTTTATGCATCTGGCATTAGAAGAAGCAAAAAAGGCAGGAAATCTCGGCGAGGTACCAATTGGAGCAATCATTGTTCATAAGGGGGAAGTCATCGCCTCTGCTTCAAATCTGCGGGAAACGACACAAAATGCTGTAACTCATGCCGAGCTTATGGCCATCCAGCAGGCCTGTGAGAAAATAGGTAGCTGGCGGCTTGAAGAGACGACGCTTTATGTAACGCTTGAACCTTGTCCGATGTGTGCCGGGGCTATTTTGCAGTCACGTATCCCTCGTATTGTTTATGGTGCACGGGACATGAAAGCCGGCTGTGTAGATTCGTTATACCGCCTTTTAAACGATCCCCGCTTTAATCATGAATGCGAGATAACAGAAGGTGTACTCGTGGAGGAATGCGGGCAGATTTTGACAGACTTTTTCCGTGCTTTACGGGAGCGCAAAAAGGCAGAGAAAAAGGCCAGGAAAACACTAGAAAGTAAATGATTTTATTGATCTGCAGTCATCAGTATTTGCATTTACGCAAATGAACCTCTTCCGGATAGTATGGGTCCAGCTTAACTTTTTTCAGTGGATATTTGCAGTGTATTGAAGCTGTTTAAATTCGCATTTACTTCACCTTCAGTAAAAAGCCTCCCTTGTAAAAATAGAATGTACAGAAATCATAAAGCTGCTTAATTTCCTCTCTCTAAACTCCAATAGCCTACAGTCCAGCTTATGGACGTAGGCTATTTAACGTTATTTAAAAATCATGCTCGTTATTGCTTTTATGATAATTTATTTGATAAGCAATAATTGAGCGTGGTCCTTTTTCATGGATTACAGAAGAATCCCTTACTTTTCACTTTCACCTTGAAACCTAGCTTTAGTTTAGCTCATGATCAATCTAATGGTATTTCTATTTTTATCTATCTTGATTTTCATAATATGCTTCATCCGCATATTTCTGGTCTGTTCCTTTAAGATAAGCCAAGAGTATTTTCGGGCGTTTAAGTAAAACCCAGTCTCCATGTTTGTCAAACTTTCTCGTTGAAGTGATCATTCCATTTTGAATCGTCCCGTATTTTTTCCCCTTCTTTTTCCCCCACACTTTTAATCGTTTAGCGAAATCCGCATCTTCTGCCATAAGCATATCTTCATTAAATCCATTGATCGAATCAAAATCCTTTTTGCAGCACCAAAAGATTCCTACAGAAATTGCTCCATATTTAAAGAGCAGCGGCCCAATTAATAACAATGTGGAAACAAAAATCCCTAAAGACATTCTTTCAAATTCCCCTGTAACTCCGCCGCCAATGTACTTTCCGCTGTTTAAATTCTCCTGTGCCTTAGTCAATACATGTTCATTCATCAGTGTATCTGCATCAATTGTAACGATGATTTCACCTCTAGCTATTTCGACCCCTGCATTTCGAATCTTCGAAAGGTTTTTATCGTTATTTTTTATTGTGATACATTGATACGATTTTGCAATTTCCTCCGTTCTGTCTGTACATCGATTTAATACAACTATGGTTTCAACTTGATTTTCAAATAGTCTCGAGGCTTTTGAAATAGATTCTAAGCATTTCCTAATGTACTTTTCTTCATTATGGGCGGGTATGATAATTGAAATTTTTATATCTTCTTTACTGTTATCTTCTGAAGAGCTCTTCTTTTCATTCATACAATATCTCCCCCTTTACATGAAACAATTTTGAATTCTGTAGCTTTGGCTTGCAATAACCAAGAGTTAATAATGTGGGTATTAAATCAAATTGAAACTATAATATTCAATTACTAGTATTCAACTGATAAAATGAAAACCTCTAACAAATACCATCCCTATTAGGAGTATTATTACCTTAATTATATGAACCAAGCAATTTCACTATTCTTTCCAAAACTTCTTTCCTCAAAGCTTAGGTATGCGGATTAAAAGCCTTTAGCGGCACCCGCTATTTTCAGTTAATCATGTCCGGCGTAAAGGGAGGAAATCATCAAACCTCTTTATAAAAAGATGAGACAAGTGAAAAAACAAAATGCCTTTATTATTCTTGAACATAAAAAAATCTCTATTGTATAAAAATATACGATAGAGATTTTCATCTTCATTACTTTATTTCTACTAACTCCTTTAAAGAGTTAGCAGGAGGCCATTGTGTTTTTTATACGGGAACAAAAGCATAGCAACTAACGGATTTATAATTTTACCGAAAAGCTTGCTTCCGTTTTCTCCTGTACTTCTTCTAAGGAGACGCCTTCCTGCAGCTCCACTAAGTGCATTTCGCCGTCTGCAAAATCAAATACAGCCAGATCTGTTATTAAGCGGTTCACAACACCTTGCCCGGTTAATGGCAGACTACATGCTTTCTTTACTTTGGACTCTCCATATTTATTTGTATGTTCCATAATAACTACAACTTTTTTTGTGCCCACTACAAGATCCATAGCACCGCCCATGCCTTTTACCATCTTGCCGGGAATCATCCAGTTAGCTAAATCACCTGTTTGTGATACTTCCATACCGCCAAGAATCGCCACATCAATATGGCCCCCCCGAATCATCGCAAAGCTTTCTGCACTATCAAAAAAGGAAGCCCCTTTCCTTACAGTAACTGTTTCCTTGCCCGCATTGATTAAATCTGCATCTACCTGTTCTTCTGTTGGGTAAGGACCAATGCCGAGCAGTCCATTTTCTGATTGCAGAAATACATTATAATCTTCTGGAATACTGTTGGCGATTAAAGTTGGCATGCCAATACCTAAATTGACATACATTCCATCCTTTATTTCCTTCACAGCACGACTAATAATTTTTTCCCTTGTCATTATGCTTCCTCCCTCACGACACGGCGCTCAATGCGGTTCTCGTAATCTGTGCCTACTAAAATACGCTGTATGTACACGCCTGGTAAGTGAATGTGATCAGGGTCCAGCTCGCCTATTTCCACTAACTCCTCTACTTCAACAATCGTTACTTTTGCAGCCATGGCAGCAAGCGGGTTAAAATTACGGGCAGTTTTTCTGAATACTAAATTACCGCTTTTATCTGCCTTCCATGCTTTCACTAATGCAAAATCACCTGTAATCGCTTTTTCTAATATATATGCTTTGCCGTCAAATTCCTTTATTTCCTTGCCTTCAGCAATCTGTGTACCTACTCCGGTAGCCGTATAAAATCCTGGAATGCCTGCCCCGCCGGCACGGAGCTTTTCTGCTAAAGTGCCTTGTGGTGTCAGCTCTACCTCCAGCTCACCTGATAAAAACTGTTGCTCAAATGTTTTATTTTCCCCTACGTATGAAGCAATCATTTTTTTTATCTGTCTATTTGCTAAAAGCAGGCCTAAGCCGTAATCATCTACTCCACAGTTATTGCTGACAACCGTTAAATCCTTAACATTCTTTTTCTGTAGGGCTGCTATCAGCTTTTCAGGAATACCGCAAAGTCCGAAACCACCTGCAATAATCGTGGCACCGTCAAAGACATCCTCTACAGCTTTATCAAAATCTGAATACACTTTGTTCATTTTTACTCCACCCCTTTGTATTCAGTTTATAAAATAATCTATTTATTAGTGAAATATATAAATAGCATAATAGTTATTCTTATAGTGAATAATTAATGTGTTATAGGCGTTCTGTAAATGCTAGAAATTCTTTTACGGCAAATGGAAGATAGGAATCTTTTTTCGTGATGATACCTAAATTCCAACGCAGTGTTTCTGTTAAATTAACTATTTTCACTTGTTGATTTACCTGCTTTTTATAAATCGACTTTGGCAATAAAGTAATTCCTAATTGGGAGGATACCAATTCTATAATTAAATCCCATTGCGAGCTTTTATAAATAATATTCGGAATAAACCCCGTATCCTTACATGCCTGAATAACGAGATCGTGCAGCGTAAATTCATCGGAAAACAAAATAAATTTTTCATCTTTTAGCTGAGATATAGAAATTTCACTTTCGCCAGCCAATGGGTGATTTTCATGAATAAACAATACAAATTCGTCCTCAATAAAGGGCTTCATTTGAAATAGCGTCTCATTAGTCGGTAATACAACAAACCCTAAATTTACATGCCCATTATCAACCAGTTCCCAAATTCTTTTTGCCCCTAATTCTGTTAGCTCCAGCTGTACATTCGGATATTTTTCATGAAACCTTCTTGCCAGTTCGGGGAAGAAAAGTGTACCGATTAAAGGGGGGATACCGATTTTAATACTGCCTGAATGAATTTGCTTTAAATCATTTAATAACAAAGGGATTTCCTCTAAGGCAAGCAGAGCCTTTTTGCTCTGTTCATAGACGATTCTGCCTGCATCCGTTAAACGTACATAACGTGTTGAACGCTCTAATAATTCAACTTGAAGGAACTCCTCTAAGCGCTTAATATTTTTGCTCAATGAAGGTTGGGACACAAAAAGCTGCTGAGATGCTTTTGTAAAGCTTCCATGCTGTGCCACTGCTATAAAGCTTTTTAAGTCTCTTAATTCCATTTCTCTTCGGTCCTTTTTTATTCAAATTTGGTATATTAAATGGACGTTTATTCCTATAATTCATAAGTTTTCATTTATTTATTATACCTATTTTCCTGATAAAAATCTCACTAAATACTGATAGATCAATGTTTTGAAGACAGTACTATTTACTCTACTGAAGGGTAAAATCCCTCAGAATCTACATCCCTTTTCTCGAAATACCGTTTTTTTTGTCTTTTAATCTCCTTTTTTTTGATTTACATTATGTTTAGCAACATGCAAAGGGGGATTATGATGAAAAGAATTACTAAATTTATGAATGCATTGATGGAAAAGTATTTACCAGACCCATATATTTTTGTAGCTATTTTAACTTTTGTTGTTTTGGTATTAGGAGTGATCTTTACTGACTCCACTCCGCTTGATATGACAATTCACTGGGGTAATGGCTTCTGGGGACTATTGTCATTTACAATGCAAATGGTTGTTGTGCTTGCAGCCGGACATGTATTAGCAAACAGTCCGCTATTTAAGAGAATACTGGCTTCTATTGCCAAAAGAATTAAAAGCCCATCTATGGCCATTATTATCGTAACATTTGTTTCACTCATTGCCTGCTGGATTAACTGGGGATTCGGATTAGTGATCGGGGCTTTGTTTGCAAAAGAGATTGCACGCCAGGTGCGTAAGGTAGACTACCGTCTGCTTATTGCCAGTGCCTACTCTGGTTTTGTTATTTGGCATGGAGGATTAGCGGGCTCTGTACCGCTTTCAATTGCAACTGAAGGACATCCATTCCAGAATATAATGGGCGTTATTCCTACAACAGATACAATCTTTACACCTTATAACTTATTTATTGTTATCGTTATTGTTTTGACATTGCCATTCTTCAACCGATTCTTAATGCCTAAAGAAGAGGATATTATAGAGGTCGATCCTGTACTGATTAAAGATGAGGATATAGAACTTCCCGCACCTGAAAGAAACTTCGCCTCACTGTCAGAGCGCAGCTATCTTATTACAGGATTTATCGGCCTTCTCGGTGTAACTTATTTAGTTTACCATTTTGCTACTAAAGGATTTATTCTCGATTTAAATATTGTTAATACGATCTTTGTCATTTTAGGAATCATTCTTCATGGTACACCGCAGCGCTTTTTGGCAGCTGTCCAAGATGCTATTAAAACAACTGGCGGAATTGTTTTCCAATTCCCGTTTTATGCAGCTATTATGGGCATGATGACAGACTCAGGATTAGCAAGCGTTATTTCCAGCTGGTTTGTTTCCATTTCTAATGAAACAACATTCTACTTATTCACATTCTATGCAGGGGGTCTAGTAAACTTCTTTGTTCCATCTGGTGGGGGACAATGGTCTGTACAGGCGCCGATTATGCTGGAAGCTGCTAGTACCCTTAATGCCGACTATGCTAAAACTGCGATGGCGATTGCATGGGGCGATGCATGGACAAACATGATTCAGCCCTTCTGGGCACTGCCTGCACTTGCGATTGCGGGGTTAAAAGCAAAAGATATTATGGGCTTCTGTGTGCTCGTATTAATTTTTACAGGTATTATTATCAGTATCGGATTTTTACTTTTCTAAAGCTGGTATTCCAAAAGGTATTCAGCGTGAATGGGTTAATAGCCATAAAAACGACTACATACCTTATGAAAAATTTTATCTAATTCTTTTTATACGGATATAACAAGCAAAATAAGCGTTACTTATACACTCCCACCTTAAAGCTGAAGGGGATTTCTGGCCATAGGTGGGAGATAGGTGCTTATAAAAATTCGAATGGGCAAAGATAGCAGAGTCTATCTTTTAACTCATTCAGCAAATGGATTTCTCGCATGACATATTATAGCCAGATAGTATAATACTCTCTCCCACTTCCTTAAAGCTCCTTTTCAAAAATAATTTTATGTCTTCCTTTCTTATCTATAAATGTATCGATAATATCGAATCCATGCTTTAAATTCAAAATCAGCATTGCTTTTTTAGCGTTCCGTCCATATGTACGCACTTTGGGATAACCGCGTTTTTTACATTCCTCATGCTGCGCTGCCATCAATTTAGAGGCAATCCCCTGCATTTGATAGGAAGGATGTACACCGCCAAGCCAGCTGTAAAATACACCAGCCTCCATTTCATAGCCAAGCTTAAAGCCAGTAACTGTTCCTCCTTCGATCGCCACAAAAGCAAGAAACCCATTTTTATTGTGGAGCTTTTCTTCCTTTAATGAGTCTCCTTCGAATACATACCGATGAACGACTTGAATTCCTTCTATTATCTCCTTTGGCAATTGTTCAAACTGACGTATCTCCATACTCTTCCTCCTCTAAAAAAAGGCTCCTACACTTTGTAGGAACCCTTTTAGTAATATTATATTTATCGGTCTTTATTCTGTTGAAAATAAAACTTTTCAGCCTTATTTTGGTGCAATAACTGACACACCGCCCATATACGGTACAAGCACTTCAGGAATCTTTACAGATCCGTCAGCCTGCTGGTAGTTCTCTAAAATAGCAGCTACTGTACGGCCGATTGCCAAACCAGATCCGTTTAATGTGTGGACAAATTCAGGTTTTGCCCCCTGTTCGCGGCGGAAACGAATATTGGCACGACGCGCTTGGAAATCCTCAAAGTTAGAACATGAAGAAATCTCACGATACATATCCTGCGTTGGGAACCAAACTTCCAAATCATATTTCTTCGCTGCCGTAAAGCCAAGGTCTGATGTATTCATTAGCAGCTTGCGGTATGGCAAGTTTAATAATTGAAGCACTTTTTCAGCATGCCCTGTTAACAGCTCTAATTGTTCGTAAGATTCTTCGGGTTTTACAAAACGTACTAATTCCACTTTATTGAATTGGTGCTGGCGAATCAATCCGCGTGTATCACGTCCGGCTGACCCAGCTTCTGAACGGAAGCATGTGCTGTATGCTGCAAAGCCCTTCGGCAGCATATCACCATCCAAGATTTCTTCGCGGTAGAAGTTTGTTACCGGTACTTCGGCCGTTGGGGCCATGAAATAATCAAGGTCTTCTAATTTAAAGACATCCTCTTCAAATTTTGGCAATTGACCAGTTCCTGTTAAAGAGTCACGGTTAATGATTACAGGCGGCAGCATTTCCTCATAACCATGTTCGTCAGAATGGAGATCCATCATGAAGCTCATTAATGCACGCTCTAAACGTGCTCCAAGTCCACGATAGAATAAGAAACGGCTTCCTGTCACTTTCCCCGCACGCTCAAAATCAACGACACCGGTTTCTGTCGCTACATCCCAGTGCGGTTTTGGCTCAAAGTCGAAAGCAGGCTTCTCTCCCCATGTATACACTTCCACATTGTCGTCTTCTGTTTCACCGACCGGGACAGATTCATGAGGGATGTTTGGCAGACGCATCATCATATAATCGAATTTTTCTTCGATTTCACGTAGCTCTGCATCCAATGCTTTAATTTCATCCCCTAATTCACGTGTACGTGTGATAGCTTCAGTAGCATCTTCTTTATTGCGTTTCATTACAGCAATCTGTTCAGAAGCTTTATTTCGTTCTGCCTTTAATACTTCTGTTTTTGCGATTAATGCACGGCGCTTTTTATCCAGCTCTTCGAATTCATCGATGTTTCCTAAATCTTCGTTACGCGTAAGAAGAATCTTTTTTACTTCTTCATAATTGTCTCGAACACGTTTAATATCTAACATATTTCCTACCTCCAATGTGTATTGATGATGGGGTTGCTTTTACGCATTAACTTACTAAAACACAAAAAAGCCCTCATCCCCTAAAAGGGACGAGAGCTACCCGCGTTGCCACCCTAATTGAACAGGCTGCCTTGCCTGCTCCACTTATCGAATAACGGCTTTTCAACCGGCCCAAGCCTACTAAAACATTCAGCCAGGCAACTCAAGGACGGATTCACAAGTGTCTTTACCAGCTTCCACCACCCGCTGGCTCTCTAAAAAAAACGCGCTTGTTACTATTTCCCATCATCGTATTACCAATTTTAAAATTTAACCCTAATTTACTATAGCTGCTCGTATTTTGCAAGTTCTAGTTCCAATCAATTTGTTATACTGTTGGTAAGAAAGAAGCAAATGAAGGAGGCCCATAAATGGAACAGTTGTTTTTCACACTCAATAAAGATGATGAAAAGCCCCTTTATGAACAGCTTTATCTCAATATAAAACAGGCTATCATACGGCGGGACATTGTAACAGGTACAAAGCTGCCATCAAAACGCCAGCTTGGTGACTTTTTGAATATCAGCCAAACTACTGTGGAGCTTGCTTACGGTCAGCTGCTTGCAGAAGGCTATATTATCTCTAAGCCGCGTGTGGGCTATTTTGTAGAGGCAATTGATGAATTGCCATACGTGGAGAAGGAAATGGCTTCTGCAGAACCGTTGATTGATGAACCAGCCTCTTACCGATTCGATTTTTCCCCTGGACAGATTGATGAAGATGGATTTCCATTCCGTATGTGGCGTAAATATGCCAAAGACATGTATGATGAGTCATCCAAACACCTGCTGCAGCCCGGCCATCCACAGGGAGAGTATGCTCTACGGGTTGAAATCGCACGTTATTTGTATGAATCCAGAGGAATTCAGTGTATTCCCGAGCAAATTGTCATTGGCTCGGGGACAGAGCAGCTCCTGCCGATGATTTTACGTCTATTCGATAAAACAGCAAAGATTGCTCTTGAAAATCCAGGCTACTCTGCTATTCCACATGCCCATATCCAAAGCCGTGCTCTTCCGATACCAGTTGATGAAGATGGACTGATTGTAGAGGAGCTTGAAAAAAGTGCTGCAAGCCTTGTATACATCACCCCTTCCCATCAATTTCCGACCGGGGCTGTACTATCTGCCACCCGTCGGACACAATTATTAAAATGGGCCGCCAAGGGGCAACGCTACATCATAGAAGATGATTATGATAGTGAATTCCGCTATATTGGAAAGCCTATTCCTGCTCTTCAAGGACTGGATAAAAGAGATAATGTCATCTATATGAGCACTTTTTCCAAATCCATAATGCCGTCCTTACGTGTTGCTTATTTTGTATTGCCGCTTACGTTACTGCCTAAGTACCGGGAAATCTTTAATTACTATTCAGCGACGGTGCCGCGCTTCGATCAGTATATACTAGCGAACTTTATGAGGGACGGCCACTTTTCAAAGCATTTGAACCGCATGCGGAAAATATACCGAAAAAAGCATGATAAATTAATTTCTGTGCTTTCAAAGCATTATCCTGCTGTAAAAGTAAGTGGAGACAGTGCAGGAATGCATGTATTATTATCTATTCCGTCCATGAAGACAAATAGAGAGCTTTTATCTTCTGCTCAGCAGGCAAACCTTCATATCCAGCCAATTACACGCTATATCCTTACACCTATTACGTATGAACATCCTACCTTTATTCTTGGATTCGGCGGTATTCCAATAGAGGAGATAGAAGAAGCCATCCATGCCCTGATGGCAGCATTTCATCATACTAATTCTACATTGTAATTTTTAAACCAATGATGCAGCTGTACAAAGTATGCCAGCAATTGAGGACCTGCCATGAGCTGCCCAAACCAAGGCTTTTGGAATGAAGCGCCTCCTGTTGCAAGTAGTTGCTGCAGCTGCTCATGGTCAAACAGCTCATATAAGATGCTGGAGGAATCAGCCAAACATTCTGCTAGTAATGTTTGAACTGCTTTTGTATATGCAGGGTGATATGTTTTAGGATAAGGATTTTTCTTTCTCCAGACGATTTCCTCAGGAAGCAGTCCCTCTGCTGCCTTTCGCAAGATGCCCTTTTCATGTCCGCCAGCAGTTTTCATGTCCCAAGGGATATTCCATACATACTCAACTAGCTCATGATCTGCGAATGGCACCCGTACCTCAAGGCTGGCACCCATACTCATCCGGTCCTTACGTTCAAGCAGTGTCTGCATGAAAAACATATTATTTAAATAGAATAGTTCTCCTCTTTCTTTACCTTCCTTGCTTTTATCATATAAGTCCGGCACTTCTGCAATCGCTGCATCATACGTTTCCTGCAAAAAGCCCCCCAGGTTCAGTTTGTCACGCCATCCGTTGTTCAATAATGCATCACGCTCTTTAATAGAACGGATCCAAGGGAAGTAATTCGTATTCGCAAAGAACCATGGATAGCCGCCAAATAGCTCATCTGCACATTCCCCTGATAAAGCGACGGTAAAGTCCTTTTTCATCTCCCTGCAGAATAGAAGAAGCGAGCTATCAATATCGGCCATGCTTGGGTAATCCTTCAGCTGCATTGCCTCTAGCAAAGCTTCCACCATAGCTTCCTGAGTCAAAATGATTTCATGGTGCTCTGTCTGGAAGCGGTCACGCATCAGCTGGATCCAATAGGCATCCTGGGATACTTGAAAATCATTTTTTTGGAAAAACTTATCACTCTCTTCAAAATCTACGGAATAAGTATGCAGCACTTTTCCATTTGACCTGTACTGCTCTGCAGCTACTGCCGTAATGAAGCTCGAATCGAGCCCCCCTGATAAAAACGTACATAAAGGCACATCACTGACAAGCTGCCGTTCAATTGCCGTCTGTAAGAGCGTGCGAACCTGTTCGACCGTTTCCTGTTCTTCATGTGGGTGGGAATGATAAGAGACATCCCAATAACGGACAAGCTTCTTTTCATTAGGTGTTATTTTTAAGTAATGGGCTGGCTTAAGCTCTATTATATTTTTAAAGACGGTAGTACCCGGAATACGGGAAGGGCCGATGCTCAATAATCCTTTAAGTCCCTGCAGATCAACTTGAGGTTTTATCGTTGGATGCTTAAGAAGCGTTTTTATTTCTGAAGCAAATAATATCTCATTCTCCCGTTCTGTATAAAATAGAGGCTTTACCCCCATCCGATCCCGGCAGATAAATAGCGATTCTTCCTCTTCACACCATACAGCAAATGCAAAAATGCCGTTTAAATGCGTAGGACACGCCTCCTGCCATTCGATATAGGCAGCCAGCAGCACTTCTGTATCAGAAGTCGTCTCAAACGTATAGCCGCGGTTCTCGAGCGTTTTACGCAGTGCTGCTGTATTATACAGCTCACCATTGTAAACAAGCGTATACGTACGGTCGCCGATTGTTCGCTGCATCGGCTGCCGCCCGCCCTCTAAATCAATGACAGCTAGCCGCTGATGGCCTAATAATGCTTTCCCAAATGCCTTCACATTCATTTCGTCTGGTCCTCTATGGGCAAGTGTTTCCGTCATTTTCCTCATTACGTCTATATACCCGACCAGGCTCTGCTGCCAATTAACCCATCCTGCTATTCCACACATAGTCACACTCCTTCCCCATTAGCTTATGTTTTTGGCAAATAAAAAACACACAATCCTATTTGGAAATTGTGTGTTTCTTATTTTCATATATTACTAAAATAGCCCGCCTACAAAGCCAGTAACACTGCCCCATAGACCGCCAAAGAAGCTACCGATACCTTGGAAGAATAATGATATGCCGCTAGCACGCTCAACATTTTCTGTTGTGACGACATCCACTGCAAGATCACTGCCATCTATAAAACCGTAATCAGAGCCTTCTTTACGCTCTACTACTAGTTTTCCGACAACAGTTCCTTTTTTCACTTCTCCTTCAAGCTTCTTTTTATCCAATACAAGCTTTGTTGTATAGGCGTCTTGATCACTTGATTTTACCATAAACGATAAATCTTCTTTTGTAGCAATACCAACTTCGTCTTCTTTTCCTTTTGTTACGGGGATTGTTTTATGACCCTTGACTGCATAATTCGCAGGCACCATCTCTTGTTTTGTGAATTGACCGAAGCCATAATCAAATAATTTGGCTGCTGCATCAAAACGTGCTTTATAGGATCCAACGCCTTTTGAGTCTACAGCCTTCATAACAACAGCGATTAAACGTGTACCATTGCGTTCTGCCGTTCCTGTGAAGCAGTGGCCCGCAAAGTCAGTTGTCCCCGTCTTCAGCCCGTCTACACCTGCATATTCATATACAAGGCCAGGCAGCATAAAGTTCCAGTTGGACATCTCAATTTCATCTTCTGTTCCTTCGCGGAATGTTTTCTTCGCAATTTGAGATGTTTCTAATACTTCTGGATGGTCCTTTAATAAATGATAGGCAAGCTTCGCCATTGATTTAGCTGGCATAACATTCTCATCTTCAGCGCCTGTACCGGCAGGATGCATACCATACAGGTTTGCATTGTTCAAACCTGTAGCGTTAACAAATTTATAGCCTTCCAGTCCCAGCTCTTCTGCCTTAGCGTTCATTAGCTTTAAGAACTCTGCCTCTGTACCGGCGATCGTTTCAGCAATAGCAATTGTCGCTGCATTTGCACTGTAGATTGCCATCGCCTCATATAATTCGCGTATTGTATATGTCCCATCAGCGCGAAGAGGGACATTACTTAATGATCGGTCTTGAGATACTTTATATGTATACTCCGTTACACGATATTCCTGATCCCAGGATACTGTTCCTTTTTTTATAGCATCTAATAACAAGTACTCCGTCATCATCTTTGTCATACTAGCGATGCCTAGTGAAGTATCTGCATTTTGCTCATATAATATTTTTCCTGAATCTGCATCAATTAAAATGGCTGCATCTACTGTTAACCCTAAATCTGTTTCCGCACTCGCTTTTGGCATTTGTATAAACATGCTAAGCAATAAAAGCGGGATCATTAACAAACTAACAATCTTGCTTTTTTTCTTTTTCACAAAGCTACCTCCAAATTCTTTTGTTGTCCTCGCCATTTTATCATAAACATTGTTGAGTGGGTTGTTTTCCTAATAAAAAACACTCCTTCGACCTCAAATTTTGACGCCAAAGGAGTGGAAAAGTTCCATTTTATTAAGAAATAGAATAGTTTGGTGCTTCTTTTGTAATTTGAACATCATGTGGATGTGATTCACGTAAGCCTGCCCCAGTCATGCGCACAAATTGAGATTTTTCACGTAAAAACTCTAAGTCCGGCGAACCGCAATAACCCATACCTGCTCTAATACCACCAACTAATTGATGAATTGTATCTGCTAAAGGCCCTTTATAAGGAAGACGGCCTTCAATCCCTTCAGGAACTAATTTTTTCGCATCTTCTTGGAAATAACGGTCTTTTGATCCTTTCTCCATCGCACCAAGTGAGCCCATGCCTCTATATACTTTAAAGCGGCGGCCTTGGAAGATTTCTGTTTCTCCTGGAGATTCAGAAGTACCTGCTAAAAGAGAACCAAGCATAACAACATGTCCACCTGCTGCTAATGCTTTCACAATATCACCTGAATACTTAATCCCACCGTCAGCAATAATTGATTTACCGTACTCACGAGCAACTGTTGCTGCATCATAAACTGCCGTAATTTGAGGAACACCTACACCTGCCACAACACGTGTTGTACAGATAGAACCAGGCCCGATACCAACTTTTACTACGTCTGCCCCAGCTTCATATAAAGCACGTGTACCTTCCGCTGTTGCAACATTCCCTGCAATGATTTCAAGCTCTGGATAAGCAGTGCGGATTTCTTTAATTGTGTCTAACACACCTTGAGAGTGTCCATGAGCTGTGTCGATTACGATGATATCGACTTGAGCTTCAACCAATTTTTCAATACGTACCATTGTGTCTTTCGAAACACCTACTGCAGCTCCTACTACTAGACGGCCATGCTTATCTTTAGCTGCATTTGGAAATTCAATAACCTTTTCAATATCCTTGATTGTAATTAAACCTGTTAGCTTTCCATCTTCATCTACAATCGGCAATTTCTCAATTTTATGCTTCTGAAGAATTTTTTCGGCTTCCTCTAATGTTGTACCGACTGGAACAGTAATCAAGTCTTCTTTTGTCATTACTGTATCAATTTTTAAAGAGTAATCATCGATAAAACGAAGGTCACGGTTTGTAATAATACCAACTAATTTTTGATCGTCCATATTGTTTACGATTGGAACACCTGAAATGCGGTATTTACCCATTAAATGTTCTGCATCGAATACTTGATGCTCTGGTGTTAAGAAAAACGGATTTGTAATAACACCATTTTCCGAACGCTTAACTTTTTCTACTTCTTCTGCTTGCTTCTCAATGCTCATGTTTTTATGGATGATCCCAATACCGCCTTGGCGAGCCATTGCAATGGCCATCTTTGATTCAGTAACTGTATCCATTCCAGCACTTATCAATGGAATATTTAATTTAATTTTAGGCGTTAATTGAACAGATAAGTCTACATCTTTCGGTAGTACTTCTGAATGCGCCGGTACTAATAATACATCATCAAATGTTAAGCCCTCTTTAGCAAATTTCGTTTCCCACATTTCGAAAATTCCTCCTACGTAAAAGAATATTATTGTAAGGTTAACAACGCTATCAGCCTACTGTCAAGAAACTTCAAAAAGAAAAACAATTCCGACTATTACAGCTGGATATTTCTATCGTTTTTCTCTTGAACGAACAGGCATGAAGGTGTCCGCCTGCCGGCAAAAAACATTTGCTGAACACCAGTTAAATTACCGATAAATAAGGAACTTTACCAATGAGTAAAGCTCTCCTTTATATTGTTAGCTATTCTACACCCCTTTAATCAAAATAACTACTATGCTCCCTTATCCAAAAGGAAATAGGGATAAAATCATCATGAAAACGTTCTCAATTCTATATAGTGTAAAAAATAATATAAGAAAAATACGGCTTATATAGTAGATTCTCTAATCATTTACACACCCTACATAGGCTTACTGAGTCTTTGATTATCCATTTTCTTTCGATAGGTTCATAGATGTGTTTATCCATTTGTGGTTACCAACTCACTTTCGTTTGAAAAAACTTACTCTATTACGATTAGGTGCTACTTGTGAAGCGATGG
>NZ_BCVX01000020.1 GCF_001591965.1 Lysinibacillus odysseyi 34hs-1 = NBRC 100172
TTTCGACGCCCCTCATTCATCGGCGACTCGTAATATATTACAGAATTTATCACAAAAGGTCAATACTTTTTTATCAAAAATTATTTTCTCTATAGTTTATTAATATCTTCCTATATTAATTTCATTCTTAATATAACGCTGTAATTTATATAAATAGTGCTTTGACAAAAACCAGCTCTTGGCTTGTGGTATAATGGCGCAGGTTCACTTCGTTGTCTATAAATTAAATTGCCTGACGCGTAGCACAAAAGAGCATTACCAGCTGACACAGGTAGCACATCATCTAAAAGAAATACAACACCGTTCAGTACGCCCGGAACATTCAAAGAAGAGGATATTTCCAGCATTGACACTAATGGCAATGGACAGGTGACAATTAAAGAAACCAAAGATGCAGGTTACAGCATGCCGATAACGAGTGACCACTGGCTATACCCTTATATGCGCGATAATGATGGTATGGTAGGTGAGTAAGGCCATCCGATCAATAACAATAAGCTTGAGTTACCCCTAAGCTTATTTTTTTGTGCTAAATGAATTAACAGTATTCTTCGGCTTTTATTGTACGTCTACACTTTCATTCGGCAGTTTCAGTGCGTAACGTTATAAATCCCCATCAATCTGAAGGAACCTCTTAATATAAGATACCTCTACAAACATATCCCTCCCACAAAATATTTTTTCCTATACCTCTCGACAAAACGAAAATTTATTCCTAAAAATAAAGGAACGAACTTTCTTTTTTCTGTGAGGTGTTTTCCTTGCCTAAACCTTTACCCAGTCGTTCCATTATGTGTATCGATATGAAGTGCTTCTATGTAAGTTGTATCGCCATGCTGGAAGGATTAGACGTAATGAAAATACCGATTGCCGTTATTGCTAATTTCCAACAGCCAGGAAGCGTTGTGCTCGCTGCGTCGCCACCAATGAAAGAACGATTTCATATTAAAACAGGGAACCGGCGCTTTGAGATTCCCAAACACCCTGATATTAAGCTGTTTGAACCGAAAATGTCCTTCTTTCTTGATATGTCAGTTGCGATTACAAAACTCATCGCACAGTTTGTCCCGAGAGAAGCGATTCATGTGTACAGTATTGATGAAAGCTTCGTTGATCTGACGGGAACGGAGCAATTATGGGGATCCCCTGTCGAAACAGCAAAAGCCATTCTGCAAGCAATCTATCATCAATTTCGTATCCCTTCTGCTGTTGGGATGGGTCCGAATATGCTGATGGCAAAGTCAGCACTCGATCTGGAGGCCAAAAAAACAGGCTTTGCAAAATGGACCTATGATGATGTTCCAATTAAACTTTGGATCATTCACCCTCTCTCCGCCATGTGGGGATCGGGAAGCAAGTGGAGAAAAGGTTAAATAATATGGGTATCTTTAGCATCTTGGCACATACGGATTTACAACGTTAAGAGATTTTTTCTTATTTTAACAACGTTAAGGAATTCGTAACGGTCGAAGTTTCTCTGGATTACGACTAGTTTTAGTCTTAAAGTGATATTCATCTATGAAATTGATATGCTTTCATATAAATTCATACTACAAAAATTTAATGTTTTTAAATAGACATGCCTGGCTAATTGCACATTCACAACTAGCTGGGCATTTTTATTTTTCGGGAATTGGTATAGCCAACAGTTTGGTAGGCATATAAACCTATCCACTCCGTAAATTTAACATCTTTTGACTCACACTTTATTTTTCAATGTTGATAGAGTCTTGATGTTTTATTGTTATACTGCATTTACAAACGGAAAGGAGCTATTTAAATATGAATGATAAATATATCTTGCAGATAAAAAATTTAACCAAAAAATACAAAAAGTCCATTGTATTAAATGATGTATCAATAAATGTAAGAGAAAATACTATTTATGCCCTTTTGGGGCCCAACGGTGCTGGAAAGTCTACAACATTGAAAGTCATCTCCGGCCTGCTCAAAAAAACTTCAGGCGAGTTACTTTTCAATGGGCATTCGTGGAGTAGAAAAGACTTGATTGATATCGGAGCTTTAATTGAAAACGCCCCCCTTTACGGTAACTTAACGGCAAGAGAGAATTTAGACGTGATAAATACAATTTTAGGATTGCCTAAAGAACGCATTCAAGAAGTGCTTGAAATCGTCGGATTAACAGAGACAGGAAATAAAAAGGTCATGCATTTTTCCATGGGGATGAAGCAACGTTTAGGGATTGCTCTTGCCATTCTAAATCGCCCAAAGCTGTTAATTCTGGATGAGCCGACGAATGGATTAGATCCCATTGGGATACAAGAGTTAAGAAAATTAATTACTTCTTTTCCAAAGCAGGGTATGACGGTTCTTCTGTCCAGCCATTTATTATCAGAAGTAGCCCATCTCGCTGATGATATTGGCATTATCAGTAATGGAAAAATCGGATACGAAGGGAAGTACCATTCGTATGAAAACTTGGAAGGGCTATTTACCGATGTGGTAAATAATAACCGTACATTATAGGAGGTAATTATATTGTATCTAGATTTAAAGTCAGAATTTCTTAAAACAAAAAGAACAAATATCAGAAAAATGGTATTTATCATTCCTATCATCTGTTCCCTGCTTGCGGTAGGATTTAATTTTCTGGGTGGATCAGAGATTGTGCGTCTGTCTGTCGAGACAATTATAAATCATTGGGGAATAATATGGGTTTCTGTTTTTATCGCCCTTACTACTGGGCTTCTAAATAATCTTGAAAAAAAAGGCACCCATTTTAAAACAATTATTGGTTTACCAATAAACCTTCATAAGAAAGAAATAAGCAGAACTTTATTGATTTCTGGATTTTTGGCAATAGGATCTCTAACATTAATTATGCTACTGATCCTTGCAAGTTTACTGATTCAGACTACTCCTTATTTAGTTCCTCTTTCATCTTGTATTGTTGCTGTTTTCTTAACTTACTTTGTTACTTTATGGCAAGTGCCGTTCTGTTTATGGCTGTCGAGAAAAACGAACTTATTTATTACTTTATTATTAAACAGCATGCTGAATTTAAATCTGGGCTCTATCTTTGCCCCTACAGAGGATTGGTGGATGATTCCATACAGTTGGCACTTAAGAATGCTGATGCCTGTTACGCAGCTGCACTCCAACGGTATACCCTTACCGGAAAACGATGGCCTACTGAACTACTCGGTAGTGCCGATAGCAATCATTCTAGGGCTGGTATTCTTTATTCTACTTACCTTTATCACAGCAAAGTCATTTAACAAAATAGAGGTGAAATAATGCAGCAATTTTATAAATCCTTATCAGGAGAGTTCAAAAAGAGAAAGAGAAGTACCTTTTTATTATTACACCTATATCTTCCCCTTTTCTTAACCGGCATTCTAATGCTTTATTATTTTTCCAGAAATGCTCCCCTAAGTGCAGCAGCAAGTTATATTGTTTTTTTCCAGATAATCGGGATTACTACTCCTGTTATCATCTCTATCCTATGTGGAATGGTAGCTGACGCGGAAAGTGAAGCAGGGGGGTTTCAAAATATACTTGGCTTGACTCAGAGTAAGACCACCTCTTTCTTAAGTCAGATAACAATGATGATTCTCTCGTATAGTGCAGCAATTTTTTTTGCATTAACAATGTATGTATTAGCTTTAAAATTTGTTATGGATGTGGGAGAAGTTAATTTACCCCTTTATTACTTAACAGGAGCAATTTTTATAGCAGCTGCTATTTTTCAATATTTTTTCTATCACTACATTAGTTATAAACACAGTATAGAAATATCTGGTATATTTGGTTTTATAGGATTGATCATTAACGCGCTATGTTTAACGACACTAGGTGATAAAATATGGGGATTCATTCCTTGGGCATGGGCCAACAGATTTAGCGATTACTTAAAAGATTCTTCCCTGTTACTGAATATAGAAGTCTCCAAAGATCCTATGATCATAACAGGACTCTATTCTTTCTTTATCCTGACATGCTTGATCATTTTTTTAAATATTGTTTGGATTAATAAATGGGAAGGCAGAAAAACAACCTAAATTTAATGATGAGGTAATTTCACATGGCGAATATTCTAGCTATCGATGATGATGCAGCAATTTTAAGGCTGATTAAAAAAATGTTAGAAATGAAAAATCACACTGTTACTACTATTCAAGATATAAAAGATATTACGATTGCAGAAATAAATAAACACCATCTTCTTCTCTTAGATGTAATGATGCCTGGGGAAGATGGCTTTGATATCTGTACAAAAATTAGACCTTTAATTCACATACCCATTATTTTTATGACGGCTAAAAGTGATGAATCTTCTATCATTAAAGGCTTATCTATTGGTGGAGATGATTATATCATAAAGCCATTCAGCATACATGAAGTAAATGCACGAATTGAAGCACACTTAAGGAGAGAAGCCCGACCAAAAAGAGAAGCCGCAAGTGCATTTATCGACAATAATATTTTTATCGATTTAGAAGCCAAAAAAGTCATTTTCCAAGGACAGGAAATAACTCTTACCAAGATTCAATATAAAATTTGTGAATTACTTGCATTGCATAAAGGAAAAGTATTTTCTAAAGAAGGTATTTATGAAGCTGTTTATTCAATGGATAGTGATTCACAAATTTCAACGGTGGTTGAACATATTAGGGTCATCCGCAAGAAGTTTGCCCAATATAATTTATCTCCTATCAATACAGTATGGGGAGTAGGATATATATGGGAATAAAAAATACATTATCGGTTTACTTTCTAAAATGGATTATCAATATTTGCTTTGTCGGTCTGCTTATTCTTTTATCTAATATTATGTTCGTAAATTGGGGAATCAGCCAACAGCTCTTTTTGCCGGCAAATGCGCCAATAAATATAGCAGAAAAAATAAAAAACGAAATAGTTAATAAAAACACCATTGATCCCGGCATTCTCCCCTCAGAATTGGATTATGTCATCTTTCAGAAAAAAACAGGCACACTCGTTAAAAGTAATATGAGTTCTAGAAATATAAAAAAAGCAAAAGAAGCCTTTTTGAACAATACTAATAATAAGTCTAATTCTTTTATCCAATATGACAGTCAAAATGAAGTTATTTTGATCCACTATAATTTAAAAGTCCAATTTAAAAATGCAGAATTAAGAAAAGCTTTTCCTAACCCTGGGATTTCTTTGACTATCCTTTCAGCATTGATTTATTTCATTTATTTGATTTCAAATATCAGGAAATTTTCTCGTATAATTATTCAGGAGAATCAAAAATTAATTAAAGTAACAAATAAAATAAAGAAGAGAGATTTAAATTTTGAATTTCCCCAGGTCCGATTTAATGAGTATAAAGATGTAATGGAGGCAATGGAAAGTTTATCCGAGGCACTCGTTAAATCCATCCAAAAAGAAATACAGGCTACTAACTCAAAAACAGAACAAATTAATTATTTAGTACACGATATAAAAATCCCCTTAACTGTAATCAAAGGAAATGTGGAGTTATTAGAAACAATGGTTATAAACGAAGACATACAAGAAAGTTTTAACGATATCCTAAATTCTATCAAACAAATTGAACGTTATATTCAAGATGTTATTGATATTAACTTAAATAACAAGAAAATAGATATGATAAAAGATGAATTGTTTATATTTGATTTTCTAAAAATTTTGGAAATAGAGGTCAAAAGCCTTGGCGCTAATGTAGTGATAGAAGATGATACAGAAAAGGGAACGAAAGTTTTAATAGACGTACGTTTACTCATCCGGGCAATAAATAATATCGTTCTAAATGGGATTGAAAGAACACCTAAGGACGAAAACGTAAAAATCACTATAACACAAAATCAAGACAGCATTCAGTTCATTATTACGGACCAGGGTCCTGGATTTTCAGAAGACTCTCTCCAAAAAGCCACTGAGTTGTTCTACACTGAAAATGAGGGACGTACAAATAACAGTCATTATGGTTTAGGTCTAACATTTACAGAGAAAGTAATTAAGCAGCATAATGGCAGCATAACACTTAGAAATACTGCCATGAACTCTGGAGAAGTCATTGTAGAGTTACCAATACTAAAAAAGGCATAAATACTTAAAGAGAAAGGTTTCAAGAACTAAAGTAGATTCTCGTCAGTAAAAAAAGATGGTTGATTATTGAAAAATAATCCAACCATCTGCCTGTAAAACTATACTGTTTGCAATTTACTCAGCACCCTTTGGCCATATAAAGTTTGGTATGCGTATACATAAAGCTTATCTTCAAAATCACGATTAATTTCAAATAGCCTATTAAAGTGCATATGGATTATACTTCCCAGAATGTTAGCAAAGTCATTTGTAAGTTCCTCATTACTTTTTATACATTGACTATAGACTTTAACACTGTCGCTTCTATGTTCTAAAATCTTTATAATTTTTTTCAAGTCACTACTTCCTAAATTGTCCCAATTATTATAGGAATCCAATTCCTTAACAAAATCAAATTCTTCATCTTTAAATTGTTTTCTATAGGTATCATAGTTTTTCAAATTTACCTTTAAGAAGCTTAATTGATTTTCAAAATCCAATCCAAAATCATTTAAATAGTGCAGCAGTGAAATTACTCCTGCCTGCTCCTTACTGATATTGTTTTTACGCATTACTTCAAGCAACTCCATAGTAACTAAACTATCTTGATAGAATAAATGCTCAGCTTTATCTATCAATGAAGGTCCCCCATACCTATTAACTTCAGGGAAATACGTATTAATTTCTACTTCATGTATAATATCCATTTCTTGTAATTCAACAATGTAATTGCTTAGCTGTTTGTAAATAATTAAGAGATTCTCAGAGGACTCTGAATGAAACCTTAATCTTATATGTGGTTTTGGATCATTGTATCTCATATAAAAGAATTTATTATAAGTTTTATGATCTAGGTTATTTAGAATAAAGTAATTTAAGAAACTTATTAATTCTGTTTGACGTTCCTCAGAACCATATAATTTTAAAAATAACCACTTTTTAAAAGGAGGATAACTAACTTTATGATAACTATTCCTATTACTGATCATATTCTCAGAGTTCTTCTTTCGATACTCTTCTTTTAAAATAAACGGAATTACTACTTCTGCTGAAAATGATTCATCGTGTATATTAATAGGAGCCTTCCCATCTTCCATTTTTTCTAATGTAGTACTTGGAAACTTAAATAAATTTTTATATAACAAATTGAGATCATTACTCTTTGTTAAATCCAGCAAAATACGTTGGTCAGCAAACTGTAAATAAACTTTATTTGGTACAGAATTGGCATCCTTAAACTTTTTGAATTCAATCAGAAATTCTTGAAGATTATGTTTTTCTTTAAGTTGCCTCCGTAGATTTTCTAAGCTCCACTTTTCATTTGAAAGAATAATATTTTTATAACGTATTTCTGGTATATAAGGAAATTCTTTATAATATATTCCCCATGGAGTATCACTCCATTCCAAATCTTGATTTAGAGTAATATCACTTAATATACGAATAATATTACTCGATGAACTTAGATTCAGCATATTCATTCCTGAAATATTAATCAACCTACCATTTTGTTTATTTCTCAAATAAAATCTATCGTTATCACATCCAATGAGTATATCATTTAAGGTTAGTTCTTTTTGTGTATTATATGAATTCGTGAACATCGAGAGGTTATAGTCCTTTGGAGTATTACTAGCCATAACATTTGCCATTCTAACAGCTGACGGAATAAAACTTAGCTCGACTTGATCTATATCTTTTTCTTTTAAATTTAAACTTATTTCTTCTAGAACTTCTGAGAATTTATCATTCAGATGACTAAATCTTCCGAATGTTTTCCCCGCAGCTGGAGAACCTATGTTAGGACCTAAGTAAAAGAGATTTTCGCCCTTAACGTTTTGCCTCGGAATAAAATTCAGTTCTAAAGAGCTTGGTAATTTCTGCTCATTCACTTTCAACTTAAGCTTATTAATATCTTCATCAGTAATGACTATAGATTGATTAGTTTTTATAGCAGTTAGATACTTATCTATAAAAAATTTTTTCAGTAAACTATAATCTTCAGTCTTTTGAGGAATATCATGGCTAAACTTATTACTAGGGTTTCTATAGTTTCTTAAAGCCCCAATTCCAGCTACTTCATCTAATACCTCTGAAATGGGAACTTCTACAAAGGTACCGAATTTTTCAGTAAATTTTAATCGATATTCTATAAAGTAGTTCTGATAGCTATCGGAATTTTCCATTTCAGAAGCAAATATCATAAACAATGTAATACAATCATTAATATTTTTAATATCACTCTCATTAATGATATTTGTATTAATACATAATTCTGTATCTACTTGTAAATGTTTTTCATTAGGAAAAGAGGTTATCTCCCTCAACTTCTTTTGGATTGTTAAATAAATTTCATTTGCTTGACCAATCGGAGTATTATTATACTTATGAATTAATGAATGCACCTCATTCAAAGGCTCTCCGTATATCTTATCTAACTGAGGAATCTTACTTAATCTATCGATTGTATACATTAAAAGATCTGTGTTACAAATTGGCGGTCTTAGCTCAGAAATAATAAATTCTTTTTCAATTAAAGTTTTTACATATTGTATAAGGTCGCCGATTTCTCTATTGGGGTATTGAGCCTGTAATATCTGTACAATTTTTTGAAATGGTACATGCTCTTTCGTACACCATTTTTCTATAAGCATTAGAGGATTTCCATAGTTAACATGTATTTCTAAATTTTTTCCATCTAAATTATAGGGAAGGTATAGCCGATTTCCTTTACGATAAGCAGCAGAATTCATCTTAAAGCTTAAATCAATTAAATGATCTACTTCGATTTTCTTTATTAATTTAAAAATCCACTCAACATCAATACGGCTCTTCTTTCTATATTCAATTTTTGAAGGCATAAGAGCTTCATTGTCCTTTAAATCAAGCACAGTAACCCCTGCAAACAAACCAAAAGGTGTTGTTCTTGTCGCAGCTCTATTAATATAATTACTTAGAGATGTCACAAGATTTCTCTGCTTTTTTTTAGATAGCATAGAGAAATCTTTATTCATCAATGTATGATATATATTTTCACTTGCTATTAAAAGCTGTTCCCCAAGAAATCTATCATTCTTTATGACTTCTATATTACTTTCAATATCATCATATTTTTCAAGTAAAGAGGTTGGTTGTAGTGGAACCCTTAGCATATATTTACTGGTAGGTATGAAATAGTTATACATAATTCAACATCCTTTCCCTTAAATCTAATCATCTAATAAAAATGCAGTATCCCAAATAGGTAGACTCTCTTCTTCAAAGGCCAGCAGAGTAAGGAGAACCCCTGATACACCTTGTAATAACCCAATCGAGTTTAGTTTTAATAATGAATTATCTTTAGCTTCAATATCGTAAAATCCGAATGGGTTCTTCTCGCTAAAAAACTCCTTTGTTTTTTCTTTTAATCTTATGGATTCTTCATAAAACTCTTTTATGTTAGTTTTTTCAAAAAACCTTTTATAAAGATATGCTATACCAGCATATCCATGGCAAAAAGAAGGTGAAAACACTTGTTGTTCATTGCCTATTAGGTCCTTCATTGCTTTTTTAGCTATTTCAGCAAGCTCATTATCATTAAGCGCTTCTGCAGCTGTTAATAAAGAAAATGCAGTTCCTGGAGTCCCATAGCACCAAGCTGAACGTGTTGGTAAATCGAGCAGAGCATTTGAATTTATATAGTATTCTACGTCTATCATCCCGGCCCAATTATTATCGTTGTGATTTTTGAGTTTTATTAAATCTTCGGTGATTCTTTTTATTGCATCTCTGTGGCCATCTACAGTGATTCCTCTTTTATAAGCCTTACTCAGGATAACTAAAGGGCCAGAAATACCATGTGATAATCCAACATTCAATATTCCATTTCTATAGCTATTTTTCTCGCTATCCGAAAATAAAAATTCATTTTGTATATGCCATTTAGGAATATTACAACCTAAAAATTCTTTATAGTCAGATAGCGAAACGAAATAGGTTAAAATTCTCTTTAAATATTCCTCACTCATTACATCGTTATTTATCGTAAAAAGATAATTTGCGATGCCTGCTAATCCTTCAATGGCATCATAGTCAAACATATGATAGTTTGTCTTATTTTTTAAATTCAATAAGACCTCATCTAATTGTTGATACAAAAAAGTATCTAATGATTTTTGCAACTTAGAATAATAAGCCCCTTCCATGCTAGCTATCCTTACTGCTAAAGCAATGCCTGCCGTTCCTGAAAAGAGAGAAGAACCATATATTCCTTCTTCCCTAATTAAAGTAACCATTTGCTGAATATACTTATGAGAATATTCTATCCAGCCATTATTTTTATCCGTTATTTCTAAGTTAGTAAATAGAATACTTAAAGCTGGATAGCCATGACTAAGCGTTAATGGAAAAAGAGTTTGGACAATAGGGCCAGCATTCTGATATTCAATTTCATTCTTTTTTGACTCAGTTTCTATATAGGATATATCAGCTAACCGTAAAGCTATATCTCGTATATTGAGGTCTCTCATAATTCACCACATCTTTCTTTTGCAATAATTTATTATTGAATTTGAACTAAATTCTTTGCTGAACTATCAATTTGATCTTTCTCGTATAAATTACGATATACTTCACAACTCTTTATTAAATCTGAATGACTTCCAATTCCTTCAATTACGCCATTATTAATAACTAAAATTTTGTCGGATTTTTTCGCCATAGAAACTTTATGAGTGATAAAAATGCTAATTTCCTTAGTGGCTAATTTGAAGAAACTTTCAAATACATTCTTTTCAGAAATGGCATCTAATGCTGAGCTAGGTTCATCTAATAAGAATAGTGACGCCTCTCTATAATAAGCTCTTGCAATTGCAACCTTTTGCCACTGTCCTCCTGATAACTGCGTTCCCTCATCAAACCAATTACCTAACTGGGAGTCTAATTCATATCCCCCTGTATTATTTTTTAAAAAGGTAGCATCGGCGAGCTCTAAAGTTTCATTTATTCTTAATGAATTGTTCATATTGGAAACATCCCCTAAAGAAACATTGTCCCCAAGGGTAAATTCATATTTTAAATAATCTTGAAAAAGTACAGAAATACATTTTCTATAACTTTCTTTATCGATCTTTTTAAGGTCTACTCCGTTAATTAATATTTCACCAATATAATTAGTGTACAGCCCACAAATTAATTTAAGAATGGTACTTTTACCAGATCCATTTATTCCAATGATCGCAAGTAATTCACCTTTTTTAATGTGAAAAGATATATTTTTTAAAGTGTTTTTATTTCCATCATAACTAAAGGAAACATTTCTAAATTCAATTTCATTAATTGAATTTATTTCAATGGCACTACCTCTTTCATCTTCTATCTCTAAACTTAAAAATTCATCTAATAGTTGCATATAGAGATTACTCTCATACAGCTGATAGATATTATTTATTAATAATTGGCTGTTAGATTGAACCATACTAATAGATCTAATATAGGTCGCTACATTTCCAATTAATAATTTACCTGTGAATGCACTAATTACAGCAATGAAAACAACGATACCTAAACATATATCTTGAATTATATTGAATACAAAACTATATATCATTTTCTTTTTGTTTATATTATTATCTTGATCTCTGAATCGAGCTTTTAAGATACCAAATCGTTTTAAAAAGTAATTTTTCAATCCGTACATTCGTATCTCTTTAAAAGAAAAGTCATGCGTCATCAAATAACTGATATACCAAGCCTCTCTTTCAGAATTACTTCTTTCAAAATGTATTTTAAAGTTCTCTTGTGCAATCTTTAAATAATAATATAAAGACAAGAAAGGAAGTAATAAGAGGATCACAATTAAGTATGGTTTCCATAACAACAAAATTATGGAGGATAATATTATAGTGACAAAGGCCGAAATAATACCCAGTAAAGCTTGAAAGGTTTGAAAAGGCCTATATGCAACTTCGTTTTCAAGTCGCGTAAGTTTATTATATATATCTGAATCTTCAAATTCTCTCATAGAAAGTGAGCTGCTTTTTTCAATTATTAAATAGTTTATTTTATATTCAAGTTGAAGTCTCAACTTACCATTCAAGTAAGAAGATATATTTGTCAGAAAGTCAGAAAATAAATTAAACAACAAATAAATCAATAAAATAATACTTACTTCTTTTAAACCAGTTTCCTTTAATTCAATAGCATTTAATAGTTGTTGAAATAATAAAACAGAAATAATCGATGCCAAAGCAGTTCCAATTGTAAGGAATATAACATAAAAGAAGTTCTTTCCAGTAATATTAAAAATCAGACTAATTGTTTTCTTAAGAAGAACTAAATTTCCCTTTAGACTTTTCATGATTATCATTCCAATTTTTTGTATTGTGGTCTTTAAGTAAAATATTAAAAAATATATGCTTCTTTGTTAAATCTATTAACTTGCTAAGAAAAAGGACTTTAGTGCTTTTTCAGCACTAAAGTCTTAACTCTTATAAAAATTGATTTAAGTTACTTATTTCGCAGTTGTAGTAAAGCAAACCCATTTCCAGCAAGAACCCGGAGTACACATATATCTACTTCCAACCATTGGTTCTACTTGATTATCATTTGCCTCTTTTAAATTTAAATCAAAATCATCAAATTTTGGCATATAACTTCCCCCTTATTCGCTATTTTTTAACATTATAAATTACAGCAAATCCTCAACTCATATTTTTCATAATAAAAATTTTAAATTGAATAGTATAAATATAATAATGAAATTTACTTTATAAGCAAAATATCAAAATTACTTATTTCGCAGTTGTAGTAAAGCAAACCCATTTCCAGCAAGAACCCGGAGTACACATATATCTACTTCCAACCATTGGTTCTACTTGATTATCATTTGCCTCTTTTAAATTTAAATCAAAATCATCAAATTTTGGCATCAGCTATCCCTCCTCTTTGAAATTTAAGCAAAATATTAATTTACAATTTTTTATCAGAGCCTTATATGAGTTAAGCCTTGCAATTTCAATATATTTGAAAAAAATCAAGAAACTATCAACTTTATAAAAAAAATAAAGTTTTTTACATTTTTATAAATTATTACAAGTTATATATCATTTTATAACTTATAATCATTGCTACCTTACTTGCTCCAAAGTGGTGCAAATAAAGGTTTTTCAATACTAGAAATCACCTAAAGTTCATTATCCCTAATAAAAGTCATTTTTAAAAAAAGCCACCCTGTATGTTAAACCACTTACACAAGCAAGACTATGCCTCAATTACCTTCACTGGTTTAACATACAGGTGCAATTCTAGCCAATCCGAGGGGTGAAGGCCCCTTTGTAATATAGATTTTTAATATTAAGTAGGTAAGACAATGACCTCCTATATTTATGGTTATGCACGTGTAAGTACAAGGCAGCAAGAATTAAATCGAGGACTTGCTAAAACAATACAATTGCCACGAAATGTAATCGGTAATAATATCCATAAAGAAAGCTGATTGTCCGGGTGTTGCACTTCAAAAGTTAGGATAAAAACTAACTTTTTGGGAGTATTTTTATATGGTGAATATAGTTAAGAATTTAAACTGAAAGTGGTTCAGGGATATCTAGAAGGGCCACTAGGCTGTGTATTGTTAGCCAAAAAGGATAGTATTGCAACGTTCTGTCAAATTGTAAGCTGGGCACGTGCCTATAAAAAGTTTGGAATGGAAGGCAAAAACAAAGGACGGCCTCCTATGTCTAAAAATCAAAAAGCGAAACCAGTCAAACAAAAAAAGGATTCTCCAGGGAAGAGTAGCTAGAATGTGAAAACGAAATTCTACACCTGGAGATTGCCTATTAAAAAAAGTTTGACGCTTATCAGGAGAACTCGGATACCTTCCTCGAAAAGCACAGGCGCCGCCGGTATTCGAGCTCAAAGAAGAAGGGTTCTGTTTAATCGATGCATTGAAGATTGTTGATATGCTAGAGACAACGTATGATTATCCTATCCAGCAATCAAAGCAGAAAAATCCAGATAAAAAGTGGAAGGAGCTCATTTCAAGCTCTTTCGAAAAGCACGAAGGGCGCTATGGCTATCACTGGATTCATACGCGCAGGGATACGTGATTAATCATAAGAAAGTACAGTGCATTATGAACGAAATGGGTAAAATTCATTCATAAATGGCGCTATAAATACAAGTAGGGAAAGTAGCAAGAAATCGATTAAATCGACGTTTCCATACACTCTCCACCTTACAAAAACCGGAAACCTATGTGACGGATTTATTTAACTGTGAAATACTTGGATTTAGCATATCCAGACGCCCTACACTTGCATTTGCGACGGCCTCTTTGGAACAAGTACTTCTCGTGATCAAATCGCACAGCTATTACCGCACAACGATCCATTCAGAGTAGGGCTGGCACTATCAGCACAATTCATGGGTGAAAACATTAAAGCGCCATCAGATTTTCCAAAGTCTGTCTCGAAAGACGACATGGGGCTGACAATGCGGCTATGGAGAACTTCTTAGGTTTACTGCAACAGGAGATGTATTATGTAGAAGAATTACTATCAAATGAGGAATTGAAGCAGAAAATAGAAAGGTATATCCATTACTATAATAAAAAAATTAGCCGTTATGAGTCCGGTATAATACCGTACTTATACCAGCCAGTTAGCTATACATAACTAAAACTCTAACTTTTAGGAGTCACTCCCTTTACACTTATTTTAGGGCGACCAATTGCTTTAGTATGTTATAATCCCTCTTTCGTTCGTCGGACAATTAAAACTCTTTCAAACTGACTAAATATCTGATATACAGTCATCATTAACTTTTCTTGTAACGTAGAGGTGTCAAATTTTTCTTTAATGATAAGTAGCTTAATTTAGCTTTTTTCAAAGTAAGCAGCTAATCCAATTAAATCTTTCGTACTTCTCCGTAATCACGAAAAACTCTCAACCACTACGATATCTTCTGGTCGCAATTCCTCCTTCAAACGATTTCCAGGCACAGTTTCACGGTGCAGATGAAGAAATTCGGCCACTTTAATGATTTAATCCACTAGCATTAACAATCGGATGCTAGCTACCCGTCTTACCAGGAAAGCTTTTATTGATTTATATAGCTTTCATGTATTACGTTATACTTTTATAGTGCTCTCGATATAATCCTTACACATTTAATACAGCCCACCCTCGAGCATACAACAAAAATTGCAACTTTATATGACTGTAACTGTTAACCTTATTTATCCGCAACATCCCGTGCAGGTAAATCATCCCCCATTACTTGAGATCTTGCTAATCTTTCCACAACTCATCGATAAATTATTTATAAAAAATCTACGCATTTTGAAATTTAATAGAAATTAACCAAACAAAACTTTTATTTATTAAATTCTAGATTTAGGGGCTGGTTTGGTAGTTTATCACGGATACCAATATTCGTCGTCGGTGTTTTTTCATCTACCTCTTTAAAATGAAAACTATCTACCCATACTTTTCCTGTATCACCTATTAATAAAATACCAAAACAAATTGATTCACTTTCGCTTGGTACATCTAACACAATTGAATGTCGTCCCCAGTCTGTTGTCCCATAGATTGATCGGTCTTCCATATTATCAAAATGAATTACATCCCCCAATGTATTATTTACTTGCATCCAAACGCTGCATTTCATAACCTCTTCTGTCTTTAAAATACAACATAATTCCAGACGTTTCCCTTTATAATTATTAGCCTTGAACTCTTGTAGCATTACCCCAAATTGCTCTTTATCAACAATACCTTTTGGGTAAAAGCACCCTGAACTATTTCCGGATTGAAATTCTGTATAATCTTTTGTCAATTCATATGTATATGGATTGGAACCGCTTATCCTCCATCCATTCAAATATCCAGATTTCCGCATTTACTTTTCCTCCTTAGCATTTATATCTCTGTTCATTTTTCACTCTACTCTCATCGTAACAAATATAATTTATTTATTTTTGATATATATTGCTATATTAAAAATCACACTCCTCCTATAACCCCCATGACATAAAAAACTATAGAAATGAATAGAAATAAAATAGAAAAGAATAGAAAAGTTTAGCCTAGAATTGAATGAAATGGAGTGTGGAAGGATGTGCTAGAAACGAACCCAATGAAAGAAAAAGTAATGGAGATTCTGCAGGGGGATCCTCTTTATTCCGTCATATGCGAGACACCACTCGAAGAAACGTTGTACACCGATTCCTACCTGACTGACATCATCGAGAAGAAATTCTACTCCACCCCTGAAGTAGCTGCCTGGTTTGAAATTACAGACGCACAGCTGCGCTATTATATTAAGCCGTTTGAGCACTATATTTTCGATGATATGGCGGACAACCCAACAACAGCCACTGTCATTCGCCTGAATATGCCTTCCATTTTAAAGCTCCGGATGATTCTATTACTGAAAGATGAGTACCGGGTAAAAGGGCTGAAGCGACTTCTGGGCATCGACGAAAACGGCTATATCGTTAAACAGCCAGCTGCAACTACGGCACTCGCCCCACCGGATGAGCTGGCCAATAAAGTGGAAGTGCTCAGCAATGTCCTGCAGCAGATGATGCAGACAGGGCTATTCCATATGCAGCAGGATGACGAAAGCGGCGCTATGCAGATCACCATTAACGAGAGCTACTTGGCGCAAAATATTAATCTCCTTTCAATGGAATCCATCCAGCAGCTCAGCGAAGTTCAGGATAGAACAGAAAAGCTTACAGAAGAAAGCAAAAGCCTCCAAAAGCAAATCACGGAACTGAAAGAGGAAAACAAGAAGGATATCGCATTCAAAATACGGGAGCGGCAAATTGAAAATGAGGTTGTCTCTACACTACGCACGGAAGCGCTGGAGCAGTTTGCCGAACAAAAAAAGTCCGGGATTTTCGCAAAACTTTTCCGTTCTGCGCAAGTTGAACTGGAGAAGGAACGCTTTATCAATCAGTATTTGGCCAAACATTTATCGAAGCGTTTGGATAAGGCTTTGAGGGAGTATCATGAATCATCCTAATCTCCTCTAATAAAGAGGAGCAAGACTCTTTTAGGGATCCCGTCAGAAAAATGCAGAGTTACAATACTAAGAATAATACGACTTTATGCAGCAACAATAATGACACAGCACTCGATAAAACACGTCTCAACTAGTGCCAGCACTGTCTTTCGTCAAAATGCATAAATCAATATATAATCAAGGTTCATAAGCGTCAAATATCGCCTCTAAAAAAATAGACTGGCGCTATTTGACGTTTACGAATGATACCAGTAAAAAACTATGTTTTAAAGATGAATTTACACAATTGATCACTGTTATATGAATTGAACTGTTTATTAAAATCTATAAGCTGAATTAAGTTCCGTTTTCCTGTAAGTATATGTATTTCCGGGATGTGATTGAAATCTTCAAATTTGAGTAGTCCACCCTCCGTAGTAACTTTCTCACTATGCCCTTCCTGTTGCTTCAATAATTTATACCATATATTGATTCTTTGCCATCTTATCTCTGTAAAAATATAATGCGTTTGACCACCTTTCTTCACGTAGTAAATATCTTTGTTATTCCAGCTAAGGTTAAATGAGGGTCCGAATTTCTCTCTTAAATACTTAACAAGCTCCTCATTTATTTTATCAGGAAGTAAATCTTCCTGTAATATTTCGGAAAAATCACTTACTGTTAGAAAGCATAAATCAACATTTAATAAATAGTCAGCGCACTCTTTTCTATACGCATCTGCTACAGACATAAAACGTTTTTGTAAACTTGCATCAAAGTAATCTTGCTTTATTTTTTTCGGATTAGGAACAATAAAATAAATCCCTAGTGGTAATTTTTCATTCTCCAGTTTTTTAAAATGCCCATTATACCGTTTAAACTTTTCACTTAGAGCGATTCCTCTTTCATTTGATCTATCTATTTCTGCATAATAAGTCTCTTTAGATTTCATAATAATGAAGTCTGCTTTCATATTCCTAGTTGCTGCATATAAATTATTCGCAAAATCAATATTTAAATCTGGATATTGAATCATCAACAGATAGACATCTACCATTGCATCTACACACATCAATAAATGTTTAATTTGATTAGGTTTCGGCTTATATAAGCTATGTTTGAAATAGCCATAATCTCTAAAAAAACCCGTACCTTTATAAGGCTCCTTTATATTATAAAAATCTTGAAATAATTCTAGCCCTTTTTTGGTAAGATAGTAGAACCGTCTTTGTGAGATATCATCGCTATAAACAAAGTATTCTATGTAACCTTTCCTTTCTAATTTTTTCAACAACTCATAGGTCTTTGTTAACTCTCCAGATGTACATTTTTGATAAAGGGCTTTGGCTATTTGTTCTGCATTACCTCCTCTTGTTTTAGCTAAAAATTCTATTAATTGGGATTGTTTAACACTATTTCTTACAATGTTAGTAATCATATGTCCTCCTCCTTTTTTTGCATAATGACGCTATAGCGCTATAGGAGTACTTGAATAAGGTGCTTAAATGCCTACCATAACTTATTCAAGTACTTTTTTTCTCCAAATCCTTGGTGCTGTAAGTAATTCTTCTTTCTTTTGTAGCGTGACTACATAGATACTAACTACACTCATTTTTCAAAAAAGAAACCTTTCTTCTTTGGTTTAGCTAACATTTCAATTATCCTATCCAACTTTTCTTCTACAGTGGTCGGCATATTTAGTTTTTTTAAATCAGCTAATATTTTCTCTTGTTGGACTTCCAAAGTTTCTAAGCGTAAATTTATTAGATTTAAGGCTTTATTATACTCTCCTGTTACTTGTTCAAATTTTCCCATGATATTATTAAATAATTCGTTTTGATCTCTCAAATGATGGGTTTTATCACCTGAATTATCAATACTACATTTACTATTGAAATCAAAAAAATCTTTTAGTATTTCTTGATTTTTATATTTAGGGTACTGTTTTTTTAATGCTATAAAGGTTTTTAATACTTCAATGTCTTGCTCTGTATAAACTCTGTTATTTTCATTGCTTCGTTTAATAGCATAGCCTGAGCCCTCCAACAATTCGGAATATTTCCTTAAAGTTGAACTTGCTATACTAAGTCCTTTGGCTACCGTACCTGCCTTATACAACTTAATTACACCTCCTCCCCAAAATACAAAAAACACTACATCCTTATAACACATTAAAGACATGTGCTATAAAAACGCAGTGCTTCTGCATTTAATAATTTAATTACTATTATTATAAATAATTTAACCATAAATGTAAATTAACGTTTAATGAATTTACTTCAAAAAATCTGTTTATATAATGATTGGTACAACACCAAAATCAACACGTGTGACATAAAAATATCTGTATTCGCTAAAGTTAAGAGTAACACCAAGCAACAAAACGAAGTATGCAGATACACGCCCTTTCTGTCAAGGTTTTACTCGATTTACCAGAACTACATGTATGCGAAATTTACCAAGAACAACAAATAATAAAATCAAAGCACTTCAGCGTCGACACTATTTCATGCGTAACATGGAGCGCTATAAATAACACATTTTACTAGAGTACAATGAAGAATGGATTCATTACAGCTTCTAGTCACGTACATGCTTTGGTAAAGAGCCCTTTATTGTTTAGCGTCATTAAAATTCATATATTTTATAAGGGTTAATCTGTGTAATTATTTGCTTAAAGAAACCCTTACTAAAACATTTCACAAAATTACATAATACAATTCTTAATATCTGTAGCCAATAGCTTTGTACCTGTGACACCCTTAATAAACTGTAAACCTCCATTAACGGACCAATCAATTTCTCCTAAATTCAATAGCTTATCGGCGATCTTCACTGAATCTGGTTGTTGAGATTTAGCTAAAAAGTTCTTATTGATTAATTCATTCCCTACCATAGCTAATGCATTTAAACAGGTGATATGTGTTAGACGATAGTTTTTATAATCATCCCATTCTTCAGGGAATAACTCTTTAATCAAATTAAAGTAAAACATAGTTATATTCAAAATCTTCTCTTTTGGCAACTTGGCTAATTCCGACTTTTTGGTAAGTAGGCTAACTATCTGATATAGATTTTGCAATGTAATGTGCTTTTCTTTTGTACGTCTCCCAATAAGTGTTCCTTTACTGAAAAACGGACTTTCTGGTTTTAAAATAAGATTTGTGGCTACCCAGCTAAAATTATCATTATTCCGATTCAAATATCGACTTAATGATGTTCCTATTCCTTTTGCTTTCGTATTAATTACGTCAAACAGTTTAATCTCTTCATCTTCATCTAAAAAATGAAACGCTAAAAAAGGCACATTTAATGTGCTATCTGTTTCCTCAATATATTCTTTTATCCCCCCTAGGCGGTGTTGCCCATCCATCAATGTTGCTTTTTTTCGGCATACCAATCGACCATAACTCGGACGTTGGCGATCATAACAATGAAACTCCCAGTTACCTGCTGCATTTAACAAAATTGGTGTATATAAAGAATCTTCCCCATGTGATAAATAGTCTGCAAAATCTTTGCAACGCTTTTTATTTATTGGACGTTGATAACCTTTGCCCGATGGATCATTAAAAAGTTTAGAATATGAAAAATTCACTGCCACCTGTGAGGAAACTGATCCCTGATAAATCACACGTCCACGCATTTTTGATTGAACTACATTTTCTATCACAATATTTGTGCTTAATTGACTGCTCATAGCATATTTCGCTCCTTAAATTTATCATAAAAACATATATTAGTACTTATAAGTATATAAATCAATTAAAATGTACTTTTATGAAACTTCATGTGGTTTTCAACCTCACATAGTCTTTAGGTGAGGTGATTAAATGGATCAGTTAGTGAACATTGTTGGAACAAATATAAAAGAGCTTCGAAAGCATAAGAAAATGACACAAGAGGATTTAGCAGAAAAATGCGGGTTACAAACATCCTATTTAGCTGGAGTAGAACGCGGAGACAGAAATATCACCTTGCAAACATTAGAAAAGATCACCAATGGCCTAGAAGTAACAGCAAAAGAATTATTTGAATTAAAAACGCCTATTAAGGCCTTATCCTTAGAAACCGAGCAGCTTATCTATCTATTTACAGAGCAATTGAGGGAAAAACCAGAGGTAGAAATTCGATTAATAATTGAATTAGCAAATAAGATATTCGAAACATATTCTAAATAATAAGATAATGTCTATACCTATTTTTCTGTTTTTGAATGGCAGTATGAAAAAAGCAGCGCAAACCCGCGCTACTCCTGCTTTCTAGCCCTTATTCACCATAAAAATTATTTGTTTCCAGTGAGTAAACGTCGCCTCGATTTCCTAGGACAATTCCTCAGAAGGTAAAATATATTCTTCTATAGCATTTATTAAAGTTGAGAAATCAACTTCTAAAGCAATGGATAAATATTTCAATGTCACTAAGCTAGGCATATTATATCCGTTTTCAATATTTGATAACGATTTTTCAGATATCCAATCTACAGGTAGTAATTGCTTATTGATTCGATCATCAATGAAGTATTGCCTCGATTTCTTTTCAAGAGAAAGCGCCAATCTGTAGTCTTTGATAATATTCCCTAGGATTATGGCATTTTCAGTTAATAGTTGTTTTTTTGTCATATAGTTAATTTAACAGAAAGAAATAAAAAAAGGAACCTCGGTTCCTTTTTTATATTGGATTATTAAGGTAATATTTAGTTAACGCTTAGCACAAATGCTCAAGCTGAAAAAAATAGGGGGTATTCAAATGAATACAAAATTTAAGGTAAAAACAGTACGTACAGTCACAGCACCATCGAATCCAAATGTTACAACTTATTATGCGTGGACGGAATTTCAGGATCTACCTGAAGGTATTTCTTTAGAAGTAAATCCTAGAAAACCTAAAATGAATACATCTGTAGCAAAACAACTAATCTCAGCTGTCAAAAGCCCTGATAACGGGTTTGAACTTAATAACCGTGGTATTGTTATCACCGCAAATAGTTTTAAGTTTCATACAAATGATAGTATGGCTGAGTTAGACTTGGGGGATGACCCTAAAAAATTCGGTATCCTGGACGGCGGCCATACGTATCAAGCAATCATTGACAATCGTAAATATTTAAGTAGAGATACAAAAAAATATGTTAAGTTAGAGATCCTAGTCGGAGAAGATTTAGATGTATCCGCACTAGCTGATGCAAGAAACACATCTGCTCAAGTTAGTGACATTGCACTGTTCGAACTAGATGATAAATTTGGTTTTATCAAGGAAGCAATAAAACAAGAAGTTTATGCAAATGATGTTGCTTATAAAGATAACGATAATAAACGTATTCCCGTCATCGAATTGTTGAAGCTAATGTTTGCTTTTAATATTAAACGTTATCCAGATGATAGTAGCGCCCCTGTATCAGCATATTCAGGTAAAGCTTCCGTGTTTAAGGATTACAAAAATTCATTTGATAGCAATCCAAATATCTATGAACAATTAGCTTTGCAGCTTCCTAAACTTGTTGAGTTGTATGAAAAAATCGAAACTGAATTACCGAAGAAATATCAAGAATTCAAAAATGAAGAGGGTAGAACTGGACGTTTCGGAAGTCTTCGTGGTGTTGAAAGCAACGGTACTTTCTCAACACTCTATACTCAGCAAACTCTTTCTCATGAAATTTCTATCGGATTTATTCTTCCTATCTTCGGTGCTTTTAGAGCATTATTAAAGGAAAAAGATGGTATTCTAAAATGGAACTTTGACCCGATTGAGATTTGGGAAAAAGCTGGTCTTCGTTTAGTCCAAAACACTTTTGATACAGATACAAACCCTCAACAAGTAGGTAAAAGCAAAACTCTTTGGCAATCAAATTATCGAATTGTAGATAGCGTTCAAAAAGATTTGCTGTTAGCTTATTATATGGAGCAGCAAAACAAATAAAGGAAACGCCGAAAAATGAAAATTTGAAAGCTCAGAACACTGTTAAATTAGCGTTCTGAGCTTTTTATAATGTCTATACCTATTTTTTCTGTTTGGGAATGGCAGCATGAAAAAAAGCAGCGCAAACCCGCGCCGCTCCTGGCTTCTCCTACGTCGGAAAAGCCCCTATATACTGCGTTCAGAAAGTCGCATAAAAAGTACGGAAACTGATAAAATCCTCTTTTCGCTTTTTTGTCCTGTTTAGGCACTACAAACAATTTGGTGCTTTTATTAAAATATTTCTTTCCAATGATTATCAAGTATTTTATTTACAAATTGTCCATACTTATGTTTCAATCAAATTAAGTGCAGACCGCCTATTATTCTATGTATTTACTAGTAGACAAGATAGGAGGTTTTAAAATTGCAAAATTTCTTCTCCAAGATTAAAAGCAATTTTAGCAAGCACAAAACAACTTGGGAGTTTTTATCCCAAGTAGCCAGTATTTTAGGCTTCATACTCGGTTGCATTAGCCTTGCGCTTATGTTTATGTAACCATTGAAATAGTTAATTCCTCATCTCGCTTTCAAGTTTTTCTCTCACTATAGATTTTATCACGCTGCACTTATTCCCAATCTGTAGGGCGGTATAGTGAAAGGTACGGACAAAGAAGAAAGTAAGTGTTTAAGTTACCGTGGACCACCTGTTCCCTTTCCGAACACAGAAGTGAAACCGTCTGACTTTGTTAATAGTGCAAGTTGTGCGAAACAACAAATATGCTTACTTGAGGAAGAAGCTATATCAATACATAAAAAAGAGAGATTATGGTTTCCCAGACCATAATCTCTCTCTTTTTTTTTAGCTTTTTTTAGCTAACTGAAAATGCTCCAAGTTATCTAATTTAGGTTAATTAAATAACTTAATAAATTGATTTAAAAAAACAAATCAATTTAAGCTGCATGGGTAGTTCAACTCCTACCTTTTTAAATTCTTCGAACAAAAAGATCAAAGAGAATTCATGTATTACATAGCAGCATCAGACAAAAGTTAATTACGTTGTTTTAAAACTGTTTGTTTCTTCTCCATATAACATTATATCTATAATTCATTAATATTAAAATCATTAAATTTCAAATGATAAATTTAATTTTAAAAATAAAACATACCGATGATTTAAAATTCACCTATATACTGCGTCGGAAAAGCCCATTTTCCGCTTTTTTACCCTGTTCAGGTGCTACAAACAAGATAAAGCATGATCCTGCCCGCCGGAGTCGGACAATCTGCAAAAATGAGACACCTTTTTAAAGGCCCCTAGAAAGCCCGTAACGACGCTTTCCTGAAGCCCCTACCTTTTCCCCTCCTTAATTTTCGCCTGTGCCGTTCTGCAGCTTCCTGGCCTGCGTTAAACGTGAGAAACTTCTATCCGCTTTTTTTCGGGCTGGTGCGCTGATCTTTTCGCTGCAGCTGCTCGCGGGCCTTTGTGTGAATTTCATTCATACTGCTATCTAGTTTATTTAATTCCTAATGATATAAGGCCGCCTGCTCCTCTAAAAATAACGCTCGTTGTACATTTTCACTAGCTGCCATCAGAAAACGCCCCCTTCTCGCTGAATATTCTTCGCCCATCGCTCCAATTCATTAAAAACAAACGAATAACTACGCGGAAACTTCGGTTCATGGTATTTGAATGACGTTTTTGTCGGCAGATTGCTGCTTCCGTAGCCCTTCATAAACAGTTTATACGTGTCAATTTCGTTTGCCAGGCGTGTGACAGTCTCATTGTAGGCCTCTACTTGCCGCCCTAACTGCATAAATTCACTAAAAAGGCCCTCAAAACGTTCTAATAAAACCGCTTTGTCCTCTTTCAGCGCTTCCAGGCGCGATATTATCCGTATACACACGGGCAGCTAATTCTTTCATGCTTTCGTCCTCCTGCAGCAAACCACGGACGCCACCCCTCTCCTGGATCACTTCAAGTCGTTTCGTTAATACCTCATAATCAGCGTGTGCCTGTTTCAAATCATCAAGCGCTGCTGATCTCTTTTTCATAGACCCGTGCTTCCTGAAAAGCGGATAAGGTTGGTTTCTTCGTTGTGGTCAGAACATAACCCCCTTGTGTAGTGTAAAATGCTCTCGAATGAAATCTAGGATACTGGCCAAATATATAACGTCCTGGCAGGGGCTGCTTTGTTCCCCAACAGGGGGGAGGTGCTAGGCACCTTCGAGCCCCCTAAAACATAATTACTACTTCCATATACATAATCTAGAGAATATTATCCGCCACTTATCCATAGGACAAGAGAAATATGTAAGGGCAGAGTGGAGTATTTAATTAGCCGGTATGCTGCAGGATGTCTTCCATAGACAATTGTTCGGTTAGTGGCCGTTCTTGCATCATTTTTTTTACATAATTCAATAGTGTCGTATAACCTGCAACCCTTTCAAACAGCTCCATTTGTTCTCCCACGATAAGGCGCACCGATTGTGCGAAACGTGCGCCCAGATCCTTCTTAAGCCAAATGATGTACTCAATATACAGCTCGACCGTCGACCAGCCCGTTTTGGCATTGCGCCCTTTACCCGTAGTCGTTTTGATGACTTTCTTCGACTGCTTCAAAAGCTTGTTGAGTGTGCTGCCGGCTATACCGATTTCTTCGCACAGCTCTTTTTGCGTACGCCAAATAAACGGTTCCGAAACGCTTTTTTCGGCCGCGATCCAGTCGGCAATATCCTGTTCCCATTCATGGCAGTGGCTGCGTTCTCGGTCTTCACGTGCCTTTTTGTGCTTGTACCACCCCTTGTGGCCGAAATGCACGGATACTCCCTCTGCCCCCTGCACATACAATGCAAGCAGTTGCTCTACGTATTCTTTTTTCGCGCCTTTATATTTGCCTGAATAGGCGGAGGCAACGATTGTCTTTATCTCCTGGGAAGACAATGGATGACGCAGGTTGGCGTTGTACTCGTCCAGCAAATCAAACGTAAAGGATTGATCTTTGCCGTCCTGGAAGCATACTAAAGCGAGCGTAAACAGCACGTTGTTTCGCCCTATCTGTCCCTTCTCTCCTTTTACATCCGTTGCATGAAGCAAGTGATTGAACCATTCCGACTGCGTCAAGGAGGTCACCTGCATCTTCTGAGGCACTACATACAGGGAGCGCCCCATATCATTATCACGGCGCTGCGACCACGCAATCAGACTAGCAGGCGTATAAACAGCCGTTTCATCAAACCATTCCACATTCTGATGATTGGGTATGCGGAAAAAGCCGAAGTCATTGCAGTATTGATCGGCATCCACTGACTTCAGGCTGCGCTTAAGATTTTCTGCAATCCGCTTTGCCACCTTCAGGCTGCGGAACTCGTTCTTGTTGGAAATATAAATAGGGGTCTCCAGCATAAAAAAGACCTGGTAGCCGCGGTCAGAGGACACGATAAGAGTCGGTTGGCCAATGCTCTCATCGATACACGCCAGCAAGATCTCCTGCACCGTATGCTCTTTCGTATCGATATCCACGACAAAGGTATTGACCTGCTGCAGATTCTCCTCGATAAAGCCTTTCACATAGCGGCGATCCTGGTCGGCGTACCGGTAGCGGCGGTAAATGTTTGGGGTGAAATGCGTAAGCTTACCGGCCTGTTCAATTACCGTTTCTTTGGAAGAGATGATATAGCCCTTCACGCCGGAATCGGTAAAATCGCTTTTTTTACGCACAACGAAAATAGCACCTTTTTTATGGTGCTTGTCGTTCACTCTTGCTAATAATTGTTTCGAAATTGATGATTTAGATGATTTGGGATTGTATGTAAGCAATCCCTCATGCAAAATAATATCAAAAATTTGTTCAAGCTTGTCCTTTTTTTGTACCGAAAACGCAGAAATAGCCATCGACAGTCCTCCTCATTTCCTTATGAGTGAACGCCAACAGCCAAAAATAGATGCACAAAAACATATCAAAAATGAATTTTCAACATTTCCGTTGAAAATGATATTTTTGCTTGATATAATCATTACATCTTATGTATAAGAAATACATAACTTTGTGCTCCAACACATAAGTTATGGTATCTCGCTGGCGTTCATTTTTTAACGCTCAGGGAAATGGTTAGAAGTCATTCCAGTCCGGCCAAAGACGAGGGAATGGCTTCTTTTATTTTGCCCTGCCACATATTTACATAGAATTATAGAGTCTTATAAACGCTGATGCAACAGCTTTTTCGGGGTTTTTCATTTTGCATATATACATATATACATATATACATATATACATATATACATATATACATATATGTATATATGTATATATGTATATATACATATATCATCTATAAAGCTTGATATATCGCTGTTTATAAAAGAAGAATATATGCATATATAGGTATACGTATATATTGATATGCGTATATATTAATATATACATATATGCATATATTTTTTTATGTGAAAATTTTTTTTTGCATCACACAAAAAGCACTGAGTAAATCCCTCCTCTGGGAATTTACTCAGTGCTTCAAGCTTTATAGTTATCGATCGCGTTTTTGAAGTATATCTAAAATAAGATTGAATGTTTTCTTTTCACCCTTGACGAGGTTATTCTCGATGTACTCATCCAAAAGGATATCGATCATAACATCTACATTATCCGCTTTGCCCAATTGGATAAGGGCATTTAGTTTATTACGGGTCGTCTTGGTTACGCGTACACTTGTTATCTGTGCTGATTCTCGCTTTCTCGTTTGTTTAGCTTCCTCTACTACAGGCTTCGCTTCAAACCGCTGCTCCTGAGGCGATGACTCATCATTCGCTTCCTCCTCAGTCTCCAGCTTGAACTCCTGGGCCGGCACAATTTTAGGTCCGCGTTCCAATAGCTTCTTTTTGGGTTTGCCATTGTTTAATAAATTGCTCATCTCCATTACACCTCCATGAGCTCGGCCTGGACACGAGCGATGAATTCGTCTGCAATCGTTTCATAGCTTTTATGGACTTTGCGATCATGCATGTCCTCATTTGTAATACCGGTAATATCAAAACGTTTTAGGCGCTCCATATTGTTCACAATATTTGCAAACAAGTTTTCTTCCCCAAAAATCTCGCGGGCATTTTCAAGTGTAGCCAAATCGACCGCCGCTCCGTTTTTCAGCAACACCGGCAATATCCCGACAATATCCAGATCCGCACCGTAATCGTCAATCAGTGACTGTAGGTATCCTGTAAATACTTCGGCCCCCTGCAGGCTGCGTTCTTGCGTCTGCAGTACAACTACTACAAAGTCTGAAGCATACAGCGCTGCATCCGTGATGATAGAAATAGTAGGCGGTACATCGATAAAGATGAAGTCATAATCCTTTTTCAATGGCTCAATCAATGACGAGAAGTATTGGACACGTGCCGTTGTGTCATTCGGAAACTTCTTTTCCAAGAACCGAGGATATAATGCAAAATCACTGAAGCTTGGCAGCAAGCACAAGTTCTCCTTAATTTCCGTGACAATCTGCCCCAGATCCTCTTCTTGAATCGCTGCCATCAATGTTTTATTGAACGAAACTATTTCGTCCGATTCCAATGCTTTTGTCTTTAAATACAGGGATGTAGCATTGGCCTGCGGATCCTGATCACACAACAGCACCTTATATCCCTTCATTGATAACGCATGGGCTATCATAGTACTGTTCGTTGTCTTGCCCGTTCCTCCTTTAAAGTTGCCAAACGTTACGACGATTGCTTCTTTGTTTTCAGCCACGTTCACTACCTCCTTGATTTGGAATAAAATGTTTTTCTCTAACGTATATGTATATATTCTAGATTAGTTTATAAGAGAATGCAAGATTGATAATGGTAAGCATGTGGAAGTATAGAACTATTGTTATAAATGAGTTAAACTACATTTTAATTTTCATATATGAATATATGTATATATCCATATATTCATATATTCGTATATTCAATTCTTTTTATTCAATCAAAAATACTTTAATATAAAAATTCCTCTTATAATTAGCTGTGGTCTTTTAATAAAGATTGATAATTTATAATTAAATTCGATCATTAATAATAAAGTTTGATAAAAACCTGTATGGAATGCTGCAGGTTTTCTTATTCTACAATCGGGCCAGATTGTGGAATAACAACTTTTATGAAATATTACCAAACGACGCTTTGGGAAGGTTTTAATGAATCAGGAAAATTGAATGGAGATATTTCCTGTAAGAATGACATATTCTTTTAATAAGGAGATGTTACATTGAGTAAAGGGAAAATAATTGCTGGGTTACTTGTTACATTACTATTAGTTTCACTACCGTTTATTTATAATCGGACTTTGGGTGCAGAAAATAACCAACAATCAGAGACTCCACAAGAAGTTACTGCATCGGAGGTTTTAAATTTCAACGATTTAGTAGTTCTAATATCCAATAATTTAATGGAATTAGATTATGGTCTTTGGTTAAGTAATAAAGAGTTGCCAAATAATCGATATTTATTACACGTAAAATTGCCGAGATATAATGTATCCCTAAAAGTCAGAGAGGAAATACTGGAACGAATTGAAAATGTAATAAACGAGCATAACTTTGATAGACAGAACTTTTTAATTAAGGTAACGAGTTATATTGATACAGCAGAACAATCTTCTCCACAGAAACAAGAAGAATTAGATACATTTTACATGAAACTTAATAAAGATGGCGGATTTTTTGAACAGGTTGGAAAAGAGTTAGATAAAGCTGGATACTCGTATGAAGCGGGATACAGTATAGTTGGTATGGTTTATTCTCCAAATGAGGTAAGCTTACAAATTATTGCGGAAAATGAAGCAGTAACTGAGCAAAAACAAGTTGAAATAAATCGTATTTTTAAAGGTCAAATTACAAAGTTTAAATTAGATGGTGTGGTTACGGTTAATGCAATTCATATTAGTGAACTAAATGATTCTTAGTTGAATAGAACATATAAAATCAACTAAAATAACGTTCCCAAACAAAAGTTTGGAAACACACAAAAAATCCGCGAATGTTGTGAAATTAACGTTTCGCGGCTTTTTCTATGAACATTATTTATACAGCTTTTTATGCAAAGGTATATAAAGATAGCCACAGTAAGACTTTTCAAGATTTTGCAGAAAACGTTGTAGGGATGTTATCTGAATAAAAACCTGTATATAGAGACTTTATAAATCTGTAATTTTCTTAATCCTCTACTTCAATTACTTGAGATTTAGATGAAACGATCTTCAACAATCGGGCGCGATTGTTGAAGATCAGCAATAGGAAATGAACAAACTTTGTTCAAAACGGGCTCTTTTAATTTAACTTAAAATATGAATCTGTGGGTTGTTTTTAATCAAACTTTATTCTAAAGCTACATAAGCACCATTTTCATCTTTTCCTATTTTTTAAGATTAAAAATTCGTTTGCTCAATTAATACTACTTTTAGTAAGGATAAAAATGGTAATACTTTTTTGAGGAGGAATATAATGAACAGCCATATGTTAGAAGAATTATTAAAGCAAACAGAACATGAATCTTTAGATTTCAAAAAGGGCTTCTACGGAAAATTAGATGCTTTATTAAAAGATGTTTTAGGAATGGCCAATGCCAAAGTAAAAGGATCTCGATACATAGTGTTTGGTGTAAAAGAAAACGCCCAGCAAATGAAGGAAACTTTTGAACTCAACGCTCCCTTGGATGCAGCTACTTATCAGAAGGTCATTCTAGAAAACATCGAGCCACAATTAATCTGCCATCTTACTTATGTCACATATCAGGAACAGTGCCTGGCCATACTTGAAATTCCTGAACCAACGGAACAGCCTTACTTAATGAAAAAACAATATGGCTCCCTCCATAAGGATTTTTGTTATGTTCGTAAAGGCAGTAAAAATGAGCATGCGACAAGAGCTGATTTTGATTATTACTATAGACAAGGACATTTTGAAATACATATTCTCGATAAATACTTGGCTGCAGTGGGTCCTGAAAGTAGACATGCTCACTTAGAATGTTCATTTAGAAACTGTACTGATTTCCCTATTACAATTAGATTTGGTGGACTTGAAGTTTGGCATGGTGAGCAGTTGCTGACACGGCACCGATTATTTGGTTTTACAAATAATCCAGTGGGTGCTGATTTTAGATTACCTATCCCCCTAAAACAGAAATTGCGGATTACTTTGATTTTGGATTCACATCTACCGACTGTTTACGGCTTGACATGGATCCATACGGACACACGGATTTGCAACTGCATTTCAAATTACACTTAGAAGACACACTTGGGAATCAGTATCATGGTGAAGCTAAGGATTGCATGGTATTTGCTAAAGGGGATTTTCTCTGAAAAGTGCGTTTGAAAAGTGCGTTTGAAAAATAAATAGCCTATATAATTGTAGAGACTCAAATTTTCTATTTAGTAAAGAGATATCTAGAGTTAAGATATAGTTTATTTAACCACCGTTTTATAGACAAATTCAAACTTCCGCTCAATTCAACGTTTGAGCAGGGCTATTTTTATTGTTTTTGTCTACTTACTCGTCTATAATAAAAATTACATAAAACGTATGGTTGTGTAATTTCGATACAGTAATTTTACTACGATTGGGGAAAATAAAATGAACGTAATAGATGCATTGAATATTTTTTATCGTGAGGATGTTATTTCAGACTTTCTAAAAAGTTGCTTTGAAGATTCTAATTCATTTCTGCATCGGTTTTTATCGTGTGCAAACATTTCGTTGTCGAAAGAAACTAGGTTCACTATCGAAAATCGAGTAGGGTTAGGTAAAAGTATTGGAACACCGGATATGTTGATTGTAGCTCAAGACCGAAATGAAAATCATATCATCATTATAGAAAACAAATTAGGAGCAGCTGAAGGATTTGCACAAACACAGCGTTATGAATCTTCAGAAGCAAAGACGATTATAAGAAGTAGACTTAATCTAGATGAATCAGATCTACGTTTCCATTTTATATACCTGACACTCGACAAAACCGTAACACCAAGCAGCTCAAACTTCAGTCACATTCATTATGACGAGTTCTTACAACCTGAATGGCTACTAAACGACTCCACCCTTAATTTAATTTTTACAGACTTTAAAGAAAAGCTCTATCAATTTTATGCGCCACTGGAGCAACCATTCCAAACAATATCATTAGGACTAAATCTAGATAGTACACAAAAAAAGTTTTGTTGGCAGTCTATTCTATTTGATAAATTCCAAGGTGAAACTCAGTTTGAACTGGATTGGGGAGAAGCAGGAGGTATTGGGAGGAAAAACTTTATTTTCTTAATTACAAAGCCTTCCTGGAAAGCGAAAAAATCGTTTAAAGAAACAGGCCTTGCTAACACTCACTATATACATATAGATACATATATTAACCTATTAAACAGCAAGAAGAATTTCGTGTACGAAATAGGCATTCGCTTTGAGACTTATCCATATATACCACATAAACATATTAAATCTATCGACGGATATGAATACTTTATTCGAAATAAAGAAATATTTTCTGAGCTATTATTCGAAAATATCGCTTCACAAATTGCCGGAGCAAAAAAACGAAACAGCAAATTATTAATTATGACTGTACCAGTGAACGATACTAACCTGAATACAAGTATTGAGGATTACAAAAACAAAGTACTTATTATTGAAAAAGCCATCGACTTGACTATAAAGGAATTGCAACAAAAACAGATATTTTAAGAAAGGCATGATTTTATGAGTAGAATCATCGGATACGCCCGCGTCAGTACAGAAGATCAAAATTTAGATATGCAGAAAATGGCCATTGAAAAGTATGCGCAGGAACAAGGGCTTGAGCTGATCCTGTACGTTGAGAAAATTTCTACGCGCAAAACGGAAAGAACAGAATTGCAGCATGCATTAAAAGCAGCGACAAAAGGGGATCGCTTCGTCGTCTATAAACTGGATCGCCTGGCGCGCAGCACAAAGGAGCTTTACCAGCTGACAGATGAAATGGGCCAGCGCGGCATTGATTTTGTCAGCATCCATGACAGCTTCGATACAACTACCCCTACAGGCCGTGCAATGTTCGGGATGCTCGCCGTCTTTGCCGAGTTTGAGCGGGATATCATCCAGCAGCGCACCAAGGCCGGTTTGGAGGCAGCACGAAAACGCGGCCGGCTTGGCGGTCGCCCCGCGATTGATGCCGATACGAAGCGGCGCATTGTTAAACTGTTTGAAAGCGGTGAAAGCGCGGCTGATATTGCTAAGGAGTATGGGATTGGGCGGAGTACGGTTTATAAGGTTTTAAAAGAAAAGGAAGTTTAGCCTATGATAAGGGGAACCGTATCATAGGTGATTTTCCAATATAGTAGCAAGGGCAGCCCTCACCCTTATTTCATTAAAACGAAAAAAGTATGTAGCGATCGCTACATACTCTAAGATGACCCGTACGGGATTCGAACCCGTGTTACCGCCGTGAAAGGGCGGTGTCTTAACCACTTGACCAACGGGCCATAATTCTGAAGTTAGGACTCGTATCTACGACCAACCTGTTAACAGCGGTTGCTCTCCCACTGAGCTACTTCGGAATAAAATATATGGTGGGCCTAAATGGACTCG
>NZ_BCVX01000021.1 GCF_001591965.1 Lysinibacillus odysseyi 34hs-1 = NBRC 100172
TAAAGGGTCAGTAGCTCAGTTGGTAGAGCATTAGATTGAAGCTCTAAGTGTCGGCGGTTCGATTCCGTCCTGACCCACCATCTTATCTGCGGGTGTAGTTTAATGGTAAAACCTCAGCCTTCCAAGCTGATGTCGTGGGTTCGATTCCCATCACCCGCTCCATTTCATTGAATGGGCCTATAGCTCAGCTGGTTAGAGCGCACGCCTGATAAGCGTGAGGTCGATGGTTCGAGTCCATTTAGGCCCACCATATATTTTATTCCGAAGTAGCTCAGTGGTAGAGCAACCGCTGTTAACAGGTTGGTCGTAGATACGAGTCCTAACTTCAGAATTATGGCCCGTTGGTCAAGTGGTTAAGACACCGCCCTTTCACGGCGGTAACACGGGTTCGAATCCCGTACGGGTCATCTTAAGCATGCAGCAATCGCTGCATGCTTTTTTTGCATGAAAAACGAAATGAAAGAGTAGTTATTATGCTAGTCCTAGTTCCTGCTCCAAATAAAAGATGACTCTGCATTCTCGCCTATAAAAATTTAATGCTGGAAAATTAATAATGCAAAGCAACTTTAGCTTAATCAACGGTTCTTTTTAATACTTTATAGTCCGAATTTCTCCGAATTCCATATAATATCTACAGCGCTTTCATCATTTTTGTATGAAGAGCCAACCGTTTTTTCGCATAATGGAGCGCCTTCTTTGGTTTGCCACGGCGCTCATAATTCTCGATTAACAGCTCATATACTTCACTCTGTAAAATAGGGTCTTCCCGGCTTTCAGCGATTTCTACCGCTTTTTTTAGAGCTGACAATGCTAGACGGTTTTTCTTTTTAGCCATATGGAACTTGGCTCGTGTCACAAGTGTCTTGGCGTACACTTGTGGTACAGCTTGGAGATCTTTATGGGTCTCACAAGCCTTTAGCAGCTCGGACATTTCTTCTAGATGTGCCAAGGCATAAAGCGTATCAGCCCGGTTTAAATGATAATAAAAAAATTGGACGGTATCCGACTGAATTTCTTCCTGGTAGGTTGTCCATAACTCATTGCTTATTTTGAGTGTGAGCTCCGTGTGACCGAGAAGAAGATGGCATTTTTGGATATAGAGAAGAGATAATATTTTATGCTCTGTAAGCCTCCTTTTCTCCGCAAGCGCTATAGCATATGAGAATGCATGAATCGCTTCTCCATAATGATGAAAAGATAATCCTTCAAGTCCTCGTAACATGTAATATTCTATATCCTGAAGAACATCTTCTTTATTCAGTATACATGCTTGATAAAGAGAAGAGAGTTCATAAAAATTTTGCCTTTCCCCCTGTATATAAGCGATACAGGCAAGATGATACAAGCAAAGCTTCATATTTTCAATATGGTTTTCTCTTTTATACAATTTGAAGAGCCGTCCAAATAAGATTTTTGCTTCTTCATATTCCGCAGCTTGGAAAAGTGTTATAGCATAGTCTATACGTGAAAGTAAGGATGGCATCGAAATCCTCCTTGAAGGTTTTCCTCAGTATTTCTATGAATGGAAATACTGATACATATCAGGTGAAAATACAGTGATTTATGTTTAATCAATTAGGTAATATTTCAAAAAAACAGATGTTTTTAAAGCTTGATATATCTGCCTGCTATAGGGAATCTTTTTCAAATGAATAGGGCCTGCTTTCTTTTAGGAACAAAAATAAATAGCCCTCCCATCGGAGAGCTATTTATCCAAAATCATATCAATTAATTCTTTTCTGTCCACTAAATACACATCATTGATATCTGCCAGCTTAATGGCTTGCTTTGTGAAATAGCTGTTAGTGACAACCCATGCTTCCGTAGCGTCATACATCTTTACAGCACCGATAATTTCCTGTACTGCCTTGACACCGACAGAGCCGGAATAACGCTTTGCCTGTACGGCAATTACATCTTGTCCATCTTTTAAAATAAGGTCGGCTCCGTAATCGCCACTTTTTGCAGTGTACGAGACTTTAAAACCGCGGCGTTTAAATAATTCACCTAGGAAACGTTCAAACTCCTCGCCTGACATTCGATCCACTTCGGCAATATCAGCTTTTCGAAGGCGTGCAGATTCTCGCCAATACTGCCAGAACTTAAAGGCAATTCCTACAAACACATAGACGCCAATTCCGCCAGCAATCCCTTCAAGGGTTCTTATATAGTACCAGCCAATACCTCCCGCAATCAAAAATGGTAACAACTGCAAGTATGGAGCGCGTTTTTTTCTCTTTCTTCGACGTTTCCGAAACATACTTTTCTCCTTTAGATATAATACGCCATTATATCATAAAATAAGTACGTATGTTTGCATCAATTGTCGATTATTCGGTTATTCCCTGCAATATATGCTGAGATGAACAAAATAATGGCAGTAATAACAAAAATAACGTTCGGTATGAACCAGCTTCCTGTTATATCTTTCAGGAGGCCAAAGCCGATTGGGCCAACAGCGGCCAACAAATAGCCAATTGACTGGGCAAAGCCGGAAAGCTCAGCTGCTGCATAGGCGGTCTTTGTCCGTAGTGTAAAGAACATCATCGCAAGGCTAAAGGAAGAACCTCCTGCAAAGCCAAGGCAGATCATCCAAACAATAGCATAATCCGTCCATTCCATTAAGACTCCTGTAAAGCCAATTAAATAAAAGACTGTAAAGACAACTACAATAGGACGCTGATTAGCCATCTTCCCGGCTAAAATCGGTGTCAGGAAGGTCATCGGAATTTGGAAGAACTGTAAGACTGAGAAAAGCCAGCCAGCCTTGCTTGCATCAATTCCCTGCGCAATATAAATTTCCGGTATCCACGCTGCCGTTGTATAGAAGAAAAAGGACTGCAGCCCCATTGCCAGCATAACGGCAATCGCAATCGGGGAGCGGATGAAAGAAGACCATCCCTTACTGTCTGAAGAACTTTCCCCTAATGATACCTTTTCTCCCCGTAACTGAGGAATCCAAAAAATAAGAGCAGCCACTGCTACTACAAGACCCGAAGCTAAAGCGATTTGCCAGTTGCTCGCCTCTGCGATGGGATAGCTGACACCCGCGCCGATGCCGGCAGACAAATTCATTGAGACAGTATAAATACCCGTTAATAAACCGATGTGAAGCGGATAACGCATTTTAAAGAAGCTTGGAATCAGCACATTGCCAAAGGAAATTGCCACCCCGATAAGAATCGTACCAATGAGCAGGAATGTAATTGTGCCAAAGGAACGCAGAAGAATCCCTGCGCTTAACAGCAGAACGGAGTAAAAGAGTGTCCATTCCATTCCAAACTTTCTTGCGATGCGTGGGGCAAATGGGGACACGACAGCGAAAGCAAGAAGCGGAATTGTTGTGAGAAAACCACCCAATACATTTGAGATTCCTAAATCATCGCGAATAAAGGAAATAATGGGCCCTACAAGTGTTAATGGGGTACGCAAGGTCGTTGCTAATAGGACAATAGATGCAACAAATAGAAGTACTTTACTATCGAGTTGTATTTTTTTGCTTTTTTGGTGAGACATATCTTTCATAATGCCAACTCCTTTTCTGATTGATATAAAAGTTAGAAATGTTAGAAAAAACTGAATAAGTGAAAATCATTGATAACAAAAAAATGCTATGATAGACTCTTTACATATTTAAGTTTAATAGATGATGCCTCATGGGAAAATGAGGTAGAGGTCGCAACCATTATGACTAGTATAGCGGAGATAGGGAGAATCTGTGAAGCTATATAAAAGGAATGGTTGCCGAAGTATAGTACTTCTCTTCAAGTGCTATGCTGGGGCTGTACTCGAATAGGGACAGAACTGCCGCTGCGGCGGGTGAGCTATCGTTTCAAGTTGATGGGGTATTTTGGTGCCGTCATAACTTTTTATGGCGGCCTTTTTGTTTAAATGGTCTCAGGAAGGGCCATATCTGAAAATGCTCAAGCCTCATTACCGAAATACCATCAACAAAAAAGTTGAGGAGTTTGAAAAATGAGTGAAATAAAAATAGATCAGCTTGGCAACAAGCCTGAGCTGAAAAGAAGCTTAAAAAGTCGTCATGTGACGATGATTTCATTAGGTGGCACAATTGGAACAGGGCTTTTTTTGGCTTCGGGGTCGGCTATATCGTCAGCTGGTCCGGGTGGTGCCTTACTGGCCTATGCGCTAATTGGGGTTATGGTATATTTCTTAATGACAAGTCTCGGTGAAATGGCTGCATTCATGCCGACATCCGGCTCGTTTAGTACGTACGCAACACGCTTTGTCGATCCGGCACTTGGTTTTGCATTGGGATGGAACTATTGGTACAACTGGGCTATTACAATTGCTGCTGAAATTTCAGCCGTTTCCCTTATTATGAAGTACTGGTTCCCAGACAGTTCATCGCTGCTGTGGACTATCTTATTTATTGCTGTTGTACTGACATTTAACCTACTATCAGTTAAAGCGTATGGAGAAAGCGAATATTGGTTTGCGATGATTAAAGTTGTAACAGTGATCATCTTTGTTATCGTTTCATTCCTTATGATTTTCGGTATTCTAGGAGGGAATGATCCAGTCGGATTTTCGAACTTCTTTGTGAAGGATGCACCGTTTAATGGCGGCCTTATGGCAATGTTTGGGATCTTCCTGGCAGCGGGCTTCTCGTTCCAAGGAACGGAAATGCTTGGTGTAACTGCTGGAGAAACAGACGATCCGGGTAAAAATATACCGAAGGCTGTCCGTTCAGTATTCTGGCGTATCTTGTTATTTTATATTTTTGCAATCGGGGCAATCGGGCTTCTTATTCCTTATACAGATGAGCGTCTTTTATCTGATGATATTGCTATGAGTCCTTTTACCATTGTATTTGAAAATCTGGGCGTAGCCTTTGCAGCTTCTGTTATGAATGCCATTATTTTAACCGCGATGTTTTCTGCCGGTAACTCTGGGCTTTATGCAGCGAGCCGGATGTTGTTCCAGCTTGCGGTAGATGGCAAGGCGCCAAAATTATTTGCCCGGGTGAACACGCGCGGCATTCCGGTATATGCATTGATTGCTACACTTGCTGTAGGTTCTTTATCCTTCCTTGCTTCCTTCTTTGGAGACGGGGTAGTCTACATTTGGCTGTTAAACGCCTCCGGTATGTCTGGCTTTATTGCATGGCTTGGTATTGCGATCAGCCATTATCGCTTCCGTAAAGCTTACGTAGCTCAAGGACGTGATTTACGTGATCTTCCGTATGTAGCACCGCTTTATCCGTTTGGACCATTGTTTGCATTTGCCATCTGTATGATTGTTGTACTTGGGCAGAACTATACAGCATTTATGGGCGGCTCTATTGACTGGTACGGCGTTCTTGTATCGTATATCGGTCTGCCATTATTTGCAGCCTTGTGGATTGGCTATAAAATGAAGCATAAAACAAAAATTGTCCCACTTGATCAGTGTGAGCTGGATTATAAATAATAAAAAGAAAGCCTTCTTTCTGGAACATACAGAAAAATTTGCATTTTTCAAAAGAAGAGCTTATAAAAATTAATCAAACCGGCATTTTTTGCTCATCCCAGAACAAAAAGTGCCGGTTTTGCTATCTCCGTATCAACTAGACCTATTGTTACAAGGGACATCTCTTCTAGTAAGAGGCAGAAAGCATAGAGAATATGATAAGATAAGAAAATAGAAAAAATGTTTCCCGACTGCTGCCATACGGTTTATAAAGGATAAGCTTTCGGGGGTGAGAAGGTGAAAAATGGGTGTATCAAATGGATTAAAGAGAAAAATAACGAAATGGATGCTGTCGGAAGAAGGACAAGTTGCTTTTCGTCCATTCCTCGTAGATGGCAATCCATATAAAGCCCGCATTTTTGTAGTGGGGTCTTTTCCTCACCCTTTCATACAAGTGAGCGAGGATGAGCAGGAAGAATATATCGAATCTCTATTAGATGCTGAGCTGTGGGAAGCTTTCTATGGCGAACAGGCGCAATCGCGTGAGAATAAAGGTACAGCTGCCTTCATCCAATGGCTGAAGGAAACATGTGGGGAAACAGCTGTACATGTGAATGTGTCGGCATTCATGGCGGACTCATCTAAGGAACTTAAAAGATGCAGCAAAGACTCACCTAGAGATTATAAAAAGGGGTTTCACGTCTTTCAGGAAACACTAGAGGAGTTTCAACCGGAGTTTCTTATTCTCCATGGTTCAGACGCTGTAAAACAATTCCGCCAGCAATTTGGAGACGCACTGCTAGATTTTCCGCAAACAGAAAAAGTGCAGGATTTAGAAGAGGCAGGCGTTTTTGCAGAATGGGAGCTTGCTGAGGGAAGAAGGGTAAAGGTAATGGCCTGTCGTAATTTAAGCTATTACGGCAAGAAGGGTGAAGCGTTCAGTGTGTTGAAGGATCGTATAAAAGAACTCCTATTATAAGTAATCTGCTGTTCAAAGACGAACATTCCCGTTGATTGTAATGTAGGGTCTCGCTGAATTCCGAATAATCAAAATCATTTTATTATTGTTGAGACCATTGCATTTCAAAAATAAGGTGATTATAATTGTGACATTCTTAAAAAATCGTGATATATCTTTACTCATATAATAGCGGGAATAAGGCCCGCAAGTTTCTACCGACTGACCGTAAATTTGTCGACTATGAGGAGCAGGTTTTACTAGTGAAATGCGAGTGCCAGCACCGCTTTTGTTTGTATTTCTTTTGGCGTATGCTCGAAAGACTTGTTTCCTTCTGGAGGCGGGCTTTCGAGTTTTTTATTTCTTTAAAGGTCCGTAACTGCAAAAATCGGGCAAATGCCAAAACGGCTATTATATAGGTGAAGATGAAAATAGAGGAGGAGCTCCATACTGTGAAGCTTTTAAAAGAGAAAATCGAAAAAGAAGGCAACGTTTTATCGGACACTGTATTAAAGGTCGATTCATTCCTTAACCATCAGATCGATCCACTTTTAATGAAGGAGATAGGGGATGAATTGGCAGACCGCTATGCTGATGAAGTTATTACAAAGGTATTGACGATTGAATCATCAGGAATAGCACCTGCTACATTTTTAGGGCTGACAATTGGCGCACCGGTTGTTTTTGCCCGTAAGCGTAAGTCTCTTACATTGACGGACAACCTATATTCTTCAAAGGTGCACTCATTTACTAAAAATGAAACGAATGAAATTTCTGTATCTAAAAACTTCTTATCTCCTGAAGACAGCGTAATTATTATCGATGATTTCCTTGCTAATGGCGAAGCAGTGAAGGGGTTGCTTGATATCGCAGAGCAGGCAGGCGCACATGTCGTTGGTGTAGGGATTGTCATAGAAAAAGGATTCCAGGACGGGGGCAAGCAGCTGCGTAAGCAAGGTATTCGTATCGAGTCTTTAGCTCGCATTAAATCATTAGCAAATGGCAAGGTCGAATTTTTCGAAGACGGTGAATTCTAATGAATAACGCAAAAGCAGTTACATTTGGCGTTCAGCACTTACTGGCAATGTATGCAGGAGCAATTTTAGTCCCTCTTATTATCGGTGGTGCTATTGGATTCAATACAGAGCAGATGACTTATCTTGTAGCTATCGATATTTTAATGTGCGGAGTTGCTACACTCCTGCAAGTATGGAGCGGCAAATTTGTTGGAATCGGGCTTCCGGTTGTTCTGGGCTGTACATTTACGGCGTTAACACCAATCATTACGATTGGGACATCGAAAAGTATAGGCTCCATCTATGGTGCAATTATCGTTTCGGGCATTGTAATTGTGTTAATTTCAGGCTTCTTCGGTAAACTGGTACGTTTTTTCCCGCCTGTCGTTACAGGCTGTGTCGTGACAATCATTGGGATTTCGCTATTACCGACAGCAATGACTAATATGGGCGGCGGAGATGCAACTGCTGCTGATTTTGGTTCTTCGACAAATCTACTTTTAGGATTTATTACGTTAGTGACGATCGTCGTTATCTACCGTTTTACAAAAGGCTTCATGCGTGCCATCGCTATCTTGATGGGCCTTATCGTCGGTACGGTTTTGGGCATGGTGATGGGTATTGTCAGCTTCGCTCCAGTGAAGGAAGCGTCCTGGTTTCATATGGTGCAGCCGTTCTACTTCGGTAAGCCTGAGTTCCATATTGAACCAATCATTACGATGACACTTGTAGCTATCGTATCGCTTGTCGAATCTACAGGCGTCTATTATGCACTAGGTGATATTTGTAAAAAACCGCTGAATTCAAAAGATTTGGCAAGAGGCTATCGTGCAGAAGGACTTGCCTCCATTATCGGCGGTATTTTCAATGCGTTCCCTTATACGACATACTCCCAAAATGTCGGTCTTGTGCAAATTACGGGTGTAAAGGAACGAAAAGTGATTTTTATTACAGGGACGATGCTTGTTGTACTTGGTTTTTTACCAAAAGCTGCAGCACTGACACAAATTATCCCGACACCTGTCTTAGGAGCTGCGATGATTGCGATGTTTGGAACAGTGATTACACAGGGAATGAAAATGCTGGCACCGGAGATCATAAAATCGATGGAGAATGCCTTAATTGTGGCTTGCGCAGTTGGACTTGGCGTTGGTGTATCCGTTGTACCACAAGTATTCCAAGCGCTTCCTGACAGCTTATCCATCCTGTTTGCAAACGGCATTGTGACAGGATCGGTCACTGCGATTGTACTGAATATTGTTTTTAATATGATTGGCAAATCGCATGTAGAGACAAAGATGCATGCAGTCGGCCAAGCGGAAATTGTAAAAGAATAAATTGGTGGAGCTCCTCGAACTGAGGAGCTTTCTTTTTTATAAGGTCATTTGTGAATCGGGAGGATTTATTAATTTGAAATAAATACAAAAAGAACCGTATGTTCCTTATTGCCATATAATAAAACAAACACAAACTATTTCCTACAGTAGAAACTGTGGATAGGTAACAAGCATGAAAAACCATGTAGTAGAATGGTTTTTTAAAGTTTTCTGAAAAATTACACTGTTTTGGGGCAAATTTATGTGAATTCTCTTCAGAAAATTTGATATAATAATAAGGAATACATTTGAAAAGGAGAGTTGCCTATGGTGACCGGTCAGTTAGAGCAGGCTTTCAAATTAGCTGAAAAGCACATGCTCGAAGTTCAGACAATTTTAGATTTGAAACGCATTATTGCGAAAGAAGTTAATTCATCACCTAGATCGGAGGAAAAGATTCTTCAGTCGATGATTCAGCTTCTTGAGAACAATAAAACGATCTTACAGGAGGCACAATAGTTGGGAAAAACAATTGAAATGTACGACGATCAAGACACATTTGATTAAAGGCGCTGCTCAAGCATTGGTAATACGAGCAGCGCCTTGATGTGTTTTTAGGACGATTTTGTTTGAATCGAGCGCTGGATGGTGAGATTGATATACATAAAGCAGGAAATTTTACAGCAGAGAGTGGTTTCCCTCTTTTTTATCAGTGCATCCCGTAATAATAAAATATTTATAAATAGCAGCAAATTAACTTATATCAACAGTTCTTTTCATTTTTAGCAAGGCAAATAAATAGATAAGAAGGGCAAGCAGCAATGTGATAGGAACACTATAAATCCAAAGACCGCTGATTGTTTGAATAGTACGTCCTGTAAACAAGAGGTGGAAAGGATCAATCCAAGGTTGCCCGCTCCATGAAACAGCTTGCATCGAAAAATAACCACCGATTATTATGACCATAACAGATAGCAAGGTAATAATAGCATTCTTAGCATAGAGGCTTATGAGCATACAAAGCGGAATGACCAGTAAAATTATGCAGGAAGTACCGGACAGGCTCCACTGTATATATTGGAAAATGGGGATGAATGTAAAGCTATCCTCCTTATCGATCATAACCGGATAAGAAAATGAACCCGGCTTTCCAATTGTAAGACCAAGCAGCCATGTGAAAATGAAAATAGCAGCAGTTACAAAAAGGTAAATAGTTATGGCTGTCAATGATTTGGCATGAAGAATAGCGGATTTTTTTACAGGCTGGGTGTATAAGAATCGAATGCTTCCTTGTTCAAACTCTATTGTTAATAAGTCACCGATAAGCAATAAAAGAAGGACAATGGCTCCTATATTTACATAGATGTCTGTTATCTGTTTCATAAAATTTGGCAGACTGGTGCCATAGTTCTCTGGAGAAGGCTCAATCCCTTGCCGCAGCAGTTGATCATTCCATGCTAAAGTTCGCTCCATTTCTGGAGTACTTAATGAAAACTCTCCGCCGGTTTCCTTATAGGAAAGTAAAGCTGTTAAAAAGGTATTTTCTGTTTGGAGACGTGCTTGCCAGTTTTCTGATTGCAATAATGGTTTCCATTCATATAGGGCATCTAAAGCAGTACTAAGATGGGTTATACGTTCTGATAGAATCATGTTTTCAGAATCTTTTTCCTGCTGTAGAACAAAAGCTCTTAAATGACTTTGAACTTCTCGTGTAGAAATATCTACCTGTTTTTGTTGCTCCTTAATGAGTAGATCCTGAAAGAGAATATTACGTACATAAAGAGCGCCGATAAGAAGTAAAATGATAGCAGATAGATATTGAAAACGTCTGCTAAAAATGATTTTTTTTAGCTCGAATAAAAAGAGTGTCATGGTTTCAGCTCGCTTTCAAATAGCTCCATGTATCTTTTTTCCGCTCCAATCTTCCGGTTTTCGATCTGATGGATTTGAATGCCATTTTGATTACATATATCAATCGCTGTTTGTAAAGGATAGGAGGTTTCGCTAAAGGTCAAATCCCCATGCTCCAGTCCCACAGGAAGCCCTGCAAGAGTAAAATGCTCCATTGCTTTAGCCGTATCCGAAACCGTAAGCGAATAATGAGGAATATTCAAATCTGCTAATGACTCCTCTAAAATTTCTCCATCCTTCATGAAATAAATCGTATTAGTCATCTTATCAATCTCATCTAAGTTATGTGAGGAAATTATTACTGTTGTACCTTTTGTATATAAATCCATCAATATATTACGCATATGAATAGCGCTTGTTGGATCTAAACCGTTAATTGGTTCATCTAATAATACTAATTTCGGATTATTTAATACTGCCATTGCAAGCAATAGGTGCTGTTTCATCCCCAGGGAATAGCTTCGTACCCGTTTTTTCACATAATGGGCCATGCCGATTGCTTCAGCGGTCTCCTTCGCTTTTTTTACAGGAAGCTTTTGGACATTGCATATAAATTTCAGATGATCTTCCCCCGTTAAGTCTCCATATAATACTCGGTTATCCTGAAGGTAAGAAACTTCATAAAACAGGGTAGGGTCCTTATGGTTCTTTCCTAAAATCGTGACTTCGCCTTCTTGAAAAGGGAGCAGGTTCATTAAGCAGTTCATCATCGTTGTTTTACCAGAACCGTTGGGGCCGACAAGGGCCACAATTTTAGGTTCATCAATTTGAAATGTAATATTTTTCAAGACCTCTTGTTCCTTATATCTCTTTTTTAATCCTTGCACGTCGATAATCATACCTTCACTCCTTTTTTCAATCTTCCGGCCAGATACGTCATTGCCAGCAATATACCAGTGCTCAGCGATAAGGATAAGATGGCCTGCAAATAGGTATAGTTCTCATTTTCATACTGGACTGCATATGTTCCGTCTACAATCGGATAGACATTTATATAGTGGAAAGGCAGCCAATGTGACCAATTGAGCAACATGGATTGGTCTGTCAGCAGCTGGCCGATGACAAGGAATACAACAGTTAATCCAATCCCTAATAAAGTGCGGTTGGCCAATATGGAAAATAAAAACAGGCAAGTAAAGCTGAGTGCTAAAACAAGGCTGAATAGGATAAGGGACTTTCCTAAAAAAGATGTTAATGTCAAAAATGAATACGTACGCTCAGGACCGTAAATAAGAATAGGATAGTTCCAATCTCCTAAACGATTAAACATGCTTCCGAGCACAAGACTAATAGTGGCAGTAAAGCCAATGAGAAGTATTGAGCCTCCCATACTGGCAACAGCTTTAGAAATCCAAAATTTCATTCTGCTGATTGGCTGGGTACGCAGTAATTGGATAGGGCCGTTTCCGTCGAGACCTTCTTTCGTCAAAATATCTGCAAAAAAGAATAAGACGAAAAAGAGGCCAAAAAATCCAAAGCCGTAGTTAAATAGGTGATAAACGAAATAAAACCCGGAGGAGGAATAGACGCCCGATGAAGAAGTTACGATTTCTTCTGCGATTGGATCATCAAACTGTTCATCATAGAGAGTACGCCATGTATGGCTTGAAGTAGGGAAAATAGGCTGTATAGAACGCTTTTCCATCCATCTCATTTTGTCCATCATCGTAAAAACAGTAAAAGGGGTTGGCCAAAGATAGCTTTTTAATACTTCCTTTAATTGTTCTTCCTTTGATTCCTCCTGCCAGGAATTATTCAGCAGCTCCCCCTGCCAATACAATGACCAGTCTTTCTTCTCAAGCCCCTCGTTCATTAAGAAGAAAGCTTCGTATTGTCTTTCGGCATTGACAAGGACCTCTTCAAGGTTTGGGTCTGTACCACCATTCTGTTCAATTTCCTCTGTTGTTGATTCAACGAATCCCATAGAAGTTTCAACATTCGATAGGACATACGCTTCGGCCTCATGTAGCTTCGTTTCTTTTGTATCAATGTAAAAGAAATAACCAGCAACCGTAAGAAGTAATAAAAATAGCAGAACATATGTAAATCGGGCACGCCTTATTTTGAGCCATTCTAAACGTAATAAGTGAATCATTTACATCCCCCGCTCCGGATAATTATTATATTTTTCCCTTTAAGATTTTTATGAGAGTGACATCTTCTTCATACGTTCTGAACCATAGGTAGGGCAACCTTATCAAAGAGCTTTATTTATATTCGCTTAATAGCTAGATAAAAACCTTTATTTTACATATATTAAATTTATTGTTTATATTATAATTTATTATTATAATATTTGTAAATTAGAGGGGGCTTGACATGAAAAAAATAGCAGGCTTATTCTTTCTGAGCATATTGCTGTTCGGCTGCCAGGAAGCGCCGTTAGAAGAGGTAGAGAAAGAGGCAGGAGGCAATGTCGAGACAGCAGTAGACACACGTTCTGTTTATGAATCAAATGAAAGGCCGCGCAGGATAGACTTATATATAGGGGCGAATGAGACATCCATCTTACCTACATTACTTAGCTATTGCTGGAACGAGCAGCCAGAGGAATGTCGTACCGAGTTAACATATACATGGGAGGAGGCAGAAGCTGCGTCAGATGGAAGAAAAATTTCTGCTGTTTCTCCAGGTAAGGAAATAATATTCCAAATTGATGCAGATCCTGCTACAGAAGTACCGTTTCCCGATGCAATCGAGCTTTTCCTAATAACAAAGGAAGAATTAACTCCAGTACCAGTCAATCAGGAGACCTTCTTGGCACCTGAACAGGAAGGAAGCTACACATATCTTTACAAGACAACCTTTGAATCAGATATAAAGGGCAATGCCATTTATGCTTTTACGTTAAGGGTAAGAAACTAATTAACTATTTTTAGATAAAAGCGAGTGTAAAGGTGGAAGTGCCTTACATTCGCTTTTTATACTATAGTGTACTTCTTATTTTTAAGGTTATATTGATAAATTAAGGGAGGAAGAAGGAAGCATTCCCTCTGTTTGACAAAATTAGGTGTTGGTGATATATTTATCTTGAATTCGAGATAAATATTTTCGAGATAAAGGGGTTTTAGGGGATGGATTTTGAAAAGCTAATAGAAAAGCGGCGTTCGGCCAATAATTTTATAAAGGGAATTGTAATAACAGAGCAAGATTTAAGGCCTATTTTCAATGATGTAAAGCTTGCTCCATCAGCTTTCAATTTGCAGCATACCGAATACATTACGGTATTGAATCCTGATGTAAAAGAGCAACTGCGAAAAGCAGCTTATGGGCAATATAAGGTTCATTCTTCTTCAGCAGTCATTATTGTAACGTCTGACCGGTATGCCTTCAAAAAGACTGAAAAGCTGAATGAGGGAATGAAGAATCTCGGCATGATCAATGATTGCCAGCTGGAGCAGTTAGTAAAGGATAATACATTGTTTTATGAGGAACGCGGCGAGGAATTTATGAAAGAGGAGGCTGTTAGAAATGCCTCATTATCCGCTATGCTCTTTATGCTGGCAGCCAAAAACCGAGGCTGGGATACATGTCCAATGATCGGCTTTGATCAGCAGCAGGTACGTGAGATACTTCATATCCCACCGACCCATGAAATTGTTCTCATGATCGCTGTAGGAAAAGAAAAAGAGGAAAGCCACAATCTGCGCGGCTACCGAAAACCGGTGAACGAATTTGTAACGTTTATATAGGAGGAGTTCAGATGAGAACAGCAGGTATTCACCATATTTCCGCCATTGTCGGGAATCCCCAGGAAAACGTAGACTTTTATGCAGGTATATTAGGAATGCGCCTTGTAAAGAAAACTATCAACTTTGATGACCCAGGTACCTATCATCTATATTTTGGAGATGAAGCGGGGACACCGGGAACGATTATGACATTTTTTCCATGGCCGACAGCTTTCCGTGGTCGTATTGGAGACGGCCAGGTAGGTGTTACCTCCTATGCGGTGCCTGATGGTGCACTTCCTTTCTGGCAGGAGCGTCTAGAGCGTTTTGGTGTACCTTTTCTGAAGGTAGAGCGTTTCGGTGAATTATACATTCAATTGGACGACCCGCATGGCCTCCATATTGAGCTTGTAGAACGGGCAGAAGGTAAACAAAGCGAATGGACCTTTGGGGGTGTTTCACCGGAAGTTGCTATTAAGGGGTTCGCCGGGGCGACATTGTATTCAAGCAGCCCCCAGCAGACCGCAGATGTATTGACGCAGGTTATGGGCCTGGAGCTTGTGTCGCGTGAAGGCGATTATATCCGCTTCAAGTCGCCAGCAGCTATCGGGAATATCATTGACCTAAAAACAGTTCCGGGGCGCCGCGGAGCAACAGGACCGGGTACTGTTCACCATATTGCTTGGCGCGCAAAAGATGATTCGGAGCATCTCCAATGGCAGGAACATGTCATACAGCATGGCCTTCATGCAACAGAGGTGAAAGACCGAAACTATTTTAATGCCATCTATTTCCCTGAACCGGGAGGGATTTTGTTTGAAATCGCGACAGATCCGCCGGGCTTTACGGTTGATGAAAATCCGGAAATACTAGGAGAGCAGCTGATGCTGCCGCCGCAATATGAATATTTACGGGATGAGCTGGAAAATAAGCTGCCAACACTCCAAGTGCGGCCATTAGAAAAATAAATGAAGGAATGCCTATGCTTATTGCATGGGCATTTTTTATAGGAACTATAAGGGGAGCTGCTCTTTTACTATGAGCAGGCAGCCGCCAGCTAGGGAAAGGGGCCTATTTATAGCAGAAATTTAGAGAGAAAAAAGAAAATAGAATATTTTAGAAAGTTTCGCCCTCTACTTGCGTATGTTGGAACAGGAAGTTTTTTATTTGCACAAATAGGGGGAGAAGAAATGGTTGTATTGAAGAAGGCAAGCGTATTATTATCGGCGACAGCATTGTCTATCGGTTTATTGGCGCCAGTTGCTAGTGCAACAACAGTGGACGAGCGTATGGAGAGGCTGCCGATCCAGGTAGCGCAGACAAACGCGAAGGTAACAAAGCAAGATTTGATCAATCGTATGAAGGAACTGTTTCCGACAGAGTTTTCCAATTTGACTGAGAAGGATTTCTATATGAATACGGGTTATTCCTATCCTGGAGATTCAACGGTGCGTTATGAACTGAGCTTTTCCAAACAATTGAAGGATCAATATGTATATGGCAATCTGATTTTTGCGGGAGCAGATCTGCAGCTTGAACATTTCTACTACCAGCCGCCGGAAACGAAAGAGGCATTCTTCCCAGCAAAGGTTTCCGAAAGCGAGGCGCAAAAAATTGCAGACAAGATGGTCAAACAACTGGCATCGGCCGCCGGATATCAACTTTCCACCACAGATGATATTTATACACCAAGCAATTTGACACAGCCAGTGCAATATACGTTTACCTACCGAAAGGCAGAAGGGGATATTCCGGTAGCAGACCGCTATCTACAGGTAACAGTTCAAGGGGATGGCCAGTTAATTGCCTTCTATAATTCCGGAACGAAAAAAGGGAATTTCACATATGATGATGCGTCTAAAAAGCAAGATACTACTGCTGTCCAAACGAAAGTACAAGATGCAATAGAAGCGCAGCTCTTCTATTTATTGACACCAAATTACCATACAGGAGGGGCAGAGGCCAAGCTTGTGTACCGGCCAAGCAGCCAGATTGTCTCTGGTGTCCATGCGGTATCGGGAGATTGGGTGACATTAGACGGGCTATCTGCATCTTTACCGAAAGAGCAAAAGATTACACCGATCGCTCCACAGCCTTTACCGCCTAGACAGCCGGACATAACGGAGGATCAAGCAGAGCAGCTGGCACTTTCATTCCTCCAAACGGAGATTCCGGGGGTTACATTAACGATTGATTCTATTTATGAAACGACTAGTTATACAGGTAAGCAGGTATATATGATCCAGTATAATTATGAGTATGCAGGTGAAAATATAGGGACGACATTATCGATTGATAAAGCAACAGGTGAAATTATAGAATACTACAATATCAAGTATGATTTGGCGGCGCAAATGAAGGAGGATCAGAAGAAGGGAACATTATCACAGAAGGATGCTCTTCAACAAGCTGTCGACTCTATAAAAAAATGGGCACCTTCTTATGCAAATGAATACGCTATGCCGGTAGCCGAAGCGCATTATTTCGAGCATAACGACAGCTACTACTTCTCTTTCCCACGTATTGTAAATGGTTTGGCAGTGGAAGGCGATCAAATTACGGTGAATATTGGAGCAGCAGGGGATTTACTCGGGCTTTCTATTATGACGTACAGTGACGTCAAATGGCCGACCGTGGCAGATGTCGTGTCAAAGGAAGAGGCAACAAAGCAGCTGAAGGAGAGTCTATCTCTGCAACTACAATACATGAACATACCGAATGTTGGTAATGACGAGCATTACAGCCTTATTTATCAGCCGCTGTTTAAGGAAAACAGCTATAGTATGATTGATGCAAAAACGGGAAAATGGCTTTCTAGTAATGAGAAAGAAGAATATCCAGCGGTTGAGCATCCTACAGCAGCACAGGAACTGAACCATCTTATCCGTATGGGGGCTTTAGAAGTTGACGAAAACTTTAATCCGGATGCTGCTATTTCAAAGGGGGAAGCACTAAAGGTATTAATGAAATCACTCACGTACTCCTATGATTATTATCCACAAGGAGAGCTGGAATCGAAGTTCTTCGACAATATACAGCCTACTGATGAACTGTATCCACTCATGATGGCAGCCGTAGCAATCGGTATTTTAGATGAATCTGATAAAGGGCTCAAGGCAGATGCTAAGCTTTCCCGCGAAGAAGTGGCAAAATGGGCGGTAAGAATGCTGAACCTAGAGGCTGCTGCAAAGCATGGGGATATTTATCAGTTAGGATATACGGACGCAGCGAAAGTGTCTTCAGATAAGCGTGGTTATGTAGCACTGGCATACGCAATGGGCCTACTGAATGCTGAGAATAATCAAGCAAATCCGCAGCAGGAAATGACATATGCAGAATTAGCGAAGATGACCGTATTGCTGGCAAATGAAATGAAGGAATATAATATTTATCGTTAAAAGGGAAATAGCTTGAAAATAGAAAAACCGGTGGAGAGAATCTCCACCGGTTTTCCTCATTAGAAAATACGGTTATTCAGCGTTAGGATAAATCATTGTTGCGGGATCTACATATTCGTCAAATTGCTCCTCTGTCAATAAACCGCTCGCAATTGCTGCTTCTTTCAGCGTTGTCCCTTCTTTATGGGCCTTTTTCGCAATAGCAGCTGCGTTTTCATAACCGATATAAGGATTTAATGCCGTTACGAGCATTAAAGAATTACGTAAGTTCGCATCCAACACTTCCTGGTTTGGCTCAATGCCTACAGCGCAATTGTCGTTAAACGATTGCATAGCATCAGCTAGTAAACGTACAGATTGCAGGAAATTATAAATTATGACTGGCTTAAATACATTAAGCTCGAAATTCCCTTGGGATGCAGCAAAGCCAATTGCCGCATCATTGCCGAACACTTGGCAGGCAACCATCGTCATTGCTTCCGATTGAGTTGGGTTAACTTTCCCCGGCATGATAGAAGAACCTGGTTCATTTTCTGGAATCGTAATTTCTCCGATACCTGAGCGGGGACCAGATGCCAGCCAGCGCACATCATTAGCAATTTTCATGAGATCCGCGGCCAATGCTTTCAATGCACCATGGGCTGTCGTTATTTCATCATGCGATGTTAAAGCATGGAATTTATTTTCAGCCGTTACAAACTGCTTACCTGTTAGACCGGTAATTTCTGCAGCTACCATTTCACCGAATTTCGGATGGGCATTAATTCCTGTACCTACAGCTGTACCACCAATCGCAAGCTCTTTCATGAATTCAGTTGTCAACTGGATCATTTTCTCTGATTTTACAAGCATATGATGCCAGCCTGAAATTTCCTGGCCGAGTGTAAGTGGAGTCGCATCTTGAAGATGGGTACGTCCGATTTTAATAATATCGTTGAACGCCTCTGACTTTTCTTTTAATGTTGTCTTTAACACATTCAGCTTCGGTAATAAATAGTCTTCCACTGCCAGGACAGCTGCTACATGAAGGGCTGTCGGGAATGTATCATTGGAACTTTGAGATTTATTTACATCATCATTTGGATGGATACGTTCTTCGCTACCCTGTTCCTCTAGAATCTGGTTACCGCGGAATGATAATACCTCATTCACGTTCATGTTTGACTGTGTACCAGAACCAGTCTGCCATACGACAAGTGGGAACTGATCATTCCATTTACCTTCTAGTACCTCGTCGGCAGCCTGCACAATCGCGTTTGTTTTAGCATCTGATAGTTTACCAAGTTTTTGGTTCGCGATTGCGGCTGATTTTTTTAAGATGGCAAATGCACGAATGATTTCAATTGGCATTTTTTCAGTTCCGATTTTAAAGTTTTCCAAGCTTCGCTGTGTCTGAGCTTTCCATAATTTGTCCGCCTGTACTTGAATTTCACCCATTGTATCCTTTTCAATACGAAATTCCATTTTATTCGCTCCTTTTTTTAATATGTATTATGTAGTTGATGTTCCCCAAAACAGAAACATAACAAACGTAAAGAAATAATTATTTTCATTTCCTCCATTAAAACCCATTATACTTATAGGGTAATTAGGGGAAGTGCTGTTATTATAACGCAGAAGCAGAGGGAATAAAAAGGATTGAACCTCAGCTCATCAGGGATACGGCAAATAGAAATCCCCCAAACAGTTTTTGAGGGAGTCCTATTTCATATGAAAATAATAAGGGAGGTCCGAAACAAATTCTGGGGGGACATGTTTCGGAATGAGAATTTAAATTATTGATCACTACAATGAAAATGATAATCTTTCTCATTTATAAAGTCAATGATAAGTGAACAATAATTTTAAGAAAAAATCTTTGACGAAAAAGGCCATCAAAATTTTTTGATATATCGTTCAATGAAAGATATACGTTAAGCTGCGTGACTATAGAACATTTAATTGCGCATTATTCATTATAAATAGCCTGTATGGGTTTTTTTATATCCAAAAAATAACCGGTAAAATCAAACGCTAAAGAGGGCAGACAATCTATAATGGTGGTTTTATTCCTAATTATAGAAAGAAAAATACATTTACTTTATTCACATAAACCTAGTAAAGTTATAGGTAAACAAATAATTTGCTATGATGAAGTGTTTAATGTATTATAAACCTATAAAATTACTGAGGAATAGTAGGAGGTTACGTAACAATGTCATTTGGTCTTTTAACAGGTTTGTTATGCGGCGCTTTATTAGGGTTTGTCATGCAACGAGGCCGTTTCTGCTTAACAGGCGGCTTCCGTGACATGTATATCGCAAAAGATAATCGCATGTTCTATGCGCTATTAATTGCGATTGCTGTTCAAAGCGTTGGTGTATATACATTGATTAGTTTAGGTGTTTTTGAATTTACGACAGGTACTATATCTTTACTTGCTGTCATTGCAGGTTCCTTCATATTTGGTATTGGCATTATCTTTGCGGGAGGATGTGCGACAGGTACATGGTATCGTGCTGGTGAAGGGCTGGTTGGCAGCTGGATGGCGCTTGCAGGGTATATGCTCGTAGCTGCCATGATGCGTACAGGTCCGTTAGCGCCGATTGATACGAAACTTAAATCCTATGAAGTCGGCAACAACTCTATGGCAGCGACATTCGGGGTGAGCCCTTGGATACTGATTGCTATTTTAGTAGTGATTGTAGCCTTCATCGTTTATCGCGAGTTAAAAAAACCAAAAGTGAAAATTCCCTCTTTGAAACCGAAGAAAACGGGATTAGCCCATGTTCTTTTTGAAAAACGCTGGAACCCATTTGTTACAGCTACCTTGATTGGAGTAATCGCAACATTAGCCTGGCCATTATCAGTAGCAACTGGACGTATGGGCGGTTTAGGTATTACAACTCCTTCAGCTAATATTTTACAGTTCCTTGTAACAGGTGATATAAGCTTCGTAAACTGGGGTGTCTTCCTTGTATTAGGGGTTTTCTTTGGTTCAATGTTCGCGGCGAAAATGTCTGGAGAATTTCGTTTCCGCATGCCGGATGTAAAAACAGGCCTTAATAGTTTTTCAGGAGGCTTAATGATGGGCTTCGGGGCTAGCTTGGCAGGTGGTTGCTCGATCGGGAATGGTCTCGTAATGACAGCGATGATGACTTGGTCAGGATGGATTTCCCTTGTATTTATGATTTTGGGTACATGGACGGCTTCTTATTTTGTATTTGTCCGTCCGCGGAAAAAAGCACAGGCTGCCCGTTCAGAAGCGGTAACGGCTTAAATTAATGTAAGGAGAGAATAATTATGCAAAAAAAACTAGAAGTAATGGGAATGGTTTGTCCATTTCCTTTAATAGAAGCAAAGCAGGCAATCGAGGAAATTAATACAGGCGACGAACTGGTAGTAGAGTTTGACTGTACACAGGGAACTGAATCCATTCCTCGCTGGGCAGCAGAAGCAGGGCATGAAGTAACGAACTTCGAACAGGTCGGCGAAGCTGCATGGACAATTACGATTCAAAAAGGCTAATTGGATAGAAAAAAATGTGCCACTGCGGGGATGTGAATATACCTGTGCAGTGGCATTTTTCATTGATGTAGAGTAACAATCGTTATCGATAGGGGGGAGGCGCATTACGTACCAATGGTATGATTTCTTTTCTATTTCCTCGGGAAGTATTAAATAATCTTTACGTAAAAATCCAAACCATTGTTTATGCCTACAATTTCTGTATTTTTCATCGTTCTGTAATAACTGTCAATTTGACGGGCCAGGCCGGCATGTCCGTTAAAGTATTCCCCGCTTTTTAGCTGTTTGGCTGAGTTATGAAAGTCAAAATAGATTCTGGTATCTGAACACATGCTGTTGATAATCTGTTGAAAGTCTTCAAGTGAAATATGCACTCCCCGGGTGTAACGGCATTCGCGCTTATACGTATGATGAGAAATGTTGATTGGTTTTGGTTCTGTAATCATGTCAATTTGGATCATTAACATCAACCCCTCTTAAATGGTGGAAAAGCTAACCTGGTACATGTCGATGACAGCAAACAACGAAAACGCAATCAGTAAACATTTGACCGTATAAAAGAATATCTTTTTATAGGAAAAGACAGCATGTCATTTACCAATCTTTACGCTGCATTTCCTCTGCTACTACCTGTAGATCATAGGCATTAATACGCAACAGCTCATATTCATTGTTTTCCATATACTTTGTGACAAGGTTGAGTACATACTTTGGAGACCCTTCATTATCCTCATCGTATAGAAGAAGCATGCCGTCTGTATTGTTAATGATGAACTTATCTTTCTCAATAAACTGCCAAGGTGCTTCATAGGGGCGCTTTGTTATGCTTGTGACAAAATCAGCATTTTCTATAATACGTGCATATTGCGCCTGTTTTTGGTCGCTCCAGTTTTTCTCTTGTTCTAAAAAAGGTGTAATAACGGAGTATTTTAGGCGGGGGAAATGTTCTTTCAATTCGAGTACCGTTTCTGCTGTCCATCCTTCCACCCCAAGTTGACCGCTGATTACAACCCATTCCAGCCCTTCATCGCACAAAGAATAAAGATGATTATATAGAGCCTTTTTGATGACAGGAATACCCGGGTGCTTATCATTAAAGATACCCAGCTCGTGTGCACGATATCCGGTTACATAGATGGTCTTCATCGGAAAATCTCCTTTCACTTGCTTTTCATCATTTTATCCTACTACTTCCTCGCAGAAAATAGAAAGGTCATGATGGAAGGAGATCAACGCCCACCAGTATTCTTCAGATGTTTTATATTACCCACTATTGCCCCAAGTGTACCCTTTATTTTTTGTATGGAGAGTGCTGCCAATGAAAAAGCCCCGGGATGGTCCGGGGCTTGAAGGTTATATACTATATATTATTCTGTGAAAGCCTGCTTGATTTGTTTGATGGCCCAGTCCAGCTCATCACGGGAAATAATAAGAGGAGGGGCAAACCGAATGACTGTATCATGGGTTTCCTTACACAGTAAACCAAGCTCCATCAATTTTTCACAGTACGGGCGGGCAGACTCATACAGCTCCATACCAATAAATAAGCCACGTCCCCGTATTTCTTTAATAACGGGATTTTGAATCTCGCGAAGCTTTTCCATAAAGTAAACGCCAAGTTCAGCGGATCGCTTCGCTAGATTATCGTCAATAATGACATCCAGCGCAGCAATTGATACGGCACAGGCTAATGGATTTCCACCGAAAGTGGAGCCGTGTGTACCAGGCGTGAATACACCGAGTATATCGCTGTTTGCTGCTACACAGGAGATAGGCATTACACCGCCGCCCAGAGCCTTCCCCAAAATATACATATCCGGTACTACATCTTCCCAATCACAGGCAAACATACGGCCGGTGCGAGCAAGACCAGTCTGAATTTCATCTGCAATAAACAGTACATTTTTCTCCCGGCATACAGCTTGCACTTTCTGTAAAAAGCCATCCGGAGGAATTACGATGCCTGCTTCACCTTGAATAGGCTCCAAAATGACAGCTGCCGTGTTTTCTGTTATTGCCTCTTGAATTGCTGTTATATCTCCATACGGCACAAGCGTAAAACCAGGTAAAAGAGGGGCAAACCCTTGCTGGTAGTCTTTTTCTGATGACATCGAAATAGCTGCCATTGTACGGCCATGGAAGTTGCCCGTACAGCAGATAATCTCGGCATCTCCCTTAATGCCTTTCACCTCATAAGCCCATTTGCGAGCTGTTTTTATTGCTGTTTCCACAGCTTCGGCACCTGTATTCATTGGCAGAACCATATCTTTATTAGTCAAGTTCCCTACTTTTTCATACCATGGTCCAAGCTGATCGGAATGGAATGCGCGGGATGTAAGCGTGACACGGTCGGCCTGTGCTTTCAATGCCTCAATAATTTTAGCGTGGCGGTGGCCCTGGTTGACAGCTGAATAAGCCGATAACATATCCATATATTTATTGCCTTCTGGATCATACACCCATACACCTAATGCTTCTGAGATCACAATCGGCAGCGGGTGGTAGTTGTTTGCTCCGAATTGCTCTGTCTGTTGAATAATTTCTTTGCTATTGTTCATTCTATCCATCCTCCCTTTACTATCATCATATAGGAAAGACAACAAAAAAAGCAGACCGTTTTGTCTGCCTTTTCAAAAGGATATGAAAAATTTTGTACATATCAAAATAATAATTGGTTTATAGTCAGGAAGAGGGTGCGTATATTTGATAGCTCTTCAATTTTTAATAAAACATAAAGATAGCAACGCCTAAAGCCAAGATAGCAGTTACGAAATAATAAGGATAGTTCAAATTGATAGTAAACAGGATACTATAAGCTATAAAATATTGCTCTATTTTCAGGGGAAGCATATATAGAAAAAATATCCTGCAGGGAAATGTGAATACTCAGCTATTCTAATCCATTCCTTCTGAAAGTACTGCTGAACAAACTTTTGTAAAAGAAACAAGCGAGTTCAGGAGGATTCCTGAGCTGGCTTGTTGTGGGCAATAGAGCGTTGTGTAATGAAGTGGCCAATAACTAAAATGGCGAACGCACAAAATACTACCATTCCTGCAAAAAGAAGCGGTGCTTTGAAACTGTTGAACTTGTCCTCCACCCGGCTGGCAAGAAGCGGGCCGATAATTTGGCCAAATGCATAGGCCGTTGTGAGGACGGAAACAACCAAGCCGCTTTGTTTTGGAAACAGTTGTCTGCCATAGCCGGTCGTAAGAGTGACGAGCCCTACAAAGGTACAGCCGAATAAAAATGCAGATAATAAAACACTCCACGCTGTCTGTGTTAATACTGGCAGAATGATTCCCAATACTTGCAGTATGTACGCCATAAACATGACGGAAACAGGCTTAAAGCGGGACATCATAGCCATCCAAAATGGTGCCGATGGAATAGCGGCAATGCCAACAACGACCCACGAATAGCTTGCATATGCTCGTATAGCTTCAATATTGTACACGATATCAACGAGGAAGGTTCCTGTAATGATATAGCCTAGGCCTTCAAGTCCGTAAGCGATAATAAGCCATAGCATAAAGCCGCGCCAAATATTTGTATCCTTTGTTTTTTCAACCTTTTCTCCATCTTGTACATGGATATGCCGCCAAAGAAAGAAAGCAGCACCGAAAAATAGGGCAGATAACACACCCAGTCCAATCCATGTACCTTCCCATTGGAGTTTCGCCTCTAAAAGCGGAACGAAGAGACCGGAGATAGCAATGCCAATCCCGATGCCGCTGAATACATAGCCGGACCAGCGTGTCAGCAGATGCGAAGCCAAGTAATCCATAATAATGCTTGAAGTCAAAACAAAGATGAATCCGCCCGTTGCTCCTGCGATGAACCGTAAAATGATCCATATGACATAAGAGTGAGTCAGTCCCATCCCGATAATGGAAACGACATTTACTAAAACGTTTCCAAGTAAAAATGGTTTTTTCCCCTTATAAATAAAGCCGGCTCCCAATGCCCCTGCAAAGTAGCCTATATAGTTGCTGGAAGCGAGCCATCCACCAGCCTGAAATGTCAGCCCTTCATCTATCCGCATAAAAGGCAGAAGCGGTGTGAAGGCAAAACGGCTGATACCCATGGCAATAACAAGTAATAGTATTCCCCCGAGTAAAACCCCAGCGTGACGATAATTCACATAACCCCCCCTTGTTCATTAATCATAACATTCTGTCAAATATAATTGTAGAAAAATAGTAGATAGCAATTTACTAATCATTCGTTAAAATGAAGAAGAATAGAGAAGAGAAGGGAAAGAACATGATGGTATATAAAATGATTATTTTTATACATGTAGTGAGCGCCGTTGCTGCGATCGGTCCCCTTTTTTCCATATTTCCCATCTTAAAGCGCATGGAAAAAGCGGAAGAAAGAGATATAAAAGGGATGGTAGAAGGGCTGCGTGGCGTTGTACGTGCTGTTAGTTTAGGCGGCCATGTATTGATAATAAGCGGGATTGCCCTTATATGGCTGAGCGGATGGTCTTGGAAGACGCCTTGGGTGCTCGCGACAATTATTTTGCTTATTGCCTCTCTTTTTTTCCTGGCCAAAGCGTTTAAGCCTGCATGGCGCATCGCCGAGGCGGATTATTTTCATAAAGAGACTTTCATAGCGGTGATGAAGAGAGCAGCAATTTTATATATCACCATCATGCTTATGATGCTTTGGTTGATGGTAGTAAAACCGCAGTTGTGGTAGCCTAACTGCCGCAGAGCCCTTCATTTGAAGAGCTCTGCGGAAAATATAGAACCGGAAATGAAAGAGTCATGTAAATGAAATATTGGTTAAACCACCCGTAAGGCATTTTTTCCATTGCGCTTTACGCTGTAGAGCTCTTCGTCTGCTTTTTGGATAACCATTGAAACAGTGAAGTCAGATAGATCCTCTACTATAACAGCCCCTAAACTGATGGTGAACATTAAATAGCCGTCCTCAGTCATAACTTCAATCGCCTGAAGGGTATGAAAGAGGTGTTCAATTGTCTGTTTGAATAAAGCCGGCTCCTTACTAAGGATAATAAACTCGTCCCCGCCATAGCGGGCGATAAATAGCTTCCCGGCACGATAGAATTTTCTTGCCTCTTCTCCAATTTGGCGGAGGATCTGGTCTCCTATTAGATGTCCATATTGGTCATTTGTTTGCTTAAAGTCATCGATATCGAAGAGCGCGCAGCACAGTGGGGTGTCAGTCGATAGAGCTTCTGAAAACCACTTTTCAGCTTCCTCCTCAAAATAATGACGATTGTACAACTGCGTTACATTATCAGTGTAGGCGAGTAGATTAAGCGCCTCTTTACTCGTATTTAAGGCAAACTCATGCAGTCGTTCTAATTGACGGCGTGATTCCTCAGATTCAAGCAATTCATTTTTTACCCGGGCATACTCATATGCCTTTTTATAGTTTTCCATTACTTCGTATGATTCAATAATAGTATTTAATATTCTACTTTTTAACTGGTTATCAGACATCTCTGTGAGGATTTCCCAGGCTTCTGTAAAGCACTGCTCTGCTTTTTCATATTGATTTGTGCGCGCGTAGTAAACGCCCATATTATTAATCGTTGTTGCGTATTGCTTTGAATTTTGCTTAAGAAGCGGGTGATCCAGGATATCCTTCAGCAGCTTATATGATTCCTCATATCTATGAAGTTCAAATAAATAGCAGGCATGGGTATTCATATAATGCATATACATAATGGGCTGTTCATGTTTCGCCGCAAGCATAATAGGATAAATTTTTTCACTATAATAATAGGCTTTTTCCAGTTCCTTTAATAAAATATAGCATCCGCTAAGGTTGTGACACACTGCCGGGTAGTAGCGGTGTGATGGGGTAGCTTCAAGTAGTTCTAATGCTTTTAAGTTATATTCGATCGAATGCTCTAAATCTCCGCTATAGTAAAAAAAGTTAGCGCTATGATAAAGATAATTTAACTGCAGATCCTCATGTCCGCTTATTAAAAGATAATGCTTCAACTGATCGAGTAGTGGCTGTACAGCTTGGATATCTCCCTTGTTAATCAGACAAGCGATTTTTAAATTGAGATACTCACCGAGCGATTTATAATTTTGTTTTTCCTCAAGTTTAGGGATTTCTTCATCGAGGATGGAAATGGCTATATCATACTGTGTTTTATGGAATAGCTCTCTGGCTACTTTTAATTGGGCATCATAATAAAATTGCAAATTAATCCCTCCGTATGATTCAGGTGCTTTAAGTTTCTTTATTAATATAATAATACCAAAACAATGTAAGATTATCCGTTTATTTTATGTAAAAAGATTTACCTTTTAATAGACTGTTGTGAGTAATTTGTCATACAAAAGAGAAAAGGTTAGCAAGGGACTTACTTATAGCGGACAAAGGAAAATGCTCTTCCCATCATACAAAATGGATAGATGTAAAATGAAAATGCATTCGAGCCATTGCACGAATGCATTAACAGACGTATAGATGCCGGTAAATTTGTCTATTCGGAAATGAGCGTTTTTACGACTTTCGAGATAGCTGCTCCTTCTGCTTTGCCCGTTAGTAAAGGTTTCGCAATTTTCATCGCATCACCCATATTCATCCCTGGCACGACTCCAGCCGCTCGTAGAGCCCCCGTTATTTCTTCCTCGGAGAGCTGCTTTGGAAGGAAGTTTTTCAACAGTGATAATTTTGCCTTCTCTTTTTCGATTAAATCCGTACGGCCGGCAGTTTGAGCACCTTCTAAAGCTTGGTTTGTCTGCTTTACTTCACGGTTGATAACAGCTATTTCCTCTGCTTCTGTAAGCGCTGCGCCTTTTTCCTTTTCAGCAGCATCAAGACCAGACTTCAGCAATGTCAACACTCCTTTAGACAACACGTCCTTTTCCTTCATTGCCGCTTTTAGCTGGGCAAAAACTTGCTCTTTTAACATATATATCATCTCCATGTCCGTTTAGTCTTTACTGTCTCTTCTCAAACTCGTCTATCACATACAGGAGGGATTCTGTCATGCAAATATAGCCTCTAAGCAGGCAGAAAACCTTAGTTTTTTACTCTTCTATCTCGTAATTATTTACGAAGGCAAAAGCCTTTATTACGTCTTCTAGCATCTGATCCTTGTCGATATGAGGAGGGAATTCATTCAGCTCATTATTGGCAATTAATGCTTCTAAGCATTCACGTACTTTTCTATCTTCTGAGGTTACTTCTTTGCCATTGATGGTTGCTAATACTTCTCCTTTTTCCTTCAAGGTAATCCGCATAAAAAACATTCCTTTCTTATTCTAAAGATAATTTATATTATACCTCTCCCAATGCGAAAAGAAATAGATGCGCACTCGGGGGAAAGTGATTAGTATGGAAGATAGGAAAAACGGAAAGAGGGATTTGATCATGAATGGGAAAATTTTGATTCAAGCTTTGGTGCAAATGTCAGGTGATGAGCTTCGCATAGTATATGCCCTGCTTCATAAAACAAATATCCTCGGAATGATAACAGCAAAAACAAAGGACTTTTTTTCGAAAGAAACAGATCATTTTTATGAAACATTAAAGATAGAGATGGACAAGCTGAAACGGTTTTCGGATGAAGAACTCCAGGTAAAGCTATTTACCGAAATGACAAAAGTGCTTGAACTTCCAGGCGTGCCTTACCATAGTTCAAGTGAAATAGAGATGCAGGGGGAAGCCGTTATGCAAGCAGTGCATAAGGCTATGCTGAAAGAGGATAAGGACTACGGGAAATTTGTGGAGGCAGCTAATGACCGCGAGATTTATCAGCTGATCATCCATTACCAGATGCAAAAGGTGTTCTCTACATTCGACAGCAAATTTCGTGAACTGGATGAAAAGAAGACGACTGATTTCATAAAAAAAATCCAGACTTTTTTAATGGAACTTCCGGAGGAGAAACAGCTCGAGCTAAAGGCCAGACTAAAGCTTGATGAATTAACGACAGACGCTATTCGCAGCGCTCTATTGATACAGGGATCAGTCGTTGTGTTTTCGGTCATCGTAGAAGTAGCAGGTTTTACGGCTTATACGGTTTTGACATCTGCTATGGCGGCTACGCTGGCGTTGGCCGGTATAACGTGGCCGTTTGGATTTTATACGTTTGCTGCGTCCCTTTTTTCTATGCTGGTCAACCCGCTTATAATCCTGCCGCTCGCTTTAGGCGGCGGTGGATTGCTGTTGAAGCATCAAAATAAAAGCATGAAGAAAAAGCTTCTTCCTGTAGCTATTCTACAAATGATCCTTCCCCTTGTTGTACAGGCCCGAATCGGTGAGGCGGATTTTTCTTCATTCATCACACACTGGGAAAAACAAGCAGGACGCTACTATGAGCTTGTGGAAAAACGTACCCAGTATGAAGCAGCAATACATGATCAAGAAGCTGAAATGAAAGATTATGAAGAACAGCGAGAAATCCATGTGCAGGCAATGGAAGCAGAAAAGGAGAAGGCGAAAACGTATAAAATGTTTATTGGAAGCCATATTGCTGCCATACCTGCAGAGGAAGGAACACCCGCTCTCCAACAGGGCATTGAAATTCTCGCTACGAAAGAAAAGGAAATCGCTGTTATAGAGCAACAAAAGGGAGAGAATCGGGAACGGAAGGGATTATGGCGGACAATTGGTGCCACAATTGATAATACAAAGTTAAATATCCGAAAAAATCAGCTTCAAAAAGAAATAGAAGAAAAGCAACAAGAACTTGTTGAAGAAGTGCTCCTATCTGAAGGCAACTTCATGCAAAATGAGCGGGAAATTTTAATGGAACATCGTATGAATGCCAAAAAGCAGAGGGAAAAAGCCCTCATCTATGATGAAAAAGTGACTGTTGCAAAAGAAAAGTCCAAGGAGCTAAAGAACCGTGTGAAATTAGTGGATGAACAAATTAAGCAGCTGCAGCATGAGTATTATGGCCTTGAGAATATGGGGAAAAGCTAACTGGCTTCATAAAAAAGGTAACGAATAGACAATAGATTGACATACCTATGATGGGTACCTTATAGTGTAAGTATGATGCGTCATACCTGCTTAGGGTACCTTAGGTGGTAGCTGAAGGAGGAAGATGGAATGGAAAAGGAAATGAATAAGCAGCCGGATGTAGTATATTCGCCGGAAGAGTCATGCAGGAAAAGTCATCACCCTGAACATGTTAAAAAGGATTTGACGAGCCGTCTGAACCGAATTGAAGGGCAGGTGCGCGGCATTAAAGGGATGGTTGAAAAAGATGTATACTGTGATGATATCATCACCCAGCTTTCAGCAATCCAATCTGCTTTAAACAGCGTAGCAAAAGTCCTTTTGCAGGGGCATTTAAAAGGATGCGTCATGGATCGTCTGGCAGAAGGTGACGAGGAAGTATTAGATGAGCTGCTGGTGACTATTCAGAAGTTAATGAGAAAATAGATAGGATTTTATAAAAAAGGAGCGATTAGCTATGGAAAATGTAACAATTCAAGTAAAAGGTATGTCATGCGGACATTGTGTAAAGGCTGTTGAATGTGGCCTTGGTCAGCTTGAAGGCGTAGAAAAAGTAGCTGTTCAATTAGATGCGGGTACTGTAGAAGTTGATTATAAAGAAGGCGCAGTGACGATTGAACAAATGAAGGCGGCAATTGAGGACCAAGGATACGATGTAGTGGAATAAGAAAGAGGGAGTGCTGGAAAAGCACTCTCTTTTTTATAAAAATATATCTACTACAATTGTGTGGAAGATATGGTGAAGGTGAATCATGCCGTTAATGGAACTGATTTCCAAATGCCAATAGAGGTGATGGATGCAGTCTGTGCTACAAAAGTTTAGATAAGCTTACTAGGTAATGTAAGTGTTAATTTAGCATTTGAAAAGTTTGCTGTGAAATATGATTCGGAGCGGAGCCTTCTGATTATTGCAGCAGGATGTTTTACTCCTTTGATAGCAGAGACGGCCATGGTGTTTAGTTTTGTATTTATCCTTTTAAATGAGCTGTGGGTGCGGAACGTAAAAATTAGATAAAGTATAGCCGGTACTCGGGTAGAAGTGCTGGCTTTTTTATTCTGACGGGAAAAACGGGTTTAATACTTTCGTAGAGAGAGTTAAGAAATTCTTAAGAAATCGTGTGGCCAAATATTAAGTATTTTTGTCTATTCTAAAAAAAAAGACTACATTAGGGG
>NZ_BCVX01000022.1 GCF_001591965.1 Lysinibacillus odysseyi 34hs-1 = NBRC 100172
CCCATTGCGTTTCCCGCTGTTTTTTTATATTTTGGAAGAAAGGGAGTGGTGAAATGAGAAAGCTATGGTACAACGGGTTAATTTATACGATGGAAAAAGAAGGAGAAACAGTAGAGGCTATTTTAACTGAAGGTGATAAGATCCTACAGTTAGGCACAGTAGCACAATTAACAGGATTGGCGGATGAACAAATAAATCTTCACGGAGCTGTCGTGTATCCAGGGTTTGTCGATAGCCACATCCACCTTATTATGTATGGCCAGAAGCTTCAGCGGCTGGATTTGTCAGGGGTGGCAAGCAAGGAAGAAATGCTGGCGATATTACAGGAGAGAGCGTTGACTCTTCAGGAGGAAGAATGGCTGTTTGGTGAAGGATGGAATGAAAACAATTTTCCAGATGGAAGTATTCCATCTATTGAAGAGCTAGATGCAGTATATAAAGGGCCAATCATTTTATCTCGTATTTGCCATCATGTGTATCTTTGTAATACGGAAGCAATGCGCAGGGGCGGAATTACAAGAGAAAGTGAAAATCCTCCAGGTGGAGAAATTGGGCGTAACAGCAAGGGAGAATTGAATGGTCTGCTTTACGAACAGGCGAAAACTCTTGTTTATGAAGCAGCCCAGCCTCATGGTAAGGATTTTGTGAGAATGCTGGAGCAGTCACTTCAATTGGCAGTCGATGATATGTTGAAGCGTGGGATTGTCGGCGCTCACACAGAAGAAATGAGTTATTTCGGCCATTACACAAACCCGCTTACAGCCTATAAAAACGTTATGAAGAAAAAGCGATTTAGGGTGAACCTATTGAGGCACCATGAAGTATTCAAACAGATGATGGAAGACGGAGCTGTATTTGATGAGCCTTTTGTAGAACCGGGAGCCATGAAGATTTTTGCTGACGGTTCTTTGGGAGGTTCTACAGCTGCGCTAATCGAGCCTTATGAGGATGATCCGGCAAGCTTTGGTATGCTGATTCATACAGACGAACAAATAGAGAACTATGTAAAACTCGCAAGATATTATGGGGAAGCAATTGCTGTACATTTGATTGGGGATGCAGGAATAGAGCAGCTGCTAGATGTAGTAGAAAGATATCCGGCGCCTGCTGGAAAACGTGACCGCTTCATTCATTGTTGTGTCCTGGGTGACGATCTAGTAGCGAGAATGAAAAAGCTGCCAATTATAATAGATATACAGCCATCATTTGTTACATCAGATTTTCCATGGGTGGAAAAGAAATTAGGGCAGAAGAGACTGCCGTGGGCTTATGCATGGAAGCGTCTGCTTGATGAAGGGTTTATGTGTGCTGCCGGTACAGATGCTCCTATTGAGGACGTGGAGCCCCTCAAAACAATTTACGCCGCTGTGGAACGAAAATTGCCTGGCGAATCACATGAAGGGTATGGTATAGCTGAAAAGCTGTCCCGTTTTGAGGCGGTGAAGATGTATACGTATGGCAGTGCCCAGGCCATTTGTAAAGAGCATGAGCGGGGTCTCATTAAAGAAGGGTATGTGGCGGATTTGACTATTTTTGACCGGGATCTATTTGAAGGGTCATCAGATGAAATGTTGAAGGCAAATGTAGAAAAAACAGTTGTTGGCGGAAAGATTGTATATGAACGGGGAGAAAAATAACTAACTGTCTGAAAATGGATAAAAAAAATAGAGGAGCTATCCGGAAAAGTGAAATTTTCTGGGTAGCTCCTCTGTATATCGATAATAACAACGGGCCCTTTTTAGTAAGCGCTCCATCCAGTATCAGCTGCTAGGATGACACCGTTGATATAGGAGGATTCTTCACTTGCTAAAAATAGAGCGATGTTCGCAATTTCCAGCGGCTGTGCAGCGCGGTTCATTAATTGTACACCGCGTGTCGCCTGCTGAAGACCGAACATGTCATAGCCTTCGGTAGATTGTGTCAGCCCTGTTTCTACTTGTGCAGGCGCAATGCCGTTACAGCGTACACCTTGAGCACCGTAATGAGAAGCAACATTTTTTGTCATGCCGACTACCGCATGCTTGGCTGCTGTATAAGTCAAGCCGCCGCGTCCGCCGGTAAGCCCGGCAATGGAAGCGAGATTGATGATAATGCCACCTCCCTGTGCCGTGAATAGCGGCAATACCTTTCGCATACTCCGCATAACGCCTCCAACATTTATAGCCATCACACGATCCCAAACCGCATCTTCTACATTTTCTGCTGCTTGCATGTAATCAAGAACGCCTGCACAGTTTACTAGTATATCTACGCGGCCAAAATGCCCTACCGCATCATCTACCATGCGTTTTACGTCTTCTTCTTCTGCTACATTCACCCTTACACCGAAAGCCTCATAGCCAGAACCTTTAAAACTTTCTACTGTTCCTTCCAATGCTTCCTCATTGAAGTCGGCGATTACAATTTTTGCTCCTTCTTCTGCATAACGTGCAGCAATTGCTTTGCCAATTCCGTTGGCGCCTCCGGTAACTAGCGCTACTTTTCCTGCCAAACGACCCATGTCATCTGCCTCCCTGGAGTTACTTTTTCTGTAGTATAAATCTTGGTAATTTATCTTTCAAAAATTTACTCTATCAGATCAATTTTATGAAGAAAAGGGGTACATCATTTAATAAAAGGGAATGAAGAAAAAATCGTAATGAAAAGAAAGGGGGGACGGCATGAATCTACTAATCGTCAATGCAAATGAAGTAATTACGATGGCAAATGAAATAGATGGGCCACGGAAAAAGGAGGCGATGAAGGAAATAGGTGTGCAGCAGCATGTCAGCGTCCTAGTGGTAGAGGGACGGGTTGCAGGGGTAGCGCCGCTGGAAGAACTGCGCGCAGAGTTTCCGCATCTTATCGACAATGCCACGTTAATCGACGCAAGCGGCCAAGTGGTGATGCCTGGACTTGTTGACTGCCATACTCATCTTGTTCATGAGGGCACAAGGGAGGATGAGTTCCATATGTGTCTGGAAGGCAGAGAATATATGGATATTCTAAAGGCGGGCGGCGGTATTTATACAACGATGAAAAAAACGCAGGAGGCCGCATTTGAAGAGCTTTATGAAAAGGCATACATGCATTTGAATCAATTTTTAAAACATGGGGTGACAACAGTAGAAACTAAATCGGGCTACAGTCTAGACTGGGCGGGTGAAAAGAAACAGCTAGAGGTAGCGAAAGCCTTGCAGGCGGCCCATCCTATTGAACTCGCTATAACCTTTATGGGGGCACATGTTATACCGGCCGAATATAAAGGGAAGGAAGAAGTCTTTGTTGATGAGCTGATCCAGTCTATGCTCCCCCAGGTAGCAGAAGGACAACTGGCCGAATTTAATGATGTATTCTGCGGAGAAGGAAGGTTTACACCAAATCAGGCCTGTCGTATTTTAGAAGCAAGCAGGGAGCTTGGGTTAACGCCAAAGGTTCATGCGGATGCAGTAACACCATATGTCGGGGCGGAACTTGCTGTAGAAGTAGGTGCTATTTCCGCATCACATCTGCAATATGCCTCGAAAAAGGGGCTGGAAGCAATGGCAAAGGCCGAGGTGACGGCGGTACTGTTGCCGGGTACTGCATTCTTTCTGCGTGACTCCTATGTAAAGGCGAGGCAGATAATTGATGCTGGAGTACCGGTCGCCATTGCGACCGCTTTTAACCCTGGCTCCTCTCCAACCGTTAGTCTTCCGCTTATTCAAAATATTGCATGCTTCAATATGGACATGACGATGGAGGAGGTACTTACCGCTACAACGATTAATGCTGCATATGCGATAAACCGCGGCAGAGAGATCGGGTCGCTGGAGCGCGGGAAAAGAGCAGATATTCTCATACTGGATGTGGAAAATTACAAGCAGATTCAATATTTCTACGGGGTGAACCACACTAATACCGTCATTAAAGACGGAAAAGTAGTAGTGCGGGATGGGCAGCTTGTTTCGTAGAAATATAGAGGTCAGCCGGTTAACCGGCTGACCTTTTTTACATCAATGACTATTTCTCCACTCAAACCAGCGCCCATGTCCATCAGCAGCAGGCATTACACGTACAGACTGCGTTATCCCTTTTTCAATATAGTCCTGGTGGATACCTGTGTCATACATATTGTTATATACATGATAAAGTGAACGTTCATAGCTTATTGCTTGAAGGGTATCGATGTACTGTCTTTTTAGCTCCGGCGGGAATTGGTTCGCCACATGGGTATGGAAAATGACTATTTGACATTCCACCGGGATTGTCTGAATGACATGGGGCAAAAGAGTAACTGCATCCCCTTCGTAAAAGTCTTTTGGAATAGAATCATTTATTTCTTTTGCTTTCAGGAGTTGTCTGCGCCTTTCTTCATGCTCTGGCCAGATTAGAGCCAGCATCCATTCCAAATCATCATTATTTTTTAGGTCAACGATGTGTAAATCTAAACCGATACGTGTAGTGATAACAAGTTGTTGAGAAACGGATGATGGTAAGGGCTCTCCTCGATTTTCAGCCGAGATAGTAAGGGTGTCCACATTCGAATGGATAGATGGTCCATTTTGATATTCATAATGGTAATGATCCAAACCTAGTAATAGTCCGGAGCTTGTGCCGATTTCTATTAATGCTAGTGGTTTGCCACATGATTCGTAGATATCTGTCATGATCGGGTATAAATAGGCTGCCCGGCGGACCTCGTTTGTCTGTACGAGCTTTGTAAGAAACAGTTCACGTAATTCATCTTGATGCCGCAGGGCAAATGTCCGAAATGGATAGAAGGCCTGCTCCGGCGGCATTGGATCATCTGTCAGTGAGGCGTAGTATGCACGTAAAGGATCTTCATATTTTTTCACTAAATAGTGCATGGCGGCAAAAAACAAATTAGGTTTTGGCTGGGACAGGGGAATGTCTTGGATAAGTCTCATCAGCTTCTCATCATTTGTAATGTCTTTACTTAAACATTCATAAAGCTTGCTGCTTCCTCGTGCCTCCTTCTCCGCAAATTGAACAAAAGCCTCTTTATATCGATCCATCTTTCTCCCTCCTTGTTGAAGATATAGTAATAGTATAAGATTGAATGAATATTAAAAAAATTAAATGATTTTAATTAAAATAATTAAAATTTTTAATCAAAGGGGAGTCTCATGGAAACGAAGTGGATAAAGTCTTTTCTGGTGGCGGCAGAAACGGAAAATTTCCGGCGGGCTGCTGAAATCCTTCATTTGTCACAGCCAAGTATTACTGTGCATATTGGGCAGCTGGAGGATTATTTGGGAGTACAATTATTTGAGCGAAACCACGCAAGGGTGAAGCTGACACCGGCAGGACATCATTTTCTTCCGGAGGCGAAAGCCATTTTAGAAAGAATGGAGAGAAGTGTGCAGGAGGTAAGAAATTATGCGGCTCATAGAAAAGCACAGCTGACTATTGTGATTTCACCATTGCTCGTTGAAACAATCATTCCGCATCTCATTTATCAGTTTTCCATAGAAAATACAGACTGCGACTTGATTCTCCTAGTGGAAGAATCGGATAAGATGGATGCTCTCTTGCTTAGTGGTAAAGCGCAGCTTGCTGTTGGTTTACTATCTTCTCATAATAGAGCGATCACAAGTAGAGCAATCCATGAAAGCCCTCTTCAATTAGTTGCTCCATTAGACGAGTATGATGATGAATCGGGGCAAATAATTGAGGCGGAAGACTTATTTCGCCATTATCCTTTTTTTACGGACCATATCGCTACGGTTTCCACGAGTATGAATCTACTTGTTAAAAGCCATTTTCCATATGCGAGAACCATTTCGATTTCTCAATCATATATCGTTAAGCGGTTTATTCGTGATGGTTTGGGCATTTCCTTTCTCCCTAAATATATTATCCGGAGAGAAATGATGGAGGGGCGCTTTAATATTGTTCCGTTTGAAAAGTTCGAACTACCCACTGTTAAGACATACCTGCATTTTATAAATGTGACAGCAGAGGCTGAACAGTTAATACAGCGAATTATGAATGCCAGTCTGGAATAGGAAAAAGAGGTGTGCAGCGTAAATAAGCGAATTTGTCTATTTTAAGTCATGTATGAAATATACATCTTTTATCTTATGAGTCCTTCATTGTAAGGGGAGAATCGTTACTCTACAATGGCAGTAACAGAGATGTAAAGGATGAAAACAATGACAAATAAGATGCAGGAAGCAGTTGATTTTCTATATAAATATAAAGAAGAAAATGATTTGCCGCAGGAATGGGTTGTAGAGCGTTTAAGAGAAGTAGAACAGAACGGAGAGTATGTGCCAACCACTGAGGAGTTGGTATTCGGTGCAAAGGTTGCTTGGCGCAACAGCAATAAATGCATTGGAAGACTCTTTTGGCAGTCTCTGCATGTATTTGATGAGCGAACACTGACAAAAGAAGAGGAAGTGTTTGAAGCTCTTATCCGTCATATTGATTTTGCGACAAATAATGGGAAAATACGTCCGGCCATCACCGTTTTTCATCCAACACGGGTTCGAATCTGGAATCATCAATTGCTGCGCTATGCAGGGTATGAAACAGATAATGGGGTAGTGGGAGATCCGCATTCCATTGCGTTTACAAATGTATGCAAAGAACTCGGATGGCAGTCTGCAGGTACAAAATTTGATATTTTACCCCTTGTCCTTCAGATAGATGACCAAAAACCTCAACTTTTTGAAATACCGTCAGAACATGTGGTAGAAGTAGTTATAACTCACCCTGCATATGAGCGTTTTGATGAACTGGAATTAAAGTGGTATGCGGTGCCTATTATTTCGGATATGCAGTTTACATGCGGAGGTGTGGATTTTCAGGCAGCTCCGTTTAATGGCTGGTATATGGGAACGGAAATTGGGGCGCGGAATTTTGCAGATTATCAACGCTATAATTTACTGCCGGATGTAGCCGATATAATCGGTCTTCCCCGGGATATGAATACAAGCTTATGGAAAGATCGTGCCCTTGTAGAATTGAACATTGCTGTTCTTCATTCGTTTAAAGAAGCCGGTGTCAGCATTGTCGATCATCATACGGCAGCGCAGCAGTTCAAACTTTTCGATGAACAGGAGATGAAAGCAGGTCGAGAGACGACAGGAAACTGGACATGGCTGATTCCTCCTATGTCTCCTGCTGCAACTCATCTTTTCCATCAACCCATTCCGAATATTATTAATAAGCCAAATTATTTCTATCAAAAAAAACCTTATTAGAAAGACTTGTGCCGGCTTATTAGAAATGAACCCCCTGATTGTAAATACTTAAAAAGCAGAATTATTGGGGGTTTTTTATATTTTTAATTGGCGAAAAATAATCCTGTTGAAGAGGAAAAGTAGTTGCTGCGGATTTCAAACAGTAATAAGTAGATTAAATAAACGGGTAAATGTTAAGAGGATCCTATGCTTGATAGGGAAGTTTAACTTTATAACGAAGTACGCTAAGTAAAACTTTATTGAAAATGGGGATATTCCTAAACTGATATCATCTATCTGCTGTTAAAAGATATGCAACCTACTTATATACCGGCGCAAAGAATGTATTAATATGTGAAATCGTTGTTTTGGAATGGAGGCGGATATTATAAGACGATGGAAAAACTAACTGTGTTTATCGACCAAAATTTCCGAATGGAGAAGAGACATTAAACTTTTTATTGTCTTTTAGGATTTTACCTGTGTTTTTCAAACAAATGCTCTCGAGTTCTCTTTTAAACCATTTATATAGAAAACAAAGGGAAAAAGCATTTAGGTGCCCAATGGTTCCTATATTCTAGAATGGAACACAGATTGAAGCAGAAAACGTGATTTATATTAATATAGGAAGTTATTAATAATAATCATGTAAATAATATTTTTTTGATAAAAAGTGTTGACACTTTATATAAAAGCCTGTAGTATAGAACAAGTCGCCAGGAGATAACGCGACACAGTAACAAATGAACTTTGAAAACTGAACAAGCAAGACGTTAACAATAATTTTCTTTCTTAATTGAAAGAGACAATTTGACTATAAACTAGTCAGCAAATTTTGAGCTTAACTCAAACTACTTTTATGGAGAGTTTGATCCTGGCTCAGGACGAACGCTGGCGGCGTGCCTAATACATGCAAGTCGAGCGGACGTTTTGTTGGTGCTTGCACCGACTTAACGTTAGCGGCGGACGGGTGAGTAACACGTGGGCAACCTGCCCTGTAGTCTGGGATAACTCCGGGAAACCGGGGCTAATACCGGATGATACTTTTTGATTCATGTCAGAAAGTTGAAAGATGGTTTACGCTATCGCTACAGGATGGGCCCGCGGCGCATTAGCTAGTTGGTGAGGTAACGGCTCACCAAGGCAACGATGCGTAGCCGACCTGAGAGGGTGATCGGCCACACTGGGACTGAGACACGGCCCAGACTCCTACGGGAGGCAGCAGTAGGGAATCTTCCACAATGGACGAAAGTCTGATGGAGCAACGCCGCGTGAGTGAAGAAGGATTTCGGTTCGTAAAACTCTGTTGTAAGGGAAGAACAAGTACAGTAGTAACTGGCTGTAG
>NZ_BCVX01000023.1 GCF_001591965.1 Lysinibacillus odysseyi 34hs-1 = NBRC 100172
GCACCACCCTCCACGCTCCAAAGATGATATAAAAAACTAAAAATACTTTAGCAATCCAAACTATCTCTATGACCCCTCCAGCAATGATTTCCGCATAAGTGATTAATTTATCAAGTTGCTCAGTATAATCAGCGCCAACACTTGTAGGAGTAGCAGGATCAATGTTTTCATTCATTAACGTCCCCCCACATGTAATTTAGGAAAATATCCAATAACATATAAATAATGGAAGTGGTGAGCCAAATATCTATCGGCGCAATCCAATAGCCAAATATATTTATTGGCGTATCAGCCACCACAAAAACACTTTTAAACGTATTGCCTAATACTTGTATATCTCCGATACAGCAACACCTACTTTCGGAATAACCGGAGCCCTATTGCAATAGCAAGCCCGCTGGACATCAACACAACCATTTCAGGAGGTAGCCAGCTAAAGAAAACGCCGAACAAAGCCGTTAAATCTTTTGCACCTGTAGCCAAACTTTTAAGGCCATCCGTACCCGTTTTTAAAACCTCTGTTGCATATTTGTAAGCATTTTTTACATATTCGATTAAGCCTGGATCTAACTCTTCGACTTCTTCTTTGTCACCCGGCACACTTGGCTTACAATCTCCAGTAACCATACATTTAAGGATGTCGCCTGTGACCATATCAATCCAATTGCCGTCCTTATCCGTCATGGCTGGCTTATCATCTATATAGTCCATTTGTGGCGTTTGCCACTGGAGCGCACAAGTTGTACCATTAACGGTAGCAGTACCATTTTTGTTAACAAGCATCACCTTGCCATCGGATCCGATAAACGTTGAGCCATCTACAGTAAGATTAATTTTTTCGCCACCCGGGCACGTTAAGGATGGTTTTGGCTCAGGAACCACCACATTGCCAGCTCCATTATCATCTAAATATTTCCTGATGCTAGTTAGATTTTTATCTCCACTACCCGGCTTAATATCTGTACCTGTTTTGACTTCTCGTACGTAAACATTTACATTCATCGCTTGTAACCTAGCTAACATTCCACCCACACTATTAGATGGCTTACTACTAAGATCAAAAATAAAATCATTAAATCCCGGTTTAACAGGTCCCGTTATAACAACATTACCGGCAAATTTTACAGCCGTTTGATATTGATCACCATAAACCTGCGTTTCATCAGTAATACCAACGGTTGTATAAGTTTTACCTGTATAAGGCACTTGCACTACCATCTCGTATCCACTCACCGAATATAAATAAAAATCTCTTGCATATAAATAAGGTGAATAAAAACTCCCATAATCTATATCTTCAGCAGGTGGTCTCGTATCTTCATATCCTTTAAAAAATTTTTTAATCCAGTCACCAACAGTTAAAACAGTAGCACCGCCTACCTCCGTAAACGCCCCGTAACAATCCATTAACCCCGTATCAAGTTTTAAATTAAAACATTCTTTAAGCGTATTGCTTGTCTCGTCATACCAACCTTTAGCAAAATCTTTTACCGCATTAATAGATCCCTTTACATACTCCTTATTATCGGTATATTGGCCACTTAAAAAGGTTGTTTGCTCCACTACTGACTCATACATAGCCTTGCCATATCCTTCATACTGCATCAGCTCATTGTGATTATATTTAGTTGCAGTTGCTGCGCTAGCTTGTCCGGTTGATCCGTAGAGTAGATAGGGTAGTATCATTACTAAACAGATTAGTAGTTTTAGTGTTTTGCTAAATAGCATAATCACACCCCAGCAAGGATTGCACCGGATGACGCGCACTAATCGCTGGAGCGATTGAAGCGCGCTGTCATCTGCCGGCGCAATCTTTTTATTTTTACCATCGTTCGCAATTTCCTATGTTTGGTCCAGAGTTGAACTTTTTCTTTTCTTGTTAAGTCTCTGTCTGACCATTTGTTTAATGGCACCATAGGTTTATGTGCAAACTTTTCTTTCATGGAAAACGTATCGTAGTAGTTCCTCAATCTTTTGGACTTCCACGTTATGTGCATGACATGGTGATCTTTTTTCATAGACCCCAGCTTTTCTAAATCGTAATATCCATAATATTTGTGGTAAGGCAAGTACGATCTGTTAGTAGCCCAATAGACCAGCTCAACTACTTCCCTTAAAGATTTATCAATACGGGCGAAAGACTGTACCGCGATAAAGAGATCCATTTTTACATGTCGATGCATGGTAAATAGGTCAAATACTTCGTGAGGTAAGTCTTTCCACTCTCGACTGTTGAACCAGCGTCCGGCTTCATCAATAAGCACAACACAATCCTCAGGGAACTGATATGTACAAATATCATCCAAAGAAATTTGATATGTACCCTTTAACGGGAAATTAGCAAATACTTGACGACCTTGTAACATCGCTTTATGAGCCCTCGCCACCAGCGCATACGTCTTACCAGACCCCGGCATACCTGTGTAAGCAATTATCATTTCACATCACTTTTCCCACTAGATTTTCGCTTTCGAATTTTGGTAAATAACCAAACTGTTAAAACGGCAAGAAATAGTTGTATAGAAACGCTCATGTAATCACCTCAAATAAAAAAGATTGCTCACAATGAACAATCTTAAATTCTTTTAACCTTTTAACCCTGAACATGTTACATTAAGAATTTCAAAATCATCTTTTTCCAATCCTAATTCAACTTTAACAGCAAAATAAATCAACTCTTCCAGTTTCAAATGACTCATTTCTTTTCCTTCTGGAAACTTAACCTTTAAGTAAAACTCTTTATCCATATACAGTCATCCTCCTAGTTATTTTGTTGGTGAAAGCTCTTTTACTGGCGCAAACTGCACTTTTCCAACAAACTCCAGATTGGATAAACCTACTGTTGGCACTTCTTTGCCGTTAGGTAATTTTTTCGAAACCATTGAAAAATCAGCCATAAAAGTAGCTGGAAGATCATTTTTATAACGAGTTAAATAATGCAACTCAGCATAATTTGGTACTGCTGCTTCAGAAATCGAAAGACCGAACGAATTATTAGTTTCCTCGTAGTTACCAACAACACGAACCGATAACCCTTTGTTATTTTCCATGTCGTAATGATTAACTTTGGTAATGATAACTTCTGTTCTGATATTCATTTCCAAACCTCCTAATATATTTTTTTATAAGTATTTCGAGACTATTTTTTACGAACATATTTTCTGTCCACAGAATTTTTGTTCTGTTTTGAGTATAGAAAAGTCCTAGGCAAAAATCAACATTTTTTTTGAAATTATTTCTTATTTTGTCGTAATTTTTCCATAGCAGCGTGTAAAAAAAGCTGGGTCATATTTACCCCAGCTTCTTGTAATTCGTCTTTTAATTCCTTCGGAATTGTTACGGTAACACGTGCCATTTCAATGTTTTTGCGTTTTCTGCCCAAGACATTTCAACCCCTAAAAATTACGTAATTCGTTTATCTTCTCGATTAATTTATCTAATTTTGTCTGATAAACTAATCTCTGATTTTTGGTAATATCAGATTTTAAGATAGACTCATATTTACGCTTTTCCAGTTCTAGATCATGCATTAGAGATTCATAGACATCATCCACACTATGTATTTCATATGCTGTAGTGTTTAAATCTGCTGGAGATGTGTTATAATCCTCAGTAATACCAGGTTCATCTTCCAATGAATCTGAAGCAATAATCTCTCCTGTTTTAAGGTTTACAATGCCGAAATCGTTTTCTTTAGCGAGTGACGTTTCTACATTTTGTAACCGATCCTTAAGCAGGAGATATTTTTTTGCCTTATACTGATTTGCTTTTTCTAGATCTGTCTCATTAAGAGTAGACACAAAATCTAAAGCATCCGTAAACGTATCATTTTTTACTTCGCTGTTTTTATATAGACTGTAAACAGATAATTTGTTCATCAATCCTTTTTTCAATAGGTGCATAGATAAGTTTTTTTGATACTGCCGAACCAGTACAACATCTTCCTGCTGATACCAATCTGTAGACACCGACTGCAACCGACTCCAAAAATCGGATGTTGGATAGTCCCTCTTATGTTTCCAACCCTCACCCAAACGATTTTTAGCCTTGTAATCAATAAAACGTATTACGCCGGAGCCATCTGATGTGTTACGAGTAATGAAATCATGAAATAATTTTTTGTTATCAATAATACGAAATAGTTTGCTAGCATGAGCCGGCACATTATCCGACTTTACTTGAAGGATATTGTTTATTGTATCATCAAGCGTACTGTAGAATTTACGTTTGGTCTCAAACTCCACATTCAAAATTTTTGTAACTGTTGGTGTAAGTAAATCAGCCAAAGCGATTATGGACTCATAATCTCTACTAGGTTGACTCAATAACTCCCTAATCATCCCCCTGTATTCTTCGTTCTTGCCATGCTCCAAATAAAATTCCAAGCGTGCCACATCTAAATATTTATAGTTGTCTGCAGAAGGATTCAAGAAAGCTTTTTCAATGCAATACATGTCAAAATAAGATATTAATTTTTCCATGTACCAGAGCTTAATAAAGAACTGCTTATATCCCTGCTGGATAACTTCCTTTGTTTTATCGTAAATACGGAAAAATAGATTATTAGATTTTTTACGGCCAAGTGTCAGATAATCTGTTTCTGTCTCCCACTGATTTCGAAATGAAAACTCAATAGACCCCCGACTAAAACGACTTTGTTGCATTTTATTAATATTTTCATGCTTGAAATATTTTGTTGGGTTCTGAATGTAATTCGTATGGTAAGCATAATCAATACGATTCTCTTTAACCTCTAAAATCTCAAGACCAAAACAATTTAATAAATCTTCAACATCCGCCAAAGATTTTAAAATTGCCTGTTTTTCACCTTCCAGCCACAAATATTGAGAACGGAGTTGCACGATAATTTCCGGCGTGTTTTCGTTAGGCGTTGATGGAGCTATAAATACAGCAAACTTATCCGGTTGCTGGAGATCGTAGCGATAAATTTTAGATGCCGCTACACCATTCATCATCCACTCAGCTTTAGGTACCGCTTTACCATCTAAATCCTCAGATGTAAAAACAGGTAGCATGTCCGGCGTGCTAAAAGCTTTGTTCTGATAAGCCTGCAATAAATCTTTAAAATAAATTGCATTTGGGTCATATAGCCAATCAGTTTTAACTTTAACCACATAATAAAGCGTATCAATATTATGCAGAAACTTTTTTTGCTTCATATCGAAAAAGTAAGTCCTTTTTTCGTCGAACATTTCTTTATAGATCAGACTCTTTTTCGCACTGTATGGAATCATAAAAACACCCTCTTTCTACTGTCAAAAACTCTGTCAAAAAACTCATTTTTTTGACACGAAAAAATTGGCCTTAAACCCTTGATATAATTGGGTTTGTCCGTAAAACGTACTCGACATTCATGGGGCGTGTTACAAAGTCGCCCCCGTGCGCTACGGTGGTCGTGATTTCGTAATTACTTACCAAGGGGATTTTTTCGCCTGCAGGCTCAAAACTCCTTAAGGAAAAAATAATACATTTTTGCCGTTTATCAGCTGACAATTAGCCAAAAATCTAATATTTTTAAAAGATGGTTTGTAAGTGGATAAAGAATCAGATTGCAATTTTTAATACATTGCTCCACGCTGTTACGCGAGCCGATCTACACTCTTACCTGTATAGCTGCGCAGATATAGGCAAGCTATATCTTTGCCGGTTTTTACGCTAACAAATATACTAAAATATCAAATTGGCTTTAGCGTGAGCGTGGCTCTATCCCGTCTTGTGTTGCTGGCGTTGGGGACGCAACAAGTAACCACTATCCCCTACTTGTAAGGACACCTTATAAATCCACTTTTAACGGTAAAAATCAATGCCGAGATAGTGGGGCAGAGGTAAAAAGTCCTTTTTACATACGGTCAAGATCAGTAGCTCCCAGTAAAATCTCTTGAAATTCTTCTGCTGTCAATTCTTCTTTGGCCATACGATAAATAGCTGTACGATGTAATTCTGACTTAGACATTTTCTTTTCTGATGTACTTAATTTTTCTAAAAGAGCATAAATGAGTTGAGATGTAAGCATGTCCACCCGTATTTGCTCTCTAAAATGTTTAGCTGCCATAATTAACCTCCTTTTCCTGTTAGACTAATCATAACAAAGTAATCACATTTTGTACACCCTTTTTGTATGTCGTTATTTGACTATTCTTGTTAACTTTCTTTCAATTTTATTGTCCGCACATATTTATACACGTCTTTGCATTTTTCATACAAATGAACATAATCATAATCAAATTGAGTCGTAAACACTATCGTTGTCAATTTATCATGTAGCACACTATCTGGACGTATCGTCCTTTGCATTGGTAAAGGCATTGCACTATATAAATTCATTAACATCATCACCAGCTCCATTCTATTGATTAAAAAAAAGGCACTCCATAAAGAGATGCCCTTGAAAAAATTAACGTTTACGCATTGGTACAAATTTGCGAGCAACCCCAGCAACAGCACCGACTAAAGCTACAGCTACAAAGTAGATCGCAGGCTCTGTCGCAAAAATAGCGATAGCGTCACCTGTCCAACCTATAACGCCAGTAACGGCTAAACCGATTTTCTCACCCATATATTATAAGTCCTCCTTAATATTAGCGTTTACGCATTGGTACGAATCTACGGGCAACCCCAGCAACAGCACCGACTAAAGCTACAGCTACAAAGTAAATCGCAGGCTCTGAACCAAAAATAGCGATTGTTTTAGGTAACCATCCCAAGACAGAAGTAACTGAATCTCCTAACATATGTATCACCTCCTTTAACGTCTGCGCATCGGCACGAATACTCTGGCTACACCAGCAATCCCACCGACCAATCCTACAGCCACAAAATAAACCAATGGAGGACGTGCAAAGATCGCCATCATATCCCTCAAAGCAGACAACCCTACATCAAATGCTGCCTCCATTATTTAGCCCCCAAAATTTTACTAAAGCCTATAAATACTCCTGCTATAATCGCAAAAAGTATAATGTAGATGCCTGCACCTACTGCGTACTCTATATATTCAAAGCCGGGAGGAGGAGTACCAATCATGCTCCTAATGGCGCTGGTCATTAATCCACCTTCCCACTGATCCACAACAACTTCCGGCGTTACAGCTGGAGTCTCAACAACTGGAGTTTCTACAGGAGTCTCTACTGGATTAATCATTTAC
>NZ_BCVX01000024.1 GCF_001591965.1 Lysinibacillus odysseyi 34hs-1 = NBRC 100172
CAAGGAGACGAATGTATGAAAAAATGGATTTTCTTTATATTTCCTTTAGTAATTATTAGCTTTTTCGCTTATGAATATATCGAATTTGCTGAAGCTCCCCGGACGCTGCTTGCTGTGGAAAATGATCAAGTATATAGGGGAGAGCTGCTTTTAGTCAGCCGTGACTTTTCGATAAGTGAACAAGGGCTGCCAAATGATATTGTTATGCTAGGTGACTATAAATCGATGGCGCCGGAGCTGTGGGTACCGGATACATCGATACGTATTTCCAGAAACCTGCTCCAAAACCTTGGTTTAATGTTAAAAGAGGCGAAAAAAGATAGGGTCGACCATTTCATGATTAACAGCGCTTATCGAAATTTGGATACCCAGGCACAGCTTTATAAGGAAATGGGGTCAGAGTATGCACTGCCGGCGGGCCACAGTGAGCATAATTTAGGGCTCTCGGTTGATATTGGTTCCACCGACGGCTCGATGGATACAGCGCCGGAGGGCAGGTGGCTTGAACAAAATGCCTGGAAATACGGCTTTATTTTGCGATATCCAAAGAATAAACGGGAAGTGACAGGGATTCAGTATGAGCCGTGGCATTTCCGCTTTGTCGGCTTCCCTCACAGTGCCATCATGCATAAGGAAAACTGGGTGCTGGAAGAATACTTAGCCTATCTGCGCGAACATCGGCAATATAAAACAACTGTACAGGGAATTAAATACGAAATCACCTATTATGAAATGGTGGAAGGGCTGGAAGTACCCGTTATTCCCGAACGGCCATATTACATATCCGGCGATAATATGTCGGGAGTCATCGTAACGGTAGAACGGTAGAAAACCCCATTTTCTTTTTTACCTTAAGAGAAGCAGTCCGGGTTTGATCAATTAGAAGTAATTATTCGAAAACACCCTGAAAAAGGGCTATGATAGGTAAAAAATGTACGTGAAAGAGGGAAGAACAATGAAGAATTTAATCGCTATTTCTCAACATAGGAAGCCTGCTGACTTTATCCTCAGAAATGCTAGGGTGGCGGATGTATTCTCCCTTGTCTGGAAGACAGCTGATATCGTTGTGGCAGGAAATAAAATCGTAGCGATTGATTCACAAGGCAGGTATCAAGCTGAACGGGAAGAGGATGCGGAAGGACGTTATGTAATTCCAGGATTGATGGATGCACATATCCATATTGAATCATCCATGCTGACTCCGGAGCAATTCAGCCGTATTTTATTGCCGCATGGTGTCACATCTGTGGTGACAGATCCTCATGAGATTGCCAATGTAGCTGGCGCGACAGGGCTTCAGTATATGCTGGATGCGGCAAAGAAAGCAGAATTGGATATCTATTTCATGCTGCCTTCCAGTGTGCCAGCAGCCGCCTTTGAACATGCGGGTGCAGTAATGAAAGCAAAGGATTTAGCGCCTTTTTTAGTAGAGGACCAAGTGTTAGGAATTGCGGAAGTAATGGATTTTCCGGCAGTGCTGGCAGGGCAGGAGGATATGCTTGAAAAAATACAGCTGGGCCATAATCGCCGGATGATAATAGACGGACACGGAGCGGGTTTGTCACCGACACAAATCACGGGTTACCGGGCTGCAGGAATTCATACGGACCATGAGTGTATTAACGCTGAAGAAGCGCTGGATCGTGTAGAACAAGGAATGTATGTACTAATCAGAGAGGGCTCAGCTGCGAAAAATGTAAAGGATGTGCTTCCTGCTGTTAACTCTTATAATGCACGCCGGTTTGCTTTTTGCACGGATGATAAACACTTGGATGAGATTATTCAGGAGGGGACGATTAATCATGCAGTAGCATTAGCAATAAAGGAGGGAATGGAACCGCTTCAGGCCATCCAGCTCGCGACATTGAACGTTGCAGAGTGTTATCGCCTCTACGAAAAGGGTGCTCTTGCTCCAGGATATATAGCGGATTTTGTAATGTTAGAAGAATTGGAGACGATGAAGCCTGCTGCTGTGTGGAAGAGTGGACAAAAAGTAGCTGAAGCTGGCATGATGCTGACACAAAATCCTGTTAAGGTAACGGTACCAGACTCGATTTTGCGATCTGTACACTTACCGGAATTATCGACAGCAGATTTAGCTCTTCCGATGAAGGGAACATACGCAAATATTATCGAAGTGATACCAAACCAAATTATAACGAAGAAGCTGCAGGCGGATGTGGATGTAGCAAATGGATATTTCAAGCCATGTATCAAGAAAGACTATCTAAAAATTGCAGTCTTTGAGCGCCATCATCTCCGTCATACTAAAAGTGTTGCGATAGTCCACGGACTTGGATTGAAGGCTGGTGCCATTGCTACTACTGTCGCTCATGATTCTCATAATGCCATTGTTGTTGGTACAAATGACGAGGATATACTTGCAGCATTACATGCGCTGGAACAGATCAATGGGGGCCTTGTTGTGGTTGAAGCTGGCAAAGTACTTGCACAGATGGCTTTACCAGTAGGAGGGATTATGACGAATATTGAGGCACAGCAAGCAGAACAACAACTGCAGGAAGTGCATAAAGCGCTTCATATGATTCATCCGACATGTCATTTCCATTTGTTTTTAACTCTCTCCTTTTTAAGCTTGCCTGTCATCCCGTCATTAAAGCTGACGGATACGGGGCTATTTGATGTGGAAGCATTCCGGCATCTTTCGGTTGATGCATCTAACTAAGTAAAAGTAAGGGAGGGTTACAGCATAATGGAAGGATAATTACGAAATAAAAATAAGGCAAACCGTTTTTCAACCTAATAAAGCAAAAATAATCTTGTGCAAAGGCGGAGATTTAGTAATGGGAAGAGATTCGAAAATGAAGAGAGATCTTTGGGATGAAAGTCATCGACCATGGCCACTTCCGGATATCCCTTGGACGATGAGACAGACATGGAGCAATTTATTGTTTGCCCATTATCCAATTCAATATGAAGAATTGCGTAAGGTAGTTCCCAAAGCATTAGATTTAAATACGTATGACGGCATGTGCTGGATCGGTGTTGTCCCATTCCAGATGTCAGGTGTTAGGTTAAGGGGTTTGCCTCCCCTTCCGGGAACCTCTGCTTTTCCGGAGCTTAATATCCGTACATATGTCACAGTGGATGGAAAGCCGGGGGTGTATTTCTTTAGCCTGGATGCTGCTAACCATCTTGCTGTAATAGGAGCCCGGACACTTTACCGTTTACCGTATTGGTTTGCTGATATGAAAATACGGGATAGAGGCAACATGATTGAATTCAATAGTAGAAGGCGAAGTAACCGGGATATCAGATTTGCCTGTACTTATCAGCCTGCTTCTAAACCGTTTAGGCCAGATTCCGGTTCTTTTGAGGAATGGATAGTAGAACGTTACTGCTTCTATACATTAAATGCTTCGGGGGTACCTTTCAGATGTGACATCTTGCATGAACCATGGACCTTGCAACAAGCAGAGGTAGACTTTATGCATAATACTATGCTGTCAGAGCAGGGTATTGTATTGGAAAGTGAAGAGCCTATTTTACACTTTGCAAAACAGATAGAAGTGCGGGCTTGGCCGCTGGTTGATCCGGTTACAAATCAGATACGTATATAATGGAAGAAGTATATGTTTTGTAAAGCAGGCAGGACACTTAGGTGGCACAGGTCCAGTGTAAAGTTGGTCCGGAGGTAACTTGTAGAGGGAATGAAATTATTTTAATAAAACTTATTGACGTATGATGAAAAGCTTGATATTATAAGTGAGTCGCTAAATTATGAAAGAATAACTTGATAAAAAGTTATTGACTTTATAATAAAATAACGATAAGATATAAAAGTTGCTGTAAATAACAGCGGCAAAAAACTTTTAAAAAGTTATTGACACGAACTTCGGAAAGTGTTAATATATAAGAGTTGCTGCTAACGAGCGGCAACAAAA
>NZ_BCVX01000025.1 GCF_001591965.1 Lysinibacillus odysseyi 34hs-1 = NBRC 100172
TGGTTAAGTCCTCGACCGATTAGTATTCGTCAGCTCCATATGTCGCCATACTTCCACCTCGAACCTATCTACCTGATCGTCTTTCAGGGGTCTTACTTACTTGCGTAATGGGAAATCTCATCTTGAGGGGGGCTTCATGCTTAGATGCTTTCAGCACTTATCCCGTCCATACATAGCTACCCAGCGATGCCCTTGGCAGAACAACTGGTACACCAGCGGTATGTCCATCCCGGTCCTCTCGTACTAAGGACAGCTCCTCTCAAATTTCCTACGCCCACGACGGATAGGGACCGAACTGTCTCACGACGTTCTGAACCCAGCTCGCGTACCGCTTTAATGGGCGAACAGCCCAACCCTTGGGACCGACTACAGCCCCAGGATGCGATGAGCCGACATCGAGGTGCCAAACCTCCCCGTCGATGTGGACTCTTGGGGGAGATAAGCCTGTTATCCCCGGGGTAGCTTTTATCCGTTGAGCGATGGCCCTTCCATGCGGAACCACCGGATCACTAAGCCCGTCTTTCGACCCTGCTCGACTTGTAGGTCTCGCAGTCAAGCTCCCTTGTGCCTTTACACTCTACGAATGATTTCCAACCATTCTGAGGGAACCTTTGGGCGCCTCCGTTACCTTTTAGGAGGCGACCGCCCCAGTCAAACTGTCCGTCTGACACTGTCTCCTGCCCCGATAAGGGGCATGGGTTAGAATTTCAATACAACCAGGGTAGTATCCCACCGACGCCTCCTCCGAAGCTGGCGCTCCGGGCTCTCTGGCTCCTACCTATCCTGTACAAGTTGTACCAAAATTCAATATCAAACTACAGTAAAGCTCCACGGGGTCTTTCCGTCCTGTCGCGGGTAACCTGCATCTTCACAGGTACTATAATTTCACCGAGTCTCTCGTTGAGACAGTGCCCAGATCGTTACGCCTTTCGTGCGGGTCGGAACTTACCCGACAAGGAATTTCGCTACCTTAGGACCGTTATAGTTACGGCCGCCGTTTACTGGGGCTTCAATTCACAGCTTCGCTTGCGCTAACCGCTCCTCTTAACCTTCCAGCACCGGGCAGGCGTCAGCCCCTATACGTCACCTTACGGTTTTGCAGAGACCTGTGTTTTTGCTAAACAGTCGCCTGGGCCTATTCACTGCGGCTCTCTCGGGCTTTCACCCTACCAGAGCACCCCTTCTCCCGAAGTTACGGGGTCATTTTGCCGAGTTCCTTAACGAGAGTTCTCTCGCACACCTTAGGATTCTCTCCTCGACTACCTGTGTCGGTTTGCGGTACGGGTACCTCCCACCTCGATAGAGGCTTTTCTTGGCAGTGTGAGATCAGGAACTTCGTCCATACGGACTCGTCATCACAGCTCAACGTTACAGTGTGCGGATTTGCCTACACACACGCCTTACTGCTTGAACAGAGACAACCAACGCTCTGCTTACCCTACCCTACTGCGTCCCCCCATTTCTCAAACGGTGGGGAGGTAGTACAGGAATATCAACCTGTTGTCCATCGCCTACGCCTGTCGGCCTCGGCTTAGGTCCCGACTAACCCTGAGCGGACGAGCCTTCCTCAGGAAACCTTAGTCATACGGTGGACGGGATTCTCACCCGTCTTTCGCTACTCATACCGGCATTCTCACTTCTAACCGCTCCACCAGTCCTTCCGGTCTGACTTCAACGCTGTTAGAACGCTCTCCTACCACTGACATCAAAGATGTCAATCCACAGCTTCGGTGAATCG
>NZ_BCVX01000026.1 GCF_001591965.1 Lysinibacillus odysseyi 34hs-1 = NBRC 100172
AAACTTCTTTCAAGTAAATAGCACATCTATGTGCGAGTGAAGTGATGATGGCAGAGAGGTCACACCCGTTCCCATACCGAACACGGAAGTTAAGCTCTCTAGCGCCGATGGTAGTTGGGGGCTTCCCCCTGTGAGAGTAGGACATCGCTTCGCTTAATACCCAGGAGGATTAGCTCAGCTGGGAGAGCACCTGCCTTACAAGCAGGGGGTCGGCGGTTCGAGCCCGTCATCCTCCACCATCTCAAAGTGCCGGTGTAGCTCAACTGGTAGAGCAACTGACTTGTAATCAGTAGGTTGAGGGTTCAAGTCCTTTCGCCGGCACCACTTTGAGCCATTAGCTCAGTTGGTAGAGCATCTGACTTTTAATCAGAGGGTCGAAGGTTCGAGTCCTTCATGGCTCACCATTTAAATAATGCGGGTGTGGCGGAACTGGCAGACGCACTAGACTTAGGATCTAGCGCCGCAAGGCGTGGGGGTTCGACTCCCTTCACCCGCATCATTTTTGTCAGCATAAAACATAGCATATTGCGGAAGTAGTTCAGTGGTAGAACACCACCTTGCCAAGGTGGGGGTCGCGAGTTCGAACCTCGTCTTCCGCTCCAATATGCCGGGGTGGCGGAACTGGCAGACGCACAGGACTTAAAATCCTGCGGTAGGTGACTACCGTACCGGTTCGATTCCGGTCCTCGGCACCAGCATATGACTATTAAGCGCCCGTAGCTCAATTGGATAGAGCGTCTGACTACGGATCAGAAGGTTATGGGTTCGACTCCTGTCGGGCGCGCCAATGAAAGTACGGGAAGTAGCTCAGCTTGGTAGAGCACTTGGTTTGGGACCAAGGGGTCGCAGGTTCGAATCCTGTCTTCCCGACCATCTTAATATGCATGATTTAAAAGATATGGGGCCTTAGCTCAGCTGGGAGAGCGCCTGCCTTGCACGCAGGAGGTCAGCGGTTCGATCCCGCTAGGCTCCACCAACCATATAATTAAAGATCCTGGCGGCGTAGCTCAGCTGGCTAGAGCGTACGGTTCATACCCGTAAGGTCGGGGGTTCGATCCCCTCTGCCGCCATCCTAAAGGACCTTTAGCTCAGTTGGTTAGAGCAGACGGCTCATAACCGTCCGGTCACAGGTTCGAGTCCTGTAAGGTCCACCAGATAAATATAATAACGGAGGAATACCCAAGTCCGGCTGAAGGGATCGGTCTTGAAAACCGACAGGCGGGTTAAACCGCGCGGGGGTTCGAATCCCTCTTCCTCCGCCATTTTTTATAAAAATGGTGCATCACATATTTTAATAAATCTGAATAATATTATCGCGGGGTGGAGCAGTGGTAGCTCGTCGGGCTCATAACCCGAAGGTCGTTGGTTCAAATCCGGCCCCCGCAACCAAATGGTCCCGTGGTGTAGCGGTTAACATGCCTGCCTGTCACGCAGGAGATCGCCGGTTCGATCCCGGTCGGGACCGCCATTTTTTATAAAGGGTCAGTAGCTCAGTTGGTAGAGCATTAGATTGAAGCTCTAAGTGTCGGCGGTTCGATTCCGTCCTGACCCACCATCTCATCTGCGGGTGTAGTTTAATGGTAAAACCTCAGCCTTCCAAGCTGATGTCGTGGGTTCGATTCCCATCACCCGCTCCATTTTATT
>NZ_BCVX01000027.1 GCF_001591965.1 Lysinibacillus odysseyi 34hs-1 = NBRC 100172
GAATGGGCCTATAGCTCAGCTGGTTAGAGCGCACGCCTGATAAGCGTGAGGTCGATGGTTCGAGTCCATTTAGGCCCACCATATATTGTTCCGAAGTAGCTCAGTGGTAGAGCAACCGGCTGTTAACCGGTTGGTCGTAGGTTCGAGTCCTACCTTCGGAGCCATTTTTTTGGGGAAGTACTCAAGAGGCTGAAGAGGCGCCCCTGCTAAGGGTGTAGGTCGCGTAAGCGGCGCGAGGGTTCAAATCCCTCCTTCTCCGCCATATACATAGTTACTCTAGACGGGCCCGTTGGTCAAGTGGTTAAGACACCGCCCTTTCACGGCGGTAACACGGGTTCGAATCCCGTACGGGTCATCAAAAGTCCGAAACGAACATTTAAATCGTTTTGGGCTTTTTTTATTTGCCAAGAGCAGAAGGCTCCTGTCTCAAGGAGCCGAGAAAGTAAGCAAAATAAAGTAAGCAAAATAAAGTAAGCAAAATAAAGTAAGCAAAATAAAGGCGGGACACCGTCAAGCGTTTTTCACTTTAAAATGCCTGTATAATATATGAATGAAAGATCCAATTTTATAGAGGGCTGGGATAGATATCAAAGCATGTAGGCTTTGTACGTACCGATGATCTAAACACGTAGATTCCTTCATAGAACATGTAGTTGTTTTCGCAGCTTTGTATAAAATGCAATACGCAGACGTATATAGGGATCAATAGCAATTTTGGCTCGTAAAAGTCAATTAGAGCGGTAACTGGGCAGCTTACTCCAGAAAAAAGTGGAAAAGTAACTTATCAGTTAAAGAGAGAATAACAAAATTTTTAATCCTAAATAGAACGATACCCTTTAAAGAAGTTAATAACATTCCTTAAGGAGAAGTTAAGAAGCGAATAATGGCTATGGACGTCTCAGCATAAAAGGTGAAACTATTAGTCGCAATAAAAACTCCAAGAGCCTCTCTGTAAAGTTTATAATTAAAGGGAGAACAGACAAAATTGAAAAGGGAAAGAAACTATATACGCATATGGAAAGAGCGTATATAAGTACACTAAATGATTTATAAAATAGTATTAAGTTTAACTATAAAAGATTTTTTATAAAAATACAGGCAAATAGATGACAAATAGTAAAGGTTTTAGATATTATTAAGAACAGGGTTATTTAAGTTTACCTTACATGATCATATGCCTTATTTAGTGGGGAAAAGATGAAAGAATTACTATATATAGTATAGATTGAAAAAAACCGCTCTTTTTCAAAAAAAAATCTTAAAAAGTATTGCAATTAATTTTAGATGTGATAATATAAATCTTGTCCTTAAGAAAAGGGCAAGCAAGTAAATTAGCTAAAGTAACATTAGCAAACGCTTTGGAGGATTAGCTCAGCTGGGAGAGCACCTGCCTTACAAGCAGGGGGTCGGCGGTTCGAGCCCGTCATCCTCCACCATCTCAAAGTGCCGGTGTAGC
>NZ_BCVX01000029.1 GCF_001591965.1 Lysinibacillus odysseyi 34hs-1 = NBRC 100172
AGTGGTGACCCGTACGGGATTCGAACCCGTGTTACCGCCGTGAAAGGGCGGTGTCTTAACCACTTGACCAACGGGCCAAATCATTTTGTTTTCTTGAAGAAGACAAGATTTATAATATCACCATTTTTTATACTTTGCAAGTACTTTTTTGGAAAAATATTTTGTATGTATAAAAATTAGTCAGTATGTACATTAAAGCAATAGTAAAATAATGTACTACCACCTCTAATGGGCAAAAAAAATGGCTCCGAAGGTAGGACTCGAACCTACGACCAACCGGTTAACAGCCGGTTGCTCTACCACTGAGCTACTTCGGAACAATTATTATTTATTTGCATGCTGTTATGCTTGCCTTGTACATTTATTATTATAACAAGCGCTTAAAAATATACAAGTACTTTTTAAAAAATTTCAAAAGATTTTTCTATGTTTAAAAACCCCCTTAATTATACATATTATTATTCAAAATGAATGGTTAAAAATAGGAACTCAAAGAGCGGCAGCCTCTTATTTTTCTAAGATGCAGAAAAACATAGGCTTGTAATATAAGTTTATATAAGAGTCCATATTACCAATGTTCTGTTGGTCTGAAGAGTTTGGCGTTTCTAAACATCTGTTCATGAACTATATAAGTAGAATCCCCTAATCAATTTACTAAAAGTTAGTGATGAGTTACATACCGTTACACCATAGCTTAGCTTAGGTTATAGAGGCTATTCTTAACCTATGATTTATCTACTCAATTTTGATCGTTTCAACTCATCTATCCTCATAGCTGATTCTTTTATTCTCTCTCATTAAATGCCTCCACAAGCTCAAAAACTGCATTAAAAGGGACTTTCAAAACAAGTCAGGATATATCAACAAACGAATGCCACAGGCTTAAATAGAGGTTCTAGAAGGGGATTTAAAAGATTTGAGTATATGGAATTATTGGTACTATATAGAATGTCTTATAAGCTCATTTATTGGCTTTTAATGAGTTTGCCCGAACCGGATAAACAATTGCTATTTAGCGTTAGCTGTTTTCATAATTGTCCTCTCATATGCATGTATCTAAATAAGATTTTAAGAACAATAAATATATTTACTAACATTATAAAAGGTAATAATTTTACTTCCGTAAGAAGGTTGTTTTTTCTTTCTTCAATCCGAGATAAAGTCAGACACAATACTACATTTGAAGAGTTATGTTTCCTTCTTGCCTTTATCCCTCTATTCAATAAATAGTTTAATAAAGAAAAAATGATAAATAACTAAAAGGCATTAGCTCTTAACGAAAAACTAACGCCTTGTATGTCTCTGTATAATTGTTGAAAAGAACCAAAAAATAAAAAAAGCCACTACTAACAAAGTTAGCAGCGACTTTTTGC
>NZ_BCVX01000030.1 GCF_001591965.1 Lysinibacillus odysseyi 34hs-1 = NBRC 100172
TTTGAAAACTGGATAAAACGACATTGAAAGCAAACACAAATTTCTATCTTTTAATAGATAAGAGTCAAACAAGTCAAGCAATTGACGTGTGAACTAAAAGTCTAACTCTTTTGAGTTAGCGTTAACTTATTGGTTAAGTTAATAAGGGCGCACGGTGGATGCCTTGGCACTAGGAGTCGATGAAGGACGGCACTAACACCGATATGCCTCGGGGAGCTGTAAGTAAGCTTTGATCCGGGGATTTCCGAATGGGGGAACCCACTGCGTTTAATGGCGCAGTACTTTCGCGTGAATTCATAGCGCGTTAGAGACAGACCCAGGGAACTGAAACATCTAAGTACCTGGAGGAAGAGAAAGAAAATTCGATTCCCTGAGTAGCGGCGAGCGAAACGGGAAGAGCCCAAACCAAGAGGCTTGCCTCTTGGGGTTGTAGGACACTCTATACGGAGTTACAAAGGAATGATTTAGGCGAAGCGACTTGGAAAGGTCCGCCAGAGCAGGTAAAAGCCCTGTAGCTAAAAAGTTATTCCCTCCTGAGTGGATCCTGAGTACGGCGGAACACGTGAAATTCCGTCGGAATCCGGGAGGACCATCTCCCAAGGCTAAATACTACCTAGTGACCGATAGTGAACCAGTACCGTGAGGGAAAGGTGAAAAGCACCCCGGGAGGGGAGTGAAATAGAACCTGAAACCGTGTGCCTACAAGTAGTTAGAGCCCGTTAATGGGTGATAGCGTGCCTTTTGTAGAATGAACCGGCGAGTTACGATTACGTGCGAGGTTAAGTTGAGAAGACGGAGCCGCAGCGAAAGCGAGTCTGAATAGGGCGAAATAGTACGTGGTCGTAGACCCGAAACCAGGTGATCTACCCATGTCCAGGGTGAAGGTGAGGTAACACTTACTGGAGGCCCGAACCCACGCACGTTGAAAAGTGCGGGGATGAGGTGTGGGTAGCGGAGAAATTCCAATCGAACTTGGAGATAGCTGGTTCTCTCCGAAATAGCTTTAGGGCTAGCCTCGTGATTAAGAATACCGGAGGTAGAGCACTGTTTGGACTAGGGGGGCATCTCGCTTTACCGAATTCAGACAAACTCCGAATGCCGGATATTTATGCACGGGAGTCAGACTGCGAGTGATAAGATCCGTAGTCAAAAGGGAAACAGCCCAGACCACCAGCTAAGGTCCCAAAGTAATCGTTAAGTGGAAAAGGATGTGGCGTTGCTTAGACAACCAGGATGTTGGCTTAGAAGCAGCCATCATTTAAAGAGTGCGTAATAGCTCACTGGTCGAGTGACGCTGCGCCGAAAATGTATCGGGGCTAAA
>NZ_BCVX01000031.1 GCF_001591965.1 Lysinibacillus odysseyi 34hs-1 = NBRC 100172
CACTGAGTGTCGTTTTTGAGACAGTAAGAAAACACCTTATTAAACTGCCAGTTGGCGGTATTTTACCGGCGACTGGTTGTTTAATTTCGTTTGAATCCGGATATTGTTATAATAGGTAATATAGGTTTCGACGATTTGTTTTACGTGCGCATTTGTCGTACTGTAAATGTCGTCGAGATAGAACGTTTCTGACTTTAGCGAGGAGTGAAACGTTTCGATCGGGGAATTATCAGCGGGCGTGCCCTTACGGGACATGCTCATGGTAATTCCTTTTTCTTTTACGGCTTTCTGATAGGCATAGGATGTATAGACAGATCCTTGGTCACTATGCAATAAACAATCTTTTGACAAGTTATCTAGCTGTTGAAGTGTATCTAATACAAGGGTAACATCTTGGACAGATCCAATCGTATAGGCAATGATTTCACCATTATAAAGATCCATTATGCTTGAAAGATACATCATAGATTGACCAAAAGGCAAGTACGTAATATCTGTCACGAGTTTCTGACATGACTTCGATGCGCCAAAGGCGCGTGCTAATTGATTTTCAGCCACATGCGTTGGCTGCCCAGTTCGCTTTCTCTTTTTTACTTTTACCCGGCAAGACCAACCGTATTTTTGCATGATGCGTTGGACTGTTTTTTCACTGATTCCTGGGAATAGTGCTGCGATTTTACGATAGCCATATCGGAATTTATGCTCGGCGCACACCTTCCCAATTGCTTGGTCACGTTCATTCTTCTTGGAAAGGCACTGTGCCTCTTTTCTCCAGCGGTAATAGGAGGAACGGGCTACACCTAAATGCGCACACACTGTTTGAATCGGCATGATCTCCTTCAATTCATCTACTAATTCTACAATGATTTTCCCAACCACTTCCTCTCCAATTCGGCGTACTTTTTTAATACTTCAATCTGTTGTTTCAAATAGCGGTTCTCAACTTGTAGTCGCGCTTCTTCTGAATCATATTCTGGCCCTTTACCGAAGGTATATTGCTTACCTACTGGTTGATGGAAACGATGCATTTCTCCGTTTTTGTACCATTTCATCCAAGTCATTAATTGTGTTTTATTTTTGATATTCAATTCCTCCATTACCTGTTTAACCGAAATGCCTGCTAGTCTCATTTCGATTGCTTTCATTTTAACTTCAGCCGGATAACTTACTCTTGTGCCCATAAAAAAACACCTCCACATTGATTTCCTGGTATTCAATACCCGTTTTCAACGTAAGGTGTTTTTAAATTGTCTCATTTATTTAGGTCAGTG
>NZ_BCVX01000032.1 GCF_001591965.1 Lysinibacillus odysseyi 34hs-1 = NBRC 100172
AAGAAAAGTGTGGATTTTTATAAAAAACACTTGAAATTAGCATAGAACATGCTATAATAAATCTTGTCTTTTAAGAGTCTAGTGATGATGGCAGAGAGGTCACACCCGTTCCCATACCGAACACGGAAGTTAAGCTCTCTAGCGCCGATGGTAGTTGGGGGCTTCCCCCTGTGAGAGTAGGACATCGCTAGGCTTACCAATAATAATATTCCGAAGTAGCTCAGTGGTAGAGCAACCGGCTGTTAACCGGTTGGTCGTAGGTTCGAGTCCTACCTTCGGAGCCATTCTTCTTGGAGAGTTGTCCGAGAGGCCGAAGGAGCACGATTGGAAATCGTGTAGGCGGTTAACACTGTCTCAAGGGTTCAAATCCCTTACTCTCCGCCAGATGATTTACATTGGCCCGTTGGTCAAGTGGTTAAGACACCGCCCTTTCACGGCGGTAACACGGGTTCGAATCCCGTACGGGTCACCACTTATTAGAATTCATAAGAAATACCAGATGGAGGATTAGCTCAGCTGGGAGAGCACCTGCCTTACAAGCAGGGGGTCGGCGGTTCGAGCCCGTCATCCTCCACCATTCTAAATAACATTATCGCGGGGTGGAGCAGTTCGGTAGCTCGTCGGGCTCATAACCCGAAGGTCACAGGTTCAAATCCTGTCCCCGCAACCAAATGGTCCCGTGGTGTAGCGGTTAACATGCCTGCCTGTCACGCAGGAGATCGCCGGTTCGATCCCGGTCGGGACCGCCATTATTTTATAAAATATGGGTCAGTAGCTCAGTTGGTAGAGCATTAGATTGAAGCTCTAAGTGTCGGCGGTTCGATTCCGTCCTGACCCACCATATTTCCAAAATGCCGGTGTAGCTCAGTTGGTAGAGCAACTGACTTGTAATCAGTAGGTCGTGGGTTCGACTCCTATCGCCGGCACCATTTTGGAGGGGTAGCGAAGTGGCTAAACGCGGCGGACTGTAAATCCGCTCCTTAGGGTTCGGCGGTTCGAATCCGTCCCCCTCCACCATCTTTATAGGGGCATAGTTCAACGGTAGAATAGAGGTCTCCAAAACCTTTGGTGTGGGTTCGATTCCTACTGCCCCTGCCAATTTTTTAATTTCATGAATTCTACTTATAACAATGGCGATTGTGGC
>NZ_BCVX01000033.1 GCF_001591965.1 Lysinibacillus odysseyi 34hs-1 = NBRC 100172
CAGCTAGCTGTGAACTGTCAATAGGTTGTATTCGTCCAGGTTGAGTCTGGAGATGGGTACAGCGCGCCCGATGCCTTGGTGGGGTCGATGCCAGTTGTAGTGGTGTAGCCAGGATTTCATGGCATCGGCTCGGTGTTGGGAGTTCTGGTAGGTGTGAGCGTAAGCCCACTCACGCAAGGCCGACTGGATGAAGCGTTCGGCCTTGCCATTGGTCTGTGGGCGGTAAGGTCGGGTAAAGCGGTGCTTGATGCCCAGCTCATGGCACAGCGCGGCGAAGGCGCGGCTGCGAAAGGCCGAGCCATTGTCGGTGAGCAAGCGCTGGATGGTCACGCCCAGGCGCTGGTAGTAGGCCACTGCGTCCTTGAGGAACTGGACGGCGCTGGGGAAGCGCTCGTCGGGGTGGATGTCGGTGAAGGCCACGCGGGCGTGGTCATCGATGGCCACGAAGACGAAGTCCCAGCCGGCCCCCTCAACGGTATCGCGTCGGTTGCCCGTGACCCGGTGGCCAGGGCGCTGGATACGTCCCAGCTTCTTGATGTCGATGTGCAGCAGATCGCCGGGGGCCTGATGCTCGTAGCGCACCACCGGCTCGGCCGGCTCCAGGTCGGCCAGGTGCGACAGACCGGCGCGGGCCAGGACGCGGCTGACGGTGCTGGCTGACACGCCCAGCGCCTGGGCGATGCGCGCTTGGGTCAGCCGCTTGCGGCGCAGCTCCACGATAGCCAGCGCCTTGGCCGGCGCAATCGCTCGGGGCGAGACCGTCGGGCGCGAGGACGCATCGGCCAAGCCCGCCTGGCCCTGAGCCAGGAAGCGGCCCAGCCATTTGCGCACAGTCGGCGCGGTGACCCCATAGGCGCGGGCCGCTTCAGGCACACAAACTTGATGGGCGATCAATTGCTGGACCATTTCGAGTCGACGTAGGAAGGTCAATCGGGCATGCTTATGGGTGTTCATCCGGCCGGGCTCCTTGAGTGAACTGGGGGGGTGGCGATTTCCAGTTTCTCAAATCCGGTTCGGATGAACCATGCATACAACCTATTGAATCTTCA
>NZ_BCVX01000034.1 GCF_001591965.1 Lysinibacillus odysseyi 34hs-1 = NBRC 100172
TTTTTATAGCGTTTTGTAAAATAAAAATAATTTGGTCCCGTGGTGTAGCGGTTAACATGCCTGCCTGTCACGCAGGAGATCGCCGGTTCGATCCCGGTCGGGACCGCCATTCGTTGGGGTATAGCCAAGCGGTAAGGCAACGGATTTTGATTCCGTCATGCCTAGGTTCGAATCCTAGTACCCCAGCCATTTTCGAGCCATTAGCTCAGTTGGTAGAGCATCTGACTTTTAATCAGAGGGTCGAAGGTTCGAGTCCTTCATGGCTCACCATTTTTTATCTTGACAACACAAAGAAGCCTATGTATAATAGGAAGAGTCGTAGTTGAGGTAGAATGCGGTCGTGGCGGAATGGCAGACGCGCTAGGTTGAGGGCCTAGTGGGGGCAACCCCGTGGAAGTTCGAGTCTTCTCGGCCGCACCAAACAGCTATAAATAATAATGAAAATGCGCCCGTAGCTCAATTGGATAGAGCGTCTGACTACGGATCAGAAGGTTATGGGTTCGACTCCTGTCGGGCGCGCCATATAAAAATATGCGGGTGTAGTTTAATGGTAAAACCTCAGCCTTCCAAGCTGATGTCGTGAGTTCGATTCTCATCACCCGCTCCA